>DASQBB010000022.1:0-32422 GCA_035635435.1 Chthoniobacterales bacterium | reverse complement strand
CGAAAGCCCGCGCAATGCATCCAGTGTGCTCGTCTCCCGCAAAAAGATATGTCGCCCGCCGTGAATGAACTGCAGCGTCTGGACCACGAATTCGATCTCGCGGATTCCGCCCCGGCCAAGTTTAACGTCCCGCTCCAGGCTATCCGATCGCGCGATGTCGCGCTCGATTCTTCTTTTGATCTTGGCGATTTCGTCGAGCAGGTCCGGCGTCGGGCTGCGCGGGTAAATGAATGGCTGATGTTGGCGCAGAAATTCGTAGGCCAGCTCCCGATCGCCGGCAATTCCCCGCGCTTTGATCAACGCAATCCGTTCCCAGGTTTCGCCGAAACCGGCGTAGTAATTTTCCATGCTTTCGAGTGAGCGAGCGAGCGGACCAGCCGAGCCTTCCGGGCGCAAACGGAGATCGACCCGGAAAAGCGCGCCTTCCGGGTCGTGGATGGCAAACGTTTCCAGAATTTTTTCGGCTAATTGATTGAACCACTGATGATACGAAACTCGCGGAGAGAGCTCGCCTTCTTCGCTGTAGAGAAAAATAAGATCGACATCGGAGCTGTGATTTAACTCGCGGCCGCCGAGTTTGCCGAGAGCAAGGATGGCAAAGTCAGCTGCGGGCGATCCAAGGGATTCGCGGAATTTTGTATTCCAGTGGACGAAGACCTCGCGCACGCAAATTTCCGCGAGTTGCGATAACTCCGAAGTAGTCTCTTCGAGCGCCGCCGCGTTCGCGAGCTCGCGCAACGCGACCCGCGTCATCTCCTTGTTTTTCCAACGACGAAGAACGCGAAAGTTATTTGTAGCTACGTCATTATCGGGCGCTCGATGAAGTTCGCCTGCCATCTCCGCGGGATCACGGCCTTGCAAACAGATTTCAGGTTGTGAAAGCCAGAGTAAAAGCCCCGGGTTCTGAACGATCCGGGCCGCGCAAATACTTGAGACTGATAAAAGATGAAGCAGCGCCGCCTCGCCGAGCGGAAAATTTTGAATTGCGTCGGGCAGCGCTACTGCGGTTTCCGGCCACGTTTCATTGAGTTGAACCAGAGTGGTTTCGACTTGCGCCGGCTGCAGCGAACCGGCGGATTTCTTTTTGATCCAGTTCGCGGTCTGCATGAACCGAAAGATGCCGCGAAACTGGACGAAATACTATTATCGATCTTTGCCGCCAGCAGACGTGGATTAGATCTGGCCGACTTTTTCGCGCGCCTGGGAAAGAAGACGACGTTCGGCCCGGGTCAGGCTTTGCATTCCGTTGCGCGAAATTTTTTCAAGCAACGGATCGATTTCGTGCTCGATGAACTCCGCTGGCGTCATGCGTTGCAGACGCGTGGCGGCTTCCCGGCGACGCCGTAGGATTCGCTGCAACCAAGACGCATGTCCGAAGCCGAGCAAGTTGGCGTAAAGCCAGCCCGCGGCAAGACCACCCGGAATTGCGCTGTGCATGACCGCGCCATTTCGGTCGATCACCAGCATCACCAAACTCAAGAACAGGATCGCATAAGCGAAGTGCTTTGCTTTGAGGTGAAATGAGAAACGCGACAGGCGCCACGCGATCAGGTCCAGTTCTGGCAGAATCGTCGCGTAAGCGATCAGCACAGCGGCAACGCCTCCGCTGGCGGCATACAAAAGCGTTTCGGACGGCATCAGAAATAAATGCCCGAGCTCGCCGCCGATCGCCCCGCTCAAAAATAAATACAGAAAGTGTCGTTGGCCGAGAATGGATTCGATGTCCCGCCCGAGAACATACAAGACCAGCAGGTTTCCGAGGAAATGCCACGGTCCTCCATAGAGGAACATCGCCGTGACGAACTGCCATGCGTAAGCGTCATGAACGCCTCGATTGCTTAGTGCGAGATAATCGCGCACGAAACCGGGCTCAAATGCATCGAGAAAAAACTGCGCAACGAAACTGGCAACATTCAGCCCGATGAGCGCCAGCAGGACGACGCGTCTGCTTTCTGTCCACGGCCGCGCAGATAGTGATGATTTTCCCCGCGACAGCCGCACCTAATGAGCCTATCGCAATGCGATTTTTTTGTCAGCAGAATTTCAATCGGCGCAAAAGCCCGGCACGATCGGACATGTCGATCCTACTTCACCAAAACGCGAAGCGAGCGCTCGTGCAGGCTAAACTGCACCGGGCAATTGCCGACCAATTCGCCGTCGACTTCGACCGGGACGGATTGATCGCTGTCCACGCGCAGCCGTCGGGTTTGAAAATATTCAATCTCCGGCACACGAATTTTGGAACTAAATATTACGTCCTGCAGATATTTGATGATCTCGAGATACCCGAGCCGCTTGAAAACGATCACGTCCAACAGGCCGTCGTCGATCACGGCATGTTTAAAAAATGGAAATCGCCCTCCATATAAGCGGCCGTTGCCGACAAGGACGAATGACCCTTCGTCAATCGACGCATCCTCTGATTGAATGAAGAGCCTCGGCGGCTGGCGGGCGGCGATTTGAGCGGCCGAAATCAAATAACTAAGCGGCCCAAAATTTCGCTTTAATTGGCTGCTCGTTTCCTGGACCACTTGAGCGTCGAGTCCGACGCCGGCGAGCTGAACAAAGAATTTCTGGTTGGCTCTCGGCAGATCTACTGATCGCGTGCTATCGCCTCTGACGATGTTCCAGCAAAATTCGAGATCGTGAACCGGAAGACCGAGCTCGGTCGCGAAAACATTCATCGTGCCGATTGGCAGAACGCCAAGCGTGACATCTGTGTCGGCCAAGCCATTCACGACTTCGTTGATCGTGCCGTC
Organism: Chthoniobacterales bacterium; assembly: GCA_035635435.1. Lineage (GTDB taxonomy): Bacteria > Verrucomicrobiota > Verrucomicrobiia > Chthoniobacterales > UBA10450 > AV40. The sequence goes on along the minus strand of DASQBB010000022.1, from coordinate 29,663 downwards.
GCCGCCCGCAGCCACGATTTTGTCGAAACCTTCTTCTACGCCGCGTCGCGCCATAAGTTCGGCTTCGCCGGTGCGGGTAGTGGCGCAGACAACGCAATCCCGCGCCAGCGATTCGACCTGCGCGCGTTTTCGCAGGGCGCGCTCGCTGTGCGCGGCCGGATTGAGAATAACGAGGGTGCTACTCATCCCAGCACGGTTCCGGTTTCATCTTTTCTTCAAACATGCCCTGCGTAACGTCTTCGCGTGCAAAAGTTCGGCCGCCTTATACTGATTATTATCGGAGGGTTGTTGATCTTCGGTGCAGTCGTTTTTTTGGCTCTGAACTTGTATGTACAATCCCAGGGGACACAAGCAAGGATTCAGCAGGAACTTCGCCAGCGTTTTGGCGCAACCTTAAAGATTGGACGCATCAGCGTGACGCCCTGGAGTGGCCTGAAACTCAGCGGAATCACCATCGCGCAGGGAACAACTGGCGCCAGCGGCAACTTTCTCGAGGCGAAAAATTTTGGGCTGCGGATCGCCTTCTTTTCTCTTTTTTCGAGGCGGCTCGTGATCAAGGAGGCATCGCTCGTCAGTCCGAACGTAGTTTGGCCGCAAAACGCCGAAGGCAAATGGCGATTGCCGGATTTGCGGCCCGAGGCTCCGGAAAACGCTCTGAATATCGTTCCTAAGTCAGAGGTTTCTTCTCCTGAAGAATCAAGAAGCACAGAGACTCCTGCGCAAAGTGCCGCGACAGGGGCACGGCCAAAACAACCGAAGCCTCATTCGGAACGGAAGGCGAATGCGTCGACGGCATTTATCTCTGAGATTCATAAAGTCAGTCTGACAGATGGCAATTTTCGTTTTCTCGGCCGCGTAAACGAAGCGGTGGCGAATTTCGAGGGGGTCGGGTTTCGTGCGGTCTTCAGCAATGCTTCTGCCTTGAAGGGGAACGCGCGGGTAGCGAGGGTTTCGTTGCGCGAGCGCTTTTTTCTTCAGCAATTGAGATCGCCATTGCGATATGATTCGAACGGTCTCGATCTTTCGCAGGTCTCTGCGCGGGTGGGCGGGGGAGATGTTACTGGTCGCTTTACCATGCAGCCGGAAACGGATGAATCACCGTTTCGGGTCGAAATGAAGTTCCGTGGCGTGCAGGCTGATCAAATTATTACCGAAGCAGGCGGACCAAGCGGAGTTCTGCAGGGAAAGCTCGAGGGTAGTCTGCAAACGGAAGGAAAAACGACGGACCCGGACGCGCTGGCCGGAAGCGGCGAAATCTTTTTACACGATGGCCAGCTTCGGCAATACAATCTGCTCGTCGCGCTCGGCCAGCTTTTTCAAATCGAAGAGCTCACTCAGCTGCATCTCGACCAGGCCGAGGCCAAATACCATCTCGCCCCGGGTGTAGTAACGATTGACGAATTAGTTCTGCGCTCGGCCAATATTCATCTTTCCGCCACCGGGACGGTGAGTTTTCGCGGTAAACTTCATTTGAGTTCGCGGCTGGCCATCAATGAAAAGATTCGCGCCCAACTTTTCAAACCGATCCGGTCGAATTTTCAGCCAACCGAGGAGCCTGGTTATTCCGCAGTCGATTTCGAAGTCAGCGGGACCATCGAAAGGCCAAAAACAAATTTGCTCGAAAAAGTGGTGGGGCGCGATCTGAAAGATCTGGTGAACAGTTTTTGGGGCGGCAAAAACGATAAACCGAAAAAGAAAAAAGGAGCGCAGACAAAACCTGACGAATCGGCGCCGGCAGCAAGCCCCGAGACAAACGCGTCACCGGCGGCGCCGAGCCCGGCCAATTCGCCATGAGAGTAATCGCCGGTCGCGCCGGCGGCGTTCGGCTGGTTTCGCCCAAGAACGGCGTTCGCCCAACAATGGACCGCGTGAAAGCGGCGATTTTCTCTAGCCTTGGTGAAATGGTGATTGGCGCTCGCGTTCTCGATCTTTTTGCCGGCACCGGTGCCCTCGGTATCGAGGCGCTCAGTCGCGGCGCTGACTCGGCCATTTTTGTCGAAGAAGATCGACAATCGACCACAGCCATCGAAAAAAACCTCGCTAAAACGAAACTAACTGGCCGCGTTCGCCAACAGGACGTTTTTAGCTTCCTAAAGAATACGGCCGCAGCCGCTGAGAAATTCCAAATCGTCTTTGCCGATCCGCCTTACGACAAAATGAAATCCGGCCAGCGGTTCACCGAAAGACTTTTGGCCAATGAGACGTTGCCGCGCCTGCTCGAACCGGATGGAGTTTTTGTGTTGGAGAAACGGCCGAGCGAACATTTTGCAGCCACGCCTTTTTGGAGCGTTACGCGTGCGAAAACCTATGGTGCGACAGAAGTTCTTTTTCTTTCCGCTATCCGGCTTCCGGTTTCCGCAATCGAATGATTCGCTTCATCTACAATTTGCTCTGGCCGCTTGGCCTGGTGTTTTTTCTGCCGGGTTACCTCATCAAAATGTTCCGGCGCGGTGGCTACCGCAAAAACTTTGGTCAGCGACTCGGAAATTACGACGCGCATTTGCGCGCGCGATTGTACTGGAAAAAAGCGACCTGGTTGCACGCGGTCAGTGTTGGGGAAGTGACAATCGCGCTGAAACTGGCCAGACAAATTCGCATTTCGAAGCCGGACGTGCATTGCGTCCTGACAACGACGACGACAACCGGGTTCGCTTTCGCAAATCAAAACGCCCCCGATTGGATCGAGGTCATGTACAGTCCACTCGATTTTTGGCCAATCATGCACCGCGCCTTCGCCACGATCAGACCCAAAGCGATTATTCTGGTTGAGGCAGAAGTCTGGCCCAATCTGGTGGCCGAAGCGCACGCCGGGAAAATTCCGATCGCTCTGGTCAACGCCCGCTTGTCGCCACGGTCCGAGAAACGGTTTCGGATGTTCCGCAGTTTTGTCGCACCGACTTTTCGCCTGCTCGATGCGATTTGCGTTCAAAACCTCGAAGATGTCGAAAGATGGAAAGCGCTCGGCGTTGAAGCGGACAGAATTCATCACGTCGGCAGCATCAAGTACGATCCGGAGAACGCGGAAGTCGACCCTGATCTCCCGGCCACAATTCTTGCCGGCTTTGGATTGGAAAAGCGCACGGTGATTTTCGGAGGCAGCACCCACAGTGGAGAAGAAAAAGTTCTAGCCGAAGTGTTCCGCGCTCTACGAAGGGACTTTGTTGATCTGCTGCTGATTCTGGCGCCGCGACACACGGAGCGGATCGCTGAAATTGAGCGAGACCTGGAAGGAATCGGGTTCCATGTCGCGCTCCGAAGTCAGTTGCCCGCGCCGGATCCATTTCTCGATTGTTTGCTGATCGATTCCACTGGTGAGCTGCGTGACTGGTACGGTGTGGCGACCCTTGCCTTCATCGGGAAAAGTTTGCTGGCGCGCGGCGGGCAAAATCCAGCCGAAGCGATCCTGGCCGGGAAACCGGTATTGTTTGGTCCCCACATGGAAAACTTCGCTGTCTTGGCAAACACGCTCGTGACTCAACGAGGAGCCGTTCAAGTGAATTCTGCGACTGAACTCCGACGGGCCATGTCCGCTCTCCTGGCGAATCCGGATGACCGTGAAGAAATGGCCCGGAACGCGCGCGAAGCGTTGGACACACATCGCGGCGCGACCGCGCGCACGGCACGGTTGATTGTCGATCTTGCATCCGCGGGCTGATGGTGCCGCGAGGTTGCCTTACGGCCATCGAATGGAATATTGGGCGGCTTCGTGACCCTATCGTCTAGAGGCCTAGGACATCGCCCTTTCACGGCGGTAACACGGGTTCGAATCCCGTTAGGGTCGGTTGTATTTGATAATCAGTAGCTTGCGCCAGAAATGAGGAGGCGTGGACCATTATTGCTTACGTGTATTCCTCAACAGCTTCCGGCGTCGCGTTCGCGAGCCACGCGGCGCGTCTTTTTATTTTCAGCCATGATTGAGATGGACCCGCGCGTTGGGGAATCGGCGAATCGCGCGAAACTTCGGCCAAGCTGATTTAGGGCAAACGCTTGTCGCAAGGGCGTAAAACGATTAAATGGTCACGCAAGCGTTGAAAACCAGTCGTTCTAATCTGGTCCTCGGGGTTTATATCGTGACGGGCTTGGTCGGCCTTGGAATGAGTATCGCGGCGGCGGGCCGAAAGCAATTGGAGTGGACTAACGTTTATGTTCCGGCGGGCGCCCGCCTGTTGAGTAGCGAAAGTCTCTATCTTGCCAGCGACCCTTTTTGTTACCCGCCGTTTTCCGCTGTGGTAGCTGTCCCCTTTGTCTGGCTGCCGATGTGGGTTTCGAACGTGGTCTTCCAACTGGTTAGCTTCGCGGCCCTGATTTTGCTCATCCGCACGAGTTGGCAGCTCACCGGTGGCGGACGTTTACCGGAGGAGGGCGACAAATTTCAGCGCGAGATCTGGATCGCGATCCTCGCCTTGCTCTGTGCGCTCCGATTTTCGTCCAACGCTCTAGCACATGGACAGTCGGACCTATTGATTGGCCTGCTCTTAGTGCTCGGCGCCGCTGCACTTGTTAACGGCAGGTCAGCGCTCGCCGGAATCTGTTGGGGTTTGGGCGCTGCATTCAAAGGGCCTCCACTGTTGCTTGCCCTCTATCTGGTTTGGCGGGGACAAGTCGCCGCGACGGTGACAATGCTAGCCGTCTTTTTCGCTGCGAATCTGCTGCCCGATGTGATCCATCATGCGCCCGGTGGGAGATTTTGGCTAACTGTTTGGTTCGAGCGCTACTTCGAACCGCTCTTCGGACGAGGCCACCTGCCCGGTATTTGGTTTGGAGAATTCAAGGACAATCAGTCGATCGCGGGTGTAGTCGGCCGTTGGTTTAGCACTTCGTTGACAACTAAAGACAAAGAGCTGGTCTTAGCTTGGCGAGCCAACGCGCCGAATCCCGATGTGCTCAGGGTCATCATCTATGGCAGCTATGGACTACTCGCGATTGGTTCTGCGATTGTGATGTGGCCGCCATTCCGGCAGCTAAAATCCCGGTTTGATCGCGCCAGTGTTGTCGATAGGTCTGAACGATTTCATCGCTCTGTTTATGAAGTCGCCATCAGCCTGTGCCTGGTCCCGTTGGTCTCTCCGATGTCGAGCCGCTCGCATTTTTGCGTATTGCTGCTCCCCGCAATGTGCCTCGCGCGAGTTGCGGTCGACCGGCGCGACGCCATTGCTCGAACATCTCTTTTCACCGCGATTGTGATATCGCTGATTTCGTCCAATATTCCTCCGCTCAAGCTCGTTCACCAAATCACGCTCTATTTAGGGTCTGCGACCGCCACCGCATTGTCGCTACTCATTGGATGTGGTTGGGTGCGCTGGACGCTTAAGCAACGATCGCCCTCGTAATCACCAAATGTCCTGCGGGCGGAAGCCGTCGGTCTTATTCTTCGATCGCGCCGCCGTGGGCTAGCTCCTTTATCGACCAACTTCGCGCGCGCGAGGGCTTTTCGGACAAAATCGGACACTGGAACTGCGTAATTCTGCGCAATTGTGCAAGTCGGTAATTTGCTTTCGCGCAGTTAACGCGCAAACTGGCGCTGATTTACGTCGAAAATGTGCGAAATCACGAAAAGCGGAAAGTGGTTTCGAATCCCGTTAGGGTCGCCAATTCAAAGATGGAAACCGATCGCACGCTCATTGTTATTCCGACCTACAACGAGCGCGAAAACGTCGGCGCACTCATCGCTCAGCTGCTTCAAGTCGCGCCCGACGCGGATGTGATGTTAGTCGATGACAATTCGCCCGACGGGACCCTCGCCGCCGCCGAGCAGTTGTTCGGCGCGAGCCCGCGCTTTTCAAGTCTGAGTCGAACTGGGCTGCGCAGTTTTGGGCGCAGCCTTCTGGATGGTTACCGCGTCGCCCTGGAACGCGGTTATTCTCGCGTTGTTCAGCTCGACGCCGATTTTTCGCACGATCCGAAGATGATCCCGGCGTTAATCAATGCGACCCGCGATGCGGACGTGGTCATTGGATCGCGCTATTGTCGGGGCGGTCATGTCGCGAATTGGCCGTGGCACCGGCGGCTGTTGAGTCGGTTTGCGAACGGGTACGTTGCGCGCGTTACCGGCCTCACGGTGCGCGACAGCACGAGCGGCTTTCGTTGTTATTCACGTCGCGCGTTGCAATGCCTTCTCGATATTGGTGTCACGTCCGAAGGCTACGCGTTTCAGGTCGAGACGATTTTCCGCGCGCAACAAGAGGGCCTTCGCATCGTCGAGGTTCCGATCACGTTTACCGACCGGCGCGCCGGGCAATCGAAAATGTCGGGCAAAGTTATTTTTGAGTCTGTGCTGAAGCCCTGGCTGCTGCGCTTTAGAAAGTAAATGGCTAAAGGGTGCCGGGGCGGAACAATCGCGTTTCTGGCCGTTCCGTAAACTTGCAAATTCGCGAAATATTGAACATGGGTTCCAATTCCGTTAAGGTTGCGGTTGAGTCGGCGCGTTTTTAAAAGCTCGGTTTAACGGCTTGGTTGTGTTAGGGAATCACGCCTGAAAACTATTGTTGCAAATGCAGGTCGCGTTTTATCAGTCGGAACTTGATCAGCCCCATCCCGAGCGGACGCGCGCCATTCTTCGCGCTCATCCCGAAGTTCGGCAGTTGATCGGGCGAAATCCATTCACCGCGGCAATCATGGTCCTGGTTTTGTCCACGCAAACAGCAATTGCATTTGCGATGGGCAGGTTGGGCTGGAATTTCTGCTGGCTGAGCTTGCTCATCGCCTTTTGTCTGGGCGCGTTTCTGAACCATTGTATGTACGTCATCATTCATGACGCGACCCACAACCTTCTCTTCAAGAGAAAGAGCTGGAATAAACTCGTCGCAATCTGCGCCGATCTCCCCAACCTTGTCCCGGGAGCGATCGGGTTCGGCGTCTACCATCTTCAGCATCACGGACATCAGGGCGATTACGATTCTGACGCAGACATGGCGAATCGCTGGGAAGCAAGGTTGATTGGTAACAAATCGTACCGCAAGGCGCTTTGGCTCCTGTTTTTTCCGTTCTTTCAGCTGACGCGGCCGCCACGCCTCAAGGCGATCACGATGTGGAGCCGGTGGAGCTTTGTGAATTTGGTAGCGGCCGCAAGTTATGACGCCGCCCTAATTTATTTTTGCGGCTGGTTTGGGCTGCTTTATCTCGCGTTTTCATTTTTCTTGTCGATCGGCCTGCACCCAGTGGGCGCGCGCTGGATTCAGGAACATTATACTTACGACATTGGCCAGGAGACATTCAGCTACTACGGCCCGATCAATCTGGTCGCGCTCAATGTCGGATATCATAACGAGCATCACGATTTTCCGTCGATTCCATGGAACCGGCTGCCCGAGTTGCGGGCCCGCGCGTCGGAGTTTTATGATACGCTCAAATATCACACTTCCTGGAGCCGGTTGCTCTTCGATTTCATCTTCGACAAACGCTACACCTTGTTTTCGCGCGTCGAACGAATTAAGCGCGATGATGTCGATCCAAATGTTCTGAAGGTAATTGTTGATTCGACCAGGGGCGTTGATCTTGACGCTCGGTGGAATTAATTTCTTTAACAACTGGCCCCAAGTGGGGCGCACTTAAGCCTTGTCGCCGGCCTCGGGCGAAGTAAAATAGTTGCCCCGATATGGAACACGTCGCCACGGCGACCGATTTGCCATAAGGAATGAACGAAGACCCTGCAAAACTCAGTTTGAGCAATTTCCTCGCGGGCGAAAGCCGCGACCCGTTGCAAGCCCCGCCAAGTTTCACCGCCTGGATGCAGGCCGGCGCGTGGGCGGTCGAATTGTATGAGCCGGAATTGCTCGCCAGTGCGGACGCCCGCACCAGCATTCGATACGACGGCAAATCACAGCGCGTTATCAATCTTTGTTCCTACAATTATCTCGGTCTGGCGAACCACCCCGATGTCGTCGCCGCAGCCCATGAAGCGCTGAATACTCACGGTTTGGGCGCCTGCGGTTCGCCCATGCTCTCGGGCATGACCGATCTTCACCGCGAATTGGAATCACGGATCGCAAAATTTCTTGGTCGCGAAGACGCGATGCTCTTCAACAGCGGCTTTGGCGGAGCACTCGGCACAATTTCCGGTCTCCTCCGGAAGAGCGACGTCGCTGTTCTCGACAATCGATCTCACTTGAGCCTTCGGGACGGCGCTGTGCTTTCCCGTTGTCGCACCGAAAAGTTTGAACACAACGACGCGGCATCCCTCGATGCCGCTTTGAGTCACAAGAGCGGACGCCGGCAGCTTGTCATCATCGAGGGAATTTATTCGATGGATGGCGATTTCGGAAAATTAAACGAACTGACCGACGTCGCCGTGTCGCACGAGGCGAGTGTTTTCATTGACGAAGCGCACTCGGTCCTCGGTTGCGGAAAACATGGACGCGGCGCGGCTGAGCAATTTGGAGTGGAAGACCGCGTCCCGCTCATCTACGGCACCTTTTCCAAAGCTTTCGGAGCGCTCGGCGGATTTGTCGCCGGATCGAAAGAGACCCTGCAATATCTGCGATTTTACGCGCATCCTTACGTTTATTCGTGCGCGCTACCGCCGGTTGTCATCGCCGGTCTCCTCAAAGGGTTGGAGATCGCCATTCGCGATGGAGCCGCATTGAGGAAGGTCCTTTGGGAAAACGCCGACTACTTCCACGAAAAACTGCGCGAGCTTGGCCTCGACACCGGCACATCGACAACTTACGTCATGCCGATCGTGGTCGGCGATCGGGAGCGGATGTATCGGCTCGGTCATGAATTGCGGCGACGCGGACTTTGGGTCGCGCCGGTCGATTACCCAGCCGTGCCGCAAGACCGAATTTGCTTCCGCGCCTGCGTCACCGCCAAACATACGCGGGCGGATCTCGACGAAGCTTTAAATATTCTTCAAGACACGCTCGTCCCCGCGGCGTTGCAGAACGCCTGAAGTGGGAAGCGATCTCAGCACAATCTCGGAACCTCGTTCGGAGCCGTCACCGGCGATCGACGCGACTTACAAAGCGCGCGAGGTCGAGGGGATTGTCGATCTTGTGTTTTATCGACGTATCGGCTTTGGTTTGGCGCGGTTTTTTGCGCGGCTGAATTTCACGCCAACCGCAGTCACTCTCATCGGCGGGATTTTCGGTGTCGTCGCCGGCCACCTTTATTTCTATCAAGCCCTTGCCCTCAATCTGAGCGGAATGTTTTTCCACGTTGTCGCGAATATTTTCGACAATGTGGATGGTCAGCTCGCTCGCCTGACGAACCAACAAAGCCGGACCGGACGGATTCTCGATCCGCTTGTCGATCATGTTATTTGGTTGAGCATTTACGTTCATCTCGCGTTGCGACTTCAGGCGCACGGTTTTTCTAGCGCGATCTGGATACTCGCTCTCGCCGCTGGTCTTAGCCATGGATTGCAGGCCGGCGCGGCCGACTATTGCCGGAACGCGTATCTTTACTTCGGAAAAGGCGGAAGCGAATTCGATTCTACATCGAAACTAAAACGGGAATACGATGGGCACACTTGGGGCACCGCCGCGTGGCCAAAATTTCTCCTCCGTTTATATCTCAATGCGATGCACGAGCAGGAGCTCCTTCTGCCAGGGGTAAGACGGTTGCAGGAGAAACTGCAGGCCGCTTTCGGAGGTGCGGTTCCGTCCACCTTTCAATCTCGCTATGCAGATCTGGCGGGTCCGACCTTTAAATGGTGGAGCTTGTTGATGACCAATTCGCGAATGCTCGTTTTGTTCGTTTTGTTTCTGGTTCGTCAACCCGTCTGGTATTTCTGGTTGGAGCTCACTGCCGGCAATCTCTTACTCGTCTATCTCATTTTTCGGCAGGAAAAGATCTCGCGCTCGCTTGTCCAGGTTCTCACGACGCAAAAAGACAGCGCGTGACCGCTCCTCCCATATCAGTTGTCGAAGTTCATTCCCGCGCTGAGCAGGATGAATTCATCAAGTTTCCCTGGCGGATTTACGACAGCGATCCGGCCTGGGTGCCGCCGCTCATTGTCGAACGAAAGGCTTTTCTCGATCGCAACAAGCACCCGTTTTACCAACACGGCGACGCCGCGCTTTTTCTGGCCAAACGAAACGGCGAGATCGTTGGCCGCATCATGGCGAGCGACGATCCGAACTATAATGCGCTCCACCAATCGAACATCGGCTGTTTTGGTTTGTTTGAATCGATCGACGATGTCGATGTTGCGAAGGCGCTGTTCGATGCCACCACTGATTGGTTGCGCCACCGAGGCCGGAGCGAAATCATGGGGCCGATCGATTATTCGACGAACTATGTTTGCGGATTACTGATTGATGGCTTTAAACATCCACCCACGCTGCTGACCGCGCACAATCCGCCTTATTACGCGCGGTTGATCGAAGCTTGCGGCTTCGAAAGGGAAAAGGATTGGTACGCCTGGTGGTTCGATCCGCACAACGCGCCCGTTTCGCGGTTGCGCCGGCTCGTGAACGCGCGCACCCGAAAGACCGCGGTGAAGATTCGCTCGATCGATCTTCGCCATTTAACTAACGACAGTCGCCGCCTCTCTGTCGTGTTTAACGAGGCCTGGAAAAACAACTGGGGCTTCGTGCCCCTTACCGACGCCGAGGCGGAACACATGGCGAAAGAAATGCGCCCGATCATCGATCCCAGGATGACATTGATCGCCGAGATCGACGGTGCGCCGGTCGCGTTCGTAATTTGCGTGCCTGACATTAATGTGGCGCTGGGCCACTTGAATGGACGGCTGACGCGCTTCGGACTGCCGATCGGATTAGTAAAATTGCTTTGGTATCGCCGCCGGATTCGGAAAGCGCGGTTTGTCGCGCTCGGTGTGTTAGAAAATTATCGGCGTGCCGGCATTGCCGAGATGCTTGTGTTGCAAGTGCTGGAAGAGGGAGCAAGCCGCGGTTTTACTGCCGAGCTCAGTATGACGCTCGAGGATAACGTGATGGTGAATCGTTTTATCGAAGCAATGGGCGCATCGAAATATAAAAGCTATCGAATTTATCGCCGCCCGATTGCCTGATGAACCTGAACTTTGATCAAGTCGTCATTCTGGCCGATGAATCGGCTAATTGGAAAATCGCCGGTCTCTGTCAACTCGAACGGCTCGTTCTCGCGCTCGATGAATTCGCTAAGCTAATCTCGAGTCAACGAAAGATCGACATCTTCATCTTCTGGCGACCGGACATTGGTGCCGAGCAGCGCTGGCGACCGCAAGACCCCAGATTAACGCGGTGCAAATTCGTTCAGAGCCTCAGCGTTAGTGCGCGTGAGCGATTTCTCAATACCCGATTGTTGGTGAAGCGGGGCGGTCTCGAGCAGTTACTTCACGCTCCAGTTCCGCTTGAGAACGATCCGACGATTGGCGACGAGTCTGCCGTCTGGGAAAAACTTTGGCGACGAATTGAAAACGGGTGGGTAAGTCCAGGCGCTTCGCAGAAAAGCGATGTTTCGCGCTATCTGGTCAGCTCTCGCGATATTCCACGAGCGGAACGTTGGCTGCTTCGTGGTAGCGGCAAGTCGCGCGACGGTTTTGTTTCCCGCTACTTGAATCGCCCAATCTCTCGCGCTGTTAGTCAGCTCCTCCTAAAAACAGCGATGACTCCAAATGTCTGGACTTGGTTGATTACGCTATTTCCCCTGATTGGTTTTTTGTTCCTGATCCGCGGCGATTATTTCGGTTTCGTCGTCGGTGCAGCGTTTTTTAACATCCAGAGCATTCTCGATGGCTGCGACGGCGAAATCGCGCGCGCGAAGTATTTGGATTCTGAGAAAGGCCCTGGTATCGATGCGTTTGGAGATTTGATCGCGCTCTTGCTGTTTTCGATCGGCCTCGGATTTGGCCTGTTTCGCAGCGCTCAACCGCACGCGGTCAGCCAATGGGTTTTTCTTAGCGAAGGCGTCCTAACATTTATATTTATCGCTCTGCGTCTCGGGCCGGACCACGTTCTCGACCTTCTTCGCCGCGGACCGGCGGCGGTGGCGTCTACACAGGACGACGAACGGCTGCGGCGATCAGGCGGACGAATTTTCGGTGATTGCCTCACCTCGTGGGCGTTCGAATTAACGAAACGAGACGTGGTGTTTTTGGCGTTTCTGATTGTGGCTGCGCTGGGATTGGCGCGTTGGATCTTGCATCTCCTCTTTGCTTTCGCTCTCGCGACGTTGATTCTTTCATGGCAGGGCCGGGCCAGGCGTGAAACGATGGCCTGAACTGCCCAGGACTTTTTCAGCCGCCGCTAACATTTCCGGCGTGTCGATGTCCTGCCACCAGGCATCACCGATATCGATAGCACGAACTTTTCCGTCGGCCGTCATCGCGCGAACGCCGTCAGCCAAACTGCAATCCTCGTCGCGTTTCGCTCGCTCCAGGTAGTCGAAAATTTCAGTTGGACAAACAAACAGGCCGGTATCGATCGCGTCGTAATCCGTAAGGTTTTTGCCGATCGCCACGACCCGATCTCCGTTGGTTTTCACTTTCATCGCGTCCGCGAGATCAAAAATGGCGTTGAGTTTCCGATCCACCGCTACGTTCAACGCGTTCGGGTCGGCCTTTTGAATTATAAGATCGACAGTCGACGGGTCGAACAGGTGATCGCCCATCGTAAGAAGAAATGGCGACCTGAGATATTCTGCGACCGCGAGAACCGAGATCCCGTTTTGCTTTCGCCAATCTGGGTTATGAATCGCATGCAACTTTATTTCTGCCGGGATCAACGGCTTCAAGCCCGCCAGAAGCGCATCGCTGTTACAACCCGTCACGACGTGAACGATTTCGATGCCCGCTTTTTTTAGGGATTCGATCGCGTAAGAAAAAACAGGCCGACCGGCAATTTCAATCAACGGCTTCGGTAAATTGTTTGTCGTGGCGCGCAGGCGCGATCCAATTCCGGCCATCAAGATTACTGCCTCCCTGATCCTGTTGCTCACAGACCGTAATATTTTTTCAACCCCCAAATCCGGACACTCTGTGGCAGAAAGCGGAAAATAAGCGGCGCGATCTTTGATTGGAATGTATCGCCGACCGTTATGCGCGGCGGTGGATTTGTTGCGTCGATCAGCTGAAGAACATGTTTCGCAACGAGCTTCGGCTTCGGCGCGTTCTTCATATTCCGATCGGTCGCCTTCCACGTTGTGGCCAGTCTCGTCTCGTAATGTGGATATTTTCCGGAACCCGGATGAATCGCTTCATTGAATTGAGTCGAGATGTCCGCCGGCTGAAGATCGACAATACGGATGTTGCTGTCTGGCAACTCAAGTTGAATGGACATTGTGAACGCGGCCATGGCCGCTTTGGCAGCGTTGTAGGCGGCCATGAATGGCACCGGCAATCGCGATGCCAGGGACGTGACATTGATGATCAAGCCCTGGCCACGCGGGCGCATTGTCGCCAGAGCCAGCCGCACTAATTGAAGCTGACCGAACACCAGGACTTGAAATTGTTTTTCAATTTCCGCGCTCGAAAGATGCTCCGCCGGTCCGAAGTGGCCACTGCCCGCGTTGTTGACGACAACGTCGAAATGGCCTGCTTCGGAAAGCGCTCTCTTGAACGCTTCGTCGATCGAGCGCGGATCGTTCAAGTCGAGACGGACTGGATGTAATCGCGGGAGTTGTTCCAAGCGAATTAAATTGCGGGAGGTGCCCCACACGTCCTCTCCACGGGCGATGAGCGATTGCGCGATGGCGAGACCGATGCCGGAACTAGCCCCGGTTAGGAAAACCTTTTTCATCGTTTGATTCGGCCTCTCGAAGTTAAAGTTCGCGGGTGAGAGTTGCACGAATTGTTTTCCCGTGGCTGGATGTCGATCTTATCAAATCGCGAGCATCTGTGAGTTGAAACCATGAACAAGATCGACATCAGCCGTCGGCAATACGTAATGAGCAGGCTGTTGACGATATTGGTTGGAACATTGACGGCCATCGGCGAGTTTGCCTACTCGCTGATTTGGGGACGGCGGCAAGCGCGTTTCATTCGACAGCTTTTGTCCAATTCGCCCCCGACAGCGGACCGCCGCATCATTACGTCGTTTTCAACTCTGCCAGAGCGCATTGCCAACCTCGAGCCAATGCTTCGTTCCCTGTTCGAGCAAACACGACCACCAGACGAGATCGTTCTGGCTCTTCCTCGCTTTTCTATTCGTCAGCGAAAGGAGTATGTCGTTCCCGCTTACCTCCAGAAAATTCCGCGGCTTCGCATTTTGCGCTGCGAAACGGATTGGGGACCTGCGACAAAATTCATTCCAGTTATTCAAGAAGAGCTGGCCGCCGGTCGCAGTGATACGTTGATCATGGTTGTGGATGACGACCGAACCTATCCGCGCGATGCAGTGGAAACGTATCTGCACTATCATGCCCAGCTGCCGGAGGCTGCGCTTTGTTTCCGCGGCGCATTAATGCCGAACAATTTCGTTTGGTTCATGCCGAAACTGTTTCGAGCCAATCAAATTCGAGAACCGAAACGCGTGGCCGTAATCACGGGGACCGCGAGTTATCTTGTTCAACCGCGTTTCTTCGATGCTGCGCTTTGGGATTATTCGGGTTCACCGAAGAGTGCGTTTTATATGGATGACATCTGGATCAGTGGGTGCCTGGATCGCCGTGGCATCAAAAAGTACGTCGTGCCAGCCTCTGCCATGATGCGAACTGTCCGGCAGCAATGGGGCACGATGACCCTCTACGATGTGCCAAAGGGTGCGGTGCGGACCAATACTGAGGCAATCGAGCACTTTCGCGATACATGGAATGTGTTTTCCTAGCATCGAGAGGGACTTATTCGACACGCCACAGTACGAACTGGGCGCGCGCGAATTGAATCTGGAGGCCGGGATAGACCGCCTGAACCGCAGGAAGATCACGCGCGACGCAAACGCCGATTAAGGGCGGCGCGGGTGGCGACTGTTGAATTTCGTTCACCGTGTACTTCGTTACGGGAAAGCGCAGATTGCCCTGAAAAAGATAAAAGGAGCTAAAGTGTAAGTCGCTACCGACGTTCACCGCCTTGATCAGCACGGTGTGCACGCCTTGTCGTTGCTGGACGCCAAGCGCCTCGGCGACAACTTTCTCATCAACAAAATCTTTGCGGCGGAAATCGATTTGCAATTTCGTTTGCACGAACCCTGCCAGTAAGACAAGCGTCAAAGACACCATAGTGGCAACACGAACGGCTCCAGGGCGCTCCAGGAATCTGTGCAGAACAATCGCGAGAAGCAGACAAAGAGCCGGAATTATTGGCTCGATATAACGAACATGCCGGAAATTGAAAAGCGTCTCCAGGACGATGAGGCCGAGACAAGCGATCGAGACTTCCGCTTCTGCGGTCGTGAACTTTCCTTTTCTCCAGAAGAGAATTACAAACGGCGCAACTAGCAGAGCGAAGCCGCATGCTGACGTGACGGCCAATCGGTACGGTACTTCCAGGTACGGTTGCGCTCCGAGGTTTTCCGGGCCAAGCCAATCGACGACTTCTTGCTCGAATAGGTGCCTCAGAGGGACGTCGTAATTCAAAAGCTGAACCGCTGGCCAGATCGCCATTGTCACCAGAGCGCCGAGGATGCTGACAAGCAGCCAGCGACTTCGCAGCGGCCGTCCGTCACCTTTTGAGATTGGTCGCGCGGCTAATATCAGCAACCAGATCAAAAACGGGATCGGAATCTTTTGAAGACTGCCGAGCCAGCACGCCGTCGCCACTCCCAACCACCACACCGGCTGCTTTCGTGCAAGTTGCACGAAAGCGATCGCTAGCGTTGTAAAAAAAGCGAGCCCGCTATCGAGCAGGCCACGGCTTGCTTCCGTGGCAAAGAGCGGACACGCTGTTAAGATCGCGACGCTTAATGGGATCAACCACGGCCGTGTCGGCTCGAGAAGAAACGCCAGCCACGCAATCGAAATTGCTGTTAGAACGCCGAAGAACCACGGCCAAATGCGGACCGCTAGTGTTCTGTTGTTGAACCGCGGCAGGGTCAAACTGGTCAGCCAGTACTGCAAAGGGGGCTTTTGGAACGAAGGATTGAAATTGTAATGAACCTCCTCCCGACCAAGTAACAGCATCTCTCGGGAGCGCTCGGCTGTTAGAAGCTCGTCTCCGCTACTCGACAAAATTCCTCTCGGAATCTCCATCGCCAGCCAGCCGAACACACTCACGATAATCAGCGCGGTCAGGGCAATGGACTTTGACCAGCGAGGATCGACAGATTGCATATCAGCTGATAGCCGCAATGATTCGCGGCGAGTGGCAGAATGCTAACTCGCGGCTCTATACAGTGCCAGTTTGGCATTGCAGGCAAGGCGGGTCTCGGGTGGAATCGACCGTCCGCTGCACTTGCGATCAGTCGGTTCCAGTGAAATGAGTTTGCCTCTTTGTGAAAACCGTCGGCGCCCCACTTCCTGACGCCAGGCGACAGCGCGGCTGGGCAATCGCAACAGCCGGTGTCGTCCTCGGAATTGTGCTGATCTGGCTTGTCTTGGAAATTCCGAAGGGAACTTTGGTTGCGACGGATGAATTGCTCACGGCGGAACGAACCCGCGAAATGCTCTCGACGGAACCGTGGGTCGTCCACTTCAACTTCCAGCGATCGTTTGAGAAACCGCCATTGCAGTATTGGCTGACGAGATTCACGCTGCCACGTCTTCAAAATCCGAACGTGGCAGTGCGGATTTGGCCGCTGCTTTACGGCGCACTCACTGCGATCGCTCTTGGATGGCTGGTTTTGCTGGCCGAGCCAAGCCGACCGTGGCTGGTCCCGCTCAGCGTGGCAGTGCTGGCCTCGTGTCCATTGTTTTCTACTCAGGCGACTCGTGGCCTGCTTGATATCGGGTTGGCGTTCTTTACGACGATGGCGATTGTTTTCGCCCAACTCGCGCGACGGTCGCCTCCTTGGTGGCTGGCGGTTGCGGCGGCATGCTGGCTTGGCAGCTTGCAAAAGCTCCCGTTGCCCTTCTTGGTCTGTGTGATCATCGTGCTCGTGCGGCTAATGTCGCGCGACGATCGCGCCGGCCTGCGAAGCGGACGTAACTGGCTTATAGCCTCTATGATTCTGGCGATCGCAGCGATGTCGATTTGGCCGCTCATTCAAATCATAAAATATGAGATGCCGGTGATGAGTGTCTTCCATGACGAAATTGTTGTCTGGCTTGGACCGACCCAACTAGGCGCACGACCGTACTTTGAAATTCCACTTCGCATGGTTATCAATGGCGGTCTGTGCGGTTTGCTGGCGTTGCTCGCGCCGTTTGTGATTTTATTTTCGCGCAACGAAAAGAGTCCGCCAGCTGTTCGAGAAATCGCAGTTGCCAGTCTGGCGGTGATTGGGCTGGCGATAGTCTCCAATTTTCGCCATGTGCGCTACGTCATTCCGGTTGTTCCCGTTC
Source organism: Chthoniobacterales bacterium (assembly GCA_035635435.1). Taxonomy (GTDB): domain Bacteria; phylum Verrucomicrobiota; class Verrucomicrobiia; order Chthoniobacterales; family UBA10450; genus AV40. Next base: position 12,347 of record DASQBB010000022.1, on the reverse strand, counting down.
TCTGTTTTTTGGTAGCGCTGGTTTTTTACTGGTTCCTGGAGCGGGGGCCAGCCGTTCGCCGTCGAACGATCGCAGCTCTTGCGGTGCTGTTATTCGCCGGCTTCGCGGAGGCGAAAATTCAAATAAATCACCTCGAAGGGAAAGACGACCGCGGCGACAAGATTAATGTGTGGATCCCCGCTCTGATCGTCCCAAGAGACGTCACTGACGAAAAATTGATCGCAGAAAAGCTGGGAACGTTTCAAGGAGACGGAACGAAAATAGTCCTGGTCAAAGCGAAAAAACCGGGAGCCGACCTGCTTTGGGATTCGTTTTACCTTTTTCACGGGAAGCTTCGATCTTCGGTGTCCAAGTACACCGTTGATGAAATTCGCTCCAATCCGCCGCCGGCCCCGTTAATTGGGGTTTGTGTCGCGCGGGACCTCCCTGTTCTTCAGCAATTGTATCCGAATCTGCGAACGGAACTTGTTCGCGCTCAATTCGTTTGCTGGGTGGCTGCACAATGACTGCGCTGAAATTCGTTCCCGGAGGCGAATGGGAAATTCTGTGGAACAGCGCAATGGTTCTGCGAAACTCGGTGTCACACAAAAAGTGGTGAGAACATTGAAGTGGCTCAAGCGCAGTGCGCGGACGGCGGTTGAGGTTGTCGTCGATTACTTTTTTTATTTTCATCCCAACCGATGGCGCCAAAAGGCGTTTATTCGAAAACTCTTGATCAATTCGCGCATCAAGTCGGACAAGCGAGTTATCGTTTCGCTCTCGACCATGCCGGATCGAATTGTCCGACTCCAGTCCACCATCGAGTCGTTGCTAAATCAAACTCGGCCTCCAGACGAAATCATTCTGGCTGTTCCGAAATTCTCTATTCGTCAAAAGCGCGAGTACGAGATTCCCCGCTACCTTTCCGAGATTCCACAGGTGCGAGTTTTGCGATGTGAGAAAGACTGGGGGCCGGCGACGAAGTTTATCGCCGCCGTGCAAGATGAACTGGCGGCGTCGCGAAATGATACGTTGATTATGGTCGTTGATGACGATCGAATTTATCCACGCGACTCGATCGAACTGTATCTCCACTATCACGAGGAGTTGCCTGATGCCGCGTTGTGTTTTCGCGGCGGCCCGATGCCTCGCAGTTTGAATTGGCGCCATCCTAAGATTGATTTTGGTGTCAACCTTCAAGCTCCAAAACCCACAGCGGTAATAACCGGATGTGGCAGCTACCTAATCCAGCCCCGTTTTTTTGATAGTTCGCTGTGGGATTATTCTGTCGCGCCGGCGGGCGCGTTTTACATGGACGACATGTGGATTAGCGGTTCCTTGGAACGTCGGGGCGTGGAGAGGTATGTCATTCCCGCTTCAGCCATGATGCGCACTGCACTTCGGCAAATCGGCACGATGACGTTGCACGATGCTCCAAACAGCCGACATCATCACAACAACGAGACCATCGCGTTCTTCAACGCGAACTGGAAAGTTTTCACTTCGCGCTGAGCATGATTTACATCGATGTTACTGGCGCCTGTAAATCACCAAAAAATACAGGGATACAACGCATCACCCGCCACATTTTCCACCGACTGGCCGGCAATGTTCCGACAACACCAATTTGCTGGAATTCGCTCGGCAATCGCTATCAGCGTTTGGGCCGGCGCGAACGCGATGTGCTCGAACAGCCATTCCAGGTTCTGAGTCGGCCCACCTCGCGCCCAGAGATTCGGGGCGAACATTTTCTTGCGGAATTGCATCGACAATTTTTCCGCAAATCGGTTCGTCTCAATGGCGAACTCAAACAAGGGGACGTTCTTTTGCTCCCCGACATTTACCGCGATGGTCGATTAAGAGAATTGCCGCGAGTCATTGCCGGAACCAAAGCGCGCACGGTAGCGATTTTTCACGATGCAGCCGCGCTGCGTTTGCCGATGTTGTATCCAAAAGCGCGGCCGCGTTTTCGGGCCTACGTCGTCTCGTTGGCTGCCTTCGACTTCGTTATCTGTGACTCGCAACACTCGCGCGCTGAGCTTCTTCAGCTTTGGTCTGATTTTGGGACGGCACCGACCGAAACTGCGGTTGAGACTTTGCCGGTCGAGCTGACCGCGACCGACGGAACTGAACCGTTAGAATCCCCGCATGTGTTGATTGTTTGCGTCGGCACGTTCGAGCCACGCAAAAATCACGTCACGTTACTGCGCGCGGCGGAAAAGTTATGGGAATCGGGTCTCACCTTCCAACTGGAGCTGATCGGCCGCAGCACAGGTTATTTTGGCCACAAAGTTATCGCTGAAGTGCGCCGGCTCCGCCGTGCAAGGCGCGCCGTTCGCTGGTCGAAACACGTCAACGATCAAACGCTTCACCGAGCTTATCGCGAATGCCGTTTCACCGTTTATCCATCTCTGATGGAAGGATTCGGACTACCGATCGCGGAAAGTCTTTTGCACGCCAAACCATGCGTCTGCGGCGGCAACGGCGCGCTTGGCGAAGTCGCACGGGGCGGCGGCTGCGTGATTGTCGATCAAACCAGCGTCGACGCGCTGGCGGAGGGGATCAGAACCCTATTGTTAGATCGACAATTGTATGCGCGACTTTCCGATGAGGCACGCGCGAGAAAATTCCGATCCTGGTCCGATTACATTGAAAAATTTATGACGCACCTCGAACCAGCTGGAACGGTAGCGCTCACTTCACACTGATATTCGCTCTCCGTGTGGATGACTGGCGATAACCCGGCCATCTTTCATCTCGTGGACCCAATCGCAGGCATCGGCGATGAAGCGGTTGTGGGTCACGAGTAACAATGCCTTCTCGCGCTCGCGGACGAGGTTCGCGAGTAATTCAAAGGCGCGTTGCGAATTGTTGGTGTCCAGGTTTCCGGTCGGCTCGTCGGCGAGAATGACGCTTGGGTCATTCGCTAAGGCGCGCGCAATTGCCACGCGCTGTTGCTCGCCGCCGGAAAGATGGCGACTCTGACGTCGCAATTTGTCGCCAAGATCAACCGCTTCCAACAATGCTGCTGCGCGTTCGCGCATTTCGGTCTCGTTCATTTGACCAAGCCGGCGCATCGGGATCATGACGTTCTCCTGCGCGCTGAAGTCCTCCATCAAAAAATGGAATTGGAAAATAAAACCGATCGACTCGTTTCGACGACGGGCAAGTTCCTCGTCCCTTAAGTGCGAAATTGGGGTGGCGCCGATCTCGACCGAACCGGCGTCGGGTTCGTCGAGCAGGCCGAGAATATAAAGCAGCGTGCTCTTGCCGCAGCCGGAAGGTCCAACGACCGCGTGGATGCTCCCGGATTCGAGATCGAGGGAAACGCCGCGCAGCACGTGCACGCGCGATTCCTCCTCACCGAGGTAACGCTCGATGTCGAGGCAACTAAGAGAGAGTTCGCCTTTCATAAACTCGATCCGCGCAACGTATCCACCGGCTGAAGTTGGGCGGCGCGGTGTGCAGGCACGTAACTGGCGATGAAGACGGCGACGATCGCGAGCACGGTCGCCCAGAAATAATGTCGCCAATCCCAAACCACCAAAAAGTGATTGGTGTAAAGCAAACCTCGGATGTGGATCGGCACATGGGAAATTCCCCACGTCAGCAACGCACCGAGGATGCAGCCAATCAGCGAGCCGACACCGGCGATGAGTGCGCCTTGCCAGAGAAAAATCGCGGAGATGTCGATCCTGCGGTAGCCCATCGAGCGCAGGATCGCGATTTCCCTGACTTTCGAAAGGACCGACATCGTCAGCACGTTAAAAATCCCGAAACCGGCGAGCAGAATGATGAGCGAAACGGTGATGGCGGCGGAGATTCGTAGGGTCGAAAAGATTTGCAGATTTCCTTCTTCGCGCTCCTGCCAGCTTTGGGCCGCGTGTTGAAACAGATTTTCAAAGTGATTGGCCAGCGCCGGTGCGCGGTCCGGGTTGCGCAATTTATAAATGATCATCGACGCTTCGTACGGTTTTTTGAGTAAGCGTTGGGCGACGCGCGCATGCGCGTAAACGCGGCTGGAATCGATCGTGCCGACCCCGCTCCGCGCGATGGCCGCGACGTTGAAGCGCCAATATTCCCCGCCGGGCGAGAGCACTTGAACCGTGTCGCCCGGCCTGACTTGGAGGAGATCGGCCAGTCGATATCCAACAATCACGCTGGTCGTGTTGTTCCGAAAATCGTCGAACCGTCCGCCGACGATTTGTTTGGCCAGATCAGTCGTGCGCAGATGTGATGCGGGATCGATGCCAAAAAGCTCGGCTGTAGTCGTCTCAAAGCCGGCTCGCGCGCTGATCGTGCCGCGAAGCACCGGCGAGCAGGCGACCACGTTGGAAAATTGCCGGCTTACCCGCATGATCTCGCTCACGTTGTGGATCCCTTCAAAATAGTTTCTGCGCGCGGCGGCGGCGCCGGAGGACTTGGCTGAGACAACCATTCCCTCATAGCGCGGCTGAAATCGTGAACGCAACACCAGCGCGCCGTTGCTTCCGACGGTTGAGTTAATGAAAAACTGGGCGAAGCCCTGCGTCTGCGCCTGCGTGCAAATGAAAATGCCGACGCCAAAAACGACGCCGACCAGACTGAGCAAGAGTGCGCGTTTGCGGTGCGTGGCGAAACGCAGCGCAATGTAAAGCGGCGCGGTCATTTCTTTGAAACATCAACCCGCCGCTGGCGCACCGGTTGTCCTGAACGGAGGCGATCCTGATCCGCGATGACGACACGATCGCCGACTGACACGCCGCTCAATGCTTCCGCGAAATCGAGCGTGCGAAATCCGACCTTGATCGTGCGTCGTTGCACGATTCCGCGTTTCACTATCAGCGCTTGATCGACAAGCAGCGCGCGTGTCGGCACGAGCAACGCGTTTTCATGAGTGCCGGTGATGATGTTCATCTCGCCGGTCATTCCGGCCATCAAATTGTCCGGTGGCTTTTCCATTTCCAAAATAACGGTGTAACGCTGCGTGTCGGGATCGGCCGCGGGTTGGATCGACGAGACGCGAGCGGCGAAAGTCTGCGTCCGATAGGCGTAGAGTTGCACTTTCGCTTTCATGTCGGGTTTAACTTCGCCGACGTCTTCCTCGTTCACTTCACCGCGCACATAAGTTTTCCGCGACGAAACGGTGAACAATTGGTTTCCTTCCGCCACCAGTTCGCCGTCAATCGTCGAGACAGCGCTGAGCAAACCATCCATCGGCGCGCGAATTTCCGAATTGCGCATCTGCGCTTCCAATTTTTTTCGCGCTTCGTCCAGCGCCTGAAGATTTCGGTCTCGCTCGATCCGCTCGTTCTCAAGCGCGCCCCGCAATCGGTTCGCCTCGCTCTTGGCTTTTTCGTACTCGACTGCCGGAACATTGCCGGTCGCAACCACCTGCTCGAGCCGATGCAAATTGTCTTCGGCCGCTTTAAGCAATTCTTCCGACGGCAACGGCAGTTTGGCGCGCTCGGTCGCTGCCTGCAGATCGGCGCGCGCCTGTTTCAATTGTCGCGCGGTTGTTTCGTCGGCGATGCTCGCGAGCAACTGGCCTTTGGTCACGCTTTTACCAATTGCGCCGCGACCGGCAGAAAATTCTTCAGCCAATTGGATGAACCCGGAATTCTGCGCCCGAACGTGGACGACAAATGCAGGCTCGATCCGCACCGTTCCGTAGACCGCGGAGATCGCGGTGCCGCGGCGGACGACGGCCACCTCCGCTACCGGCATGAAAAAATAATAGGCCACGCCGCAAATAAGCACGAGCAGCGCGCCCACGACCCACCAAACCTGCCTGGACTTCGGCACCTTCAAGGAGTGCAATTAATGCACATCTTCGGCGAATTGGAAATAACGCCCGGTGGCGCGGTCCCATTCCGCCAGGGCGACGTTATGAAGATAACTCGCCTCCAGCAATCCAGTTTGCGTTTTCAGGTGACTGCCTTCGGCCAGGCGGTATTCCAATTGTGAGGCAAGACCGCTCCCGAGATTTTGTTGAACGGCAGCCGCCGTCTGCTCGGCGGTATCGGTCCCGGCCGCGAACGATTTGTGGCGCGCGCCGATCCCGGCGAGTTCGTTGCGAATGCGGGCCAGGTCCCGGCCGACGCTCGCTTCCAATTTTCGCAATTCAGTTTCGTTGATCTCGCGCACCTTCCGCGCCTTGAGGACTGCGCCTCCAACTTTGCCATTGTCGATCACCTGCCACGTGTAAGCAGCGCCTTCGCGAATTTCCGATCCGGTGAAGTCCTGCGTCCGGCTGGTCGAACCTTCGCGGTGAATTCCGGTGACTGGAATGTAATCGCCGGTCACGCTCCCGGCTGCGCTCGGATAATATCCGGCGGCGATGATGCGCTCGTCTTCGTTCGCCGCGCGGACGATTAACCGCGCAAGCCTAATGTCGGTCCGGCGCTCCAACGCCGCCGTGGTTTCGGCGTTAAGATCGACATCCGTCGGCGCGAACGTCAATTCGCCGTCCGGACTGGGAAGCGCGGCGTCGGATTTGGGATCAATCGCCATCGCCTGCGCCAGTTGCAATTGCGCCGCGCTATAGGCGCGCCGCGAGCTTTCCACCAACGGATCGAGCTCGCGCGCTTCGACGGTGGCGGTGGTAAACGCGCTCCGATCGACCAGGCCCGCTTGATAGCGGTCGCTTTGGCTCGCCACGTTTTCGTCCAAATGTTCTCGCTGCTTCTCGCGGACCGACAGCAGCTCGCGATTGTAAACGGCGGAGTAAAACGCGACCCGGGCCGCGTGTAATTCTTGCTCGACCGCAAGATTGAGCTGCTGTTGCGCGATCAAAACCCCAACATCTCCGCGCCGAATTGACGGCGGAATCGCGGCGTTGATAAGAGGTTGGGTGAACGAGCCGCGCGCGAACCCAAATATTCTTGTCTTAGTCGAACCTGCTCGATCTCCACCTTGCACTCCGGCGGGCACATTCACTTTTACATTTGGCCACACGATCGAGCGAAGAACGAGTCGACGCCCCGCCGCTTGCTCCAGGTTCGCTTTCGCTTGCCGAATCGCCGGATTTTTCTCCAACGTCGTGTTCAGAACACCGTCGAGCGTAATCGACCCGCCGAAGGACAGATTTGCCGTGGCGAACAACAACAAAATCGCAGCAGCGAATTTTAGTTTCATCGCTGGGTCAGTTTTGCCGGCGGCTTGGCCACATCGAAGGCTTGTTTTTCGTGCCGGGGTTTCAAACGGTTCGAAGCGAAGTCGAGCGCTTCCGGCGTGCTGCCACAGGCGCGCGCCAGCCGGGCCAGCGCGACGTTGTGCAGATAAATCGCGCTCAATCGCGTCGTCCGGGTGCGGGTGACGTCGGCCGCGGCCTGCAAAATATCGAGCTGCGTTCCCAAACCGGCAGCGAGATTTGTTTTGGCGATTTCGAGAGATTCGTCCGCCGTCTGCACGCTCTTCGTTTCTGTTTCGAGGACATTCTCGCCTTGCTGAAGATCGAGAAACGCGCTCCGCACTTCGGAGGCGACGCCGCGCCGCGCGGCCTCAAGCGCTGCCACCGCCGCTTCGCGGCGCGCGTGCGTGGCCTGCATTCGTCCTTTGGTCGCGAACCCGTCGAACAAATGCCAGGTCGCATTTACGCCGACCAGATATCCGTGGTTGAATTCCTGTCCGACCAAGGGGTCGCGCTCGCTGTAGACTTCGTAACCGGAAAAAAGCTGAACGTGCGGACGAAGCTCGCTTCGGTCGACCCGATATTGTCGATCTTCAATTTCGACGTCGATCTGGCGGGCTTTGATTTCGGCGCGGCTCACGTCGGCGCGGCCAAGACATTCGTTTAGATCGGGATGGAGCGCTGCGTATTGCAATTGTCCCGCGACTTCAAAACGCGGCTGGTCTGGGTTTGAGCGAAAATCGATTCCGAAAAGTTCGCCCAGCCGAAGATACGAATTGGTGAGCTGCGTTTTGGCATTGGCCAGCTCCGGTTGCTCGTTGGCCAGCGCTACCTGGGCGCGGCGGACGTTCAATGTTCCAACAATTCCGGCGCTCAATCGCTCCTCCTGGGTTTTCAATTCTTCACCCAGAGCTCGCACCGAATTTTCCCGCACCCGCACTTTGGCTCGGTTCAAGAGCACATCGTAAAACCCGACCCGCACATCCATTGCCACTTTGTTGCGCACTTCTTCGAGCTCGCATCGCTGCTTTTCCACGATCAATTCGGCAATGCCCACCTGATTAGAAACCGCGCCACCGGTATAAACATTTTGGAGCGCGCGCACCGATGCGTTGTAATCCTCCTCCCGCAGCCGGGTGTCGGTTTGCGTTTGTCGCTTGTCGGCGAATCCGGACGAAATGACCGACGGCAAATAACCCGAGCGCGCTTCGATCAATCCGCCTCGCGCCGCTTCCACTTTCTTCTGCGCGATAACGATCTCCGGGTTTTGGCCATCGGCCAGCGCGACGCCTTGTTCGATCTCGTAACTCGGGAGCTCGGCCCGCAGGCTGCTAAAAAGCCCGTTGGCGAACAAAACGACGACAAAAATCGGCATTCGCCCGGCGGCCGAATATTTCCTAACGAATGTCCTCAAAATTGCTTGCATGCTACCGCTAACTACGGCACTTTCCACGCTCAAATCAGGGTGGCGTTCCTCCTCGGACGAGACCCGACATTGCCGTGACCGCCTTAACTTTGATGCTTTCAAACCTATTAGATTGTATCTTGCCCCAAGCGCACCGCTGCGGGTAGGATTTCTTTTTTCCCATGAGAAAGATCCGTATCGCCATCGTCGGAGTGGGCAACTGTGCCAGCTCGCTTGTTCAGGGTATCAACTTCTACCGCGGCTCCGGGGTCAATGGCAGCGCCGTCGGCCTGATGCACAAGCAAATCGCCTCGTATCGGCCCGGGGACATCGAGGTTGTGGCCGCCTTCGACATCGATCGCCGGAAAGTCGGGCTCGACGTCAGCAAGGCCATTTTCGCGCCCCCCAATTGCACCAACGTCTTTTGCGATAAAGTCAGCCTCACCGGCGCCATCGTGAAAATGGGCTGCGTCTTCGACAGTTTCGCGCCCCACATGGCCGAGCACGACCCGCTCCGCACTTTTCTGCCTTTGGAAAAAGAATCCACCCGCGAACAAATCATCGGCGAGCTGAAAGATTCCGCCACCGAGATCATGGTCAATTATCTGCCGGTCGGTTCCGACGAGGCGACCCGGTTTTACGCCAGCTGCGCGCTCGAGGCCGGTGTCGCTTTCGTAAACAACATTCCGGTCTTTATCGCCAGCGACCCGGTTTGGTCGAAACGGTTTGCCGACAAAAATTTGCCGATCATCGGCGACGACATCAAATCGCAACTCGGCGCAACCGTGCTTCATCGCACCATTGTCGATCTTTTCCGGAAGCGCGGGGTCAAAGTCGAGCGCACTTACCAACTCAACACCGGCGGCAACACCGATTTCCTCAACATGCTCAGCCGCACCCGGCTAACCTCGAAGAAAACTTCCAAGACCGAAGCCGTCCAATCGGTCATGAACGAGCGTTTGGCTGACGAAAACATTCACATCGGCCCGAGCGATTACGTTCCGTGGCAGCTCGACAACAAGATCGCTTTCATTCGCGTGGAAGGAAAGCTTTTCGGCGACGTGCCGATGGAAGTTGACATCAAGCTTTCCGTGGAGGATTCGCCCAATTCTGCCGGCGTCGCCATCGACGCCATCCGTTGCTGCAAACTCGCGCTCGATCGCGGGATCGGCGGCGTCCTCAATTCGCCCTCCGCCTATTTCTCCAAGCATCCGCCCGTCCAGATGAGTGACGACGAAGCTTACCGCTGCGTCGAACAATTCATCCGCGGCGAGCGCGACCGTTAATTCTTTCCGAGCCTTTCAGATCCCCCAAAATGCAATCGGACGAAACTTGTTCGTCTAATTCTCGTTAGATGAAGCAACATCTACTCGCCCGAATCGATCGATTTGCTACGACCAAATCACGCAAACACTGGATCGGTTGTGTGATTCTTTTCGGCGCCTTGGCTATACATCAGTTTGCTACTTGGTGGTACGCCCACGGCTGGTTCGGAGAACTCGCGCTTTACGTCGGTTTCTTGCTTCTGAGTGTCTCTTTGCTGGTGCAACAACGAGCACTACGCATCACTTTCTTTGCCGTTTCGATTCCACTATTCGTTTTGTGGCTAACGATGTTTTTGCGGCTCGCCCGGGCATCGTGAGCGCAATATCATCTAACCAATCGATGAAGCCAACGGCCCCATTGCCATATAAGTTCGGCTTGTTTGCTACGACACCCTGCCGTGGCTTATCTCTTTCTCGTTAGGTGTCGTGCAAATCTTCCTCACTGCTCTTGTCACAGTCATTGGCGGTGCCCTCACGTTTGCAGTAGGTCAGATCATCGTGCGCGGCGGTCTCGAGCCCGCATTGGAGCTCAAGCGGCTAATCGGAACGATCGCATCTGATCTGGATTTCTATGCAAACAAGTTCGAGCCAGGCACTCCTGCTGAAAAGGAGTGGCGTGATCTTTTCAGAAAACATTCGTGTGCTCTGCGAGAGAAGCTGAACGTTGTCGTGTGGTATCCGCTTTTCGAGCGCGCATTCCGATTGCCTCCGGAAAATGACGTTCGCGCTGCGGCGACTCAGCTCATGGGTCACTCCAACCGCGCACACCCCCCCATTCCAGCGCCAGGCCTTGGCGGTCGTGAAGACGAGATCAAGAAACTTCTCCGCATAAAAACCTGACCATGCTGTGGACAAAGCGTTCCGCATAATTTTGCTGCCTTTCATGGTGCTCGCGGCCACTGGCTTCATCTTGAGTGTCGCCGCGCACATCAGCGCAGTGGCAGGTCACCCAATTCCAGGCGGTAAAGCAGTGTGGGCGCTGCACATCGGGATTTTTGTTGTGTGGTTTCCGACTGTCCTGGTCGCCTACCGTTTAACTCGAGGCGCGAAACAGAAGGATTTTTGGAAAGTCGCGCTCGCTGGCTGCCCTAAGTGGATGAGAATTGCTCTCTACGGAATTTTTGCTTACGCCGCTCTCAATTTTATCTCGTTCATGATCATGACAACGAATCATCCTCAGCAGCCAGGCGATGCTCCGCCTGAGGTTGTCCGCGGTTTTTCAGGTCATTGGATGGTTTTTTATTCGGTCGCTTTCGCCACGCTCTATTCAGCTTCCGTGATCGGATATTCAGGTTTGGATCGGAAATGTCCAAACGGTCACTCGGTCGCCGTCACAGCAAAATATTGCGAAGAATGCGGAGCCGAACTTCCTCCGTCATTTTTGGATCGGACATGATGAGGACGGTCATTCTCATCAGCGCCGCTGCGCTGATTCTTTCTCTTGGAGCCCACGGCCTAGCAGAGGACGTTCGCGAATCGCTACCGGCTCTTGATGCGCGTGGCTTCAACGGCGTCCAGGAAATCAGCAGGACGGAGCTGGTAAAACTAATGAGTAAATTCAGACCACTGTCGCCAGACGAGAATGGAAATCTTGATCGCGGCTGCCCCGGTTTGGCGTGCGTGTATCAGGGTTTACGTGTGAGAAGATGGCCCGAATTGGCCCGCGGCACTGTGGCTTATCTGAGCCTTGCAGGTGCTCTCAAACGTCGATGTCCAGAGGGTCAGGAAAACTTCATTTTCATCAAGCAGGGATGCTGGTTGGCAGACGGACCGCCGACACCTAATCCCACCACCGGTGAAGTCCCGGTTGATTCGGTTACGCGCACTAAGCCTGGGCTCTACACTTTTGGTTATGCTGTGTATTTTCCAAGCACCGCGACGTATGCGTGGATGAATCATAGCGATTACGGGTTTCCAGCCAATCTCATCAAACCGCAGAGAGCATATCTTTCATCTTTCCCACCGCCGCTCGAGGAAAACACCCGCCCTGCTCAGATCTATTGCTCGACGTGTCGGTGACTCGCGTTAAAGCTCTGCGAATTCTAACTGTTCGGATTTCGTAGGTGCCGGCGACGAGGCGGTAACCGTCAGTTCTTTTGTGATTTCGACATCGAACCGATCGGGCGGAAGTTTTTCCAATCGCGACCATTCACGGGCGAGGTCGTCGGTTTTGTAACGGACGAGCGCGCCGGCTGCAGTCGAATAAATCGCGGCTTCAACGTCGAGCTTGGCAATCTCACTGACGGCTTTCCAGTAGGCGGCGAGCTGGGGACGATACCGCGCGTGCAACGTCTCGGTGTTGTCAGGCGGCACGCGGTCGGTTTTCCAATCCAGGATCAGGCACTTTCCGGTCCGAGCCGCGCTGGCGTTACTTCGTTGAAAGAAGGCGAGATCGATCACGCCTTCGATGCATCGGCTGTTGTCTACACGCCAGAAAAACGGCATTTCAGAATGCGAAAGATCGTTCTCCGAAAAGGCGACCCGGAAATTTTCAGACTCGGATAGATGAGCCAGGAGAAGTTTCCAT
>DASQBB010000021.1:0-4298 GCA_035635435.1 Chthoniobacterales bacterium | reverse complement strand
CTAAGGGGATGTCCCCGAGAATTCATTCAGTGGGCCATATCAGCGCGACTATCTGCTTGGTGATTTCGGTAGTGGCCCGCAATCTTCAATTGTGTCGCGGCAGTCCGTGGCGGAACATGCAGATATGCTGGAAGAAGGAGGTGAGCTCGAAGATACTTATCCTTCTTAATAACCTGTGGTCGGGCGGACCACGATTTTCCTTAGCCACTGACCGCGCTGGTAGGCGAGGCCTTGCACAAAGGCATCCACCTGATCGTCATGGCGGCCGCCAGGAAATTCTAAAAGTTCCTTCAGGAAGACATCGCGCCATTCGGCTTTTTCAGGAAGGAACACGGACCCTCCCTCTATCAGATCTGTTTGAGCGATAACGCGCGAGTTTTTATCTTTCTCTGGCTTTATGCTCACAACATTTATGTTTTTGTTTTCAATGGCCTGTATCAATCCAATGCTGATCGGAGAGCTTTCAATGATTAGCGCTCCCCGCGGATAGCGTTGGCGCATGTTAATTATCTTTTCAGTCAAGAGCGGAAACGGAAACCGCCCCCTGACGACCTCAAGAACATAGAATGTCTCTCCGCGGCAAAGCAGAACCACCCCTGCCGAATAATCGTTGTTCTCCATCTCCCGCATGGCAATGTCCCAGCTCAAGACAATCTGGTCTCCTTGCTGAGGGCTAATCTGCGAATGCGAATAGGACTTTAAGTATTTACTCTTGATATACGCACCGCCGATCGGTACCGGCGCTTGCTGATACTGCGCAGAGAAAGGCATTAGGCCCATGGTTTTTTTCAGTCGAAGAAGAACCTCGGCTGGTTCATGGTCTGGATGAAGAATCTCTCCGAGGTAACGCTGGTGCGTACTGTTCGGTCCAGTCTGAATTTGGACGTTCTCGGGAGCGATTGCTGGTAAATTTAGGATGTCATACTCGTCGTTTTCCTGCAGATATCCGACGAGATCTTCCATATGCACCCGCTGCATGACGACGACAATGCGCGTCGCCTTTTTGTCGTCCCCGCGAGTAACCAGCGCTTCTTTGTACCAGTCGATGCTGCGCTTCCGAACGACCTCGGAAAATGCGTCAGTGAGCTTGATGGGATCGTCGATGATGATGAGATTGCCGCCGAGGCCAGTCAAGGTGCCCTCCAGTGAGGTCGCGTAACGTTTGCCGCGAGCAGTTGTAGTAATCTCACGGTCGGTGTCGCGTTTGACGCGCATGTCAGGAAAGATTGTCTGATAAAGCGGATCATTGACTACTTGACGGAAGTCGTTGGCATGAGTTTTCGACAAATCTGACGAGTATGAAACTGCTAGAACGCGTTCGGACGGATTGTGGCCGAGGAACCAGGCGGGCAGCGCCACGGACGCGCAAATTGATTTGAGGTTGCGCGGTGGGACGGTAATGATCAGTCGCTTGATATCGCCGGTTGCAACCTGGGACAGCTTGTAGGCCATCGCATCAATATGCCAGTTCGACTTGAATAGGATGCCGGGCCGCAGCACGCCAAACGAATATTTGATGAATGATAGAAAATCGGTTGCGAGCAGCGAGCGCAAAGCGGCTCGCGGCGAAATATCATCCTCCTTCAGTAGCGCTTCAGTGGTGATCATGTGCGTTTGCTCTCCTCGTCGCGCTGTAGTCAGGTCGCAAGTTGCTTAGTCGCAATCTCTTATTGGAGCTTCACCCTGTTGACTTTTCTCGTTGTCTTTGGTGGCCTCAGGGAAACAAGACCTTCACGAAGTTCGTTCGGCGCGTTCGCGTCCTCGTCCACTGGGGACCATTCCCTTTGATTAGGGCCACGCAGCTGCCGCGCCACGTAGGCATCCAAGATCGCCTGGTGACTTGGCTGAACCGCTTCCTGAATCTTTCCCTTCTGACCGGCCAGAAAATCGACATCGAGTTTGTCCGCCATTTCGGTCAACATAGACCAAGCGTGACGATCGCCTTTGGCGAATTTATTGAGGACCTGATCGATGCCGAGAGCCATCCTCGTAAGAAAGACGTCCTTGTCGCCCTTTTTTACCTTGTATTTTTTGTTGATGGCCTCCTCAAATATTTTCTTCAGGTCCGATAGCACAGGGTCCTTCGGAGTCCTGCCTTTTGGATGGGGAGAAGGGCATCCCTTCTTCCATCGGTATTCTTTGGGCGGATGACCGGGGCCCACCTTATACTCCGGCTCGGACGAGCTATCGCCATCTACAGTTGGTAAATCGTCGAGCGGTTTCGGATTTTCTTTATCATCGGTCACGGAAGTACCTCTCGAGGCGCAGGATCGAGCGGTGATTTGTCCTTGATCGAAGACGTGCGCTCACTCTCCATATCCTCAAAGGTCTGATTAGTGCGCTCGAAGGTTACGGCTTTACCGGTATAACTCTGCCAACGGCGGACGATCACGTCGCAATAGCCGGGGTCGTACTCGATTGCACGGCCAAGGCGGCCTGTCTTTTCCGCGGCGACGATGGTGGTTCCGCTGCCGGCAAAAGGATCCAACACGATTTCCCCACGTCGCGAGACGTCTTTGATTGCATCGGCGATCATCGCAACTGGCTTGACAGTCGGATGCATCGCTAGTTCGTTAAGACGTCCGTTTTTGAACGAGTTTACCCCGGCATACTGCCAAATATTCGTTCGATAACGACCATGCTGGCCGAGTTCGAAAGTGTTGGTATGAGATGCCCTTCCGTTTTTGAACACGAAGCAAAGCTCGTGTTGGGATCTGTAGAAGCTCCCCATGCCGGCGTTGTCCTTCGACCACACCACAAGGTTTTTGAGCGTGAGATCGTTATCACTGCTGGCGGTTGTCAGTTCGGTTAGGTGGCGCCAGTCCATAAAGACAAACAGGATGGCACCATCCTTGGAGGAAGCTTTTGCGCAGCTAAGAAAGGACGATAGAAAATCCGTGAATTCGCGTTTAGACATCTCTCCAGAAGCCATCGCAAATTCTCGATGCTTCACTTTTCCCAGCCCGGAAACATGCCCATCAATCTCGACGTTGAACGGCGGATCTGTTACCACCAAGTCGGCCAGTTGTCCGCCGAGCAGTCGCTCATAATCCAGGGTGGCCCGCGCGTCGCCACAGAGGAGGCGATGGTTGCCTAGGACCCAAAGATCGCCGGTTCGGGAGACAATATTTTGAGGAACCCCGGCGGGAACGTCGTCGTCGGGACCGCACTCTTGCGGGCTCTTTTCGGAAGCTTCGTCAAGGATCATGTCAATCTCGCCGAGCGAGAAGCCTGTAACCTCAATGTCATCGAACTGCACGTCTTGAAGAAATTGTAGCTCGATCGCCAGGGTGTCGCGATCCCACCCCGCAAGCTCGGCGAGTTTGTTGTCAGCAATGACATATGCTCGTCGATCGGCCTCGGTCATGTCAGCCAGGACAACGATAGGCACCGAAGTTAGACCCTGCAATTTGGCTGCCGCTAGCCTGCCGTGTCCCGCAATAACCTCGCGATCCACCGAAACGATCACCGGATTTGTAAAGCCAAAGCGTTGGATGGAATCCGCAATTTGCCGGATCTGCTTCTTCGAATGCGTACGGGCGTTGCCGGCGTAAGGACGCAGGTCATCCGGAGAAACATACTTGATCTCAAGCTCGCTCATCTGGCCCAGTCCCATTTTGAAACGCGAATACCGCGAGGGACTGTCTAAGGTGCAAGTCTTAAGCCGCGGTGCGACCAAGATTCAGGCGCCGGCATTTTGGCCAAATACGTCAAGTTTCAGCGAAGTAGAACTGTACCATTTTAGCAACCGATGGTAACCGCGCCGAAATACTACAAGCTGGCCGAATAGTTGCCGCGCTAGTCGACTAATCAATCAGATCAAAGAATGCCAACTCTGGCCATCAATCGGGTTGGCGCGATAGAAATTGGTCGCGACGCTGCCCATAAAACCTATTTTGGCAGCTTGTCGGTCAGGATATCAATCTTGTGGATCGCCGGCGGCTTGGCCAGTAATTCCCCCGCCTTCGCCATCAGCGCCGCGGCGACCTTGCCATTGAGATGCGCGTCGCGCCCGGCCTCGTCGTCGAATGTGTCGAAAATCGCGAACGACGACGGGCCTTCCTGGATAGCAAACCAGGTGACCGTGCCCGGTTCGGCGTTGACCAGCGGCAGCGCCGATTTAAGGAAATCCGCGACTTCCTTTTCCTTACCCGGCTTGGCCTCAAGCGGAACGTACAGCGCAACCTTGGACATCGTTCACTCCTTGCAATAATGATTTGACACGGACGGAGAGAATGCCACCTACAAATCGCTATCAGGATTAGCGGTTGAGGGCCAATCAAAGTTCCGTTGAACGG
>DASQBB010000020.1:0-2380 GCA_035635435.1 Chthoniobacterales bacterium | reverse complement strand
GCAGGGTTGGTTTCAAGTGGAAGATCGGGATGCCGCCACCCCGGAACGCAAGACCGTGCGCGTGGTCGTCGACGTCGATTACGAAGTGAACTAGGCAGCGCAACTGATCGTCATTACAGTTTCTTAATTCGCACGGCGCCGCTGAGTAGTTAATGGTTGCAGGGTGCGAATCCTTGGACGGTTCTTTGTTTGGCTCTTGGCTTGTGCTGCTTTCCACGCACTGGCAGCCGCGACCGACAATACGGACGCTCTGATGCAGCGCGGGATAAAGGCGGGAAGCGAAAAAAAATACGACGAAGCGATAGAGATATTCGATGAAGCAATTCGACTTCATCCCGATTATTCCCCGGCTTATTTCGCTCGCGGTCTCGCCCGTTACGAGAAAGGCAGTTATGAAGAGGCTCTGTCGGACTTTTCTGAGGCGATCCGCTTGAATCCAAAATCTGCCGTAGCGTACGCCAGACGCGCGGGAATTTATGTAATGAAGCGTGATAACGACCGTGCTTTTGCTGATAGCAACGAAGCGATTCGTTTAGATCCAAACTCTGCGCCAGCATACTTAGCTCGCAGCGCCGTTTATCATGACAGGGGCGATGACGACAGAGCAGTGGCTGATCTGGATCGCGCCTTGAAACTTGTTCCAGATATGCCCAGCGCGCTTAGCAATCGAGGTAACATCCTCGCTAGTCAGGGTCGGTACGAGCGGGCGCTCGCAGATTTCAACAATGCGATTCGGTTGAAACCCGATGAGCCAGTGTATTACCTCAACCGTGGAGACGTCTTTGACGCGATGAGAGACTATAAAAAGGCAGTTGCTGACTATAGTGAAGCAATTCGCCTCTATCCAAAATTTGCATTGGCTTACACAAATCGTTGCGCGGTTTACGCAGCACAGGGGAAATACGACGCCGCGATTGCCGATGGCACGAAAGCAGTGGAACTAGATCCGAACAGCGCTATGGCCTACACCAACCGGAGCGCAGGGTTCTTTGGTAAAGCCGAAGATGAAAAGGCGCTGCGAGATTGTTATCGTGCTATCGAAATTAGCCCTAACTATCCCGCGGCGTACGGTGGTCTCGCCTTATGCTTGGCAACGTCACCAAACGAACGTCTCCGGGACGGAAAAAAAGCAATGATCTACGCGACTAAGGCATGCGAACTGACCCATTGGAAGCAGGCGAGATATTTTCAGGTACTCGCAGCCGCCTTCGCGGAAAACGGCGACTTTGCACATGCAATTGAGTGGGAAAAAAAATTCCAGCAGACGGCTCCAAACCTGGGGCCGAAGACAAAAGCCCCACTGAAGTGTTACGAAGCGCATCAGCCATATCGCGCGCCAAGATAAGAGTTCTGCGATGAAGATTGTCACAGGCGTGGCAAATATTCCCGCACAAGGATCTAACGAAAAGCGGCGCGTGTTGCTACCGACGATGGGCGCCTTACACAAAGCGCATGGAGAGTTGATTCGAGTGGCGCGCGAGAAGGCGGGGAAAAATGGCGAAGTGGTCGTCAGTATTTTTGTGAACCCGCTCCAGTTCGAACCCGGAAGCGATTACGAACGTTATCCTCGCCCTGAAAAGGAAGACGAAGAGTTCTGCCGAGAGTTAGGTGTCGACCTTTTGTTCAGGCCGCCGCTCGGCGAAATGTATTCGGACCATCGTTCGGTGTTCGTTGAAGAGAATTCGCTGTCAGGCGTGCTTGAAGGAAAATCGCGGCCGGGGCATTTCCGTGGTGTTTGCACGGTCGTGGCGAAGCTGTTCAATATTTTGCAACCGGACGCGGCAGTGTTTGGTGAGAAAGATTTTCAGCAGCTCGCCATCATTCGCCGGATGGTGCGCGATTTGAATTACAAGATCGACATCGTCGCGGTGCCGACGGTGCGGGAAGAAGACGGACTCGCGTGCAGTTCGCGCAACGCATATTTGAATGCCGGAGAACGCAAGCAGGCCGCTGTTTTGCGCAAAGCTTTGCTCGCCGCGAAAGATTCCGGAAAGAAATCTGGGAAAGAGATTGTCGATCTTACTGGCAAGACCATCAGCGCAGCGCCCCTTGCTCGGATCGATTATGTCGATCTTGTTGACGCGGAGACTTTGCAGCCGATCGAATTCGTTAAGCCGAATTCGCTTCTCGCGCTGGCGGTCTACTTCGGCAAAACGCGTTTGATCGATAATATTTTGTTGGGATGAAAGAATACGATTTCGTCGTGATCGGCAGCGGCATCGCCGGGCTGAGCTTAGGTTTGAAAGCGGCGAAGCACGGTTCGGTAGCGGTCATCACCAAGCGCAAGGGGCCGGACACAAGCACGGCCTGGGCGCAGGGCGGAATCGCTTGTGTGACGAGCGATGAAGATTCGTTTGAGCTTCATGTGCGCGACACACTC
>DASQBB010000019.1:0-3025 GCA_035635435.1 Chthoniobacterales bacterium | reverse complement strand
TCGCCGAGCTTGCGGGGTGGGATCGCGACACCCTGGCGATCGAGCTACAATTTCTTCAAGACGTGCAGTTCGATGACATTGAGGTTACAGGCTTCTCGCTCGGCGAGATTGACATGATCCTTGACGAAGCTTCCGAAAAGCGCCCGCAAGAGTCCGGTCCCGACGACGACTTTCGCGGCAGGGTTCCTCAAAATATTGTCTCCCGAACCGGCGATCTTTGGATTCTGGGCACCCATCGCCTGCTTTGTGGCGATGCGCGGGATCCATCCGACTATCAACGACTGCTCGAAGACCAAAAGGCTGACGTGGTTTTGACGGATCCGCCGTTCAATGTTCCAATCGATGGACATGTATCGGGCCTGGGAAAGGTCAAGCATCAGGAGTTTGCGATGGCATCGGGCGAGATGTCCGAGCGCGAGTTCACCGACTTTTTGTCGTCGTTCCTGGGCTGCGCGAAGGTTTGCTGCAAGGACGGCGCCATCATGTTCGTTTTTATGGATTGGCGACACCTGACCGAGCTGACCACCGCCGGTCGGGACAATGACCTCGATCTTAAGAATCTTGTGGTGTGGGCCAAAGACAACGCCGGCATGGGCAGCTTCTATCGATCCAAGCACGAGCTTTGCTTTGTTTTCAAGAACGGCGGTGCGTCGCATACCAACACCTTCGAGCTTGGCCAGCACGGTCGTTATCGCACCAACGTGTGGGAATATGCCGGGGTCAATACCTTTCGCAATGGTCGCTTGGACGAGCTTGCAATGCATCCGACCGTCAAGCCGGTTGCGATGATTGCCGATGCCATACGCGACGTGACACGGCGCGCGGAAATTGTGCTAGACCCGTTTGCGGGCAGTGGCACGACTGTCATCGCGGCGGAGAAGACCGGGCGCCATGCCCGCGTAATCGAATATGATCCCGGCTATTGCGACGTCATTGTATGTCGCTGGCAGAAATATACCGGCAAGACCGCAACCCTTGATGGCTCGAACAGAACCTTCGAGGACATTGAGATGGAACGCGCTCCCCTCACCAAAGGAAAACTCGATCCTGGCGGAGCGGCCCCGACGCCCGGCTCGGTGTTGCCATGAGCGCTGACCAAAACCCTCCGAAAAAACCGACCTCCGATCCAGCTCCGACCGTCAGCGGAAACTCACCAAATCCTGAGTATAAAGTCGGCCCCGGACACCCGCCAAGAGAACATCAATTCAAGAAGGGCGCCCCATCACCCCACCCAACGGGCCGACCGCGCAAGGATGCAACCCTCGCACCAGATCTGAAAAAGGCTCTGGAGGATGCACTTAACAAGAAGGTTGAGGTCAAAAGGGGTGAACGACAAGTCTTAATATCTAAAGCGGTTGTTGGCATCGAACAGCTCGTCAATCAGTTCGCCAAAGGCGATCGTCACGCCCGCAAAGACTTGATGGACATAGCGGCAAAATTTGGTGTGGATTTGCTGGCTGGCCAGAGGGGTAAAATCGAGGAAGCTCTATTGCCCAGTCATCAAGCTATCCTCGATGATTATGTCTCACGCCAACCGCGCGCCAGTCCGGTAATCGAACCAAAGGTGATTGCGTCCCCTGAACTCCGGGACGGCGTCGTAACACTTCGCCCCAAGACAACTCGACCGGTGAATCGCCTCCGGCCTCCTGAGACATGATTGACTCACGTCCAATCGCAACCACGCATTTAGTTTCCGAAGCCGAGAAACGCCGAGAAAATCCTTACCATGGCCGATCTGACCGCCACTCCCGTCCCGAGTAATTTTTCGCAGCAAGCGGTCTTGCGCGCGGCACTAGCGACTGATTTCCGGTCGTTCGTTCAGTATGTGTTTGGGGTGCTTCGGCCGGGGATAGAGTTTCGACCCAACTGGCATATCGATGCTATGACCTACAAGTTGTCCCAGGTTGCTACCGGCGAGGTCAAGCGGCTGATTATCACAGTCCCGCCGCGTAATCTAAAATCCATCTGTGCCTCGGTCGCCCTACCGGCCTGGTTTCTCGGTCACCATCCGTCCGAACGTGCGGTAGCGATTTCCTATTCTGCGGACTTGGCAAAGGTCCACGCCAACGACTTTCGCCGAGTGGTCAACGATCCTCTTTACCAGACTGTGTTTCCGGACATGCGCGTTGCGCGCAACACCGATCAGGAAATTACCACCACATTGCGCGGGAAGCGTTACGCAACTTCCATCGAGGGCACGCTCACCGGCCTCGGCGGCAATTTGTTCATTATTGACGACCCAATTAAGCTTGGAGACGCTTTTTCTGAGGTCGTTCGCAAACGCACTATCGATTGGTACCGCGAAACCCTGCTGACCAGACTGGACGACAAGAAGTCCGCTCGGATCGTGGTGCTCATGCAGCGCGTTCACCAACAGGATCTCGTCGGCTACTTACAGGAGCAGGACAGTAAATTCGAAGTCCTTAATCTGCCAGCTATTGCTCCAACTGGCAGTTGTATCCCGACTGGACCGGATGCTGCCTACTTTCGTTCGCCGGGAGAGTTGCTTCACCCGGATCACGAGCCCGACGAGGTATTATTGAATTTAAGAAAGGGAATGGGCTCGATGGGGTTTCTTGCCCAGTATCAACAGACTCCAGTTTCTGCTGAGGGAACGTTTATCAAGAACAAGTGGTTGAAATCCTATTCGGAAATTGTGTTCGGACCTCAAGATCAAATCGTTATGAGTTGGGACATTGCCTTAAGCGAAGCCGAGACCGGGGACTACTCGGCGGGGGTTGTACTGCTTAATCGCGGTGAGACCTTCTACGTTCTCGAAGTTGTCAGAGGTCGCTTTCCGTTTCCACAACTACTCGAAAAAATCGTCGATATGTGCACCCGCTATCGAGGCACGTTGCTTATCGAGGACTCTCCTATAAGCAAGGGGCTGATTCAGGCGTTGAAAAACAAGAATGTCAACGTCGTCACCGTAACGCCTGACAAAGAGAAACGCTCCCGGGTTATCGCCCAAAGCGATCTTTTTGAGGGTGGCTCGATATTTATTCAGGAGCACGCTGAATGGCGC
>DASQBB010000018.1:0-58697 GCA_035635435.1 Chthoniobacterales bacterium | reverse complement strand
GTGATCGCGACGTAAAACAGACGCCGCTCTTCTTCCAAATCTTTCCGCTGATCCATCGAGCGACTACTCGGAAACATTCCGTCGGTCAGCCAGATCACAAACACAGTGTGAAACTCGAGCCCTTTGGCCTGGTGAACGGTAGAAAGATTGACCGCTTCCTTGTCACCCGTTTGGTTCGGCGCTGCTTCAGCATCGACATTGCTAATCAACGCCAGCTGCGAAAGAAATTCGTTCAGGTCCTTGAACTGACGCGCAAACGCGGCCAGCTGGTTCAAATCTTCCCGGCGCAGTTCGTAATTGGTGAAGTTCACTTTGGCGTAATCGTCGTAGATTGCTTCGACCACCGATGTGATCATCTCCGACGGCGGATTCGGCTGACCATCGGGCGCAATCTCGTCCAGCGTGTGCGCGAGCTGGGTCCAATGTTTCTTCGACTTTGCGCTCACGCTCATCGCCAGCAAACGTTCGCTCCACGACGTGATCTCGCCGCGCTCGTTCAATGATTTATCCCACGCGTTCCAAAGATTCTCCGCGCTCCGGTTTCCAATGCCGGGAAGCAATTTCACCATTCGTTTGAATGCCACTTCGTCCCGCGGATTGGCGACGAAGCGAATGAACGAGATCACATCTTTGACGTGCGCCTGTTCGAAAAAACGGATGCCGCTGGTGATTTGGTAGGGGATTCCGCGCCGCGAGAGCTCGAGTTGCAGCTCGAGCGCGTGATAATGGGCCCGATAAAGCACGGCGATTTCGTTAAGATCGACATCTTCATCACGCAGCTCGAGGATTCGTTGCGCGATAAACTGCGCTTGCTCGTTGCCGTCGTTCAGCGCGACGACGGCCGGCTTCACCGCGGCGGATTCGCGCGTCGGTTGCAGGTTTTTTTTGAACTGGTCGACGTTCGCGGCGATGGCAGCGTTGGCGACTTCCAGAATTTCCGGCACGCTTCGGTAATTCATCTCGATCTTAAAAACCTTCGCGTCCGGGTAACGTTTCGGAAATTCGAGAATGTTTTGAAAGTTGGCGCCGCGCCAGGAGTAGATCGACTGTGCGTCGTCGCCCACGACCATGACGTTGCGCTGCTCGCGCGCGAGCAGGTCGATCAAATCGGCCTGGATTTTGTTCGTGTCCTGATACTCGTCGACCAGAATGAACTGGAATTGCCGCCGATAAAATGAGGCGATCCCCTCGTGCTTCTGCAACATCGACAACGTCTTCTCGAGAAGGTCATCGAAGTCGACTGAGTTCGTCGCCTTCTTCTTTTTCTCATAGTGCGCCTGGACGTCGGTGATTTTTTCGAGCAGCGGCAGGAAATAAGGAAATTTTTCCGCGAGTAGTTCTTCCAGCGGCGTCTCGGTGTTGACCACGAAACTGAAGATTTCCGCGAGCACGTCGCCTTTCGGAAACCGGATCTCTTTCGGATCGATTCCCGCGCTGGCGACAACGGTGTTGATCAAATCTTTCTGGTCTTCCCGGTCCATGATAGTGAATCCGCTGTTGTATCCGAGCGCGCTGCCGTGCCGTCGCAGCATTCGATTCCCGACCGAATGAAACGTTCCGCCCCAAATTCCGCTCGCGTCGATTGGCAACAGGTTCGCCACGCGGTCGAGCATTTGGCGCGCGGCTTTGTTGGTAAACGTGAGCAGCAAAATGTTTCGTGGATCGATCCCGTTCTCGAGCAAGTAGGCGACGCGATAGGTGAGCGTGCGCGTTTTGCCCGAACCGGCGCCAGCGATGATCAACTGCGGTCCGGGCTGAGCGGTGACGGCGGCAAGCTGCTGCTCATTCAGCTCGGCCGCGTAATCGATATGGATCGATGTCGATCTTGGCGGCCGTTGCAGTGTGTATTGGCGAGACATTCATTTTACCTGTAGCGGCGGTCTGTGACCGCCGCAATCAGTGCACGATCACGCTGCACGAACTAGCGCGGCCGTGATCATCGAGTGCGGTAATTTCGTAATCGCCAGTGTCTGCCTCCCAACCGAGAAACTGGTTCGGGCCGGCCTGGCCGATGAATGTCTTTCCGGCAAACCAATAAATTTTTTGCACGTCGCCGTCCACTTTTGCGCGCAAGGGAACGGTTTTAGCCGACGCCAGGATGATTTCTTTACTCGCCGGCGAAACGATTCGTGGACTGTGTCCGGTTCGCCCGGCCAGTTCGCTTCCGGTTTGCGGCAAAAACGGCGGCGGAGTTTTTCGCGGAACACCGGCTTGCTCGAAGAGGGTGAGAAATTCGCCTGGCCAGAATTCGTAAACTTCGCGCCGCAATTCCCGTGTGCCGTCATCGACCGGAACGCGCAGTCCGCTCGCGCGATCGACCAGCACTTCGCGATGCACGTCGCAGGTTTTGATCGGCGACATTCCGGGAATGAACCAGCCTTCCACGCGTTGCGTGCAATGTTCGTTCGGCAAATCGCCCGATAACGCGCAGAACTCGACCCGTTTCAAATTCGCGCCCGGCGGCGACAGATGCGGCGTATTCGCTTCCGGCCAGCTCGCGCGCATGCTGTCGATGATTTGAAATAACAACGGCGCAGCGGCGGTCCGTCCGACAAACGTGGGATTCGCGCGACCATCGAAATTTCCAACCCAGACCCCGAGAACGTAATGATCGAAAATGGCGATCGACCATGCGTCCCGAAATCCGTGCGACGTTCCGGTTTTCCAATAGACCGGCGTGCTGCCGCTTCCGTCCGCGCAATTCATTTCCGGCCGCGGAACGTTGCCCAGCATTTCTAAAGCGAGGAACGCTGCTTCGGGCGAAAGGATTTTTTTCGCCGGTGCGATCGGATCCCGCATCGTGAATCGCAAGGATCGCAATTCGCCGTTGTTCGCAAGAACGGCGTAGAGCTGAACCAGATCCTGCATCGAAACCTCCGCGCCGCCGAGTGGAAGCGAGAGGCCGTAAAATGATTCTGGATGACGCAAGTGGACGCCGGATCTCTTGAGAAATTGAAACAGCGTCGGATACGCAAGGTGCGATGTCAGTTCAACCGCCGGAACGTTGCGGCTGCGCGCAAGCGCATCGCACGCGCGAATCGGCCCGAGAAATTCGCGATCAAAATTTTCCGGATTGTAATCACCAAAACTTCGCGGCGCATCGGCCAGGATCGACAACGGATGAATCAGTCCCTGCTCGAGCGCGAGTGCGTAAACAAACGGTTTCAAGGTCGAACCAGGCGACCGCGCACTGCGCGTTCCATCGACCTGGCCGTTGATATCGATCTTATCGAAATCGGCGGAGCCAACTTGGGCGAGCACGTCCATTGTCCGCGTGTCGACCAACATTGCGGCGGCATTTTCGATTCCGCGATTGCGGCTCCAGGCAACGTAATCGGCGATTCGTCGCTCAATCGCTTGCTGCTTTTCCAAGTCGAGCGTGGTCACGATTTCTTCGCGACCGTGTGACTTCTGCAGGACTTGTTGAACGAAATGCGGCGCGAGAAATTTTCCATCGCGTTCCACCCGCGCCCGGAACTCGCGTCCGGAAAAAGCACGCGTGTTGGCCCGAGTTCGTTCGTACCAATTCGATTGCGCCAGGTTGGCTGATTGATTATCGCGCCCGGTGAAAAGCGCGCGGCGGCTTGGACTTTGCGGAATCACGCTGAGCGCGACCGATTCCGGCCCGCTCAACTGCGCGGCCGGCTTATCGAAATAGATCAGACTGGCCGCGCCAATGCCTTCGATGTTCCGGCCATAAGGCGCGAGATTCAGATACGCTTCCAGGATTTGGTCTTTCGAATAATGCCGCTCCAATTCAATCGCGCGCAGAATTTGTTCGAGCTTTCCGGAAACGCTTCGGGTGTGAAGATGAAACCGTAGCCGC
This sequence comes from Chthoniobacterales bacterium, assembly GCA_035635435.1. Lineage (GTDB taxonomy): Bacteria > Verrucomicrobiota > Verrucomicrobiia > Chthoniobacterales > UBA10450 > AV40. The sequence continues at coordinate 54,871 of DASQBB010000018.1, read as the reverse complement.
GCCAGTTGCATCGTGATTGTCGATCCACCGGCGGTCGCGCGATGAAAGCGGGCCAGGTTCAAAGCGCAGCGAGCGAGCGCGACTGGGTTCACCCCCGGATGTTTCGAATAATATTTGTCTTCGTAGCTCAGCGTCGCATTGACCAGGTCCGGTGAAATTTTGGAGAACGGCGTCCAGATCCGGAATTTTTGATCGCTACTGAGCGCGACGCGAAGCAACTTGCCGTTGCGATCCCGAACGACTTGCGAAAACGAAATGCCGTCGAGCAACGGCGGTTTCGGCAAAAGCAGCCAGACCACGCTGATCAAAGCGCATATCAGCAGTAGCGACCGCAGCGTTTTGCGAAACACGTTCATTCCGTGACCGTAATTTTTCCGCCAACGCCGCGGCCTTTGATGTTGCGCTGGTACATCGATTGCGCGAACACCGGCGGCACGATGAAGCTTCCTCGGTTGTCCGATTTGATCTGATAATCGATCTCGAGCGCGTTGGTCGGCGCGGTCACGAAGAAGACCGCGCGATCTTCGCGGACATCGACATAATCCACGCCCGGGGTGGCGCCGGTGCCGGTGTGTATCGAAGAATCAACGACTTCGAAGCCACCGGGTAAAAGATCGACCACGGCCACGTTGGTAAGAAATTCGCGTTGCAAACTGCGCACGTGGATGCGGACATGCAATTGTTCGCCGAGCTTCGTTCGCGTCGTGGCCTCATTGTTCTTGCCCAGCACTTCCCGGTAAACTTCGAGGCCATTGCTCAACGCTTGATTCGGAACTTGCCGATCGAATCCCACTTCGACCACCTGGAAGAACGCGCCGGGTCCGCTTAATCGCTGCGCCGAACTGAACCGAACGCCGCTCGCGTTGCCGGAAAGTTCCGAGCGCAACAACGCTTTCACTTCATTTATCAGACGCGTCTCGCTCTTGTCTTTGTGCAGTTCGGCAATCGCAAGCTCGGGCGGATTTTGCGCGACCGCGTGCGAATACCCTTTCAACGCGCGCACCGCGTAAGCGGACGAGAGGGTGTTAAACTCGCCGTCACCGATCGGTTTCAGCATTTTTTGGAATTGCTCGGCCGAGATTTTCCGCAAGTGGGCCGGGAATTCGCGGGCAATCACCGCGATGTATTGCGAGTTCGTCCCGAGCGGCTGGAAGAAATCGTCGCGCAGGCTGTTCTTGCGATCGTCGAACTTGTAATTATCGATTAAACGCTCGGCCTCGCTGTCCTTGTGCAGCAAATGGAGAGCGCCGGCGAGATAAACTCCGGCGATATCGTTTTGCCATTCATCTTTCGCGTTTTTGTCGAGCCAATCGCGCAGATTGAGAATGTAGTTGGTGGTGATGACGCCTTCGCGCGTCAGAACGTAAATCGCGTAGGCGACTCGACGCGCATCGGTCAGGTCCTCTGGTTGTTTGCCGACCATCTTTTGCAAATAGCGCAGCCCGCTCGCGAACATGTCCGGCGGTGGCGCAAAGCCCGCGGCTTTCGATTCGCTCAGAAAATCCATCACGTACGCCGAAACGAAGCTGATGTGATCCCCCGTCTCCGGAACCCAATAACCGAACGCGCCCTGATCGTTTTGACGGCGCGCCAAAATTCCGAACGTGTGTTCGAGTTGTTTATTGACCTCGGCGCGGCTCAATCCGAAATCGGATTCATTGACCAGCATCAAGCGGCAAAATGCGCCGCTGGTGATTTGTTCGCTGCAACCGTAAGGGAAATCGTGCAGATAAGAATCGAGTCCGCGGGCGAGACCGAGCGGCAGCGCGGAAACGGTCGCGTCGAGTTTGCGAAACTCCGGATGCATATCCCGCGTGAGTGCGATGTCGATCTTGTCCTTGAAACTGCCGCTGTGAACTTCGGTCATGTAGGGCGCAGGCGGCCGCACGCTCAGGGTGGCGCGCCGTTTCGTTTCCTGCCCATTCGCCTTCGCCACGAATGTGATCTCGCCCGAGCCGAGTTTGTCGTTCGCGCGGAATTTGAAGACCGCGGTTTGCTCGCGGCCTTCGGCGATGGACAAGGTTTTGGTCGAACCACTGACGATCGACAACTGCTCATTCGATTGTGCGCGCAGCTCGACTTGCGCATTTTGCCCTGAGCCTTCGACGTTGTTGGCGACGGTGACGCCGGTTTCAAATTCATCGCCCGGCGCGGCCAGCACCGGAACGCTCGGCGTGATCACAAACGGTCCGCGAATCAAAGACTCGCGTTCGCCCGATCCGACCGTGTCGTTCGCGATCGCGACCGCCATGATCTTCAACGTGCCGTCGAAATAATCCGGCACGTTGTAAACAACTTCGCGTTGGGTTTGGTCGGAATCGACAATGCCGGACCAGAACACGACCGGTTTGTCGGTGACGCGCTTGAATGGATTCAGCTTTTGAATGTCGCCACCGCCGCCGTAAGCCGAAACCGAACGCAGAAGTGAAAATTCGGGAATGATAAGATCGACAATTTGCGCGGTCGCGACGTGCAGCATGCATTTGCGAAAGTAAAACTCGAGCGGATCGGGAGTTTTGTAATTCGTGACCTGAAGAATTCCTTTGTCGACCGCGAAGATAATGATCTTGCTCGGCCGATCGGTTTTGTAACTAATGTGCAACGGTTCGCCCGGTTTCGCGGTCGCGACTGTGTTCAGGTCGACTTTGAGGCGGCGCTTTTCTTTGTTCGCCGTGAAGGGAACGACGCCGTAGCTGAGCGGGCTGACGAAAATTTCTTTCGAATCGAGCGCGCGCACAAACGCGACGTTGACGTAACCGCTGCCCTCGAAATTTTCCGGAACGCGAATGTGCTGGACGCTGCTCGCGCTGGTGGCCTGGAACCATTGTTGCGCGTAAACGCGGTCGCGCTCGATCGTGATCAAGCCGTTGCCGCCGTAAGGCGCGGTGATGCTGATCGCGATCTCGTCGCCGCTATTGTACTGCGCGCGGTCGATTTTTACCTGGAGCTCCGAATTTTTCTCGAGCGAACGCGAAACCGCGCCCTGACCGATGACGGAGAATTGAACTTTGGCCAGGCGACGATCTTGATCGTCGCGCAATTCGAAAACGTAATTGCCCGGCTCATTCGTTGGCAGCGGGTAATGAGCGCCGGTCGCGGCCACGGAAATCTTTTCCGATTTCGTGGTGCGTTCTTTCAGGACCGATTCGTAGGCGAACTTGCCGCTTTCCTGTTTGGTCAAAACGGAAACGTATTCCTGCGCGATGACGTTCGCGGTTACATTCCCGAGCGCGATGCGGTTGAGCTGCGGATCGACCGCGACAAGATCGACCACGCGCGGCTTGTTCATGTCGATGTAACGCAAGTCGCCGTCGGCCTTGCAGCCGATCACGTAAGGCAACGCAGAGATGAGCGCGGTTGTCGTGGTGGTAACGCTGCGCCCGCCTTCGGCTTCGAATCCTTCGGCGATGAAGCGCATCCGGTAAGTCGCGTCGCTGAATCGCTCGAGTTGCAGATCGAACTGAGTTTGACCGGCGCCGTCGGTTTTATTTTCCCCGAGCTCGATGGTTTGTTCGGTGCGCTCCTTCTTCGGATCGTAGAGCGGATCGAAAAATGTGTAGTCCTTGAACTCAGAAAATGAGAACGCGGTCGGCATCAGCTCGATTTTCGAAACGATCCGGCGCTCGGTCGCGGGCGTTCCATAGAGATTGGCCAGCGAAACGGTCGCCCGCATTTCTTTGGGCTGGATCCAGCCGTGCGCTGAAGCTTGCGACAAGCGACTATCGATCTTCATTCGGTCCGGCAAAAATTCCTTCACGTTTGCCGCGGTCGATCCGAGAAGCGTGGAGCGTTTGCTGTTCTTAACGAGATAAACGTTGAAAGTATAAAGACCGGTCGGCGATTCATTCGCGCTTTGGTAAGTGAATTCGGTGAACGCGGAATCGGGCAGATTGATCTTCTTCGTTTGCACGCCGTGACCGCGCGCGTCGACCACTTCGGTCTCGAGCGGCAGACCTTTAAGATTTCCCGACCAATTGCGTTGTTTTACTGCCATGCCGATGTGGATTTCGTCGCCCGGCCGGTAAACGCCGCGCTCGGTGAAAACGAACGCGTCGAGATTTTCGGGGAGCACATTGTCGACGCCGTCGATGTCGAAGCGCGAGAAATTCAGTTGTCGATCTTCGCGCCCGTAAGCGATGAACGAGACGTCGTCGCCATTGCGGGCCACGAACGCAACCGGCGTTTTCTCGTGGGTCGACTTCTCAACCGACGTAAACGCGCAATGACCGTTCGGGTCCGTCTTCGCGCTTTGCAGCGGAATCCCGTTCTTGCCAAGAAGATCGACCGTCACATTGGCGAGCGGCTTGCCGGCTTTGATCGACATCAGAAACACGTCGTGAGTGCCGTCCGCGTTTTTCTTGGTCAGGATTCCAATGTCGGTAACGAGAATGAAACGCGAATCGTGGATATCGATAGTTTTCTTCTGGACCGGATCGTAGCCCTGGGCGGTCAGGAAAAACAAACCGCGCTCGCTTCCGCCGTCAGCCGGTTTGCGTAAATGCTGGCTAAAATCGAACGCGGAGTAATTCGCTTTCCACTTGTTTTCCATCGCGATGTTCTGCCGTTCGGTCGCGATGCGCGAAATGTTCTCCTTGTCGAAGTAATCAGAATTTTGGAAGACCGGACTTTCGAATTCTCCGGCTGTCTGGCTGACCAGATGATTAATCTGGGCGGTCGCGACGCGGCTGATCTCAAACTGGATTGCGCTCAGCGCGCGCGATCGGATCGACAATTTCTTTTCGCCGTTGAGCGCAAGGACGCCGCCCTGACCTTCGATCTGCACTTCGCGCGGCAACGATGGAATTTCCACCACCGCGTTGTAATCGTCGCTCAGCGGATAGTCTCCGGCTGCGCGCAGGCCTTTCTTTATCCGAACGTAAAGCTCCCCGTCGGTTTCGACGCGGATCCGAAATGCGTGTTGTCGAGCTTGCGCCTTTTCTGACGGCTGCGAAACATAGGCGACAACTTTCGCGCCATCGAAGACGTCATCCGGAACATCCTCCGCGCTTTTCCAAAGCTCCGTTTCCTTTAGCTGCGAACCAACCGATTCTTCTTTAGAATCAGTCTCGTCATTCGGACTGGCGGACGGTTGCGGCGTGGCTTCGGCATCTTCTGAGCTGTCCACCTCGGCTTCTTTTTCTTCTTCGGAAACTTTGCGCTTTGGCAGCAATCGGACTTCCATCGCCTTCGCCAAATCGCGCGTGCTGATGTCGGCTGTCGTCGTGAGAACGATCAATTGCTCCGGTTCGCTATTCTTGTTCCGCGCGACGGTGGTTTCGATCGAATCGATCTTAAACATCGATGCGACCGACGGGATCTGGACTTTTTGTTCGAGATCGTTCTTGGATTGAGCGCCGCCCTGGGATGTGCGGACGCCTTTGCTCAACATCAACTTCGCAAAATCGTCCTGCTCCGGCAGCTTGATCGGCGAGCTCTGCACAAATGCGACCCGCTGATGCAATCCGTAAGTGATTTTGAAATGCGGCGCCGGATCGTTCGACGCGAAAAGGTTCGAACCACTGACCGTTCCGAATTGTAGATGTCGATCCAACTCGCCGGGTTCGACTGCGTGTGTCAGCTCGATGTTTGCCGTGATCGTGCGCTGGGCCGGATTGGTCGGGTCTTGATACAGCTCAACTTGTTTGATGGCGATTCCGAACGCCGGAGTCTGCGTTTCGTAAGTGAACCGTTCCATTCGCACCTGACTCGGGAAAAATTTCTTGTCGAATACGACGCGGAATTTCTGATCGGCCGGCCAATCTCCGGTCGGCTCGAAGACAAGGATATCGTCTTTGATCCAGTGCCACGTTCCATTTAAGTGCGGCTGAAGCTCGACGCCTCCGACTGCCGGCTTCTTCAAATCGTCCAGTCGCGCGGCCGATTCGCTGAAATAAACTGCGAGCCGCGGAAATTTGAGATCCTTCTCCAGTTTGGTGACTTCGATCGGCGTGATCTTGGCGGTAACGCGATGCGGTTTCGGCAAATGCGAGTACCAGTGCCAAGTCCACGCGCTCGCGCACAGAACCGCGAAAATTGTCAAAACTCCGGGGGCAATGAGGCGTGGATAAGCGCGTTCGAGCCGGCTCCAACTCTCGCCGATTCGGGTAAGCCAGCGCGGCGGTCGCCAGGAAATATTTCCGAAGATTTGCCCGGGAATTCGCCCGAGAAACGCGGCGGCAAGAGCGATGGATGCGAACGCTTTGGAGAGAGGCGCAGGAGTTTTCATGAGGGGAATACGGCGGTTCCCCAAAAATCTTTCAGTGGTCTTTTCCTATGACGAAGAATCGGTTAGAAGGCGAGGATGAAAAGTGGCGGCTTCGCTGCGACGCGCCGGAGTTTGGTCGATCGACTGGTCAATTGGGACGACCAGAAGCGCTGGCAGGAATTTTTCGATACTTACTGGAAGCTGATTTATTCAGCGGCGCGCAAGTCCGGCCTGACCGACGCGGAAGCGCAAGAAGTGGTGCAGGAAACCGTGATCACGGTGGCGAAGAAGATCGACAAGTTGAAATACGATCCGGCGATCGGCTCCTTCAAAGGCTGGCTCTTGCAAATCACGCGCTGGCGAATCGTCGATCAATTTCGCAAACGGGAACCGGGAAACATGAAACGTCCACACGCCGCGGACGATCGTCTCACCGCGACGATCGAGCGCGTACCGGATTCGCACGTTGTCGATCTTGACGCGGTATGGGAAGCAGAATGGAGAGAGAATTTGTTTGAGGCGGCAATCGCGCGCGCGAAGAAAAAGGTCGATCATAAACAGTTTCAAATTTTCGACTGTTACGTCCGCAAAGAATGGCCGGCGCAAAAGGTCGCCGACCAATTGGGAGTCAGCGTCGGTCAGGTCTATCTCGCGCGGCATCGGGTGTCGGCGGTGTTGAAAAAGGAAATCAAGGCCTTGGAAAAATCCGGTCGCTAAGATCGACATCTACGGCCTGAACAATTGCCTCGCGTTCGTCGCTTGTGTAAAATCGAGAAATTCCCGACCAAGTTTCCGCTCAAATTCCAATTATTCCCGATCACGAACTTTTGCGCGTGATCGGGCGCGGCGCTTATGGCGAGATTTGGCTGGCCCGGACGGTGACTGGCGCATTGCGGGCGGTGAAAATCGTTTATCGCAGCACGTTCGAGAGCGAGCGCGCGTTCCTGCGTGAGTTCGAAGGAATGTCGGCGTTCGAACCGATCTCGCGCGGGCACGCCGGTTTCGTCGACATTCTGCACGTCGGCCGGACCAACGAATATCTTTATTACAGTATGGAACTGGCGGACGATCACTTGGCCGGTCGCAAGATCGACATCGCCAGCTACGAGCCGCGGACGTTGAAGAGCGATCTTGGCCGGCAAAAACGACTCTCCGCCGACGAATCGATTCACCTCGGCGTCTCGTTAACTGAAGCGCTGGAGGCTTTACACGCGAACGGACTTTCCCATCGTGACATCAAACCTTCGAACATCATTTTCACTGAAGGCGTGCCGAAACTTGCCGACATCGGATTAGTCGCGGCGAGCGGGCAGCAATCGTTCGTCGGGACGGAAGGCTATGTGCCGCCGGAAGGTCCGGGCACGCCGCAGGCCGATATTTACAGCCTCGGCAAACTTCTCTACGAAACCTGCACCGGGAAGGATCGGCTCGATTTTCCGGAGATCGATTCGCAGTTAAGCCAGCGACCCGATCGCGAGCAGTTGCTCCAACTCAACAACGTCCTGGTCAAAGCGTGCGCGAACGATCCGAAGAAGCGTTACGAATCGGCCGCGGAAATGCATCGCGATCTCCGAGCGCTCGAGCGGGGCGAGCGGCCGAGAAAATCGCGCACGAAAATGTTGGTCGCGACGATGTCGATCCTGGCGATCGCGGGAGCGGGCGCTTGGTTTTGGCTCCATCAGCCGCAATCAAATCTCGATCTCCATTTGCAAACGACGATTCGGACTGAGCCGGCCGGAGCGCTCGTCGTCCTGGGCGATCATGCGCAGAAAAGTCCGGCGACGTTCGAAGATTTGGAGCCGCGCAAATATAACCTGCGGATCATGAGTCCGGGTTATGAACCGATCGAATCCGCCATTGATCTTACCGCGAAGCGCTCGGTCAATCTGCCGGCGTTTCGTCTTGTGCGGAGTAGAGGCGCGCTTGAAGTCCAGTCTGAGCCGACGGGCGCGCAATTTTCGATGCGAAGCGACGATGGTCAGGTCTCGCGGGAGGGCACAACGCCGCAAACGATTGTCGATCTTCCAACCGGAAAATATTCCTTGATCGCGCATCGCGGCGATTGGGAGATGCGTGACGACGTTGAAGTAACGCGTGAAGAAACCGCGCACAAATCATTCGCCTTCGTCAGCGCGACGATGAATATCGCGAGCGAGCCGAGCGGCGCCGAGATTTCTGTCGATGGAAAAACGCGTGGGCGCACTCCGCTTCGACTCGAGTTGCCGGCGCGCTCACACGACCTGACCGCGCATTTAGATGGTTGGCCTAACGAACAACAAAAGATCGACATCGATCCGCAACACGAAAACGTCGTCCATTTTGTTTTTGCCAACGGCAGCGTGAAGATCACGAGCGCGCCGGGCGGCGCAACGGTCACGACCAGCGGCAAAGAGCTCGGTCAAACACCGCTCGTGATCGAAGAAGTAAAACCGGGCGATGTGACTTACGATTTGCGGCTTGGTGGTTACAAGCCGACTTCGGTCAGTGGCAAAGTCGAGCCGCAGCAACAGGCGTTTCTGGCGGCGCGTTTGGAAAAAAGCGTCGGTCCCGAGCCGGGGCAACTGTTCATCAATTCGTTAGGGATGAAGTTAATCCCTGTTGGCGACGTTCGCATGTCCGTTTGGGAAACTCGAGTGCAGGATTACGAAACGTTTTTGCGTGCGAGCGGACGGCATTATGAGCCGGCGGATTTTGCACAGGCGCCAACTCATCCAGTCGTAAAAGTGAACTGGTTCGATGCGATGGCGTTCTGCAAATGGCTCACCGAAAAAGAGCGCGACGAAAATTTGATCGAAGATCGCCAATCATATCGCCTCCCGACCGACCGGGAATGGAGCACGGCGGTTGGATTACCAAACGAGAGCGGCGTAACGCCGCAAGCGCGCGACGGCAAAATCAAAAACGAATTTCCGTGGGGGAAACAATGGCCGCCGCCGACCACCGCTGGAAACTATGGCGCACCACAGCGTCGCGGAACGACGATGCCGGTTGGCAGCTTTAAACCTAATTCGTTAGGCCTGTGCGATCTCGGCGGCAACGTTTGGGAATGGTGCGCGGACACGTACAAAGGCGGAAGCAGCGGAACGGGTCGGGATTGGGGAGTTTTGCGCGGCGGTTCCTGGGCGACGACCAATCGTTCGGAAATGCAATCGTCTTATCGCAACGTGGTCGATCGGAACGAGCGCGATGTGATTTACGGATTTCGCTGTGTCCTCGCGCCAGAAGGCACGGACAATCGCTAAGATCGACATCAACGTGCGCGAAGCGACTCGCGTAATCGATCGAGAAACGGAATCTGTGCCGGATTGATTTTGCGTCGCGCGATTTCCTCCCGAAAAAATTCCGCGCGATCCACTTCTGGAAATTCCCTGAACTTTCCGAAGCGTGCCGGCCATTCAACCTCAAATGTGTTCGACCTCAGTTCGAAGTTCTGCGGGAGATGGCCTTCGAAAGCCCACGCGTGAACAGTTTTGCCACCCTTTTGTTTGATCGAGCCGAGGGGAATAAAATTCCCGGACGCTTTTGTTCCGGTCTCTTCTTCGAATTCAATTCGCGCGCGCGTCAGCAGATCTTCACCGGGCTGCACTTCGCCTTTTGGAATTGTCCACACGCCGTCATCTTTGTTTCGAAAGAACGGTCCGCCGGGGTGAGCCAGCAAAAATTCGAGGATGTCGATCCTTCGACTGCGCTCAGGACAAGTCTTGCGCCGGAACATGAGCAATCCGGCGCTGACACGGCTCCGTTTTTCCTTTTGCGGCGGCGGCGAATCTTGCACGCCACCTTTCAACGACAGGCGCGACGTTGTTGCAAGTCAGCGAATAACGCCGAGCGAGCCGAGCGTGGCTGGATCGATGCCGGAAGTGATCGGCAGAAGATGATCGCGCTGATAGCGCGCGATCGCGGCGCGGGTGAGCGGACCCATTTTTCCATCGATCGCCCAGGTGTAGTAACCGAGCCGCTGCAATTGAGCTTGAACGCCGGCCACGATCTGGTCCGGCGAAAGCCCGTCGTAACCGTAAATCGGCTCGTTGTACTCATAATAAGAGTAGGGATCGTAACCCCAGGCCGGATACCACCAACCGTCATACCAGCCCCACCAGCCGAAATCGAAAAAGATGATAGCGGCGCAACGATTTCTCCACCAATTGGAGCCGTGGTGATGATTACAATGATTGAGATGGTTCAATCTCGCTTGTGAAACGCTGGCGACGTTGCCATTCCAATTGCGAAGCCGCGAAGACGTTTGCGGATTAAGGTGAGTCTTGCCGCCGGTGTTGAGACCGGAAAGACGCTGCGAATTCCTGGAGCGTTGAAGGGCATAGGCATTGTTGAAGTTGCCGCCGCCTGAATGAATCGGACGACGCAGGGTGGAGACTCCAACCGCCGGGTAATTCAACGTGCGGCTGCCGTTCCGATAACTAAGAGCAGGCCGATATGGCATTGCGCCGGAATAATGCGGGGTCCCGCTGAAATGCGGTGCCACCGTTGTTGTCGCTGGCGCTGCCGAGCCGTGATGCGGCGCCGCGCCGCCAGAGTTCGAGGACGTGTTTCCGTTGCCTTTGGCGGATGCGTTACCGGCCAAGCCGAGTGCCACGACCGCCACGACTGCGAACGATGTTTTCATAAACGCGACCTCACCAATGGAACCATTCTACCTTCTTTTGGTTGCGCTTTCCTATCCCGATTTTAGGCGAGCTATTTCTTGAGGGTGCGGACGTAAGCGACCAGGGCCTTGATCTCCTCGTCAGTCAGTCTCCCGCCGAACGCGATCATCTTTGTCATACCATCTTTGGTCACGCCATCTTTGATTGCCGTTGCCGCCTGGGCGTCGGTGAAAGATGACTGAATCTGGGCGCTGGTAAGGTCTTTTGCGTTTAGGGCTTTTCCCATGCTCGTGTTCGTGCTCCCATCGGGCCCGTGACATTGGACGCAGTTGTTCGTCCAGTTTGTTTTTGGATCCGCACTTTGCGCGGAGAGCGGCATAACGCAGCTCAACACGATTACGAATCGTTTCATTAGCGTTCGCGCTTCTGGCTGATTTCTTCGAGCAGCTCGATCTGGATTTGCTGAATCTCGAAGAGCCGGTTGTATTGCTTGCGCAGCAAGTGGTCGATTTTCTCGTGGAGGTGCCGGATTTCCAACTCGGCTTTCAAATTCACTTTGTAATCGTTCTCCGCGCGCAAGCGGTCCCGCGCCTCGGCCCGGTTCTGGCTCATCATGATGATCGGCGCTTGAATCGCGGCCAGACAGGAGAGAATCAGATTCAGTAAAATGAATGGGTAGGGATCGAAGCCGCTGTTAAACAGGAAAATGGCGTTCAGGATGATCCAGCCAAACAGCACCGCGCCGAACAGAATGATAAATCGCCAGCTCCCGCCGAATGATGCGATTCGGTCGGAGAGGCGCTGGCCAAAGGTCAGCTTGGTCTCGAACTGTTTACTAATGTTGCTCGAAAGAATTTCGTGCTCGTGCAGGCTCTCGATCACTTCCTGGTCGAGCGCGGACAATTCGCCAATCTCGTCCTGCAACACTTCTCTGACGTAATCCTTTCGAGATTGACCAAGATCGTCGAAGCAGATGAAACCTTTCTCATCAAAAGTCGGCACGCGCTTCTTGATGAACTCTAAAAGCGAAGGCCGGATCAGTTCCGCGATTTGTCCCTGGTTGGGAGATCTTGGTTCCTTGCAGATCTGGCAAATCAAATTGGCGGTCGCTGGCTGGCTCATCGGATTACGATTGCTGAATTAAAACTGTTGCCAGCGCCTTGTCGATTCCGTCTTGAACGGGCGGTTGTCGATCTTAAGGTAGCTCGATGGAAGAAGCGGAAGTTCCTCTCGAACATTTGCACGAAGAAGTCCATCACAGCGCCGAACACAGCGGCGAGAACTGGATTTCGTGGGTGGCGTTAAGCACTGCCATTCTCGCCGTTCTGGCGGCGATCGCTGGATTGCTTTCCGGTAAACATGCCAACGAAGCGATGATGAGCCAGATCGAAGCGTCCGATCAATGGAGTTACTACCAGGCCAAGAGTATCAAAGCTTCCGTGCTCGATGCAAAAATTGCGCTCTCAAGCGCGCCTAACGAATCCGACGCCGCCAAGCGCGAGCGTTACGAGAAAGAGCAGGAGGAAATCAAGTCCGAAGCCGAGCACAAACAAGCGGAGGCGAAATCCAATTTTCATCAGCACGAAGTTTTCGCGCGCAGCGTTACCATGTTCCAAATCGCAATCGCGGTTGCCGCCATTTCGGCCCTGACGAAGAAACGGCGTTTCTGGATCGTGAGTCTGGTCTTCGGAGTTGCCGGCTGCGTTTTTCTCGCGCTCGGTTTCGTTCACTGATATGCGCGTTCTCGCTATTGACGCTTCCCTCCGCAACACCGGCGTGGCAGTGGTCGATGCGAACAATGGAAAAGCGCGCGCTCTTTATTTCGGCACGATTCACAACGCGCAGAAGCTACGCTCGTCGTCGTGTCTGGTCGCGATCCGCGATCGATTGATCGAATTGATTCGCGAGCATGAGCCGGATTGCTGCGCGCTCGAATCGGTCATTTACGTGCAGAGTTACAAGACGGCGATCCTGCTCGGCGCCGCGCGGGGCGCGGCCATTCTTACCGCCGCTGAAAACGGGTTGCCCGTTTTTGAATATCCGCCGACGCGAATCAAACAAGCGACCGTTGGTCGCGGTGGCGCTGAAAAAAACCAGGTCGCGTTCATGGTGCGCGCGCTTCTTGGTTTAACGGAAACGCCGGATGCTGATGCAGCCGACGCGCTCGCAATTGGTCTCACTCACGTGCGCGCGCAGGAAACGGCGCGGCTGGGAATTCCCAGCGCGACTCAAATATGAATGATGTCGATCTTCGAATTTCGTGGCTCGGCCGAATTAGTTTTGCCGACGCGCTTGCGCTCCAGGAAGACATTGTTGCGAGAAAGCGTGAAGATCGTAATGCCGCGGACGAAGTGCTCCTGCTCGAGCACGAACCGGTTTACACGATCGGACGGACACCGGACAAATCGAGTTTGCTAGGCGCCGCACATTTGCCGCACCCAATTTTCGCGATCAACCGCGGCGGCCAGGCGACTTATCACGGGCCGGGGCAACTGATGGGCTACCCGATTGTCGATCTTCGGCGGTGCGGACAGGATTTGCATCGCTACTTACGCTGGCTTGAGCAGACACTGATCGCATTCCTCGGTTCATACAAAATTGTCGCGACGCAACGCGAAGGCCTGACCGGCGTTTGGGTCGGCACTCGCAAGATCGCGTCGATCGGTGTCGGCGTGCGGCACTGGATCACCATGCACGGGTTCGCCCTCAACGTTTGTGGCGATCTCGCCCCGTTCGCGCACATCATTCCGTGCGGAATTTCAGACGTCACGATGACGGCAATGGAAAAAGAAGCCGGTAAATCGCTTTCGGTTGTTGATGTTGCGCACGCATTTGAAAAGCTCGGTCGCAAAAAAATTAAGGATCTGCGCTGCGATCGAGAAGCGCACGCGCTCTCTGCCTGACGAAAGAAGGTTATGATCGAACTTGAAGACAACGTTGGAGACATCGTCGGCAAAGCGCAGCGCGGTCTCGGGATTTCCGATAGCGAGCTTGCAAACAAAGCCGGCGTGAACGCGGAGGCAGTTCGCAAAGCGCGCGACGGCCAGGCCGACGAAGCGACTTTCCGCGCGATTGCGCCGGTGCTGGATCTCGACGCAAACGCACTGGTCGATCTGGCGCAGGGCAAGTGGAAACCGGACAAGGTCGAGAATTTCGAGGGGCTTGCCCAATTCAACACCAGTTACAGCGGAATGCTGGTAAACGCGTATCTGGTTTGGGACCCATCGGCGAAACATGCCGCCGCGTTCGACACCGGCGCGGATTGTACCGGCCTGCTGAAGCTGGCGACGAAAGAAAATCTCAGCATCGAACTCATTTTGCTCACCCACGCGCATTCCGATCATGTGGCCGATTTGCCACGGTTGCGGGAAGAAACGGGCGCCGAAGTTTTCGCGCCGGAACGCGAACCCGTGCCCGGCGCGGAGAAGATCGAAGAAGGAAAAAAATTCCGCCTTGGCAAGATCGACATCGAAGCACGATTGACCTGGGGCCATTCGCCCGGCGGAATGACTTTCGTTGTTACCGGTCTCGCGCGTCCGGTTGCGATCGTCGGCGATTCGCTTTTTGCCGGCTCGATGGGTGGCGGGACCGTGTCTTACAAAGACGCGGTGCGAAATAATCTCGAGAGAGTTCTAACGTTGCCGGACGACACGATCATTTGTCCCGGTCACGGGCCGATGACGAGCGTCGGCGAAGAAAAGAAACATAATCCGTTTTTTGCCGGGAGATTTCGAAAATGAATATCGGATTCGTTGGCGTGGGGCGAATGGGCGCGAACATGGCGCGTCGCTTAAAGGATCGGAAGTTCAACGTCACCGCGGTTTACGATTCGAATCGAAAAGCGGCGACAGATCTCGCCGGCGAACTTGGTTGCGCGGCGGCGCAGGATCTGTCGGAGGTCACGGCGCAATCCGAGGCGATCTTCACCGTTGTGACTGACGACAATGCGATGCGGCAAATTTTTTCCGGGAGCGGCGACAATTTGCTCAAAAGTGCGCGCGGAAAACTTTTTATCAACTGCGCGACGATTTCGCCGCAGGTCCATGTCGATGTTGAGAAGCTGGCGGAGAAGGCCGGTGCGCAATCGCTCGAAGCTTGCATGGCGTCGAGCATCACCCAGGCGCGCGAAGGAAAACTCTATTTAATGTGCGGCGGGGCCGATGCCGCCTTCCGGAAAGCGGAGCCTGTGCTCAAAGAGCTCGCCTCGACTGTGCGTTTCATTGGGAAAGCGGGCGAAGCCGCGAAAGTGAAAGCGTTGGTCAACATGGTGATGAACATTAACACCGCCGGTCTGGCCGAAGGACTTGGTCTTGGCGATGGGCTCGGTCTCGATTTGAAAATGCTACGCGAAGTTTTCGCGCAGACCGGCGCGAACTCGCGCGTTCTCGAAACCGATGGCGAGGATATGCAGAACCGCGAACACGGTTGTTTCTTCTCCGCCGCGCACGCAGCCAAAGACAGCGGCATCGCCTACGAGCTCGCGCGTCAGCTCGGTCTTGAGTTGCCGCTCGCGCGCGCGACCAAAGAACAATACGAGCGCATGATTGCGGAAGGACTTGGCGAGTTGGATAAATCCGGCATCGCCGAGCTCACCTTCAAAGATCGACATAAACATTCCGGCGACCGCGTCTGACCAGCATCCACGCCGAACTCACAGCGAGCCGTCGATTTACGGCTTGGTTTCTCTGACAGGAGTAGCGGGCGGCAAAGCGACGCTTGGAGGACTAGTCGTGGTTTTTTCCGAGCTTGTCGCACTCTGAGTCCGGCCGGGCTTGTTTAGAGCGGTGATGACATCTGCCGTGAAATCGACGTCATCTTTGGAAAAAAGAAGTGGAGAGAAGCCATTCAAACTCGCGCCGGACTTGTCGAAAACTAGATCCAGATTCTTCGATCTGACACGATCCATGACGGTTTCGGTAATTTCCTTCACAATTCCTTCCCGCATCCGAAGCATCTGTTGCTGGAGTTGCTGTTCACGTGTTTGTCGGAACTCATTAAGCTCGCGCTCCATATTCTTGATGTTCGTGATCCTGTCGTCGCGCTCTTTAGCCAACTTGGATTTGGCATCGGGACTCAGCGCCGTGGATTCTAGTTGTTTGTTGATATTATTGATTTCGTCGAGCGCTTTTTTGTATGCGTTCGCGCGCTCATCAAACTCCTTCTTTGCCGCATTTTTCGCCTCGTTGATTTTGGTTTCAGCGTCTTTCGTTTTGCTAAATTCTTTGAACGCGCGGTTCATGTCGACCGTGCCTACTTTCATCTGAGCGCACGCCACACTTGGGATGAGAAAACTGATGGAGAGAAGGATGGAGAGAAGAGGGCCTTTCATCATATCAATGCCGGCAACTGTTTTCACATCTCTTGTTGGATAAGGCGGACTTGTCAGGGGATTCCCGCGTTGTCGCCATCAAGGAAAATGGATCGGACGGGCAGGTCGAGGCGAACAGCGACTGGCGCGTCAGACATTTCACCCGGATAGGTGTGATTGGCCGTCAGAAATGACGTTCGCAAACAGACCAGTTCTGTGGTGCTTATTCTAAGATTGAACTGATTGCGCGGAGTACAAACGCGCTGGAGATAATTTAGGGCGGAAACAGTCCGGTAACTAGGGGGCGAAGCTAAACTCGAAAGTTGCGGTAGACGGTCGGCTAAACCTTCTTTCGGAAACGTCCCTGCCAGCCTGCCCAACAAACTATCCTGTGCCGTTAGCAAATGGTTTTGCTCGGCAACATTTGGTCTTGGAAATCTCCACTGAGCGAAATACAGGGTTGCAGCGACCATTAACAAGCAACCCGCAACAACGGCGGCCGTTCCCGGTGATTGGAGCAAGCCCAACAACTTAAACGGCCAAGTTCGCCAGTGGTTCCTCGCAGCTCCAATAGCCTCAACTTTGCGGTGCAAGATGGCGGCAACCGTTTCAGAAATACTCGGGTGATCTCGGTCTAACAAATCATCCCGTCGAGCCGCTGCGGCCTTGAATGCTACATTCACTGGAAATTCTTTCATCAACACAGCGTTCAGCATTTCTATCCGCGACGAGGAAATCTGCGGCAATTCTCCAAGCTGACTATCGCGCCGACGTGCGATTTCGTGGAACGAGTCGGTCAGCTCGGCCGTTTGGTCTGCGTCATCCATTAGAAGTTGTGAGATTGGAGCGAACTAACAGGGCATGGAGCTTTGCTTTACATCTCGTTAGTCGCGTACAAACAGTCTTGGGCTTCATCTTTCGAGCTTCACCGATTTGTTTAAACGTGAGCTCGCCGAAAAAGTGTAAGTGGACCAAATCGCGATCAACCTCATCGAGTTCTTCTATCGCTCGATGCAAGATTGCGGCTCGATCACTCTCTTCTGAGGCGTCGGCGGGGGATTTGGCCCGGCCGTCTCGAGTGTCTACCGAACGATCAAACGGAACCAGAAGCTCTAGCCCACGCTTCTTGGCCGATTTCTTGCGAAACAAGGTCGCGGCTTGTTTCGAAGCAATCCCAAGCAGCCATCCCCTAAACAGTCCCTTCCCTGAAAACGTTCGAATGCTATTGATGGCCGCCTCAATCGATGCCTGCGCGACATCCTCCGCGTCTTGTTCATCGAACGAACGGTAGAGACGATTCACGAATTTCACCAGCAACGGCCATGCAATTTTGAACAACAAATCCCAAGCAGCCACATCGCCGCCCTTGCATCGCTTTCCGAGAACTTCGAGTTCTGCCCATCTCGGATCCTCTTCCCGCATTTGGCTTTGTTGTAGAGACGAATGCCGTGACTCGTACGGAAGCAGTCTCCGTGAGAATTCGCTAAGCGGGGCCAAAATATCGCTAGCCGCTTGAGATGCAGCAGACCCATAGTAACTCATAGCTGAAAAAATTGATTTCCGTGACTACAAGTCCTGACAGTTCCATCGCGAATTCGTTGGATCTATCATTATCTGATGCAGCGTTTCATCGCATCTCCTCAAAAGGCTGGTAGCAAGTTGCTTCAGGAATCCTTCAAATTTCTCGAAAGAATTTAGGGGCTAGCAGCTTGAAATCGCGTTCCGCAACGGCTGGCGTTTCGCGCCCAGCCTTTTTCTCTTGGGTCCGCAGCGCTTAGAGGCAACGGCTACAATAGCAAGATCGAGATAAGCAAATCGCGCGAAAGTGGCATGACTCGACAGGCTGTGGGATTGTGATCGGTCGATGAAAACGATCTGGCGCGTGTTTGGTTACTTAAAGCGTTACCCGGCGCTAGCGCTGGGCACGCTCGGATGCGCCATCATCGGCACGCTGATGGTGATCGTTTTTCCGGGCGTGACCAAATTGATCATCGACGACGTCGTGCGGCAGCATCATCCGGAAAAACTGATGCCGCTCGTCTTATTCGCGCTGGTTGCGTTTCTCCTTCAGCACGGTTTCAACACGCTCCGGATCATTTTAAACAACACCTTCGAGCAACGGGTGATCTTCGATCTGCGGAGCGATCTGTATTCGCACATTCAATTGCTCCCGCTGCGCTGGTTCGATAATCGCGCGACTGGCGATCTGATGACGCGGGTAATCGAAGACGTGAACTCGGTCGAACGGGTGTTGATCGACGGGATCGAGCAGGGCGTGGTTGCGGTGCTGCAAGTGGTGATCGTTCTGAGCGTGATGTTTTATTTCAACGCCAAGCTTGCGTTGCTGGCGCTGATTCCGTTCCCGTTTTTGATCGCGGGCGCGCTGACTTACACCCTGACCGCGCATCGGCGTTATCGTCTGCAACGCCGGGCGGCCTCGGCGATGAACGCGCTCTTGCACGATAATCTGTCCGGGATTCGGCAAATAAAGAGTTTCGCGCGCGAGAAGGAGGAACACGCGCGGTTCAATCGTGTCAGTGATCAATTGCGCCACGCGACTCTGGTGGTGATGCGGGTTTGGGCGATTTACTCGCCGTCGATGTCGATGTTCGAAGCGATCGGCGCCGTGATCGTGCTCTGGTTCGGAAGTTACGCCGTGCTCAGCGGCACGATGCAACTTGGCGATCTCGTCGCTTTCCTAATGCTGACCGCGTTTCTGTACGATCCGATCAGTCGGCTCCATCAATTGAACCAGCTCGTGCAAGCCGGCCGCGCTGCGGGCGAGCGCGTGTTTGAAATTCTGGACGAACCGATTGAACCGGGCTGGATCGACAATTACATGCCCGTGCGCGTCGCTGGCGACATTCGGTACGAAAACGTTAATTTCAGTTACGCCGAAGGTTTGCCGGCACTGAAGAATATTTCGCTGCACGCACATCCGGGCGAAACGATTGCGCTGGTCGGCGCAACTGGAGCCGGCAAATCCACCGTCGCGAGTTTACTCCCGCGCTTTTACGAATTGAAAGGGGGCGATGGCCAGATTTTCGTCGATGGCAAAGAGATCCGCGAATACGGTATTCGCGCTCTGCGGGAGAACATCGGCCTCGTCACGCAGGAAAGTTTTCTCTTCAACGGCTCGATCCGAGAAAATCTGTTAATGGGCAAACCGAGCGCGACCGATGCGGAGTTGTGGCGTGCAGTCGACGCGGCCAATGCGCGGGAGTTTATCGAGCGCCTGCCTGATAAATTGGAAAGCATCGTCGGCGAGCGCGGCGTAAAACTGAGTGTCGGGGAAAAGCAACGGCTCTCGATCGCGCGTGCTCTGTTGAAGGATCCGCCGATTTTGATTCTCGATGAAGCGACCGCCAGCGTGGACACGGCGACCGAGCGTCTGATTCAGGAAGCGCTCGAACATTTGATGGCGAACCGAACGTCGATCGTCATCGCCCACCGACTTTCGACGATTGTGCGCGCCGATCAGATTCTCGTTCTCGATTACGGCCGGATCATCGAGCGCGGTACGCATGAGGAGCTGATCGGGCACGGCGGGAAGTACGCGCGGTTATGCGAGCAGAGCTTGCTCGAGTCGCCGCGCGAACTCGTCGACGCGACATCGAATCTGGAGGAAGCGCCGGTCGCTTCGCCAGACGAGCAGATGTCGATCTAAGCGATCGGACCGCTGCGCTGGATTAACGCGTTGAATTTCTCTTCCAGCTTTTCGTAACGCTGCTCGGCTTCTGCGAGCGCGCGGCGTTCTTCGCGCAAGGTTTGTTCGAGATCGCGGATGCGTTCTTGGAGGCGAATCGAAATGCCGGTCGCCGCGGGCTCGGTCGCAGTGTCGGTTGCGTTCGCCTTCGAGCCGGTCGCGTTTGTTTTGAAGAGCACAGTCATTTCGCCGATTTGCCGGCGAGTTCCGTCGCACGAGTTGATAACGAAAGTGTCCGCGTTGATATCGCCGAGCCGGATGAATTCCTGAATCGCGCCGACGGTGGTCGGTCCGTAATAATGTTCGCTCGTGACTTCGACCAACCAATCCATGCCGAGTTGCGAAACCATCGGCGCTTTCATCCACGTTTGTTGATCGGTTGAAACGACATCCTGGGGCGCGACTTGAGCGGACGAAGCCCAGCCTGCGAGTTGGTCGAACGAAATCGGGCCGAAGACGGCGCCGTCCTGATGTTTGCGCAAAAACCAGCGTTGGCTGGAGACTTCCTCCATCAGTTATTCGCCGGAGGAAGACGGCGATGGAATTGGCGATGGGGGAATTAAGAGCGTCTGGCCGGCCTGCAATTTCAAAGGATTATCGATGTGATTAAATTTTTGGAGCTCGCTTACGCTGATGTTGTGCATCTTCGCGATGGAGGTGAGCGTTTCGCCGCGGGCGACGATGTGGCTGTTGCCATCACTTGCTTTCGCGGACGACTCGGCCGGCGCGGCGGCGGATGTCGATGTTGCAGATGTGGAGGTTGAAGCTGCGCCCTCGCCGATCAGGACGCCGGGACGTTGGTTGGATAGCTGTAACTGAAGCTTGAGAATCTGCTGCGAAAGCATGTCGATCTTCGCATTCTGCTCGTCGATCTTTTTGGTCAGCTCTTGAAGTTGTGCGGCTTGAGTCGCAGCAGTTTGAGTCGCGGCGGGTTGAGTGGCAGCGGTTTTCGGAGTGGGTGCGAAAGTCTGGGCGAGGCTGCTCGAACTCACGAGAGCGATCAAAACAAAAGCGGCAAAAGCATTCCCGGTCAGTGACTTCATCGAACCTCGATTTTGACATTAGCCGCTCCCACTGGCAAGCGGGGCCAACTGGAGGGCGTCAGCTTGCCTTCTTATCATTTCTCCTTAAATTTTTTGGTATGCCGGAGCGCGTGCAAAAGCCGTTTGATCCCGCTCCGTGGGGACCGAAGCAGGGGGACGAAGGTGGTCCGCGTTCGCCCGACGTCTCGCGACCGGACACGAAGGATTTATTGAAGAAAATGCGGAAGGTGGACCCGAACCAGTCGAAGCGCTACCGCCAGCGCACCGGTCAATAATGGACAAGCCGCCTTTGGCACTCGATCCGAACTTTTCGGGAGCGAGCGAAGATTTCCCCGCGATTTTGCGCCGCAAAAGTCTGCTTCAAATCGCGCCTGAGCCAACGGCCGCGGCGGGAACTCGCACATTCATTCCGACCGAGTCAACGACCATCCTCGCTTTCAAGTTCGCCGGCGGCGTGCTGGTAGCGGGCGATCGTCGCGCGACGGCGGGCAACACCGTGGTTTACGATCGCGCCGACAAAGTGTTGGAGATTGATCGTCACTCAATCATGGCCATCGCCGGTGTGCCGGCGACGGCGTGGGAAATGGCGCGTGTGCTCGAGCATTCGTTTCAATATTTTCGACGCACGCAACTCCAGGAGATGAGCGTGGACGGAAAAGTGCGCGCCCTTTCCAAATTGTTGCGCGACAACTTCGGTTTTGTGATGCAGGGCGTCGGCGTGGTGGTGCCGATCTTTGCGACCTACGATGGAAATTCAAAACCGGAAGCGCGCCTTTATTTTTACGACGCGATGGGTGCGCAATTCGAAGCGACCGATTACGCTGCAACCGGTTCCGGTTCGCCGGCGGTGCGCGGCATCCTTTATTACGAAAACAACTGGGGTGGCAAAAAGCTGCAGGAATTGAATGAGGAGGAAGCGGTTGCGATCGCGCTGCGAGCGCTCGACACCGCGGCGGAAGCGGACACATCTACGGGCGGGGTCGACCGAAGCGGGAAAATTTTTCCGCTGATCAAAATTGTTTCGGGCGACGGGATTAGCACTCTGCCAGAAGCAAAGATCGCCGGGATCTTCAAACAGAGGGTCGCATGATCGAAGAACCGTATCGTTGGGTGGAAGCGATCGCGAACCGGCGCGAGTACATCGAAACGCAACTCGCAGCCGGCAGTCCGATCGCGGCAGTGGGATATCGGGACGGCATTCTCTTTGTGACGGTTGGGCGCGTGCGCCAAAAGATTTTCGAGATTTACGACCGGATCGCGATGGGCGCGATCGGTCATCCGGGCGACATCGAGCGATTGCGGATGGCGGCGATTGAACTGGCGAGCACAGAAGGTTTCACCCGGTCGGCCGCGGACGTTTCGCTGCGCCGGCTCGCGCATTATTCACTCAGTCCGGTGATGAAGAGCGCATTCGAACAGGTTTATGGTCCGCCCTACCTGGCGCGGCTTCTTTTCGCCGAAATCGGTTCGAGCCCGAAAGAAGATTTATTTTTGCGCGTCGATTACGACGGCGCGATCGCGGCTGATGGCTTGACGGCGCAACCGCGGCAGCGGTTCGCGGTCTTGAGCGGAACGCGCCAGTCGGCCGACCTGATGGAAAAGTTTTTGCAAAAAGCGCACGTTACCGATGCGGCGCTGCCGGATGCGGTGAACATTGCGTTCGACGCATGGAGCGTTGGCCGGATGGCGATGGGAGAAAATGCGAGCAAAGAATTGCCGGACCCCGCCGCTGTCCGCAAACATCGGGACGAGCAACTGGCCAGCGCCGGAATTGAAGCGGCTGTGCTCGAACGCGACACGAAGAGCGCGATGCGGTATCGAATCTTGCCGGACGAAGAGCTGCGCTCCAGCCTTCAACATTGACGATGTTTCGAGGGCGATTCGGCTTCGGCGGGACAATGAAAAACATTGTCGCGTGGCTCGGGCTTGCGCTCATGCTCGCGTCGTTCGTCTGGTGGCAAATCCTTTCTATTCCGCGGCCGGCGACTTCGATGCGACGCACGGCCTCGCCCGCGCCATTTACCCTGGTCGTTCTCGATCCCGGCCACGGCGGCCAGGATTCCGGAGCGATCTGCGGCGCCATTTTCGAGAAAGATTTGACTTTCGATATCGCGCAACGAGTCGATCGATTACTTCAAGCCCAGGGTCTTGCCACTTTGATGACGCGGGTCGGGGACAGTTATGTTTCGCTGGCGGACCGCGCCGCGGTTACGAATCGCGCGCGGGATTGCATCTTTGTCAGCATTCATTTCAACGAGTCAAAGAAAGTGGTCAGCGGCGTCGAGACCTATTTTGCGGAACATCAGGCTGCGCCGGCGCCGAGGCTGGTTTCATGGATTCCCTTTTTCCAGGGGCCGGCGGCCGAGTCCCCCACATTGGCGAGCCAGAGTTTGGCCCGATTCATTCAGGAAGCGATGGTGGCGCGGACGAAGGCGCCGGATCGGGGGACGAAAGCGGAACAGTTCTTTGTCATTGCCAACGTCGACGTGCCGGCGGTGTTGGTGGAAGCCGGATTTCTCAGCAACAAGGAGGATATCGCGAAAATTGAGAGTAACGATTACCGCGAGCAAATGGCGGCCGCGATTAGCGAAGGCATCCTGCGTTATCGGGACGTTTTGAAAGAACGCCAACTGCCCCTGGCGGTGACCGGCCCAGGGACTGAATAGGGGGAAGATTTAGGCGTCAAAGCAACATCGACATCAGATGAAACTTCGGATCGTAATTTTAATTCTGCTCGGCTCGGTTGGAGCGCTTTTGGCCGATCAGGCGATCCAAAATGTGCAGCAGACGTTGAAGGACCAGGGTTTTTATTACGGTGAAATTACCGGGACAAAGGATGCGGACACCACCGCGGCGATTCGCCGTTACCAGATTCGCAACGGGCTCCAGATTACGGGCGATCTCAATGACGAAACGCTAAAGTCACTTGGCGCCGATTCTTCCGGTGCGCGCGCGACTGTCAAAGCCTCGCCAACTCCAGCGCCGGATACTTCGGATTTGCGCACAGAGCGGCGCGAGAACCCGGCGCCGACAAATCCTTTGACCGGCCAACCATTTCCTGAGCCGCAGCAAGATCGATCTGCCGAGGGACAAATTCGCCGGGGTGGACAAGCGCCGGTGCGTCCGGATTACGAAGCAGTTCCAGCGCGTCCGGCTGAGAATTTTGCTGGCACGCCGTACGAAGCAGCGCCACCGCAGGTCCAGCGCGATGTGATTATTTCTGCTCAAAATATTTTGGCGCGGCGTGGACTGTATCGCGGCGCGTTCGACGGAAACGCCGGCCCCGATTTGGAATTTTCGCTGCGTGCGTACCAGGCGCGGGTGGGACTTCCCGTCACCGGTCGACTCGATTTGGAGACTCTCGCTGCCCTCGAGCTTTTGCGGGGCGCGAACGCGCCGGTTTATGTGCCGCGCCGGCGCCCATGGCGAGAAGCGCCGGTGCGCGGCGAATGGATCCCGGACCGCTGATCCGGCTGGTGAGATGTCGATCTTGCGAGCGGTCGAGATCGTTTGGCTTAAGTCTTATCCTGATCAAAGCGGACCGCTTGTAATTCGGCGAAGACGGTGCCGACAAAAATCTGCGCTTCGATACGAAGCGGAATGCGATTTTCATCGTCTGAGATCCATATCGTCGCGCGCCGGAATTTCCGATGCGGTTCCAACTCGAGCTTCTTACCGAGACGCTTGAGTTGAAGATCGATTTTGATGGCGTTGTACGCTCCTGCCCGAACGGACACTCGCTCGTGTGCCAAGATCGTGACCGTGGTCAGATACGCCGAGGTGGCGGGATAAACGACGATGTGATAAGCGCTGTGATCGTTCAGGGGCTGGCTGCGCAGATAAAGCAATGCGCTGTGAAGATCGAATAGACCGGGGAAATTAAATGGTCGTGTTGTCGTCGTGCCGGCGCCGGGACCTTCCGTCCGCGCGCGGGTCACGCCGGAATTGGTGAAGGTAAGATCGGTGATTAGCTTTTTTTTGCGGTAAATCTCGGTCTGCTTGCTTTCGATCGGGCGAAGCGTTTCGGAATCGGCCAGGCCACGATAACTGGCATCTAGTTTCCACAAGGCGCGGACGAGACCGATGGTGCGACCGGCCGCCTCGAGCTGAAAACGTTTATCAGCGGTTTTGCTGAAGTGCATGTCTCCGGTGCCGGCAGTGAATCCGGACCAGCCGAAGTGGTAGGTCGCGCGAACCGGTCGGAGTTCGGGAAAATTACCCGGCGGATCTTTGGTCAGGGTGGATTCCCAACTCGGGGCCGCTTGCCCGATTCCAGCCAGGACAAGGGGCAGGAACGCGATCAAGCGGACAAATGTTGCGGTCGATCTAGCGGACCGACTTCGCTTGTGTCCTTTTGAATTCACGTTCGCTCCGAGTAGGGCAGGAACGTAATCGCGAATTTTCGATCCGTACGCAAAAAACACACGCGAGTTCCTTTCCCGCGTGTGTTTTTTAAATTCGCGAATTGACGTTAAGGCTTCTTCGGTGTGGCGGGAGCGCTTGTCCCTTCCTTGCTCGGGCTAGGTAAGGTTACGGAGCTGGCCCGACCGGGTTTGTTCAGGACTGTGATCACGTCGTTAGTGAAATCGACGCTGTCGCGTGAATACATCAGCACCGGAACGCCATTGAGACTGTTGCCGGATTTATCAAAGACCAGGTCGAGGTTGCTCGCTTTCACCTTGTCCATTACGACGTCGGTAATTTCTTTGACGATGCCCTCGCGCATGCGCAGCGCCTGTTCCTGAAGCTGGCGTTCGCGAGTCTGTCGAAACTCGGTGATCTCGCGCTCCATGTTCTTGATGTTGGAAATCTTGTCGTCGCGCTCTTTGGCTTTTTGTGCCTTGGCGTCCGCGCTCAAGGCCGGCGCTTCGAGCTGCTTGTTCAGGTTATTGATATCGTCGAGCGCTTTCTTGTAGGCATCGGCTCGTTCGTCGTATTCTTTTTTGGCCTGATTTTTGGCATCGTTGATCTTCGCCTCAGCGTCCTTGGTCTTGTTGTATTCCCGGAACGTCTTGTTCATATCGACCGTTCCGATTTTCAGCGTTCCTTGCGCCCGAGCCGCTATCGGCAGGACAAGCAAGGAAGCAAGCGTCAAAGAAAGCAATTTTTTCATAAGAGGGCTAAATAAGTCGATGGAAACGGCCAAGACCGCAAGTGCCAATATTGAATTAAAACTGGTAGCCGACGCTGAAGTTGAGGTGACCGTGCTTCGCGTTTCCGGCCTCGTCGATTGGAAACCCGTAATCCAGACGCAACGGCCCGATCGGAAGATCGAGACGGAGTCCAACGCCGAAATCCGACGCAAAGGAGTTAAACGTGCGCCGGGGCCCTCCCGCGGCCAAGAAAGCCGGTGGCGTTATTCCGTGGAGGCTGTCGTATAAAAGGGTTGCTTGAGCGTTTAGCCCACGGGGCACCGCAATTGTTTCAGGACTGAAATTCCACGCGTCCGGATTGACAAAGCCGCAGTCGTAAAAGACAGCGCCGCGCGCCTTTTCGATGATCGGGAAAGTCAACTCCGTTGTCGCACGGACCATGGACTGACCACCGAGCGGCTGACCGTTCGAATCTTTGGGGCCGATATCACGAAAGCGAAATCCACGGAGGTTATTCGACCCGCCGAGATAAAGCCGATCGAAAATCGGGACGGCTGGAATTTCCTCATCGATGAATTGCGTTACGGGAACGCAACCCGCTGACGGAAGCGGGCAAGGGTTTCCCATCGCGTTATGACCGAGCGGCTTATGGGGAGCGGTCACTACTTGTCCGAAGAAACCGTTGGGGTTCTCCTTTTCTCCGTTGGGAGCGCAACCCGGCGTCCCAATCTTGCAAGGGATCATACCTGGAATGAGGTTCTTCTCAGACCGATTCCACACATCCACCGTTGCCACCTCGACATCGCCTAACAGAATCAGGTCTTTCCAAAAACGGACGTACTTAGTGGCCTCGAGATCGAATCCGTAGATCTGTACGTCGCCGCCAACGGGGCCTCCGGCAACATAGGAGGAAAGCGAAACTCGCTCGCCCCGCCGGGTCAGAAATGGATTGTCGCGCCGGTCCCAAACCAAGCCGCCGCTGACCATGCTCTGGATCGTTGTTCCTGCTTCAGCCAGGATTTCCGGTGAAACGCCTCCGGCGACGTCAAAGATCTCGTAACTTTGCAAGCTGTAGCCGAGGACGCCATAGATCCAGGAGTAGAGCGGCTTGCGCGCCTCCACCGAAAATCCGTAGTTCCGCTGGCTGTAAACGGAACTCAGGTACGAGGCCTCTGAATAAAATACCTGAGTGCCAAGCGAAAAGCGGCGGTCGAGAAAATACGGTTCGGTCAAACTGACCGAGAAGTCCATGCGTTGACTTCCGACTTGGGCTTTCGCACGGAACCTTTGACCGCCGCCGGTTAGTCCGGGCCAGTTAGTGATATCAAAATTGCTCTGGGTCAGCTCCACGAAGCCAATCAACTGGTCGATGGTGCTGTAACCCGCACCAAAATTGAGTGAACCAGTCCGTTTCTCTTCGAGTTGCACAACCAGGTCCTTGCGACCTTCCACACCGGTTTCTTCCGGATACGCATCGACTTTCGAAAAGTAGCCGAGATTTTCGAGACGTTTCTTGGTCGTTTCCACTCGGACGGTGTCGAACACGTCGCCCGGCCTAATGAGAACTTCGCGGCGGATCACTTTATCTTTGGTCCGGCTGTTTCCGATGATGTTGATCCGTTCAACAAAGGAGCGATTTCCCTCCTCAATCTTGTAATGAACGTCGATCAAACCCGGACCAGCGGCAGTGCCTTGCGGCAAAACAATAAGATCGACATATCCACCGCTGCCGTAGTTATCGGCCAACGCCTTCGCGTCCTCGTGGAGTTGCTTGGGCGAGTAGAGCGCGCCCTCTTTCATTTTGATGATCTTACGAATCTTGTCCTCGGTTGTTTGTTTGTAGCCGGAAAAGGACAATTTATTTACGTGGTATAGTGTCCCTTCCTTGATCCTGATCGTGATGAGCAGTGGTCCCTTCTTTCGCTCTCGGCCGGCTTCCTGCACCTCGACGTCGATGTAACCGTGGTTTTGGTAAAATTCTTTGATGCTGTCGAGGTCCTGCTGCAATTGCACTTCGTCCAGTCGTCCTGATTTGTCGGCGAACGAGATCATCGTCTTGCCGCGAGTCTTCATTTGCTTGCGCAAAATTCGCTCGCTGAAATGCGCGTTGCCTTCGAAACGGATCCGTCGCACCGCTCCCTTCACGCCCTCATTCACCGTATAAATCACGCGCGCCGTGCCCCGGCTCTCATCGATCGGCTCGATGCGAAAATCGACCGCGATGTCGGTGAAACCTTTGCTCTGGTAGCTATCGACGATCTTTTGCCGCGCTTTTTGTAGTTCATCCTCATTGACCGGAGCGTTGAGTTTCACCGCAACCTCTTTGCGCAATTTTTTGGCACTCACTCGGTGCGCGCCATCGATCACGAGTTCTCGCAAAATCTGCCGCGTCTGGACTGCTACAATTACTTTGACACCGTCTTCCTGTGGTTGCGCAAAAATGCGCACGTTCTGGACGACCCCGGTCTTGTAAAGATTTCGAATGTCCTCTTCGACCACCGAATCGGAGTAAGGTTGTCCGACCGCCGTTCGCATGTGCGCGAGAATCGCTTCCTTCGACACCGTCGCCGGACCGGAATATTGGACGTCGATTGAGCGTATGGTCGGTAATTCTTGTTGCGCGTGTGCGCTCGCGGGCGCAAACAACCCTGCCCAGGTCACGAAAAACATCGCCACCGCCCAGCCCCACGCCGATCCCCGAAATTCTCTCATAACAATCAAGATGCCGAATCCCGCGCAGCGCAAAAGCTGGCGCGGGACAGGCGGGAATTAGAGGAGAAGCGGGCTATCGTCAAGGCAGGATTTTCTTCGAGAGTGGCAAGGCGCCTGACATAGACAACGCCCATGGCCGTTCAGTTCAACAGTTCGTAACAATTATTTCGGCGGCGCGGTTCGTAACCGGCATCGCGAATGAGAGACTCGATCTCTCCCGCGTCCAGACGAAAAGTCGTTCCCGCCGCGCTCACCACGTTTTCCTCCATCATCACCGACCCGAAATCGTTCGCCCCATATTTTAGCGCCACCTGGCCGATGCCTGGGCCCTGGGTGACCCACGAGCTCTGGATGTTGTCGATGTTGTCCAAAAAAATCCGCGCCAGCGCCTGCATTCGCAAATATTCCGCCACGCTAGTCGGCTGTTCGACCTTCAACACCGTGTGCTGCGGCTGAAAAGTCCAGCAAATGAAAGCGGTGAACCCGCCGCTCCGGTCCTGCTGATCGCGAACTCGCTGCAAATGTTCGATCCGTTCTTCGACCGTCTCAACGTGGCCGAACATCATGGTCGCGCTCGATTTCAAACCTAGCTCGTGCGCGACTTGCATCACTTCCAGCCATTGGTCGCTGTTAATTTTCAAGGGCGAAATCTTTTTGCGCACCCGATCGACCAAAATTTCGCCACCACCACCGGGGATCGATCCGAGCCCGGCGTTTTTGAATTCGGAAATCACTTCCCGCAGTGGCATCCGAAAAGTTTCGGCGAAATGCTGGAACTCGGGCGGACTGAATCCGTGAATGTTGATGTGTGGATATTTTTTTCGGATGTGTTGCAAAAGATCGACATACCATTGGAACGGCAATTTCGGATGATGTCCGCCTTGCATCAAAATTTGAACCCCGCCCGCGGCCGTAAGTTCGTCGAGTTTCTGGTCGATCTGCTCCAGCGAAAGAACGTAGTGATCGTCATCGCGCTCTGTCCGGTAAAACGCGCAGAACTTGCAATACACATTGCAAACGTTCGTGTAATTGATGTTGCGGTCGGCGATGTAAGTCACGATCTCGCGCCCGCGTCCGCCGTAACTTTTCTCCTTGGCCAGGTTTCGCCGCACATTCGCCAGCGCACCCAATTCTTCCAGCGGCAGCGAATACAGCTGCATCGCTTCGTCGGATGAAATCCGTTCGCCTTCGAGCACTTTGTCGGTGAGCGCGTCTCGATTGAGTGAAACCATCGCTCCGAGTTTAACCGATTCATCCGCTGGTTACGAGCGATTTGGCACCGATTGATTCTCCTCGAGAAACTTCAACACCGCCATGTTGAACTCGCGCGGTTTCTCCATCATGAGGAAATGGGAAACATTTTCCCAGACCTGATAATCAATTTTCGGAATCAATCCGCGCACGAACTGCTCGTACTCGGGCGACCAGGCCGGTTGCTTCGCCAAAATCAGCAACGTTGGGACCTCGATCTTTTCTTCTTTCCACAAATCGGGATCGACCGTCGCTTCGAATTCGCTGATCGCCACGTGTGGCGGCGTTTTCAACATCAGCGCCTTGATCTTGTCCCGCAGCGCCGCGTCCTTGATCGGCTTGGTGATCGCATCGATGAAACGCGCCGCTGCCTCGGGATAATTTTCTCGCATCGGCGCCACGAATTTTTCCATCGTTTCCTTGTTGAAAAAAGCGCGCAGCGGTCCTTCAACAACAATGAGCGCTTTCACTTTCGCCGGGAACTTTCGGTAATATTGCCGTGTGAACGGCGTGCCGTTGCTGTGCCCGACCAAAATTATCGACTTCACCTGAGCATCGGTCATCACCGCGTCGATCGCACGCGTGTAGAGATTCTTGTCGTACTCGATCGTGTTCGGCTTGTCGCTTTGACCATGGCCGGGCAAGTCGATCGTGATCACGCGGATTTTTTCTGCTAATGCCGGCGCTTGATCCGCCCAGACCGTTTCATCGCAGGCCCAGCCGTGGACAAAGAACAGCGCGGTCTCGCCTTTGCCGTAGTTCGTGTAATGGACCTTGAGATGATCGACCTCGACAAACTTCGATTCGCTCACGATCGGTTGTGCGAATAGCGGAAGCGCCCCAGCGAGGGCGAACACAAGCGCGGCCATTTTTTTCACTGTGCGAAGTTAAAGGCCTGTTAATTGAATGCAACGTCACGTTGCTTCCGCACCCGCGGAATCGTGCTTACAATCCGTCGATGTCGAAATCGGTTGCAATCGTCGGCGCCGGTGTGTCTGGATTGACATGCGGCGTTGTTTTTGCCGAGCGCGGATTTCAAACTACGATCTTCGCCGAACAGATCGGCCAGCAAACCACTTCCGGCGCCGCGGCCGCCCTTTGGTTTCCTTACGACGCCGAGCCGGCCGACAAAGTGATCCCATGGGCGCTCACCACCTACAAGGTGCTTGTCGATCTAACGAAAGATCCGTGCAGCGGCGTCTCGATGATCGAGCTCCGCCAATATTCCCGCACCGGCAAAATCCAAATTCCGGATTGGGCTTCTCCTTTTGTCATCTCGAGCGCAGTCGAGGGATCTCTAAATGTTTCTGTTTTTGAAAGCGGCTTCTCGCTCAAAGTCCCGCTCGTCGACACCACCATCTATCTCGATTATCTCGCCAACCGATTTCAAAAAGCGGGCGGCGAGATCGAACCGAACGTTCGCTTCGAAAAACTCGAGGATGTCGATCCAAAGTTCGATCTCGTGATCAACTGCGCCGGGATTGGCGCGCGCGAGCTGGTACGCGATGTCGATCTTGAGCCGCACCGCGGCCAGGTCGCGATGGTTCCTAAGATCGATAAAATGAAGTGCGCGATTGTTTGTGACGACGCCCCGCTCATGTACGCCATCCCGCGGACGAACGATTGTGTCTTCGGCGGCACGAACGACCTCAGCGACAATCTCGACGCCGATCCGGCAACTACGGAAACGATTGTTTCGGAATGCGCGCGCGTTCTTAAGATCGACAACCCGCGCGTTCTTCGCGAACGCGTCGGCCTTCGCCCGTTCCGGAAATCAGGCGTGCGCTTAGAGCGCGAAAAACTTCGCAACGGCCGCGCGGTGATTCACAACTACGGCCACGGCGGCTCCGGCTTCACTCTTTCCTGGGGCTGCGCCGAAAGCGTTCTCGAACTATCAACTCGCTAGGCGAGACTTCTCGCGACGACGATGCTTCAGCGTTCGTGCTTTTGAACAAATCGACGACGCACTGTCTCGATTCCAATCGAAAAAACACCAAAGAGAACGATCATCTCAACCATTCCGATCATGCCTGGCACATTGTCGCCCCAGGTTGCATCGAGAAGCCACCGCGCTGGAAACGCCAGCAGGAATGCCAAGAAATAAACGTAATATGGCGTGCGGCGGACAGATTTAAGCGCCATTTACCATCTGAGCTACGTCAGGGCGATGCACTGAAACGAGCTGACGACGTCGTCGGGGCCTTTGGCGGCGAAGAAACTTTCGTAGTAACCGGGGCCGAGGTCCCAGTGCGGGCCTTTGTAATATTCGTCCCGGAAAAATCGCCAGACGCCGCTGACTATAATCAGGCAACTGATCCGGTCGTTCCAGAAATCGCCGATGTAATGAAAGCTCAGGTTCGTGCGGGCGTAGGCGCCTTTGAAGCCGATGTGATCGTAAAGGACGAGCTCGGGCAGCCGGACGGTTTCCTTGGAGACGGCCGCAGCTTCTTTGCCGGCGGCGCTGGCGTGATATCCGAGCGAGCCCAGTTTCCATTTCATGTCGATGATACAGCCGTTATCCGGCGAGAGTTCGGTTTTCGGTATCTGTTTCATAGGCGGCGGAGGTTCAATCTCGATCTTGAACTAATCGCAGCAGCGGTGTCGAGCAGTTTGGTAGGGGCGATTGACCTCAATCGATCCGAGCCGGATTGGCGGTCGCGGGCGGTTCGGTGAACCGCCCCTACCTAGATGAGGTGTTCCCGGTTGTCGGAGCGCAGCCGGATGGTCTTGTTCTGCAAATTGTGCATCGCGCGGATGAGCCGGACGGTTTTGCTCTTGGCCCGCATCAAAATCGAATGGGTGATGGCGGTCGTACCTTTTGATTTCACGCCGCGCAAAAGCGCGCTGTCGCTGATTCCGGTCGCGCAGAAAACAATGTTCTCGCCTTGAGCGAGGTCGTCGGCCGTGAAAACGCGGTCGAGATCTTTTTCATTTCCGTCCGCGATCAGTTGTTTGCGCTCCTTCTCATCACGCGGCCACATTTTGCACTGCATCTCGCCGCCAAGACATTTGATCCCGGCCGCCGCCAGCACCGCTTCCGGCGAACCGCCGATGCCCATGTAAAGATCGATTTCGCTTTCCGGCAGCGACGGCGCCATGGCTGCAGCAATATCGCCATCGCCGATCATGCGCAGCGACGCGCCGGCCTCGCGAATTTGTTCGACGATTTCCTTGTGGCGCGGCCGGTCGAGCATCATTACGCACACGTCCTGGACGCGTTTTTCCAGCGCGCGGGCGACAATCGCGAGCGTTTCAGAAATCGGCGCGTCGATGTTTAGGGAATCGCCACGCTTTTGGGTGTATTGAATGACGCGCGGACCGTAAGCCAGCTTCGACATGTAAAACGACGGCACATCGCGGAGCGCGACTTTGACACTTTCTTGAGGACTCGCCGCCGCGATACAACTGATCGAGTTCGGCGCGCCTTTGGAAATGTTTGTCGTTCCGTCGATCGGATCGATCGCGATATCGAACTGCGGCGCGCCGGGCAACCAGGTCCCAAGTTGCTCGCCTTTAAAAATGCCGGGCGCTTCGTCTTTGATTCCTTCGCCGATAACGACTTCGCCGCAGATGTTCATGAGATCGAACATGCCGCGCATCGCGTCGCAGGCGGCGGCATCGGCGGCTTCTTTGTCGCCCCGCCCGAGCCAGCGCAACGAATTGAGCGCGGCCGCTTCAGTCGCGCGCACGAAATCGAACTCAATGATGCGTTCGATGTCGTGGTAACTTATCTTCGGCAACCGGTGCATCACGGGCGCTAAGTTTCACGCAGGTCAAGCGCGATGACAACGATTCTTCTGTAGCGGCGCTCTATGAGCGCCGCATTAATTCGTCCGACGGTCACAGACCGCCGCTACAAGGCGCGAAGCCGCAAGATTCTGTGAAAGTTTGGGCTTCAGGCAACGAACAGTAGCCAGTAAACAACACTCCTATGAAATCAATACGTCCGCTGGCTTCGGCTGCTGCCCTCGTCGTTTTGCTCATGTGCGTCTATGCGTTCCTGCTCGGAAACAAGGTTTTCGATGGCAAATTCGAGAACGAAGCGATCGCCTGGTACATTCTGGCCAAGGGAATCTTTTGTTCGGTCGCGCTGGTGGCGTTGAGCCGGATCCTCGACGGGGTCATTGCGAAACTCGGTGGCTGAAGATCGACAATCATAATTTGATCGGCAGAACGGCCGGCACACCGCGTTTGTAATCTTCGAACGCGGCGCCGAATTGTTCGCGCAAAAGTTTTTCCTCGCTGCGGACGCGAATCGCGGTGCCGATAGCGAAGAGGGCGAGCGCGATTAGAAGTCCGATCCACTGACTCCAGGCCAGTCCGCCCGCGATAATCATGCCGAGCATGCCGGTGTAAATCGGATGCCGAACAAAACGATACGGCCCGTCCCGAACCAACTTATGATCTTCCAGCACGCGCGCCTGCAAACTCCATTGCTTACCGAGAACGCGCAGCGCAGCCGCTATCGTCCATAACGAAACAGCGACCAGTACGATCACAAGTATTGTGCTCAAGAGTTGGAACCAAAAACCCAGAGGTAAAATCGTGATCTGATGCCGACGTGGCATCATCCATACGGCAAAGAGCGA
Organism: Chthoniobacterales bacterium; assembly: GCA_035635435.1. Lineage (GTDB taxonomy): Bacteria > Verrucomicrobiota > Verrucomicrobiia > Chthoniobacterales > UBA10450 > AV40. The sequence goes on along the minus strand of DASQBB010000018.1, from coordinate 20,360 downwards.
TAGAGTTTGGATGAAGATTCCAATGATCGATGCTCGATTCGCCTTCCGGGTTTTGTCGCGCGGCCATTTTTTTCGAAAAATGAAAATCAGGCCGAAAAGGATCCAGCCGATCTTAGATGCGTAAACTGAAATGAGATGGAGCGCGTGCTCGCTCATTTCATTTCATGCGACTCGTGCCCGGCGTGATCGTGTCGCGACGGGCGAATGCGCAGGAAAACTTCGAACGCGTAACCGAGTCCGTCGCCATAATATCGATCGAGTTCTTCCGGCCAAACGTTGACAGTGAATTGTCCGCCGAGCCCGATGTCGATCAATTTGCCGTGGGATAGATCGCGCACATAACCGATCGTGAAGGCGTTGACCGGAAAGATTTCCTCGAGATCGGCGGGGGCGAGCACCAGCTCGTGTCCTGATTTCTCGACCCGCTCCCAACGCCCGTAGACCGTGTCGCGCTCGCGCTGATAATCTGATTCGATCAGGAACGATTGTGTTTTGCCTTCATGGGTGACGTCGTTTTGTCCCCACACAAACGAGGTTGCCCAGTTTGAGTCCGGCCCGAGCGCTCTATTATATATGAGCGATGCGGTGGTGCGGTGCTCCTTCAGATCGGGCTCGAGCCCTTCCGGCCCCTTGATGTAGCCGTGCGAAAGTTGCAGGGCCAAGTCAGGCGTCGGGTTCCAGGAGATGCGGCCGCTGTAGGAATCGAAGCGCGGCCGATCGAAATCGTAACGATCTTCGTCCGGTTCGCGCCCGGTGAAAATGCTGCCTTCCACTTTCACGTTGCGCCATTGCAAGCCGGCGGTGGCGACGCCAAACACGATGTGAGTTGAATCCTGCCAGTGATGGGCGATAGGCGCGTCGGGATTATCCATCGTGCTGAGCCGATGCATGAACGCGGGCGGACCGAGCGCCGGTTCGCCGGGATAACCGAAATACAAATACCCGCTCAAGTCGTCCGTAACTTTTTGCGACAACGAAACGGAAAGTTCGTCGAACAAATCGTGCGGATGTTGCCGATCGTGAAGCGGTTGGCCGTGCCACGACTCGCCCGTTTGAAAGAGAAGTGGGTAACCGCGGCCCTGTTCGGTCAGCAGATCGAGACTCATCATCGCGCGCAATCCGAGCTGCGTGCTGTCACTGAACGGATGCGAATACATGCCCATGATCCAGTTGGGCGCATCGATCCGATCGTCGCCGCGGCGCGAACTCACGTTGGTGTAACGCGGAAAAACTCCGCCGTGCAGCATCAGCATGTCATCTCCAAACATCCTCATGTATCCGTACATGGGCGTGGAATCGGGAACCCAGGCTGTGCCCGAGCTTTCGCGATTCATCGGATCGGCAATGTTCACCGACGACTGCATTTTCATTTCATGTTCATGTTCGGCATGCTCCGGCATCGCCATGCCGTTTGCATCGTGCGTTGCGTGTTCGCTGTGCATTTGATGCGGGGCGTGTTCGCCTTTCGGCTTCGTTTTCTTTATCGGAACGAGTGTCATTCCGCATTTCGGACATTGGCCCGGTTCAGAGCGGACGATCTCCGGATGCATCGGACAAGTGTAGAGTTGCTTCGCGCCGTCGTGTTCGTGTTGGCCGAACGCGATGCTTGTGACGGCCAGCGCCAAGGCACTTAGCAAAATTAAGATTGGTGTTTTCATAGGATGTGGTGGCAACCGTGCCGCCTGAAAAACGTACGAAGGCAAGCGAGACGCCCGCCACCACAGCAGAATCCGCGATCGCGGATTGGTTTAAGACAAAAGCGGCGGAGCGTGCGCACGCATGCTCCCAATCAATTCCACGAATGCCGTTGTGCCGGGCGGTCCGGTGTCGAGCGTTGCCGGCAGAAACGAAATTTTCGGCGGCGCAGCAACGATCAAATCAGCGGATGAAAAATCGGCCGGCGCAAGATCGACAATCGCCGGCGCAAGAGTTTTAGCTGGCAGGTTCGAAGTCGCGCGCAGAATTTTGCAGCACTCAGTCGAATTTGTTTTTGGCTTCGCCGGTTTGGAATGGAACGGGCAACCGCTTTGTTTCGTCTGCGCTTTGCCGGCGAGCGCGCCGAGCGTGCAATGATTGGAAATCGCGATCCAGGAAAAGATCGTTATCGCGACGATCAGGCAACGCGCGGTTGCTTTCACAACCGATTCAATCGCCGACTCCGAGCGAATGCTCAAATGTTTTCTTTTTGATCCACTGCGGACGGGACCGGGCTTGAAGGAATACTCTCGAGCGACACGACATCCGGTGAAGGAGGTGTCGGGGTCGATTCTGGTGCCGGCGCATCTTGTTTGATCCGCGTGGACATCAACATCGCAGTGAAGAGCAACGCCGCTGCGACATAGAACGGCGCGCCCGGCAAATTCAGCGCGTGTTTGGGATCGATAGACCAACCGAAGATCTTGAGAAACATCCAAGGTCCAAGAATAAACGTGATCGACCGCATGCTCTGAAGCGCGCCTTGGAGTTCGCCCTGCTCCCGCTCGCTCACGCGGTGCGTCATCATGCCTTGCGCAGCCGGCATCGAAATGTTCCAGAGAGAGATGATTGGAATCGAAGCGACGAACACTGCGCCCGTTTTTGCGATGCCGGCGACAAACATTCCTGAAGCACCGAAAAACTGACCAATATAAAGTGTCATTTTTTCGCCAAAGCGTTTCACCATTCGTCCGGTCAAGCCGCCGGAAATGATTGCCGTAACGATTCCGACGAAGACGAGCGAGTACCCGGTGTCATCGGTATTCCAGGCATACCGATACATTCCGTAAAGAGCCCAGACGCTGAAGATATTGTGTGCGAGGTAGGCGAGGAACTGAATCGTGGCAAGCCGCCAGAGTTCATGATGCGAGCGCAAAAGTTTGAGCGAGCCAACGGGATTGGCCCGTCGCAGAGCGAACTCCTGTCGTTTTTCCCGCGGGAGCGATTCCGGAACAAAGAAGAATCCCCAAAGCCAGTTCAGTAAGCTGAGTCCAGCTGCCACCCAGAAAGCCAGACGTGGGTCGCCTTTACCCAGCAATCCTCCAAGGCCTGGTCCCAGGATAAATCCGATTCCAAAAGCAACCCCGATCATGCCGAACGCGCCGGCGCGTTTTTCTTTCGGCGTGACATCGGCGATGTAGGCCACCGCGGTTGGAATGCTCGATGTAGTGATGCCGGAAATGATGCGGCCGAGGAAAAGCCAGTAGAGCGTGGGCGCCATTGCCATCACGATGTAATCCAAGCCAAGCCCGAGGTTCGACAACAGGATCACCGGGCGCCGGCCAAATTTATCTGACAAGACGCCGAGCAACGGCGAGAAGAAGAACTGCATCAGCGCGAAGACGACCGCAAATCGACCACTCCATTTTGCCGTATCGGTCATCATGCCGCCGAGAAAATCGAGAATCAGTTTCGGCAAAACTGGAATGATCAAACCCATCGCCAGAATGTCGAGCGTCACCGTGACGAGAATGAAAATGACGGCGGGCTGGCGGTTTTTTATCACGGAATCAAATGTGAAAGATCGACATCGACTATTTTCGACTTTGGCGCAATTCAGGCTGCAATTTGATGAGCGTTCGAATTGCCGTTAAGACTATTGTGCGGAAACAAAATATGAGACGAGGGCTCCTCTTAGGTTTGTGTTTGTTCACGCTTTTGTGCGGCAAGGTTTGCGGCCAAGCGGTGAGTGGACTGAGAGCGGTCCGGGTCGCTTCCGGATTGGATCGGCCAGTGTTCGTGACCGCGCCGCCCGGTGATCCAACTCATCTGTTCATCGTTCTTCAGGTCGGGCGGGTTTACGTTTTGGATCTTTCGACGGGAATCGTCGATCCGGCGCCTTTTATTGATATCTCCTCCAGACTCACGCCCACCGGCGGCGAACAGGGATTGCTCGGAATGGCATTTGATCCCGATTACGCGAGCAATGGGAAGTTTTACCTCAATTACACAGTACCGGGCGGCGCTTTTGGAAATGGCGCGACTTTAGTGACCCAATTCCAAGCCTCTTCCGCAACGTCAACGCCGACGCCGACCCCAACCGCAACGCCAACTCCAACGCCGACCGCAACGCCCAAAAAAAAGAAGAAGAGGAAACAGCACCCAACCCCAACGCCTACTCCAACCCCGACCGCAACTCCAACTCCAACGCCGATCCCAACGCCAACCCCCGCCCCCGAGGTCGTGCTTCTTAGATTCGACCATCCGGAAGACAACCACGACGGCGGATGGATCGGTTTTAGTCCGCGCGCGAACGACAATCATAATCTTTACATCGCCACCGGCGACGGCGGCGCGGCGAACGACCAGGGAACCGGCCACATCGAGCCCGGCGGCAACGCGCAAAACACGACCACGTTGCTTGGCAAAATGTTGCGCATTCACGTCGATCCGAGCACGGGCGCCGTTTCGATTCCGGCGGACAATCCATTTTTCGGTTCGACCACGAATCGTCCGGAAATTTGGTTGTTCGGCTTGCGCAATCCGTGGCGAGACAGTTTCGATCGACAAACCGGGGTGATGTTTATCGGGGACGTTGGCCAGGACAACCGGGAGGAAGTTGATGTGCAGCAACCGAGTAATCCTGGCGGCGGTGGAAATTACGGCTGGCGTTTGCGCGAAGGAACAATCGCGACGCCTACTGGCGGGGTCGGAGGCGCGCCACCCGCGGGAAATTTCGAGCCGATTTTTGATTATCCACACTCCACCGGTCAAACTGTGGTCGGCGGTTACGTTTATCGCGGCAGCCAGATTCCTGCGCTGCAAGGCACTTATGTATTCGCGGACTATCTTGGCCCGGAACCCAACTTTCAGGGAAGAATTTTCACGCTCAGTTATAACGGAACGAGCGCTTCCAATTTTCAGGACATCACTTCAGAACTTTTTCCGGCGCTCGATGGCTCGACTCTCAGCAACCCTTCTTCGTTAGGCGAAGACGCGAATGGTGAGCTTTACATCACCGACATCGGCAACGGGAACGTTTACAAAATCGTTTCAACCATGGCGATGGTGTCGATCACAAGTGTGACGAAGCTGGAAAATGGTCACGCCCTCGTGCAAGGAACAGGGATCCCATTCGCGGCGCTTACCATTTTCGCCACCGGCAGCGATGGAACGTCCTTGTCACCGATCGGCACCGTTATCGCCGCGGCCAATGGCAGATTTGCTTTCGAAGATCCGTACGCCAGCAGTTTTCCGGGACGCCAATATCGCGTGATGCCGCAGTAGCGGGCTGATGCTGTCGCTCTCTTATCGCTTGCCGAAAACGGAAGTGCGCGAGAGTAAAATTCACGGGCGCGGATTGTTTGCCAAAGTCGACATCGGCAAAGATGAGATCGTAGCGGTTAAAGGCGGGCACGTTGTCGAATTGATTCTCGCGCAACGGGAACAGAATTGACGCCGTCGCGCTCAATCGATTAGAACGATCCGCAGGAGCGTTACATCGAATGAGCAAATCCTATTTCCCAACGGACCGCACCGGCCGGATCGACTGGTATAACAATTTCGCCAAAGAATTTCCCAAAGTTGGAAAAGCTCTCGGATTTAGCGACGCCGAGATCACGAATGCCGTGAACGATTCGAAATACGCCGTCCATATTTTGACGACTCTCGGACCGGACATCGATTCCGATCCTGGCCACGCCGGCAACGCAGTGTTGAGCGGACAATCGTCCGGCGACTATGTCGATCTTCCCGCAGGCGGCGGCGCGCCACCTCCGGTGCGGCCCGGGATCGATACGCGGCGGCAAGCGCGGGTCGAACGAATCAAAGCGCACGCAAAATTTACTCCCGATACCGCTAAGAAACTCCGGATCGAAAGCGGAAAAGTTGACGCTGCAAGTTACAAAGCCGAGCTCGGTCGCGCGCGGCAGACCGGAAATTTTGTCACGATTCCGTTTCGCAAAGCCGGCGGCGGGGTTTCCGGGGTTAATCTTTATCGCCAGGGGAAAGGCGACAAATCTCCGCAAAAAGTCGGCTTCTTTTTCCGGACACCGGCCATCGATACCGCGCCCGGCAAAGGCGATCTCAATTACACGGCCCGTGCCGTGACGAACGGAAAAGAAATCGGCCAACCGAGCGATGCAGTCAGCGTGACGGTGCAATAGTTCTGGTCGTTCCGATCCGTCTGCCGGAGATGAGCGCGTTTCGGTTTTCATGTTCTGCAATTGCGATCGCGTTTCTAATCGCGGGTTGCGGTGAACCGGAACGGGCCAAGCCCGTTGCGATCAGCACAAACGCAGCGCGAGCCGGATTGGACTTTGATGAAGTCGGCAAAGTGAGTTTGTATCCGGGTGAATCCTGCGCCTCGCAGATCATGTTCAGTTTTCACAGTGCAAGATCGACATCGATCTCGATGGCCGCGCCGTTTCGCGTCTCGAAGATTCTCACCGACGCTGCGCACGCTCATAAAAGCGTCCACGTCTCAGGAAAATGGCGGCGTGGCAAAGCGCCCGGCTGCAATTACGTCGAAGCGACCCAGGCCGAAGTCCGGAAATCGTTCTGGTAAACGTTAGTAGCGATAATGCTCGGACTTGAAGGGTCCGTCGACCGGCACGCCGAGGTAATCGGCTTGTCCTTTGCTGAGCTTAGTCAGTTTGACGCCGATTTTTTCCAGGTGCAGGCGCGCGACTTCTTCATCCAGTTTTTTCGATAACACGTAAACGCCCGCTTTGTAGGTTTCGCGGTTCTTCCAGAGATCGAGTTGCGCGAGGACTTGATTGGAAAATGAGTTCGACATGACAAAGCTCGGGTGACCGGTGGCGTTGCCGAGGTTGACGAGCCGCCCCTCCGACAGCAGAAAAATCTCGTGGCCGTCCGGGAAGGTGTACTTATCCACTTGCGGTTTGATATTGGTCCGGTTCACGCCTTTGCCCGTGTTTAAAGCGTCGACCTGAATTTCGTTATCGAAGTGGCCGATGTTGGCGACAACGGCTTGGTCTTTCATTCGCTGCATGTGCTCGAACGTGATCACGTCAGTGTTACCGGTCGCGCTGATGTAAATGTCGCCGCGGCCGAGCGTGTCTTCGATCGTGGTGACTTCGTAACCTTCCATCGCAGCCTGCAACGCATTGATCGGATCGATCTCGGTGATAACGACGCGCGCGCCCTGGCCGCGAAGCGATTGTGCGCAACCTTTGCCGACGTCGCCGTAACCGCACACGACCGCGATTTTGCCCGCGACCATGACATCGAGCGCGCGATTCAATCCGTCGATGAGCGAATGTCGGCAGCCGTAGAGATTGTCGAACTTCGATTTCGTCACCGAGTCGTTGACGTTGATCGCGGGAACGAGGAGCCGGTTTTCCTGGTGCATTTTGTAAAGGCGATGTACGCCGGTGGTGGTTTCCTCGGAAACGCCGCGCCACTCTTTCGTGATCTCGTGCCAGCGATACGGATTCTCGCGCTGGATCTCGAGCAAAAGATCTTTGATGACCTGTTCTTCCTTGTTCGCCGATTTCGATTTCGCCCAATCGCTGCCTTCTTCGAGCTCGTAGCCTTTGTGAATCAGCAAGGTCGCGTCGCCGCCGTCATCGACCACGAGCTGCGGACCTTTGCCGTCCGGATGCGAGATCGCCTGATAAGTCGACCACCAATATTCTTCGAGCGATTCGCCTTTCCACGCGAAAACGGAAATGCCGGCCTTCGCGATCGCGGCGGCAGCGTGATCTTGCGTCGAAAAAATATTGCAGCTTGCCCAGCGCACGCTTGCGCCAAGATCAATAAGTGTTTCGATCAACACCGCCGTTTGGATCGTCATGTGGAGCGAACCAGTGATGCGGACACCGGCGAGCGGTTTTTGCGGCGCGTATTTTTCCCGGATCGCCATTAGTCCGGGCATTTCCTTTTCCGCGATTGAAATTTCTTTACGACCCCAATCCGCCAGGTTGATGTCTTTAACCTTAAAATCCTGCTTCGCGTTCGTCTTGGCTGTGCTGATCATAAAATCTATTTCACCGCTTTCTTTAGTTCGTCCGCTTTATTGGCGCGCTCCCAAGTGAGAGCGTCGAGATCATCGATGCGGCCGAAGTGACCGTAGTTCGTGGTCTTTCGATAAATCGGACGGAGCAAATTCAACTGCTTGATGATCTCGGCCGGTTTGAAGTTGAAAACTTCGCAGACGGCGCGCTCGAGTTTTTCCTCATCCACTTTGCCGGTGCAGAATGTGTCGATGCTGACGCTGACTGGATCGGGGTGTCCGATGGCGTAAGCGAATTGCACTTCGCAGCGATCGGCCAGGCCTGCGGCGACAACATTCTTCGCGACCCAACGTCCCATGTAAGCCGCGCTGCGATCGACCTTGCTCGGGTCTTTTCCTGAAAAAGCGCCGCCACCGTGGCGTCCCATTCCGCCGTAAGAATCGACAATAATTTTTCGGCCAGTAATGCCGGCGTCACCTTCCGGTCCACCGATGACAAAGCGGCCGGTGGGATTAATTAGAAAGGTCGTCTTCGGATCGAGCCATTCCGGCGGCATCACTTTTTTGATCAGCAATTCGATCAACGTTTCGCGAATCTCTTTTTGTTTAACGTCGGCCGCGTGCTGAGTGGAAACAACAACTGCGGATGCGCGCACCGGTTTGTGGCCGTCGTACTCTATCGACACCTGGGTCTTGGCGTCAGGACGCAGCCACGGAATTTCGCCGACCTTGCGCAGGCGTGTCAGCTCACGGCCGAGTTTGTGGGCGAAGGAAATTGGCGCCGGCATGAGCTCCGGTGTTTCGTCGCAGGCAAAACCGAACATCAGTCCTTGATCGCCCGCGCCCTGTTCGGCCGTGGCCTTGCCTTCGGCAGCGGCTTGATCGACACCTTGTTTAATGTCGCGCGATTGCTCGGTGATTTCGCAAACAACACGGCACGTGTCCGCGTGAAAAATGCAATCGCCATTTACGTAGCCGATGTTGCGAACGGCTTCGCGCACCCGCTCGACGTAATCGAACTTGGCGTTGCTTGTGATCTCGCCCGCGAGCACGACGAGATTGCCCTTGGCAAGAGTTTCGCAGGCGACGCGGCTGAGCGGATCCTGTTCGAGACAGGCGTCCAGAATGTAGTCGCTAATCGTGTCACAGACTTTATCGGGATGACCTTCGGTGACGGATTCGGAGGAAAAGATATAGCGGTGCGACATGGGTGAAGTGACGCGTGACTAGTGACAGGTGACGAGAACAGAAATCAAGTGACCAGCAACATATTGACCGATCATGATATGTAGATATATCGTCCCAGCAGGGCGATGACGTCAACCATTAATTTGTTCCGGCTCCTGGCCGACCCGACCCGGCTGCGACTGCTTCTTTTGCTCGACGAGGAACAGCTTTCCGTGGCCGAGCTCCAGAAGATCTTGAACATGGGCCAATCGCGCATCTCCAGTCATCTTGCGCAATTGAAACGCGCCGGCGTGGTCGCAGATCGCCGGGCGGGAAAAAATGTTTACTACGGCGCGACTAAACGCGCGGGCCGGAATGGCGCCCGCGGTCGTGTGCAACAAATGATCGAGATTCTAGCGCGCGAGATTCCGGAAACCGCGCGCGACCGGACGGCGTTGAAGCTCACGTTGCGCAAGCGCCAGGACAAAGCGCGCGAATACTTCGATGAACTGGCGGGCAAGTTTGGCCGCAGTTATGTCCCGGGGCGTTCGTGGCGAGCGCTCTCGCACGCGTTAATCTCGCTGGTTCCGCAACTAACGATTGTCGATCTTGGCGCGGGCGAAGGAACACTTTCTCAGTTGCTGGCCAAGAGCGCGCGCAAAGTTATCGCGATCGATAATTCGCCGAAGATGGTGGAGTTCGGTTCGAAGCTCGCCAAGAAACATGGTTTCAAAAATCTTGAGTACCTGCTGGGCGATTTGGAAGATCCGCCGGTCGCGAAAGACAGCGTGGATCTCGTGCTCTTGAGCCAGGCTTTGCATCACGCGATCAAACCGGAGCGAGCGATTCAGGCGGCGCATCGGATTTTGAAAAGGAACGGCCGCGTCGTTGTCCTGGATTTATTAAGTCATCGTTTTGAAAAAGCGCGCGAACTTTATGCCGATCGCTGGTTGGGCTTCAGTGAAGTAAAATTGCATGAGCTTCTGGAAGAAGGCGGCTTTCGCGAGATCGAGGTGAATGTGGTCTCGCGCGAAAAACAAAATCCGCAATTTCAGACGATTTTCGCCACCGGTGTTAAGTGAACGGTGCGTTGAATTTGCCTGTCTAACCGTTGCCGTGAAAGGATAATCAGGCGAATCTTCTCCTATGAGCGGCTTCTTCGAAGAAGTGAAGCGGCGAAAAGTCTACCGCGTCGCGATCGCGTATGCGGTTGGAAGTTGGGCGCTCGCGCAAGGCCTTGCCCAAGTTCTTCCGGTTTTCGAGATTTCGAACTCGGTGATCCGTGTCGTCATCGCGCTGTTGCTGATCGGTTTTCCGGTCGCGCTTGTGCTCGCTTGGGTATTCGATGTGACGCCGCAGGGGATCAAAGCGACCCCGGCGGTCGCTGGGGCGGGAGCGCACCTGCGCCGCAACGTCGTCATGCTTGTTGCCACTGGCATCATTATTTCCGCTGCGGCCGGTTTCTTTCTGTTGCCGCGCGCATCGGCCCGCAAGATCGACAAATCGATCGCGGTGCTGCCATTTGAAAATCTGAGCGACGATAAGGAGAACGCTTACTTCGCCGACGGAATTCAGGATGACATCTTGACGAATCTTTCCAAGATCGGCGAACTGAAAGTAATTTCGCGGACATCGGTGATGTCGTATCGCGGGCATGCGCCGAACTTACGCGATATTGGCAAAGCCCTCGGGGTCTCGACGATTCTGGAAGGCAGCGTCCGCCGCGCCGGCAATCGCGTTCGGATCAACGTGCAATTAATTGACGCGACGACCGACGAACATCTCTGGGCGAATGATTACGACAGGGACTTGACCGATGTCTTTGCAATCCAAACCGATCTCGCCCAAAAAATCACGGAAGCGCTCCAGGCGAAACTTTCTCCGGTCGAAAAATCGCGAATTGAACGCAAGCCGACGGAGAACGGCGAGGCCTATCTCGCTTTTGTCCAGGCGCACGATCTCCAGAACGCCGTGGAGGACATCGAGAAACTCAAGCAAAGCGAACAACTTTACGCGCGGGCGATCGCGCTCGATCCGAAGTTTGCGCTCGCTATTGCGCGCTATTCACAGTTGGAAAGTTGGATCGTCCATACTTTCGAGCGCACGACCGAACGTCGCGAAAAAGCCCGCGCGCTCGCGCAGCAGGCGTTGCAATTGCAGCCCGATCTGCCGGAGGCGCATCTCGCGATGGGATTCTCGCTCTATTACGGCGACAACGATTTCGACGGGGCGCTGAAAGAGTTCGAAATCGCGCAGCGCGAATTGCCTAACGAGGCCGAAGGTTATCTCGCCCTGGGGGCGATCCAGCGCCGCCTGGGAAAATGGCCGGAATCCAACGCCAGTCTGGAGAAAGCAGCCAGTCTCAATCCGAAAGACACTTGGGTGCTTCAAAATCTCGCTCTCAGTTACCAGACGCTCCGCGATTTCGCTGCGGCTAACAAGACGATCGACCGCGGGCTGGAAACAAATCCAGACGGCTTTGGACTTTGGGAGATCAAAGCCAAGCTGGCTATCGCCGAAAAAGGCGATCTGACCGTTGCGGAAAAAGCGTTTCAAGCGGCGAAATCGATCCCGATGAATAATGTGGAGAAACTCAGGATCGCCGGCGGGCGTGCGGACGTTTTTCTTCTGGAACGGAAATACCAGGAAGGATTACGCGAAGCGGAAACCCTATCGGATGGTCTCCTCGTAGGGGTTCCCGCGGCCTTGTGCGCCAAATATTATATCATCGGGTTTGCGCGAAAAGCGCTCCACGACGAAGCCGGCGCGCGCGAGGCCTTGCTGAAAGCAAAGGACCTTGTTGAAGCGCAACTGAAACAGAGTCCCGATTCGCCGGACCTGCGTATCCAGCTCGCGAAAGTTCTGGCTTATCTCGGAGAAAAAAATGCCGCGTTAAATGAAGCGCGGCACGCCACCGAAATCCTTCCGGAGAGTAAAGACGCCTTTGGCGGTCCGGAAATCACCGAGGGCGTGGCCGAAGTTTGTGCCGCCGTGGGCGACAACGCCCGGGCAATCGAGCTTTTGGATGGTTTGCTAGGCCGGCCAAGTCCCGTCACCGTGGCGCTGCTCAAGCTCAGTCCGGTGTGGGACGGCCTTCGCAAAGATCCGCGCTTTCAAGCTTTGATCGACAAGTACGGTGCGAAAGCTTAGCGCCGCGATTTTTGTTCTCTTTCTTGTTTCCACCGCGAAAGCGCAGTGGAAGCAAATTTCATCTCAATCCGAGCCATCGCCTCTGCGCGGCCTCGAACATCGCTACCTCGTAGCTGAATATTCCGCCACCGGCGATCGGGCCTCGCTCGAGCTCGCGATTTTTTCGACAAAATCGTGCCGGCTTCGCGTCATCGATCAATCGACTGAGCCGAGGCTGGATTTGGAAGAAGTGATGAACCGCGGAAATTTTCTGGCCGCCGTTAATGGCGGCTATTTCGACCCCGGTTACCGGCCGATCGGACTCCTGATTGTCGACGGAATGATGATCGCGCCGCTGCAAAAGGCGCGTTTGCTCAGCGGTGTGCTCAGCGCCTCAGCCAAGAAAGTCCAGATTTCGCGCGTCGCCGAATTTTCACTCGCGCAAAAACCGGAGGCCGCGGTCGAGTCCGGTCCGATGCTTGTCGATCTTGGGAAATCGGTGCGCGGCTTGGAATCAACCCGCCCAGCCCGCCGGACGTTTGTGGCCATTGGAGCGGGGGACAAAGTCGCTTTGGGATTTTGCTCGGACGTGACCCTGGCCGATTTATCGAACATTCTTTCGACGACTTTGACTCCGGATTTCAAAATTCAACGAGCGCTCAATCTCGATGGTGGCTCTTCCAGCGCCTTTTGGTTTAAGCGCGCGAATGGCAGCGCATTTTCGATCGCGGAACAAAAACCGGTGCGCGATTTTGTGGCGATTGTTCCGAGGTGACGACGATGCGCACGTTCGGTGGATTTCGATTGGGCAAAGAATTTTTCTACGGGGAAGTGCTTGGCGACGAGGTCCACATTTTGGAAAATCCGTACTGGATCGACATCGAACCGACTGGCGACATCGCCAATCTCTCATTGGTAGATGTCGATCTTCCGGTCGCCCCGTCAAAGTTGCTCGCGGTCGGGTTGAATTACGCTGATCACATTGCCGAAATGAAACGAACGCCGCTCGGGACGCCGTTGATTTGGTTCAAAGCGCCGAGCTCGCTCTTGGCGCACAACGGCACCATCGAGATCGCATTTCCAGAGCATCAGACCGATTTCGAAACCGAACTTGGAATCGTGATTGGGTGTTCGGCCAAGAATGTCCCGGCCGAGCGAGCCCTCGATTTTGTTTTCGGTTACACAATCGGTCTCGATATTAGCGACCGCGATTTGCAGAAGTCGGAAAAACAATTCGGGCGCTGCAAGTCGTTCGACACCTACACGCCAATCGGCCCGTTCGTTTACCACGATGTCGATGTTCGCGATCTGCCGCTGGAATTGCGTCAAAACGGCGAAGTGCGGCAGAAGGCGCGCACGAGTCAGATGATTTATTCGGTCGGGGAGATTGTTTCCTTTGCCAGCCAATCGCTGACCTTAATGCCGGGCGATGTGATTTTGACCGGAACTCCGTCGGGCGTCGGGCCAATCCGTGCCGGAGACGAATTGGAAGCGCAAATCGGTAATTGGCCGCCGCTGCGGAATCGCGTGATCAACCCGAACTGATTGTTCGCCGCGGCGAATGCGTCCTTTGGCGGATTGATCTTATCTCTACATCCTCGGACGAGGCCGGATGCGAAGTATAGGTGACGTTCGCCCAAGCGGAGCGTCGCTCAAGAAAAGTGAAAACTTTTGCTCGACTCGTGTCCAACCGATTTGGAATAAAGGAGATGTGCCGAGCAGTTAATTCAACTCCGCCGAAAATATGAAAACATTGCTTACTCTCTGTCTCAGTTTCATCGCATTGAGCGCGTTTGCTCAGCCGCCACAACGCCCTGCTCAACAACCGCCACCGCCGCCGAACGCACCGCCGGCTGCAGGTGCACCCGCTCAACCCGGTGCCCCAGCCCAACAACCTCCAGGCGCGCCCGCGCAACCGGGAGCTCCAGGACCGGGCGCTCCGGGTCAGCCGCCTGCCGGCATGCCGCCAGGCGCACCGGGAATGTCAGTGGGTCCGGCTGGCGCTGCTCCTGCGGGACCAGCTATTCCGGGGGCAACTGTCACTGCGACATTGAGCCCAAGTCCCACCGCGGCGCCGACTCCGGAACCGAGCGGTTGGAGTAACAATTTCATCATCGACAATTTCCAGAAGGGCGGTCCCATCATGTGGCCGATTCTTCTCGTGTCGATTGTCGCCTTGACGGTCGTGATCGAGCGAATCTTCTGGTGGGGTGGACGCTGGTTCCGGCGCGACCCGAAACGGATCGAAAAGGTTTTCACCGCGATCGAAGTCGGCGACGTCACGGAGGCATCACGACTGTCTCGCGATTCACGGGACCCGGTTCTGCGCATGATGTGGAACGGTTTGAACCATCAGCACGCGTCGTTACAGGGCGCGTTGCAGGTTGCCGCCGGCATCGAGATCAAGCGCGCGGGCCGGTTCTTGGTGGTGATGGACACGTTGGTTACACTCGCCCCGTTGCTGGGTTTGTTGGGAACGGTTACCGGATTGATCCGGTCCTTCCGATTCTTGGGCAACGAAGAATTGGCTATTCAGGCTGTGACCGGTGGTATCGCGGAGGCGCTCATTGCCACCGCTTGCGGTCTCGGCATCGCCATCTTCGCGCTGATTCCGTTTAACTTTTTCACCTCGCGCGTGTCTAACTTAGAGTTCGAATTGCAAACCGCGGCCACCAACTTGGAAGTTATGCTCGAAGCCCAAGGTAAAGAACGTCGTGAAGTATCGATCGGCGGCCATACCCCAAGCTCGGCCAAAGGTTCGTCCATCTAGGATTTTTTATGCGCGTCACCTCGCCAGTTCCTCATAAGAAGGCGCGGATCGAGATCATTCCGTTGATCGACATCATGTTCTTTCTGCTGGCGAGTTTCATGATGGTGAGCTTGAGCCAGGTGCACATGAAGGGCATGAAAGTAAACCTTCCCACCGGCCAGTCCGGCGAAACGCAGTCGAAAAAGGATTACATCAGTGTCTCAGTCGATGCGAACGGCAACCCGTATTTCGACAAGACCGAGATGACCTACGACACGCTCGCCGCCAAACTGAAACAAGTTCACGACGAAAATCCGGAAGCGAAAGTATTCCTTCGTGGCGATGCGGACACGGTGCACTTCAATGTTATCCGCGTCCTCGACATCTTGCGGTCAGTTGGCTTTTACAAGGTCGCTTTCGAAATCAAGAGTGAAGCGCTCAAATCAGTCCCTGGAGGACGATAACCAACAATGCCTGGCCCACTCCTCTACCGCCCGCCTCCGCGCTGGCAATTCTATGCCGCTTTGGGCGGCGCAGTGTTTCTGCACATCGCCGCGATCGGCATCGCGGCAATTAACCGCGAGCCTGCGGTCGTCGATCTGTCGAGTATTCCCACGGCCACGGTCGAAGCGATGTTGCAACCGGAAGACCAGCCGACCCCGCCGCCGGAAGACATTCCGATTCCCGAGCCGCCGCCGATTCCGGAAGTAGCGCCGGAGTTTCATGAAGAAAAACCACCCCCACCGCGCCCCCAGACAAAGCCTACCGGTCCAATCAAAGCGCCTCAAGGGGTAACGGGAACGATGTCGATCACTGGCGCGAAAGCGGTGGCGATCTTTGCGCCCAAACCGGATTACCCGTACGAAGCCCGTAGCCGTCACGTCACTGGCAGCGGGGTCGCCATCCTCACGGTTGACGTGCCCAGCGGCAACGTGACTGACGCCTCGATGGCGCAAAGCATCGGCAGCCCGATTCTGGATAACTCCACCACCAGCACATTCAGACGCTGGCGATTTCGGCCAGGCGCAGCCGCGCCCAAAGTAAAAGTTCCGATCACTTACACGATGAGTGGAGCGTCCTACTAAATATTTATGCATCTTGCCTCGCCCATTCCCCACAAACGCGCTCGGATTGAGATCATTCCGTTGATCGACATCATGTTCTTTCTCCTCGCGAGCTTCATGATGGTGAGCTTGAGCCAAACGCACATGAAAGGGATCAAGGTCGCTTTGCCGTCGGCGCAGGCACCGCCGCCGCAGCAAGTGAAGGATTATGTGTCAATCCGCGTTGGCGCGGGCAACGCCGTCAGTTTCGATGGGCAGTACGTCACGGACGAGGAAATCATGTCGCGGCTCTACCGATTGCACGAAGCGAATCCTGGAATCAAAGTTTCGATCAGCGCTGAAGGTATGGCGCGTCATGGCGACGTCATCACTGTGCTTGATAAAGTCCGACGGGCCGGGATCCAAAAAGTCGGCTATCAGATTCGCGCGGCCCAAGGTGGACCCGCTGCTGCTCCGGGCACTCCTGGGGCTCCCGGCGCACCGCCGCCAGCTGCTCCTCCGCCTCCTCCGCATTAATTTTCGGCGGCAGGCCGAAAAATATCTCAGATCGCTTCACGCAGCGCCGCGATCGCTTTTGCGCGGTGACTGATTTTGTTTTTCTGCTCGGGCTCCATTTCAGCAAACGTCTGCTCGAATCCATCTGGTCGAAAAATCGGATCGTAACCGAAGCCGCCGTTGCCGCGGGGCGGATCGACAATGTTTCCTTCGACCACGCCTTCAAACGTGCCGCGCAGTCTCCCGTCTTGCGCCAGCGCGATTACGCACCGGAAGCGCGCGGCTCGTTGATCTGACGCAACATTCGCCGTGCGTAATTCACGAAGCAATTTATCGACGTTTTCTGCGTCGCTCGCGTTTTCACCGGCGTAGCGCGCTGAATACATTCCTGGCGCACCGCCGATTACATCGACCCCGAGGCCAGAATCATCCGCGATCACCAGGCCGGGCGATTGCCTCGAAGTGGCGACGGCCTTAAGAACTGCATTCTCGGCGAATGTCTTGCCGGTCTCTTCGATCGATGGAGCCGCCACGCACGAAAGATCCACAACCCGAAATTCGTTCCCGAGCAATTGCGCGAATTCGCGCGTCTTGTGCGCGTTGCGTGTAGCGAGAAGCAACTCAATCATCTTTGACAGGATTTGCAGGATTGGATGGATTAGATTTCAAGTTCCTGGCTGAAATTAATCCTGCGAATCCCGTTAATCCTGTCTAGTTATTCTTGATGAGCAGCGAGCGTCGCAAACCATATCCGTTCGATCAGATCGAGCCCAAGTGGCAGGCGATCTGGGACGAGCGCCAGATTTTTCACGCGCCGAATCCCAGCGAGAAGAATTTCGATGCGGCCAAACCGAAGTTCTACGTGCTCGATATGTTTCCGTATCCGAGCGGTGCCGGTTTGCACGTCGGACATCCGGAAGGTTACACCGCGACCGATATCATCGCGCGTTATAAGCGGATGCGCGGGTTTAACGTTTTGCATCCGATGGGCTGGGACGCGTTCGGTTTGCCGGCCGAGCAATACGCGATCAAGAGCGGCCAGCACCCGGCCGTCACCACGCGCGAGAACGTGGCTAAATTTAAATCGCAGCTGAAACGGATCGGGTTTTCCTACGATTGGCAGCGCGAAATCAACACCACCGATCCGGGTTACTTCAAATGGACGCAGTGGATCTTTCTTCAGATTTACAATTCCTGGTTCAATCCGAAAACGAACAAGGCCGAGCCGATTAAAACGTATCGCGGCAAAAATCCGGACGAAGTTCGGCTTGCTTACGTGGCTGATGTTCCGGTGAATTGGTGTCCTGAGCTCGGCACCGTTCTGGCGAACGAAGAAGTGGTCGATGGAAAAAGCGAAGTGGGAGGTTTCCCGGTCGTCCGGCGGCCGATGCGGCAATGGATGTTACGCATCACCGCCTACGCTGAGCGATTAATCGATGAACTCGAAGGCTTGGATTGGCCGCAAGGAATCAAATTGCTCCAGCGAAATTGGATCGGAAAAAGCGAAGGCGCCGAAGTCGATTTCAAGATCGACAACCAGAAAATCCGCGTCTTCACGACATGCCCCGATACGCTTTACGGTGCGACTTACATGGTGCTCGCCCCGGAGCATTCACTGGTCGATCTAATCGTGACCGAGGAGCAGTGGCCGGCTGTTCGCGAATATCGGGAAAAGACTGCGCGCAAAAGCGATCTCGAGCGGACTGAGTTGGCAAAAGAGAAAACCGGCGTCTTCACCGGCGCGTTCGCCATCAATCCGGCCAACGACGAGCAAATTCCAATCTGGATCGCCGATTACGTTTTGCTCGGTTACGGCACGGGCGCGATCATGGCCGTGCCGGCACACGACGAGCGCGATCTCGAATTCGCGCGCAAATTCAATCTGCCAATTCGGCAGGTTGTTCAGCCGCCTGGCGACGAAGAACCGATTGGATTTGTCGGTGACGGCGTAGCGATCAATTCCCCGATCATCGATGGTCTTCCGTCCCGTGAAGCGATTCGCAAGATCACGGCCTGGCTCGAGGAACGCGATCTTGGCAAACGCGCGATCAATTACAAACTGCGCGACTGGCTTTTTTCGCGGCAACGTTATTGGGGCGAGCCGTTCCCGGTGGTCTGGGAGGATGGAAAACATCGCGCGCTTGATGAAACCGAACTTCCGGTCGTGCCGCCGCCATTGGAAGATTACAAGCCGACCGGCACGGGCGAGCCGCCGCTCGCGAAAGCGAAGGATTGGGTCCGTTACTCGAAGAAAGCCGCGCGCGAAACCAACGTCATGCCGCAATGGGCCGGCTCGTGTTGGTACTACTTAAGATTTTGCGATCCGCAGAATGACAAACGGCTCGTTGGCGAGAAGCCGGAGAAATATTGGATGGGCGGTCCCAAGCCTGGCGGCGTCGATCTTTACGTTGGCGGAACTGAGCACGCGGTTTTGCATCTGCTTTACTCGCGCTTCTGGCACAAAGTGCTCTTCGATCTCGACTACGTTTCGAAACCGGAGCCGTTTCAGCGGTTAGTGAATCAGGGGATCATTCTCGGCGAAGATAATCAGAAAATGTCGAAGTCGCGCGGGAACATCGTCAATCCCGACGACGTGATCGAGCAATACGGCGCGGACGCGTTTCGTTGTTACGAAATGTTCATGGGTCCGCTCGAGCAGATGAAACCGTGGAGTATGCGCGGGGTGGAAGGCGTATCGCGATTCCTGGCGCGCGTCTGGCGTCTGCTGATGTCTGAAAATCAGGCCGGCCAATGGCAATTGTCGCCGGCGGTGAAAGATGTCGATCTTTCCAAGGCGCAAAACAAAATCCTCCACGCCACAATTAAGAAAGTGACCGAGGACATCGAGTCGCTTTCGTTCAACACCGCGATCTCGCAGATGATGATCTTTGTGAACGCGTTCACCAACGCCGAGGTCGTGCCGGTTTCGGCGATACGGACGTTTTTGGTTTTGCTCAATCCGTTCGCACCGCACTTGAGCTCAGAGCTCTGGGAGCGCTTGAAGTTAAAGGGCGATGTCACCGAACAAACATGGCCGGCTTACGACGAAAAATTCCTGCTCGAAGACGAAGTCGAAATGGTCGTGCAAGTAAATGGGAAAGTGCGCGAGCGAATGACGATGTCGATCCAAGCGAGCGAAGAAGAAATCAAGAACGCCGCGCTGGCGCTGCCGAAAATTCAGGAACTCGTCGCCGGTAAAAAAATTCTCAAAGTCGTCGTCATCCCGAAAAAACTTGTGAACATCGTTCTCGAGTAGTTAAACGGCGGCATGTGGAAGCAATTCAAGGAATTCGCTGTTAAAGGCAACGCGGTTGACATCGCGGTCGGCGTCATTATCGGCGCAGCTTTCGGAAAAATTGTGACATCAATCGTCGAAGATTTGTTGATGCCACCGGTTGGGCGGCTCGTTGGCAATCTCGATTTCAGCAATCTCTACCTTCCGTTGTCGGACAAGATCACGCCGGGTTTGCCGTTGGCCGAGGCAAGGAAATTGGGTCCCGTGTTCGCCTACGGCAATTTCATCACCATCACGATCAATTTTGTGATCGTGGCGTTTTGCATTTTTCTTGTCGTCAAAGGAATCAACAAACTGAAACAGCCAAAGAGCGGTCCGCCGGTGGCGAAAGATTGTCCGGCCTGCGCGATGTCGATCCCAATCAAGGCGACGCGCTGTCCGCATTGTACCACCGAACTAAATGGAACGCAGCGCGGCTAGTGAATAACGTGTGAGTAATCCTGGCGGCTAGCCCGCTTCCTGCTGCCTTTTTACCCAGCTAGAAGTAGCTGAGCGTGAAAAAGATAAAATTGCCAACACGTAAGATTATTCTTGCCACGCTGCGCTTCGATGCTATCTGAGGCCGCGGTG
>DASQBB010000017.1:0-45209 GCA_035635435.1 Chthoniobacterales bacterium | reverse complement strand
AACTACCTTCACGATTTATTTGCCTGCCTTCGATGAAGTCAGCGAGGCTGTTTATCTCCAACCCGAAGCGCAAACCATGCAATCGCTTCACGTTCTCGTAGTCGACGATCACCCGACGATCCGAGATATTGTCAGCGCCTATCTGGCCGAGGACCGCCATATTGTCGCGACCGCGGGAAGCGCGCGAGAAGCGCTGGAGAGATTTCAAAGAGACAGATTCGATCTCGTCATCACCGATCACGCCATGCCGGAGACAAGCGGCCAAGAGCTCGCCGCCTCCATCAAAGAGCTTCAACCCCATGAACCTGTGATCTTGCTTACCGGCTTCGCCGATTTGATTAACGAAACGAATCATCATTCTAACAATGTGGATTTGGTATTGAGCAAGCCGGCGCGCCTGGACGACTTACGTAAAGCGATCTTCGAAGTGATGTGCCACCGCTGAGTAACATATCCTGGTGCGGGTGCAATCGGCGGGAGATTTCGTCGTCGAAAAAGTTGATCGGACAGAGAGGGAAAAGATCGCAGCGGTCAGGAACTTGCTTCGAGTAGTCGAGTAAAATGAGCGGCTCTCCCGAATCAGTTCGTTACCATCGCAACCAAACGTTCGCGCTGATTGCAGCTATCAGCGTCGCTCTCCTTGGTCTTGTTCCGCTGACCGGATGGTTACTTCATGTCGAAGTGCTCAAGCGCATTGTCCCCGGCTCGGCTCCGTTGAAACCGAACATCGCGGCAGGAATGTTCCTTTGCGGCGCGGCGCTAGCACTTTTGTCGCCGAAGAAGATCGACAACAGGCTTCGGTGCGCGATCGGAACGGTCGCGCTCGTGGTGATCGCACTGGGTGCGGCGAGTTTGGCCGAAAATTTCTTTGATTGGGACCTGAGAATCGATCACTGGCTACTACGCGAAGTTCCGGGAGCAGTGGGGACCCCACATCCGGGACGAATGCTGGCGACAACGTCGTTGTGCTTTTTTCTGATGGGAGGCGCTCTTTTCACAGCGTCTGAGTTGGTTGCAATGCGATTGCGCCTTCCGCTCGCAGCGGGGCTGAGCGCAGCTCTGATTGTTATTGGCGTCCTGTCGTTAGGCGGATTCTGTTTGGAAGCGTTGTTTGGCCCGGCGTGGAATGTATTGGGCATGTCGGTTTCCGGAGTTTCGGCCGCGGTGGGTTTTTTGTTGCTAGGCAGCGGTTTATTGGAGCTTCTCCTGAGCAAGCGTGGGCTGGCATGGCGGTTGGATGCCTGGACGACCGCCGGATTCGCGATCGGCATTCTGCTGATCTTCGTGGTGGCCGCAGCCTCCTTCACTTACACGAAACGAATGCTGGTGACGAACAACTTGGTCACTCACAGGCAGGAGGTTCTCAGGGAGCTTCAGCAAGTAGTGATCGGAATCGAGGACCTCGCCAGTAGCGAACGCGTCTTCATCATCGTGGGCGACGAACAGTTGTTGAAAGATCGACAATCAACAAAGGCGGTGGTTCGGCAAAGCATTGCCAATGTTCGCAAATTGACCGCCGACAATCCGAATCAACAACGCAATCTCGATCGATTGGAGCCGCTAGTCGCTCAACGCATCGATTGGGAGGAGCGGGTGATAGAGGTTGGTCGCCAACAAGACTTGTCGGCAGCCAGGCAGATGGTTGCCACAGGCCCCGGGCTTAAGTTATCAGACGAAATCTTTGGTCTGCCTAAGGAGATGCGGAACGAAGAATATCGGTTGCTTGACGCCGATCGGAAGCAAGTGGAAGCGGCTTCCACGGCTACCTTCTTGCTGCTGCCGCTGGGAGTCTTTCTCAGTCTGGGAATATTATCCGTGGGCGTATTTTTCCTAAACGCCGGCGTGACCGAGCAAGTGCAAGCGGAAAAAGCGCTACGTGAAAGCGAGTCTCAGCTCCAAACCATCGTTGAGAATCTCGACGAAGGCCTGGTTGTATCCGATCTCAGCGGTCACCTGGTTCAATGGAACCGGGCAGCCTTGGAGTTACACGGATACAGCAGTTCTGAGCAGGATCGCAGGCGCTTCACCGAATTAATCGATACGTTCGAAATCTCAACTCTGGACGGCGTGCTGCTGCCAGTAGAAGAGTGGCCACTCGCGCGCGTTCTGCGCGATGAAAAAGTACACGAGCTTGAATTGCGGCTGCGGCGGATTGGCAGCGAATGGGAACGGACTTTCAGTTACGGCGGCACTCTTGTTCGCGACGCAAACAATCAACCGCTGCTGGCGATCGTTACCATAGGCGACATCACCGACCGCAAACACGCGGAGGAAGAGAGTCATCTGATGCAAACAATCGCGCTGGCAATCGGCGAGGCTAAAGATATTCATGGGGCTTTGGAAATGGTCTTGCGCAACGTCTGCGAGGCCACCGGTTGGATCTTCGGACAGGCGTGGATTCCTCGACTTGGCGGCAGAGTCTTGGAATGCAGTGCAGCATGGTGGGAGGAGGGCGCGGGGATGGAAACATTCCGGGCGGTCAGTCACGGCTTCACTTTTCCGCCTGGTGTCGGATTACCCGGGCGTGTTTGGCAATCGAAAGCCCCGGCGTGGATTAGTGATGTAACGGTGGACACAAATTTCCCGCGTGCAGCGACTGCCCGCGAAGCCGGTCTCAAGGCGGCCGTAGCCATTCCCGTGATGGCAGACGAGGAAGTGGTCGCTGTGATTGAATTTTTTGTGCGCGAGTCGCGCGAGGAAGACGAACGTTTCGTTAGTCTGATTTCGTCGGTGGTCGCGCAGTTGGGCCAGATCGTTCACCGCAAGCGGGCAGAGGCCATGGTGCGGGCTAGCGAGGAGCGGTATCGAACATTGTTCGAGAGCAATCCCAACCCAATGTGGGTTTATGACCTAGAGACGCTTTCGTTTCTGGCAGTGAACGCCGCCGCGGTCCGACACTACGGATATTCGCAAGACGAATTTCTGGCGATGACGATCAAAGACATCCGACCGCCTGAAGATATCCCCGTCTTGATGGATGATTTATCTGGGGAGAATGGCGGCTCGAACGAGTCGAGCCATTGGCGACATCGCAAGAAAGATGACGCGCTGATTGATGTGGAAATCACGTCACACGAAGTGATGTGGATCGGACGGCGGGCAAGGTTAGTGCTGATCAACGATATCACTGAGCGCAAGCGCGTGGAGGAAGAAATTCGGCAACTGAATGCCGAATTGGAGCAACGAGTCGAGCGACGGACCGCAGAACTGGAAGCAGCCAATAAAGAACTGGAAGCTTTTTCGTATTCGGTCTCGCACGATTTGCGTTCGCCGCTGCGGGCGGTGGACGGTTTTTCGCAGGCCGTCCTGGAAGATTACGGAAAGCAGTTGCCGGAGGAAGGCCGGCATTACTTGCAAACCATTCGCGAAGGAGCGCAGCGCATGGGGGCATTGATCGACGATCTGCTGACTTTCTCGCGTCTGAGTCGACTGCCGCTGAACAAACAGACTGTGGAGACGGCGAGGCTGGTCCACGATTCGCTCGAGGAATTGGATTCGGAAAGGCGCGAGCGCAAGGTCGACATGCGCATTGGCGAATTGCCGCGATGCCATGGCGACCCGGCGTTGTTGAAACAAGTCTGGATGAACCTGCTTTCGAACGCGCTAAAGTACACGCGCAAACGGGAAAGCGCGGTCATCGAGGTCGGATGTCAGTCCGATAACGGCGAAGATATTTATTTCGTCCGCGATAACGGGACCGGCTTTGACATGCAATACGCGCACAAGCTTTTCGGAGTTTTTCAGCGACTGCATCGCGCGGATGAGTTCGAGGGCACGGGCGTGGGACTAGCTATTATTCAACGGATCATCCAACGCCATGGCGGCCGCATTTGGGCGGAGGCGGCCGTGGACCAGGGCGCGACATTTCATTTCACCTTAGGAGAAACAAAACATGAACGAACCAAACGCAGTAGAGATATTGATAGTCGAAGACACGCCGCAGGACTTGGAACTGACTTTGCGTGCGTTGCGGAAAGCCAAATTAAGTAATCGCATTCAGGTCGCGCGCGACGGAGCGGAAGCGCTCGAGTTCCTCTTTTGCGAAGGCCAGCACGCCGGGCGCAAGATTGAAGAGACACCGAAGGTGATCCTGCTCGACCTCAAGCTTCCTAAAATTGACGGCATCGAAGTACTGCGACGGATCAAGGCCGATTCTCGGACCAAGATGATCCCCGTGGCGGTGCTGACCTCTTCCAAGGAACAAAAGGACGTGATCGAAAGCTACCAGTTGGGCGTCAACAGTTACATCGTCAAGCCGGTGAACTTCGAAGGGTTTGCCGGGGCCGTGCGGGACCTGGGCATGTATTGGTTGCTACTCAATCAATCGCCCCGCATCGAAAAATAAATGACGCAGCCGCTTCGAGTCCTAATCGTCGAAGATAACGCAACCGACGCGGAATTAGTTCTGCGCGAGTTGCGCCGCGCGGGCTTCGACCCGGACTGGCGGCGCGTGGACACCGAGGCGGACTATCTAGCGAATCTCAATCCGGCGCTGGACATTATTCTCTCGGACTATTCGATGCCGCAATTCAGCGGACTGCGCGCGTTGGAGCTACTAAAAGAGAAAAAACTGGAAATCCCTTTCATTCTGGTGTCGGCCACCATCGGCGAAGAAATCGCTGTATCGGCGATGCGATCCGGCGCTGCCGATTACTTGCTAAAAGACCGGCTGACGCGGTTGGGGCAATCGGTCAGCCACGCGGTCGATCAAAAACGGCTGCTCGACGAGCAAAAGCGCGCCGAGGAGGCGATGCAGCAGTCTGAACACAAATACCGGCATCTTTTCGAAAGCCTAAGCGAAGCGGCCTTTCTGATCGACGCCAAGTCGCGGCGCATTCTCGACGTGAATCTCTGCGCGGAGAAGTTGCTTGGTCGCACCCGAACCGAGATTCTCGGCATGTCTGAGGCGGAGTTGTTCCCGCCAAAGCAGGCAGCCAACTACTGCGCAAAACTCTTGAAGCCCGGAACGCAGGGCGAGGATCTGTCGGATGAAGCGGAAGTCCAATCAAAGGATGGGACGAGGATTCCGGTACGGGTGAGCCTCGCGCCGATCGAGCTTTACGGACGCGATCTCGTGCTCGCGCTCATGGCCGATATTACGGAACATAAGCGCGCCGAGGAGCGCCTCCGCGAACAGGCCGATATGCTCGATCGCGCGCACGACGCGATTATCGTGCGCGATTTCAAAGATCGACGCATCGTTTTCTGGAACAGCGGCGCGGAACGTCTGTACGGGTGGAGCGCCAGCGAAGCAATCGGGCAACCTGTTGATGAATTGATTTTAGCGAAACCGGAAGAACTCGGCTCGATATCAACGATGCTTCTCTCGACCGGCGAATTTCGCGGCGAACTCAAAGAGATCACGAAAGACAAAAGAGAACTGACCGTGGAGGTTTGGTCGACACTTGTTCGCAACGGCGACGGCACGCCGCGCTCAGTCTTGTCGATCAACAACGACATCACCGAGCAGAAGAATCTCGAGTCGCACTTGCTCCGTGCACAACGCCTCGAAAGCATCGGCACGTTGGCCAGCGGGGTCGCGCACGATCTGAACAACGTACTTACTCCGATTCTAATGTGCTCCCAGGTTCTGCGCAGCGAGCTCGGCGAAGAAGATCGACAATCGGCCCTCGCGCTCATTGAAGAAAGCGCGCAACGCGGTGCGGCCATCGTGAAACAAGTGCTCACCTTCGCGCGCGGTGTTGAGGGCGAGCGCGTTCTGATCAAGCCGAGCCATCTCATTCAGGAGATAGTGGATATCGCGCGCAAAACCTTTCCCAAATCAATCGAGATCGGCGGTCGTTATCCGGACGATCTTTGGTCGATCGAAGGAGATCCAACCCAGCTTCACCAGGTGCTGCTCAATCTTTCCGTCAATGCGCGCGATGCGATGCCCGACGGCGGCTCACTCTTGATTTGGGCGGAGAATTTTACCGTCGATGAGCATTACGCTTCGATGACGCCGGACGCACGAGCCGGGGAGTTCGTTGCTTTGCGCGTGACCGACACGGGCGCAGGAATGCCACGCGCAGTGCTCGATAAAATTTTCGATCCGTTTTTCACTACGAAAGAAATTGGCAAGGGAACAGGCCTTGGGCTCTCCACAACGCTGGGCATCGTGAAAAGCCACGGCGGATTCATCTCCGTGTACAGCGAGCAGGGTAAAGGAACGACATTCAAGTTGTTCCTGCCCGCAACTATAACGCACGAAGAACTTCAACAGCCGAAGACTTCCGTCGTGCCCATTCAGGGAAATGGCGAACTAATTTTGGTGGTTGATGACGAGCCGAACATTCTTGGGATCACAAAGATGATTCTGGAAAAGCACCATTATGATGTCGTTTCCGCAAGCGATGGTCCGGAGGCGCTGGCAATTTTCGCCCAACAAATGCAGTCGATTAGTCTCGTCCTGACCGACGTTTCGATGCCTTACATGGATGGCGCGGCGTTGACCCGCGCACTCAGGAAGATGAAATCGGATCTGCCGATCATTGCTTCAACCGGACAGGGCGAACCAGCCGGCCTGGCGGAGTTTGAGGCCCTTGGTGTGAAAAATATCCTGGCAAAACCTTACAACACGCAACAGTTGCTTGCGACCGTTCACGACACCCTCCAGAAAAAAGCCGAACCCGCAGTGTAACTGCGCCGCGTCAGGCTTCAGCACCTCTCGTGCATTGACACTTTTGTCCGACGGGCACGCCGGCGATTGACCTGAGATTGCAAAGCCGCTCTAAGGAAAGGGCCGGCTCCGTATTGTCCGCAAACAAAAATGCGTATTTTTCCGCGCGAGCTGGTGCACTGCCTCTGCTCCTTTCAATGGCATGACTGCACGGACAACTCGGGTCGGTGTCAGCAAGCAATTCAACAACCCTGCTTGATTATGGATTCCCCTGTCGTTCTGATCGCCGACGACGACGTTTTCATGCGCAGCGCTCTGGACTTCCATCTCACGCGCGCGGGATTTCGCGTCGAACACGCGGCCAATGGTGCTGAAGCGTTATTGAAGATGACAACTCGACCCGCAGTTGTGTTGCTCGATCTTAGTATGCCAGATACGAATGGCTTCTACTGTCTGCGAGATGTTCGAAAATCGTGTCCAGACACAAAGGTCATCGCCCTTACCCGGAAACGGAATCCGCAGGACGCCGTGCTCTGCCGCAAACTTGGGGCATTCAATTCACTGCCCAAGCCGCTCGATCCCGATGACGTTGTCCTAACAGTTGCGCGCGCGGTTAATAATGAGCCGGTTGTCTCAGCTGATTTTGCGCTCTCGGCCTGACCGGCAGCAATCGCGGCAAATTGCCGTGACCTGAAATTGTGATCTCGGACTAACGGCGGACGAGCTACGTATTTTCCGCAAACGAAAATGCGTATTTTTCCGCGCGAGCTCGTGCACTGCCTCTGCTCCGATTAACCGCGTGACGGAGAATGAATTCCCGAGGAGCAAAGACCCCCTGATATCTAACCGGGCCTTTTGGCTCGGGCTGGCGCTATACGCAGCTTTGCTTGTTGCGGCCACAGCCGCCTTCGGGGGCACCGTGCCGGAGACAGAAACCGGATTTGCCTGGAAGGCAAGCCCGACAGGCACGCTCATTTTCGGGATTCGAGAACAACCCGAAACAGACGCGCTCTATGCAAATCATCGCATTTTCCAAGGTTATGAAACGCCAGGCCAGCTCACGCTTCGGTCATATTTAACGTTCGGTTTTACCACGCGATTCAATCAACCAAGGCTTAACAATTCGCTTACAGCACGCGCACTTGATCCGAGGATCGCTGACCTGACATCGGCCAGGACAATCGCGCCCAGTGTTAATGGACCAGTGGTTTCGGGAGGTGGCGGCCCCGCTGTTAGGCCAATGCAGATTGCGCTCGGGACGCAAAGTAGCTTCATCGCCGAAGACCTAACTGCCACTCCTGAACCTGCGACCTGGTTCGCAGCTGTTCTGGCTGCCGGCACCGTCGCATGGTCTCAGCGGCGTCGCTTTGCCCGAAGCTTTTTTGGAACCCGCATTGTCATGAGCGTTGCGGGTGCATGTTTGGTGATCGTTTCAAGTGCATCGACAACGCTGAGTGAGGAGTTGCCTCAAACCGGCGAGCGGGATTGCGCGGCGAGATTTTCGCCGCCAGACGGCGGGTCAATTGATCAAGCGGCTTACCCTTTCGGCCTCGAAGACGATGTCAGCGAGGCGTTCAACAACTTTGGTCGCGCGTCGGCATCTCAATCGATCGGTTCGCTGACAACGGTCAATCTTAGAAAAAATCAGAACCTCACCATAAGCGGTGCGCCCGGCGCGACGGTCGTGCTCTCGCTTAAGAGTTTCCTCATGAGCGGTTCGTCGACTTTCACTCTGCAGGGGACGGCGACAACGAGCTTCGTGATTAACGTGAACAAGCAGTTTTCGCTGTCGGGAATGGCAAAGATCATGCTGTCCGGCGACGTGCAATGGAACAACGTTGTATTTAACGTGCGCGGACAGGGGAGCGTTGTGACGTTGAGCGGCCACTCAAGTCTTACTGGGATTCTCAACGCCAACGACCGAACAGTGAAAATGAGTGGGCAAGCAATCGTTTATGGAAAGGTCAATGCGAAGAAGCTCCGATTGCTCGAGTCCAGTCAGATTATCGAGCCTCCAGTAGTAAGTCCGGAGCAACCGCCTACGCCATGATTAGGATGACCCGAATTTCTAACGGACCTTAGGCAAAGCTAGACTGCTCCAGCAGCAGCGGCTGCGACATCCCCCGGTCGCGGCCGCTTAGCCGCAAGGTTCATTCCTTTGACAGTTTCGTGTGGCCGCGCAGGATTGCTGCCTAACGATGAGGTTTGAAAATCAAAACGCCATTGTCACTGGCGCGGGGCGGGGGATTGGACATGCGATCGCGGTCCGGCTCGCAAGCGAAGGCGCGCGAGTCGCGTGCGTGAGTCGGAGCGAAGAAAATGCGAAGCGCACCGCCGATGAATTAAACAAGGCGCGCGCCGATTCTGCAAAACATTACGCGGTCGATGTGGCTGATCACGCCGCCGTGCAGAAAGCGGGCGCGCAAATTCTCAACGACTTCACCAAGATCGACATCCTCGTGAACAACGCCGGTGTTACGCGCGATGGACTTGCGATGCGGATGTCGATCGAGGACTGGGACACGGTCATCAACACCAATTTGCGCGGCGCGTTTAATTTCACCCAAGCGATTCTGCGCGCGATGATCAAGCAGCGTAGCGGCCGCATCATCAACATCACTTCGGTCATTGGTTTGATTGGCAATGCAGGCCAAACCAATTACGCCGCGAGCAAAGCAGGACTGATCGGTTTCACGAAATCGCTCGCGCGCGAGTTGGCCAGTCGCAACATCACGGTCAACGCGGTCGCGCCCGGATTCATCACCACCGACATGACCGCGGGTTTGTCCGACGAGATTAAGAAAACGATCCAGTCACAGATACCGCTCGGCAAGACCGGCGCGCCCGAAGATGTCGCCAATGCGGTTGCCTTTCTCGCATCGGCGCAAGCAAGTTATATCACCGGGCAAGTAGTGTGCGTCGATGGCGGAATGGCGATGTGACTTTTCTGCAGCGGCGGTCTATGACCGTCGCATAATCAATCCTGCCGATTACGCAGCGGCTTCCGCGCGTTCTTCCTGGCCTCGCCCCGAAGACGAAAATCCAAATCGTTCGCAGTACTCGGAAAATCCGTTCATCTCATCCAACTTGAAATGCGTTGCGTCATATCTATGCACGCCGTTCGTGTGCGACGCTTGTTGTGCCAGGACTGTGCGCATTCGTTCTTCGATCTCCTTCGCGAACGGCCATTCAAAATGTTCGTAAACGCGCCGTGCGGCCGCAATCGGATCCCGGCGAACGTCGTTGTAACGCAGATCGCAAACACGTGAAGCCGGCAACTGATCGCGCGCGCGCATAAAAGTCTTTAGCGCCTGCGACCAATAAGTCAGCGCGTCGCGACCGATCTGCACCGGATCGACCTCATCACTGAAGACGCGCCGCAAAATTGTGACGAGACTTGAAACCGAGACGACCGCTTCCATCGGGTCGCGATGGATTTGGACAAATCGCGCGTCCGGATAGATCGACAACAACGCGGGCGCGGCGAACATGTGGGCCGGCGCTTTCAAGACCCATCGCTCCGCCGACTGGCGGAACTGCAATTGTTGCAGAGAACGTCGATGAAATTCGTAGGCCGGCCGTAAGTCCTGACTAAAAAACCAGGCGCGATACGAAGGCACGTTATACATCGTGTCGAATTGATCGCTCATGAACGTCGGGCTCATCAGTGAAACACATTCCTGTGGCAACTCGGCGCCGGTCGCATGCACGCTTTCGAAAGTTGGCGCCAGCCAGCGCAACATGGCAAGATTTCGAGACGCCTGCTGAATTCGCTGTTGTCGATCTTCGGAACTTGGCGGTGATGGTGACATCACTTCCCACGTTAGCGGCGCCCGATGCGCCGGATCGGCGGCGAGGAGAATGTGTAACAACGTCGTCCCGCTCCGTGGCAAGCCGACGATGAATAGCGGTTCGCGGATTTTTTGTTGCGCGATCTCGGGATCAGTCTGGCGATCGCGCTCGAGGAGAAGGCGATTGCATAAAATTCGCACGACATCGCTCCGGAGCGCCATTTTTCCAATCACATTCAGTCGCGCCTCGCGATGGCAGGATTCCAGCAGACGCGAGAGCGGCTCGGAAAAGTCACCGCTGCCAA
The DNA here is from genome assembly GCA_035635435.1 of Chthoniobacterales bacterium. Classification (GTDB taxonomy): domain Bacteria; phylum Verrucomicrobiota; class Verrucomicrobiia; order Chthoniobacterales; family UBA10450; genus AV40. The sequence goes on along the minus strand of DASQBB010000017.1, from coordinate 34,494 downwards.
AATCCTCCAAGCCACAACGTCGCTTTGCCTTGTCAATTAATTTGGCGGCGGAGGGAGATGTCGATCTTATGCCGATTTTTTCCAGCGCGGCGCCGCATTTGTTCAGCAGCCGAATCGGAAACGGCGCACGGGTCTGCTCTACGGTAGTGGGCGCGCGCATAACATCGACAATTGCGGCAGGCGGAAGCGAACGCAAGTCTCAACTCTTCGCTGGTTGCGCAGCGCACGCAGACGTTCGATCATTTGTTATGACGACGGAGAAAGCGACGTTCGGGGCGGGTTGTTTTTGGGGGGTGGAAGAAATCTTCCGCAATCTGAAAGGCGTTACATCGACGGCCGTCGGGTATGCGGGCGGGAAGAAAGACAATCCGAGCTACGAAGATGTTTGCAGCGACGAGACCGGCCACGCCGAGGTCGTCCAATTGGAATTCGATCCTTCTCAAATCCGCTACGATCAGCTTCTCGATGTTTTTTGGTCGAACCACAATCCGACGACGCTTAACCGCCAAGGTCCCGATGAGGGGACCCAATATCGCTCGGTGATCTTTTATCATTCGCCGGAGCAAAAAGCCGCCGCCGAGACGTCGAAGCGAAAGATTAGCGAGAGTGGAAAATTCAATCGCCCGGTCGTCACCCAAATTGAAGTCGCGCCTAAATTCTGGCGCGCCGAAGAATATCACCAGCGCTATTTGGAAAAGCGCGGCCGATCGCACTGCGCGATCTGAACGAATGGCTGGTGAAGTCGTTCGAACGAAAAACTTCGTCGCGGACGCGGTCAATTCTGTTGTCGATCTTGCGCACAAGGCGCTGGCTGAGCGGCACGAGTTCCGGATCGCGTTGTCGGGAGGAAATACGCCGCGGCCGGTTTATTCCGAAATTGCGCGCATCGGTCGCGATCTGCCGTGGGAACGTATTCTAATCACATTCGGGGACGAGCGTTGTGTGCCGCCGGATGATGCGCAAAGCAATTTCCGGATGGCGCGCGAAACTCTGTTCGTTCCAGCAAGCGTGCCGGAAAAATCGATCATGCGGATGCGCGGCGAGATCGATCCCCACATCGCGGCCCAGCAATATCAGGACGATCTCGATCTTTTGGCGACGCAGCGCGGCGAGCAGATCTACCGGCACGATTTGATTTTGCTTGGACTAGGGGACGACGGTCACACCGCTTCACTATTTCCGGAAACCGCAGCGTTGAATGAAAAAACTCAGCGCGTGGTTGCGAATTTCGTCTCGAAACTGAACGCGTGGCGACTCACGTTCACATTTCCGCTCATCAATCACGCGCGACACGTTTGCTTTTTAGTCAACGCGACGAAGCAGGCCAAACTGGTCGAGCGCGTGATCAATGGTGATCCGCAGTTTCCTGCGTCACGCGTGAACCCGACTGCGGGCAAGCTGACGTGGATGCTCGGTGAAGCGTGAATCGAGATTCAGTGTAACGATTTAACGATTCAACGATGTAGTCTCAGTACTGTTCGCCTTCATCCGCGGTTGGCGTGATGCGATCTTCGATCGCCCAGGCGTGGATCATGACCCCGATCCAATAGAACACGAGCAGGCCGATACCAAATCCGGCGGAAGCGAACGCGGCCAAAAAACCAAACACGATTGCGATCGGTGTAACCAGAAACAGCAACACCGCGCCAACGACGCGATGGCCTTTGTAAATGTGGCCGAGCCCGGGAATCATGCTGAGCAGGATCGCCATCGCATCGCTTGCTTTCGGCTCCGCCGGTTTGGTGGCTTCAATAGTCCAGTCGCAGTTTGTGCAAGCGGTTGCATTGCTCGGAAGCGTTGTCCCGCAGAATGGACATTGCATTGTGTCCCAGCTGACTATTTGCGGTTGCTGTGGGGCGTCGGTGTATTCCATCTCAAAAATTTATCGCGAGACAAACGTCATCCAGACGCCGTGATTTCGTCAAGCATGGAAAGAAACCGTATCGAACGCCTGCCCGCCGGAGTCCCGCGACTGCGGGACGAAGGCGGGTCACAAGAGCCGCCGGATTCGTCAAGCCTGATGAATTGTAGGGCGTTTCGGTGAAACGCCTTTCGAATTGGCGTCCGGCACAGACGCCCTACAATCCGAATACATGCCGATACTTTCCGAGATCGTTAAGTACACCGATAAATATCTCCGCGTTCGAAAAGTCGAAGATTGGCCCAACGCGCTCAATGGGCTGCAAATCGAAAACTCCGGCAACGTCACGAAAATTGGCGCGGCGGTTGATGTCTCCACCCGCGTTCTAACCAAAGCCGCTAGCCAACACGTCGATCTTCTGATCGTGCATCACGGATTATTCTGGCCCGGATTGCAGCCGATCGCCGGCGGTTTGCGCCGGCAATTGAAAATCGCGTTTGAAAACAACATCGCGCTCTACAGCGCGCATCTGCCGCTCGACGTTCACCCCGATGTCGGCAATAACGCCCAGCTTGCGGCCGCGCTCGGATTCAAATCGACGAAACCGTTCCTGGAAGAAAAAGGGGAGCTGATTGGATTGCGAGTCAAAGACGCGTTCGCGCGCGGAGAACTCATTCGCAAACTCAGAAGAACATTACGCGGCCCGATCAAGGCATTCAATTTCGGGCCGAGGGAAACATGCCGGATCGGTATCGTGACCGGCGGCGCTGGCTCGGAAGTCTACCGGGTCGCGCAAGAGAAGATCGATACTTTCATCACCGGCGAAGCACCGCACTGGGCCGCAGTCGCGGCGGAAGAACTCGGAATCAATCTTCTCCTCGGCGGTCATTACGCGACCGAGATTTTCGGCGTCAAAGCTCTGGCCGCGCATTTGTCCGCGCGCTTCAAGTTGCCGTGGGAATTTCTAAATTTCCCGACCGGGCTTTGATCGCGACCCGGGATCGGTGGTACGATCGTGAAGTTTTTGCTTTCGTAAATTCGCAGACGTTGTTCTTTGTTCGCCGATGGCTCTGGCGCCAACTCAGCGAATAAGCACGCGCGCGACTGGAATTGTCGGCGTGGCAATTCTTTGTAGCCGGGTTCTCGGGCTGGTTCGCGAATTGTTGTTCGCCGGACTCTTCGGCGCGGGCAGAAATCTTGACGCATTTTTGATGGCCTTCCGGGTGCCGAACATGTTGCGCGACCTTTTTGCCGAGGGCGCGCTTTCCGCAGCCTTCATCACTACGTTTTCAAAAAAGATCGCCACCGAAGGCGATGAATCGGCGTGGCGACTAGCAAATAAAGTCGCAACGCTGACCGCGGTTTTCATGAGCGCAGTCACATTGCTCGGCATCCTGTTCGCGCCGCAGCTCATTCACGTAATGACGTGGTGGAGTTGGTCGCCAGAAAAAACCGAGCTGACGATCCTGCTCACACGGATCATGTGGCCGTTCATTCTTCTCGTCTCGCTCGCGGCGCTGGTGATGGGAATGTTGAACGCCAAACAAGTGTTCGGGCCGCCCGCGATGGCATCGAGCTTTTTTAATCTCGGCTCGATCATCGGCGGCGTGGCGCTCGGCTGGTGGCTTGATCCGCATTTTGGCGCGCGTTCGCTCATCGGGTTATCGATCGGCACGCTCATCGGCGGTTTTTGGCAATTGACCGCGCAATTTCCCTCGCTGCGACGTGTTGGTTACAAATATCGGCCCGACTTTCAATGGCGCGACCAAGGTGTGCGCACTGTCCTTGGATTAATGGCGCCGGCGGTGATTGCCGCCAGCGTCGTGCAAGTAAACGTGCTGGTGAACAGCGGCTTCGCTGCGCGACTGGGCGACGGCCCGGTGAGCTGGCTCAACATCGCATTTCGTCTCATGCAATTGCCGCTCGGAATTTTCGGCGTGGCGGTAGCGACAGTTACGTTGCCGTTGGTTTCGCGCAGCGCCGCGGTTGGCAATACCAGCGAGTTCCGTTCGGCGCTCGCCCATTCCATCCGGCTTGTTCTATTGCTGACGATTCCCGCAGCCATCGGTCTCATCATTTTGGCGGAGCCGATCATTCATTTGATCTACGAGCACGGCCGATTCACGCCGGAATCGACGATGCAAACTGCCGCCGCGCTCCGTTTCTATGCGATCGGTCTCGCGGGATACTCTGCGGACAAAGTGCTCGCGCCCGCGTTTTACGCTCTCAACAAACGCTACGTGCCGATGTTCGTGACCCTGACCTCAATCGCCATCAACTTTTCTCTCAACTGGTTCTTTACCTTTCAACTCCATTGGGGACATCGCGGACTCGCCTTCTCCACCAGCATGGTCGCGATCACGAATTTCATTTTTCTTTATTCGATGATGCGCCATTACACCGGGCGGCTTGAGACCGGTGCGATGTTTCAAACTGTGGCCAAACTTTTGTTCGCGGGAATCGGACTGGCTGCCATTTGCTGGCTGGCGTCTGCGTTTTTCTTTTCCGCCCACCCTCATTTGGCGGTCTGGAAGAATTTCCTCGCGTTGATGTTTACGATTGGCGTCGGCGCCGGAATATTTTTTGGAGCAACCTACTTACTCCGCGTCGCCGAAGTGCACGACGTTGTCGATCTTGTCCGGCGCCGTTTGGCGCGGAACGATCAGCCGAGCGCTTGATCGAGATCTTCGATCAGATCATCAGCGTTCTCGAGCCCGATCGACAATCGAATCAAACCTTCGGGCGAGGTCGTGCCCGGGCCTTCGATCGACGCACGATGCTCGATCAAGCTTTCCACGCCGCCCAAACTGGTCGCGCGTGTAAAAATTTTCGTGTTGGTCGTGACTTTCATCGCCGGTTCGCGGCCACCTTTCACTTCGAACGAAAGCATTCCGCCGAACATCGACATCTGCTGTTGTGCGATTTTGTGGCCCGGATGCGAGCGCAAGCCGGGATAATGCGCGTGCTCGACGTTGCGATGGCCGGCTAGAAACTCCGCCACTTTCGCTGCGTTTTCCGAATGCGCGCGCATCCGCCAGGGCAGGGTCCGCATTCCCCGCAGAATCAACCAGCAATCGAACGGCGAGGGGACCGCGCCGCCTTCGTATTGAATATTGCGGATCCGCTGGAAAAGATCGCTGTCATGTTTGGCGACCACGATTCCGCCGAGAACATCGCAATGGCCGCCGAAATACTTTGTGGTGGAGTGAAGAATAAAATCGGCGCCGAGATCGAACGGTCGCTGAAGAATCGGCGCCCAGGTGTTGTCGCAAACGCAAAGCGCGCCGGCGTCGTGCACGACTTTTGAGATCTCGGCAAGATCGACAATCTTGAGCAGCGGATTGGACGGCGTTTCCATCCAGGCCAGTTTTGTTTTTGGACGCAGGGCTTTTTTCACCGCAGCGAGATCGCTCATGTCGATGAAATCGGCTTCGAGTCCCCAGCGCAGAAAAACTTCGCGCAACAATCGCGACGTGCCGTAGTAGGCGTCGATATGCGCGAGGACATGATCCCCTGGCGCGAGCGCCTGAAAAATTGCGCCGGTCGCGCCGGTTCCAGAAGCAAATGCGGCCGCGCCTGCGCCACCTTCAATTGCACTGATTCCTTCTTCGAGTGCTTGCCGGTTCGGATTGTTGTTGCGCGTGTACATGAACCCGCGTGAGTAAGTTCCTTCCACGTCGCGCTCGAAGGTGGTCGAAAGGTGAATTGGCGGTGTGACGGCGCCGGTCGCGGAATCGATCCGCTGGCCGGCATGCACGGCGAGAGTTTCAATTTTCATGTGTCGGCGGAGAGGTTACGAATTCCGAGGGGATTGTCGATCCATTCGACTTCGCTCGCTCCTTCGCCAAAGCTACGGCGGCGCGAGCAGGACAAGCCTTGCTCGGCTTTGCATTTGACGGGATGATTTTCCGACGCAAATAGCATCTGCACTTTTCCGGCGGATACTCTAGGTTCCGCTCTCGCTTCATGACGATTTACGACGACGAAGTTTTCAAAATGGCCTGCGACCAGTTCCAGGTCATTGCCGATTATCTCAGCATCGACAAGAACGATCGCGAGCGGTTGATGTACCCAAAGCGTGCCATCGCGGTCACGCTTCCGGTGCACATGGACGATGGCAGCACGCGAACTTTTCAGGGTTATCGCGTCCAACATCACCTCACGCTCGGACCGACCAAAGGCGGGACACGGTTCGCGCCGTCGTTGTCGATGGGCGAGACGGCAGCGCTCGCGATGTGGATGAGTTGGAAATGCGCGCTGGCAAATTTGCCTTACGGCGGAGCGAAAGGCGGCGTGGCTTGCGATCCGTCCAAGTTGTCGCGCACCGAGCTCGAAGCCGTTTCGCGCCGTTACATGCAGGAGATGATTTCGTTTGTTGGACCGCACACCGACATCATGGGCCCAGACATGGGGACGAACGAACAAGTCATGGCCTGGTTCATGGACACTTACTCCGTCTACATGGGTTATGCCGTAAACGAAATCGTCACCGGCAAACCGGTCGCCATCGGCGGGACTGAAGGCAGGCGGGAAGCGACTGGCCGCGGCGTCGTTTATTTGATCGAGCGCGCGATGGACTTATTGAAAACTGATCCCGAAAAATGCACGGCCATCGTGCAGGGTTTCGGAAACGTTGGTGCGGTCGCGGCGCTTTCGCTTGCTTACAAAACCGGCGTGAAGATTATCGGCATCAGCGATGCTTACGCCGCGATCTACAACCCAAATGGAATCGACGTCCAGGCGGCCGAGCAGCATGTTTTGAAAAAAGGAAACCTGCGCGCATTTCACGAGGACGATCATGTCGATCCAAAAGATCTCCTCACCATGCCCTGCGATATCCTTGTTCCGGCGGCAGTCGATCGCGTGATTAACGGAAGCAACGCCGACAAATTAAAATGCCGGATTCTGGCCGAAGCGGCGAATGGGCCGACTACGCCGGAAGCCGATTTGATTTTGGAAAAACGCTGGGACGAAATCTTTGTCATCCCGGATATCTTGTGCAATGCCGGCGGCGTGATCGTTTCCTATTTCGAGTGGGTGCAAGGATTGCAAGCATTCATGTGGAGCGAAACCGAAGTGACTGATAAATTGTTTCGAATTCTTGAGCATTCCTTTACTCAAGTGATTAAACGCGCCAAAGCGCACAAGATTTCCCATCGCACCGCCGCGATGGCGATCGGCGTTGAACGAGTAATGAAGGCGAAAAAAGTGCGGGGCCTGTTCCCGTGAGGCGTGATTATCTGGCGGGTTGACGCCAACGAAAATTCGGCGCTGAATTGTTTCATGGCAGCAGCATCTCTGCGGGCTCTCCTGACACGCTCGATTGATTACGCGGGAATGTTTCCCCCGTGCAATCTGGAGTTGGAGCCGGCGCTAAAAAAACAGGCGGAATATGTTCGCTCGCCCGATTCCTGGATGCTGTCGGCATTTGTTTTGCCGGTTGCGAAATTTTCGGAAGCCGCGGGGCTGGTGTCGCAATTCGACAAGCATCATCCGTTGCGCGTATCCGCGTTGGGCGCCAAGACCGAGAACGCGGCAGATTTTCTAGCGGAGCTTAAGAATGCGGCGGAAACAATCCGCTCGTTTCAAAAGGAACATGTCGATCTTGTCTCGGTCGTTCAGCTCGAAATGCCCGCTCCTGCCGATGTCGATCTTGCGAAATTGAATGAGGCGGCAACTCTGCTCGCCGATTTGAAACTGCAAACGTTTTGGGAAACACCGGCCGAGTCAGCAGAACAAACAATTGCCTTGCTCGCCCGCGCGAAGCAACCGGCGTTTGGCTACAAATTGCGCACCGGCGGCGTGACGGTGGACGCGTTTCCGGGCTCGGTGCAGATCGCACGCGCATTGTTGGCATCAACGAAAGACCACGTCCCAATTAAATTCACGGCCGGATTGCATCATCCGGTCCGGCAATTTCGCGATGAAGTAAAAACTGAGATGCACGGATTTTTGAATGTGCTCGGCGCCGGCGTGTTGTCCGCCGAGCATCATTGGGGCGAAACCCAACTGATTGAGATGCTCGAGGACCAACATCCAAATTCGTTCGAATTTCACGACACCGTGTTTGCTTGGCGCGACTGGGAAGTCACACTTGATCGAATCAAAGCGCGCCGAAAATTCGTGACTTCTTTCGGGAGCTGCAGTTTTGACGAACCGCGCGAAGATTTGCGCGCGTTAGACTTTCTTTTCTGATGGCGCTCAAATCTTTCGTCGATGTTTCGAGCGATTCGCATTTTCCGCTGGAGAACCTTCCGTTCGGCGTTTTCAAACGGCGCGATGGTCCGGCGCGCGTCGGTGTCGCGCTCGGCGATCACGTTGTCGATCTTACTGCGCTGGAACGCGCCGGGCTTTTTAAAGATCTGCCGCCAGGGACGGCGGCAGCTACAACGCGCGATTCGTTGAATGAATTTCTCGCGCTCGGCAGACCAGCCTGGCGGAAGGTCCGCGAGATTTTACAAAAGCTTCTCACGGCTGACACGCCCACGTTGCGCGACGACAAGAAACTGCGTGAGCGCGTTTTCCATCGGCAAGCTGATGTTGTGATGCAGCTGCCGGTGAAAATCGGGAACTACACCGATTTTTATTCCTCCTATCATCACGCCCACAATGTCGGAACGATGTTGCGCGGTCCGGAGAATGCGCTCATGCCAAATTGGAAATGGTTGCCGGTGGCGTATCACGGCCGCGCCAGCTCGGTGGTCGTGAGCGGAACAGATGTGCGGCGGCCGCAGGGGCAAGTTAGACCGCCGGATGCGGCAGCGCCCGTGTTCGGCCCAACCAAGAGCTTGGATTACGAGCTCGAGATGGCGTTTTTGATTGGCCCGGGCAATTCGTTAGGCCAACCGGTGCCAATCGATCAGGCGTTCGATCACATTTTTGGTTTCGTGTTAATGAACGATTGGAGCGCACGGGACATTCAAGCGTGGGAATATCAGCCGCTCGGTCCCTTGCTGGCCAAGAACTTTTGCACGAGCATTTCGCCGTGGGTCGTGACGATGGAAGCCCTGGAAACATTTCGAAAACCGCTGCCGCGACAGGATCCCGAGCCGTTACCGTATCTGCGCGCGAAAAATGATTTCACTTTCGACATTCAACTCGAAGCGAAATTGCAAACAACGAAGCTGAAATCGGCGCACACCATTACGCGGACGAATTTTCAAAATCTCTACTGGAGCGTTTCGCAGCAGCTCGCGCATCACGCCGTTGGCGGCTGCAATCTCCAGCCGGGCGATTTACTCGCGAGTGGAACGATCAGCGGCGAAACCGAAGAATCGCGCGGCTGTATGCTCGAGTTGACCTGGCGTGGCGCGAATCCGTTGAAATTGCCGGACGGCGAAATGCGCAAGTGGCTCGAAGATGGGGACACTCTCGCGATCACCGGCTGGTGTCAGGGCGACGGCTACCGCGTTGGCTTTGGCGAAGTCAGCGGAAAGATTTTGCCCGCGCAGTGACGAGGAAGATGTCGATCTAACGATGCAACCGTACGCACCGCGCGCTTTTCGTTTCATCGATCTGCTGACTACAGGCGATTGGCGAATGAAACTTTATGGAATTGCCTGTGGCGGGGAATTGCCGCGAGCGGGTTTGTTAGCAGCGGCAAAAAAGATCGCTCGCGAACAATTGTCGAAAGAAACAGTAAACAATTACGGAGCCGGATTCATCGGCGTCCATGACGGCCGCGACGCCGCCTTTGTCTTTGTCGATTTTTGGGGGAACGAGAACGAATTGTTCCATCGCGTTTTTCTTTCGCGAGACAACGATCCCGACAAGTTAGCGCCGGCAAAACCGGCGGACTCGTCAGTTTGCGTTTGGGATTTGCATTTGCAATCCTTTGAGCGAGCGGCTTGGATTAAGCATGTACTGCGCAAGCCGGACAGTCCTGATTTTGATGGTTATCTTGCCGAACGTTTGCATGAAGACGCATAACTTCTGATCCAAATGGCTGCTGAGAAAGACAACACCGTAAAAGCCCACGTTCTTCATGTCGATGACGATCCGGACATTCGACTACTGATCTCGGCTTCACTGCGCGACTTTGGCTACGTCGTGGCGACAGCCGGAACGAACGCGGAGGCGCTGGAGCTTGCCAAACAATTCAAGTTCGACCTCTGCATATTGGACGTGCGACTTCCGGATGGCAGCGGGATCGACTTGTGCCAAGAGATCCATCAGCTGCAGCCGAAGGTTCCCGTGCTTTATTATTCCGCCTACGCCAGCGACGAAGAACAAGAAGCCGCGCTCTCGGTTTGCGGCGATGCCTATCTCAAGAAACCGGTCTCAGCCGCCAAGCTGGAAGAAACGATTGCCGAATTGCTCGAAGCGAAAGACTGAGCCGCGCTCGGAACAAGAAGTTCTACTGAAGCCGATAAAACGCCGGCACAAAGTAGAACTTAGCGTGCGTCGTGGAGTCAACCGGTTTGCCGTTGCGATAGGCAGGCAAGTAGACGCGCTCGCGGAAGATGGCGACCGCGGCATTAGCGTATTGTTGCTTTTCAGGAGGCGCGATGTTTTCGACGCGGACGTCTTTTAGATGACCTGAGGCATCGATAGTAAGACTCATATCGGCCACGCCGGGTTTGTCTTCGTTCATCCAGGGACCGAACGGCTCCTTCACCTTGGTGAAATCATAAATGTGGCCCGGTATCGTCAATGGCTGCGGAGCGATAAAATCCGTCTCCTTTTGGAGTTCAGATAATTCCTGGTTGGCGAAAATTCTTAGATGCGGCTTGCCGTCAACCACACTGAAAGCCAGCGTTCCATAGAATCCGGCGAAAACCGGTCGATGTTGGTAAATCGCAGGAACGAAACGCGCTTGGGAAAGCTTTTGTCGCAGTTCGTCGCGTAAAGGCTCCGTTTCCTTGGTCATTCCCCAAACCTTCGAATAAGAGGGAAATCCGTTAGGATCAACGCTGGCATAAAAGAACAGCGCACCGTGTTGTACACTGCGTTCCATGACGTGTTTCGTATTGATCAAATTGACGAGCGACTTGGGTCCGTTACCGACCAGCGCTGGCCGCATGTCGTTCTGGGACTGGGCCGAAGTGGTGGCGATCAGTCCGGCAACAAATACAGCCAGGAACGTTTTTGTGAAGCGAGGGGTAACATTCATAATTGAAACAGTTTCAATACGGAATCGCATTTGGGAGATTATCGGTCGTGTCCGCGGCAGAAAAATTTTGCCGGTAGCTCAGGTCCGGAAGTTTTAGGAGAGCCGGTTAGAGCAGCCCTGAGCTCGAAGCGTTCGGTTAGCGCGCCGGCGGCAACGTTTGCGGCTTTGCGCTGGCGCGTTTTAGCAAACCGAAAAGATCGCTGTCGGTGGAAAAGACGAGCGTCGAATCCCTGGTTAGGACTTTTCGATAGGTGTCCATGCTCTTGAGGAAATTGTAGAATTCAGCGGCTTGCGGATTCTGGGTGTAAGCGTGCGCATAAATCTCGGTCGCTTTTCCGTCCGCTTCGCCGCGGATCTGTTGCACCTGCCGGTAGGCGGTGGATTGGATTTCATTCAAGTCGCGTTCTTTTTGTCCAGCGATGCGGGCTGCTTCCCCTTCGCCTTCCGAGCGAAACCGCTGCGCGATTTGCCGGCGTTCGCTGATCATTCGCTGATAGATTCGATCGAGCACGTCCGGATTGTAATTTACTCGCTTGAGCCGGACATCGAGCAGGTTGATGCCGAACTCCGCCAATTTGCCCGCGGCCTTTGACTTGATTTCGTCTTCGATTTTCAATCGGCCGTACTGAATAGACGGGAGCACCCCAATCGTTCCCAAACCGGTCGGGACGTTTTTCAAATTTTCGTCGCGCAGAGGTTTGCGGTCCTTGTCAGTGCGAACGATCTCGATCAAATCGTGCTTGGCCACGGCGTTGCGCGTTTCGCTGCCAAGAATGTCTTCCAAACGCGATTGAGCGCTTCGTTCGTCGCGGAGTCGGACGAAAAAGGTCTTGGCATCGCTGATTCGCCAGCGGGCAAAGGTGTCGACGTGAATATAAGTCTTGTCCCGCGTGGGAATGGCAACCGGCAAGCCGTCCCATTCCAGAAATCGTTTATCGATCCGGTTGATCTCTTGAATGACGGGAAGCTTGAGGTGCAATCCGGGGTCTGTGATTGGTTCACCGATCGGTTTGCCGAATTGGGTGACGATCACCTGTTCCGTTTGATAAACGGCGAAGAAGCATCCGAGGAAAATTCGCAGAAGGACGAACGCGAACACGATCGAGAAAAGGGTGAGGCAGCCGCGTGCGTTCATCTCTTCTCCAATCCTTTGTTGAGCGGCAAAATTGGCAGCAGATTTCGCATCGTATCATCGATGATAATTTTTTCTCCGACCGCCGGGAGGACGTCGCCCATCGTCTCGAGATAAAGCCGAGTGCGGGTGATTTCTGGCGCCTTCACATATTGCCCGAGCATGGCGTTGAATGACGCGACGTCGCCCTCCGCTTCATTCACGCGCTTGAAACGATAGCCTTCAGCGCCCCGAATCGCCTGGTCGGCCTCGCCCCTCGCTCTCGGCACCGCCTGATTGTAATCGCCGTTCGCGATGTTGATGGCGTTCTCCCGGTCCTGTTGCGCTTTGTTGACTTCGTTAAAGGACGCCTGGACCTCCGCCGGAGGGTTGACGTTCTTCAACTGCACCTGATCGACCCGGACGCCGAGCGCGTAGCGTTTCGCCAGTTCCTGCATCCGCGCCAGCGCCGAGACCTCGATGTCTTGCCGGCCGATCGTAATGACTTCATCCACCGTGCGGTCACCGATCACTTCGCGCATGGCGGCTTCCGATAAATCGCGCAAGGTTTGGGCGGGATTGCGGACGTCGAATAAATACTGTTTGGGATCCTCGATGCGATATTGCACGACCCATTCCACGAGCGCGGCGTTTAAATCGCCTGTAACCATCGACCTTTCTTCTTGCACATCTTTCCCCGGTTGATCGGGATTTGTGTAACCGGAAGTGACGAAGCCGAACTCAAGCTTCAGCTGCCGGCGCGTTGGCAATACGGTGACTTGGTCGATGCCGAGGGGGAGTTTGAAGTGCAGGCCGGGCTCGACGGTTTTCAAAAATTTCCCAAAACGGAGAACGACGGCTTCGGATTCCGCCTGCACTGTATAATAAGATGTCCACGTCAGGATGATCAGGAAAATGATTGCGGCAATACCGGCGATCGACCGCACCGGAATGCGCGGCATCCGCGGCATCTGAAACGTCTGAATGGCGGGCGGCTGGTTGGGCATCGGGAACAGTTCTATTGCGTCTCCGAGAGCGTAAACGGATTGCCTTCGCCGGGGAAAGCGGAAAGTGCGGAATTATGGTTGGAGCACACTGCGCAAACCTCGGATCAGGATTGGCGATTTTACGTTCTGCATGTTTTACTGCCGCTAACCGGGCCTGTAGCTCAGCGGTAGAGCAGGGGACTCATAATCCCTTGGTCCCTGGTTCGAATCCAGGCGGGCCCACTTTGAATTTCGGATTGCGGATTTCCGATTGCGGATTTGGGATAGGGCGTGGTTCGGCGCATCCTTCTCATCATCGAACTCGCGATCCTGAGCGCACTCGTTCTCGCAACGCGGTGCGCGAATTATCGGGACGTTTTCGTCGCCGGAAATATTTATTTCACCGACGCCGATTGCTACGCGCGGATGACGCGGGTGCGAATATGCGCCGAACATCCCGGGCTAATTATTCGCCATCATGATTTCGAAAACTTTCCGGTAGGAACAACACCGCACACAACCGCGCCACTCGATTACCTGATAGTCTCACTGTCGATCTTGCTGAAGCCATTCACAGCGCACCCAATCGATTTGGCTGGCGCAGTTGTCTCGCCATTTCTCGCGCTGCTCGCCGGCTGGTTCCTTTGGGGGTGGTCGCGTCGAATGAAACTTCGTTACCGCTGGATCATGCTGCTGCTCTACGCGATCAGTCCGATCCTCGTTCACGGAACCGAGCTGGGTCGGCCGGACCATCAATCGTTGCTCATCGTGCTCGTCACGATCGGCGTCTGCGCCGAGTGGAGTTTGCGAGATGAACTGTCGACAGGTTGGAGCGTCGCCAACGGGATCGCATGGAGTCTTGCGCTTTGGGTTTCGTTTTACGAACCGCTTGTTTTGTTCATCCTCGTTCTCTTGGTCGGCCTGACGAAAGATCGACATCTACTCGTCGCTCGAAACCGGCGAATCGGTTGGATTGTTTTTGCAGCGATCATCGCGATTGCGTTGCTCGTTGAACGGCGCCTTCCGGCGTTCGCGATCTTTCAATCGAGTCCGTTGTTCAACAATTGGGCGCGCACGATTGGCGAGCTGGCGCAGGTCTCACCCTTGAATCGAATTTGGTTCGCTTGGGCGGGTTACATCATCGCCATTGCGCCGATTTTAATTTGGTATTCGTTTCGCAAACGAATCCCGCCGCCAAGTTTTATTGTGGTCTTACTTGTCGCGACGTTTCTGCTAACGGTCTGGCAGGCGCGTTGGAGCTACTTTTTCGTGCTGGTCTTCGTGATCGCGCTGCCGGATCTGATGGCGCCGATCAAATCGCGCGTGGCAGTCTGGGCCGCGTTTGTGTTGTCGATGTTACCGGTTCTCGAATTGTGGGACGCGCGGATTTGGCCGAACGAAGCGGCGCTTGCCGCTCAAATCGAGCGCCAAAACGAATCAAGACAGTTGCTAGAATTGGCGATGACGATTCGATCGGAGCGAACGCACGCGTTTCTTGCGCCGTGGTGGTTGTCCCCGTCGATTTCCTATTGGTCGCACCAACCCGGGGTCGCTGGCAGTTCGCATGAAGCGTTGGATGGCATCGCCGACAGTGCGCGCTTTTTCGTGGTGACAGACTTCCTCGGTGGACGTGAAATCCTCCGTAATCGGCGGGTGGACTGGGTTTTAGCCTACGACTGGGAGCGGGTCGCCCAAAATTCAGCCGACCTGCTCGGCACGAGTGTTCCCGATCACGCGATCGGTCGCATTCTCGACCGGACGCCAGGGCAGGCGCCGCCGTATTTGGTTCTTTCGGGCCAGAACCAAACCGCAAAATTGTTCCGTTTTGCTAATAAATTGTAAAAAACTTGGCTTTTCTGCCTCGAACCCGTTGACAATGTGAATAACCATCACAATATAACGCGTGTTGAAAAAATTCATCCCGCAGAAGACGATCTCGTCGATCGGAGAAGGGTCGCTGAGTTCGGGGGGTGAAGATTCCAACCGACCCGCCTACGGCGAACAACCGAAAACATCAACAACGGATTACAAAAAGTTTATGGCTGAACATTCTGGCAAAGACGTCCTTTCCAGCGACGTCGAAATCAAAGGCACGATCAAGTTCCAAAAGGAGCTTTTGATCGATGGCAAAGTCGAAGGCGAAATTAATTCCGATGGGGCGTTGACAGTCGGCGAGAACGCAGACATCCGCGCGGAAGTAAAAACGAAGTCGATCACAATTTACGGCAAGGTGCAGGGGAACATTACCGTGAGCGAACGTTGCGAATTGAAATCGAAATGCACGCTCCAGGGAGATTTGAAGGCGGCGCGCCTCATTATCGAAGAAGGCGCCACCTTTATCGGGAAGTCGGAAGTTTCCAGCGGGATGAGTGTTAAAGCGGCATCATCCAGCAGCCGGCCAGAAGTTGTTCGCCACGAAGACTCAGCCAAGCCTGCCTTCGCGGCTCGCGGTTAAGATTTTGACCTTCGCCTTCTGAACTAGTGATCAAGTCGTCGCCTGCCAAGGCCAGTGTGGAATGCCCGCACTGTGGCTTTAAGCAGATGGAATATGTGGCGGCGAAGTCGACGATTTGCCGGCAGTGCGGACATTCATTTTCGCCTTCTGCCCCCAAGCCGGGAACCCCTGAGGCGGAGTTGCCGCTACACAAAAAGCTTGAAGCGATCTGGAGTCGTCAGCGCAATCGGCTCGTCTCCTGTTTCGAATGCAAACGCAAGCATGAAGTCAGCGATGCGGCGACCTCGACCAATTGCCCGGGCTGCAGCGCGCACATCGATCTGCGCGATTACAAAATCACGACCAGCTTCAGCCGAACGATTCGCACTCGCGGCGACGTGCACTTGACCACTAAGGGCGAGCTCAGCAGCACCAGCGTGATTTGCAGCTCGGCGATCATCGAAGGGAAACTCCGCGGCAATCTTGAGTGCGAGGAGTCGATGACGATTAACCTGGTTGGAAAAATTCCCGGCCGCATCGGCGCGCAACACATGACGGTTGAGCGGAAGTCCGACATCCAATGTTTCCGGCGCGTCAGGGTGACGAACATCGGCATCAAGGGGCGGATGTCGGGTGAAATCATTGCCACCGGGTCCGTGACAATCCACAAGACCGGCACCCTGGATGGTAACGTGACCGCCAAATCAATCGCGATCGAGAAGGGCGGAATGTTTACTGGGCAGCTTGCCATCGGTCAGGCCAATCTCACTCAAGGCGAGCTATTGCCCGAAGCGAAAGCAGCCGAGAAGAAGTCTGAGTCAGAGGTGCCGCTAGGCGCGGCCCAGCCGTTGCACGCGACATAATCTTCTCCCATGCGAAGACTGCACCCGCGCAGTCCGTACGAAAAGCTCGGCGGCTACGTTCATCTCCCGCGCTTGATCGACAAGGCCAGGCTGCAGCGCAAAGGACTGCTCGACGGTTACAACTACAAGACGGTCGGCTTCGACAAACATCTCCTCAGTTTTCTCAAGCTCGACGGCGATGTTTTCGAAGAGGCGGTTCATCGTTTGGAAAAAGACGACGCCATTTTGAGCTGGGTGCAGCAAAATAGCGTGAAGCATTCAGCCGACGAAGTTGATCATTGGAATCAGGCGATGATCTTACGGCATCCCGACACCGCCGCCAAAAAAGCCCGCTTCAGCCATTTCCTGAAACAATCCGGCGGCGCCGGGCGCAAAGATATCCGCACCTACTTTGATCTGATCGAATTCGACGAAGGCCGTTTGAAATAAGATCGACAGATTTGTTCGACGGGCGCTGTGATCAACGAATCTACTTGCTTTCCATTACAAAAATCCCGTCCCACTTCTCGGGCGGATGCGCAGCGAATTTCGCGCATCTCTGAGCAAGTACCGCGCTAGGTATGTCGTAATTGCAGATCGCGCGGAATCGCGTCTCCGCCTCCGAAAACTCTCCTCCCTGGTAGAGTGCGAAGGCTTCGCCGTAATCCTTGGCGATTTCCAGGAAGTTTTCCGCGCTGAATTTGTGCCGCAGCTCGAACAATTCCAACGGAACTCTTTTCCCTTTCACAACGACCCGGTCGAGCATACGCGCGTCGGGCGCCCGACCTAGCTGCTTACAAAACTCGCGCGTAGCAAGAGGCAGAACACCGTAATATTTGGTCAATGATTCAACCCGCGCTGTTGCATTCATTAGATCACCAACTGGGCCATAATGGAAAAATTGAGCTGACCCAATGTTTGCAATCAACGCCTCCCCGGCGTGCAACGCCAGCCCGTAGCCGAATAGATCCTTAACCGTCGACTCGAGCATTTCTCGAAGATCATGCATTCGTTCGATCAAAACCATCGCAGCGCGCAGCCCGCGATCGGCTGCATCCGGTTGCGGATCAGGCGCGCCCCAATACGCGAGGAACTGATCGCCGACAGGTTTTTCCATGCTGCCATCTTCAGCAAAAACCGCACTGTTTTGTATTGCGAAGACTCTATTTAGAAGATTTAGCATGCCTTCCGTGCCAAGCAGCTCGGCAAGTGCAGTTGAGTTGCGCAGATCCGTAAGAAGCACCGTGATTTCCATCCGCTTTGGCTCGAGCCGGCCGGGATTCGCCAGTACATCATTCAGAACGCGCGGCGAAAAATAGAGACTCATCGCGTTTCGCAACCGCTGTCGTTCGATCAACTCATTGGTGTGGCGTCGGCCAATCTCCAGCATGGTCGCGAGACTCCACAGAGTCACGGTTACCATCGCAGGCGGAACCAAATTCAATCGCAGCAACGCAGCGCCGCTAGTGCCGAGCACAAATAAAATTCCAACTGCCCACCAAACGGTTAACGCCCATTTATATCGGCACGAGCGAGCGCCCAGTAAGAGAAAAAGGACGGAAAGAAGCCAAAGCGCGTCCGCTCCTCGACTTGTCCGCATCAGCCACCGTGATTGCATCAAATCATCGAGAGCTGTTGAATGCAGATAAACCAGCGGTTCGTGAGGCCCAAATACAGTCGCGCCCAAGTCGCCTTGTCCGATCGCGACGTATCCGACAAAAAGTATCTTGTTCGCGAGGGGCTTCATGCTTGTCCCTGCGCTTGCTTTCTCGAAGAGCGCGTCGAGCTGCCGCAAGTTCATATAATCAAAAGCCGCTGGTCCCGACTCGACTGCCCAGGGACAGCGGATATTGAGCAATACGGGACCGACCGGCACGCGACGCGGAATCATCGTGACAAAATCTGCGGACGAAAGTTCCTGCCATTCGACCGTGTGTGCATTGGGAAACGACACGTCTCTTTTCCAATCTAGTCCAAGCGAAGCCAGATGAGCCGCGAGAGCGAGTGAGGGCTCATAGCCGTCCTTGGTCGGATGAATTAGATCGTAATGACGGATTACACCGTCGGCGTCCGCTGAAAGATTAATCAGTCCGCCCGGAGCCGGAGGCGGATCTTTAGATGGAAATGAACGTACGAGCACTGATGGCTCGGCTTCGCCGGGGGCGGCATTTAATGCCTCGGCAAGAACGACGTTCTTATGTTCGTCAATTGCGTCGAGCAATGGCTGCGCCGTTTCTCGATTTGCGCGTGCGAACACAATATCGAATGCGATTATGCTTGCGCCGAGCGTAGAAGCTTCGCGAACTATGCGAGCCGCTGTCGCGTATTCGGTCTCGAGCGAGGAGAGATTTTTGAGGTCATCCTGATCGATGTTGAGATGAACAATTGACCGCTCGACAGGCGGCGCCAAGCCGGCGGCAAATCGCCATCGCAGGCACTGACCGAACCACTGCAGCTCTTGGGTTTCGAGAGGGTTACCGAAACTTAGGATAACGGCGACGGCGAGGCCGCAAAGCGTTAGATGCAGTGGCCAGGGTCTCGCCCACCAAACTTGTTTTGCGGCCTCAACGGCCATGACGCACCACGAGCGCGCCTTCGAACGCGTCGTTCAGAACGACCTTCTGCGCATAGTCGCGCCACGGAAATTCCGTACTCCGTACTGTCCCGCCTACCAGTGCAGTGCCCGCTTTCGCTCCTGGGATGATCGGCTGTTTGCCAGTCATCCGGGCACTAAGTTTTTCGCACAACCTTCGCGTCTGCTGGGTCAGAACTCTCTCATCCAAGGTCTGGCTCTGCATGGCTGCGACAAGTTTCTGAATTTCGTCGAGGCCGGCCGCATCGCGTTTAAAGAAAAAAATCCAAAGCTCAAAAGGATCGGCGCCCTTGTTCCAATTCCAGACTGCCGGTGGAGCGGGCAATTTACTTTCTTCCCATTCGGGGAGTCCTACTATTTGGGGCCGCCAGCCATTTGCCAGGTGCGATCCTTTTTCGACCAATGGAAGAATTAATGCGACGCATTGAGTGCTCGCGTCCAAATGGACAACAAGTTTCTCTCCCGCGCCCGGCGCAGAGGTGTCGGCGAGCGGAACCTCGTTTGATTGGGAATCAACCGTTGTAGCGCAGACGCGCGCGTAACTTTCCGCGCGAGCGCGCGGCGCGAGCGAAGCGACAAACACAAACACTGCGCCCCAGTAGAGGATAACCGAGATGCGTCCCATAACCCGCTAAGCATTCAATCACGAAACGCTTGGAGTCGAGTTTAAAATCCTGATAGCCTAGGCGCCTGAGAGGCTTGATTTGAAAACGAACATCTGCCGGCGTGCCATTCGATTGCGATGTTGCGTGGGTTTGTCTCTCGTAATTTTTGTCTGCTTTCTGCAACCGACTGGTGCCGCGAATCCCGTCCCGGAAGAGCAAGCCAAACTCTCCTCGCGCGAGCAGAAAATCGAAGAATTGGACCGCGCGGGTCATTACCGCGAAGCGATTCCAATAGCGGAAGAACATCTACGGTTAATCGAGAAGACAGCGGGGGCCGACAGCCCAGAGACTGCGGCGAGCTGCGACAAGCTAGGCGAGCTTTATCGAAAGAACGGCGAGTATTCCAAAGCTAAACCGCTCTGCGAGCGTGGACTTGAAATACGCGAAAAAGTCCTAGGGCCTGACGACCCGCATACAGCCGAAAGCCTCGATAACCTCGCGCAGTTGTACCTAATCCTCGGCAACTTTACAAAGGCCGCGGCACTCGGGGAGCGAGCTTTGGCCATCGCGGAGAAGGCATTTGGACCCGATCATTCCAATACGGCAAAAATCCTGAACCACTGCGCAGCCGTTTACAGTGCCAGTGGAGATTCCGCCAAGGCTGAATCGCTATTTCAGCGCGCATTAAAGATTAATGAGAAGACTCTTGGTCCCGAACATCCCGACACAGCAGAATCTCTCAACAACCTGGCATTTCTTTATGCTAATACCGGTGACTTCGCGAAGGCTCAACCGCTCAATGAGCGCGCTTTAAAGATCGATGAGAAGGTTCTTGGTCCCGAACATCCCGACACGGCCGCAAGCCTCCACCACCTGGCTGAGATATATCGCCAATTGGCCCAGTTCGGCGAAGCGGAGACTCTTCATCAACGCGCCCTAGGAATACGCGAAACACGTCTTGGGCTCGGCCATGCCGCCACGGCAGACAGCCTCAACGACTTGGCAATGGTGTATCTAAATAAGAGCGATTTCGCGAAAGCGGAGCCACTCTTCAAGCGTGCCCTGACAACCGCAGAAAGCGCGTTTGGCCCTGATCACCGTAACGTTTGGCCCATGGTTAACAATCTAGGGGTCCTTTATAGAAGGATGGGTGACTACGGGAAAGCTGCGCCTTTTTTGGAGCGCGGTTTGAGCAATCGGGAAAAAGCGGGGCCTACCGCGCTGGATCTGGCGACGAGTGTAAATGAATTGGCCATGCTCTATGATGACATGGGCGACTACGCCAAAGCCGAACCGTTCTACCAGCGCAGTTTGAAGATCCTTGAAAATGGCCTTGGTCCCGACCATCCAATCACGGGGGCCGCGACCAACAATCTCGCCGCTTTTTATTTAGAAATGGGCGATTATGCCAAGGCGGAGCCGCTGCTTCAGCGAGCGCTGGAAGTCGATGAGAAAACAGTCGGACCCGAGCATCCCTATACTGCGACAGATCTCAACAATCTGGGCTTCTGTTATCGCGGAATGGGCGACTATCGCAAGGCTGAGCCATTCCTTCAGCGCGCTGTGAAGGTTGATGAAAAAGTCCTTGGGCCAGAGAATCCAAATACTTCAAGGGATCTCCACAACCTGGGGGCCCTTTATAAAGACATGGGCGACTACCTCAAGGCTGAACCGCTGCTTCAGCGCGCGCTCAGAATCTCTGAGAAGACTCTCGGCCTCGACCATCCCGACACCACGAAACCCCTTAAGCTCCTTGCATGTTTATACATCGATACAGTCAAGACGCCCGAAGCGATCGAGCTCGCATTGCGCGCTGGCAAATCCGAACAAAAGCAACTAGCTGATATGCTTTCTTTTACTTCCGAGCACCAGCGGTTGGCATTCGCAAAGAAAGTCGATCCCTACAGACTCCTCGCGACTTTGGGCCGCGCATTCGATCTAGCCGAAGTTGTCCTGCGTTACAAGGGCGTCGTACTCGACTCGTTACTGGAAGACCGACTCGTCGCAGAAGCGAGCCAGGATCCGAAACAGCGCGAGGTCATCGATGAGGTTCGCGCCGCCAAACGAAAGGCCATGCAGTTACTCTTGGAAATTCCTAAAGATGTCTCCGAAACAGCAACTAAGCGGCGAGAGGCGGAGAAGCAGGAGCTACAGAAACGGGTGGAGAAACTGGAGGCCGGGCTTGCGCGTGAATTTGCAGGGCTCGGAAAAGCGCGGCGCGCTCTCAACGTAACGGTTGCACAAGTGCAAGCGGCGCTGACCAAGAATAACGTGTTGATCGAACTATTCCGCTACAATCATTACGTCGGTAAAAACAAATCGGAGCCTCGATATGGCGCGATCGCAATTGCCTCAAAAGGCGAACCAAAATGGATCGCTCTTGGAAACGCGGACAAGATCGACAATCTCGTTCAGCTCTACCAAAAGTCGGCGCGCGGACAAACCGATGAAGCAACACTGAGCAATGTTTTGCGCTCATTGCACGACCAAGTCTGGGCGCCAATTGAAAAGGTACTTCCGGCCGGAACGAGCACAGCCATCATCAGTCCTGACGCTGAGCTGAGTTTCGTTTCGTTCGCGACACTCTTAACTTCGGATGATCGGTTCGTCGGCGAAAAGTATTCCATTCGCTATGTGGCAAGCGGGCGTGATCTGCTGCGCGAATTTAAAACCGCAAACAATTCGCAAACAAATGTGTACGCCAATCCCGATTTTGGTAGTAAGCCGGCATCACCAGATTGGAATCGCGGGACAACACTCGCTCTACGTTCAATAGAAATGCGGGATCTCCAAAGTATTTCGCTGCCGCCGCTTCCGGGGACCAAACTAGAAGCTGAAGCGCTGCAAAAACGATTTGGAAGTTCAGCTAAAGTGTTTTTAGGACCGAACGCCACCAAAGCGGAGCTGAGACAAGTTAATTCCCCGCGGATCCTGCATCTCGCTACGCACGGTTTCTTTTTGCCGGAAATTGATTTGGGTAAATCAGTCGATCCCTTGCAGCGCGGCCAGGAAATTCCAAAAGGCAAACTTGTGAATCCGATGCACCGGAGCGGACTAGCGTTAGCTGGAGCGCAGACAACTCTGCAAGCATGGGGTCGTGGCGAAGTTCCACCAATCGAAAACAACGGTGTTGTTACGGCCGAGGAAGTCGGCGGGCTAAAGCTCGATCGTACTTGGCTGGTTGTTCTTTCAGCGTGCGAGACCGGCTCAGGCGAAGCACGTGCAGGTGAAGGTGTAATGGGCTTGCGCCGCGGCTTCATTCAAGCCGGCGCTCAAAATTTGTTAATGACGCTCTGGCCAATCAGCGATCAAACGACTGTGCAAATCATGCTCGATTTTTATGATGCGGCGTTGAAAAACGGCAACGCACCGCAAGCATTGGCTGATGTTCAACGCGATTGGCTCGTGAAGTTGCGCAAAGAACGCGGATTACTCGAAGCTGTTCGACTCGCCGGCCCCTTCATCATGTCTTCGCAAGGCAAGCCTTAAGCCGGAATTGCGTCGACAGCGTTTCAACTAATTCTATTCTCGGCTCGATGTGGGGAGTGATTTGAAAACGGGTGTCTTGGCGTGCGCGCTTCGAAGGCATGGAGCGAGATGCGCATTGCTCACCGTTTTTCTCTCCTTTTCCTATCTCGTGGTGGCAGCCGGTCCGAGCGAGGCTGACCGGGCGCGGCTGAAGTCACTGCAACAAAAAATCGAGGAAGTGGAGCACGCCGGCAAGTACAGCGAAGGGGTTCCGATCGCGGAGGAACATCGGGAGTTGTCAGAGAAAATTTTTGGGGCCGGCGACCCGAGCACGGCGACGAGCCTCAGCAAACTCGCGGAGCTCTATCACAAAAAGGGCAATTACGGAAAGGCTCGGGCGCTTTGCGAACAGGCCTTGAAGATCAGGAAAAAAATACTCGGGCCCGAACATCCGGAAACTGCCGCCGCGCTGGCCACGCTCGCTGAGATTTATGAGTCGACAGGCAATTACATCCAGGCAGAAACGCTCTCCCAGCGCTCGCTCCAGATTCGCGAGAAAACGCTCGGGCCGGCACACGCTGAAACGGCCGAAAGTCTGACGAAGCTTGCCGGTCTCTATGCGCAGAAGGCGAATTTTGAAAAGGCGAAGCAGCTGGCGGAACGCGGGTTGAAAACTCGCGAGCAACTTTTCGGACCTGAGCGTGCGGAAACAGCCGCCAGTCTTCAAATGCTGGCGGATATCGCTCAACTCTGGGGACATGATGCGGAGGCGAAGGCGCTCTACGAGCGCGCATTGAAAATTCGCGAGAAAGTCCTTGGCCCCGATCATCCCGAGACCGCGGAAAGTGTGCTCGGTGTCGGTTTGTTGTCCGGCAACGCGGGAGAATTCGCCAAAGCGGAGCCGCTCTATCGCCGCGCGTTGGCTATTTTCGAGAAAACTCTCGGACCCGATCATTCGATCACTGGAGTAACACTCAGCAATCTGGCGCTGCTTTACGTCAACATGGGCGAATATGCGAAAGCCGAGCCACTGGCGGACCACGCGTGCAAAGTTTGCGAGAAGGCGCTCGGCCCCGAGCACCCGAAAACAGCTTCCTGCCTTAGCACCCAGGCGGAAGTTTATCGCGCGATGGGAAAGCCCGCGAAGGCAACCCCAATTTGCGAACGCGCACTAAAGATTCGGGAAAAAGTGCTCGGCCCCGATCACCCTGATACGGCCGAAAGCGTCAACAACAGGGCGGGACTCTATTACGAAGCGGGCGACTTCGAACATGCCGAGCCGCTCTTCAAGCGTGCCCTGCAAATCAGTGAGAAAGCGCTTTCGCCTGAACACCTTTTTGTGACGGGCTCACTCAACAATCTCGGCGTTCTTTACTGGATGCGAGGCGAGTATGCCAAAGCCGAGCCACTCTATCTGCGCGCTCTCGATATCCGCGAGAAATCGCTCGGCCCGGACGATCCCAACGTGGCGCTCAGTCTGGATAATCTCGCAGGGCTGTACGGCGACACGGGTGAGTTCGAAAAAGCCGAACGCCTCATTCGCCGCGCCTTGGAAATCCGCGAAAAAACCCTTGGCCACGATACGCCGGATACGGGTACCTCCGTGATGAACGTCGGATACTTTTATTTGCAGATCGGCGATTACGTGAAAGCCAAGCCGCTGCTGGAGCGGTCGCTAGAAATTTATGCAAAGACGCTTGAGCCTGAGCATCAACTGACCGCTAGGGCCCTCAACAATCTGGGGTGGCTGCATCGGTCCATGGGCGATTACGCGAAAGCCGAACCGCTTCTTCAGCGCGCACTCAAAATCCGCGAGAAAGCGCTCGGCCCGGAGCATCCCGACACCGCACAGAGCCTCGGCAATCTGGCGCTGCTTTATGTTCGCATAGGCGATTACGCGAAAGCCAAACCGCTTTATCAGCGCGCACAGGAGATCAGAGAGAAAGCGCTCGGACCTAATCACCCACTAACCGCGCAATCGCTGAGGGATCAAGCATTGCTCCTGGAAGACGCGGGCGATTACGCGACGGCTGAATCGCTCATGCAGCGCGCATTTCAAATCGACACGCGCGTTTTGGGGCAGAACCATGAAACCACCGGAATCGACCTCGACCGCCTTGCTCAACTTAAAATCGAGCAAGGCAAGCTCAAAGAAGCGCACGAATTCGCTCTCCAGGCCGGCCGCGCGCAGCAAAAACATCTCTCCGATATTTTATCTTTCACCTCAGAGCGACAACGCCTGGCCTTTCAACAAACCACCAAGCCATACAAATTATTTGGCACGCTGGGGAGTGCTGGCGATCTGGCCGAAACAGTACTTCGAGAGAAGGGCGTAGTGCTGGACTCGCTGCTGGAAGACCGGCTGGTCGCAGAAGCCAGTGGCGACCCGAAACAACGCGCGATTATTGAACAAGTGCACCTGGCCAAGCAGCGCATGACGCAATTAGTAATCGAAGTGCCATCCGATTTTTCTGAAGAGGCACGCCGCCAGCGCGAGAATGAAAAAGAAAAACTTTCGTCCCAGATCGAGCAGCTCGAAGCGAACCTTGCACGCTACACGACGGGACTTGGGCGCGGGAGACGGGCGCTGGCTGTGACAGTCGAGCAGGTCAAGGGCGCCCTTCCGAAACAAGCGACGCTCGTAGAGCTGGTGCGCTATGCGCATTATACGGGCAAAGACAAGGAGGAGTCGCGCTACGGCGCCATCGTCATTGGAGGAAATCGCGAACCTCAATGGGTTCCACTTGGTGCCGTCGCTGAGATAGAAAAGAACATCCGCCTCTATCAAAAATCGGTCCGCGGAACGACCGACGAAGCGACGTTAAGCGGCGTGTTGCGCGCCCTGCACGATCAACTATGGATGCCGATCGAAAAGGTCCTGCCTAACGACACAAAGATAATCATCGTGAGCCCTGACGCTGAGTTAAGCTTTGTCTCTTTTGCAACCTTGCTCGCTCCCGACGACCGATTCCTCGGCGAAAAATATTCCATCCGCTACGTTGCGAGCGGCCGTGATTTGTTGAGAGACGCGAAACCGACCGCAGGCTCAAAGACGACGATGCGGGTGTTCGCGAATCCCGATTTCGGAGGCATCGCAGCGGGTCCGCGCTTGGAACAGAGCAACACAGTTGCGCTGCGTTCCGTCGAGATGCGTGATTTACAAGGAATTTCGCTGCCGAGCCTTCCCGGTACCGAAAAGGAAGCAGCGAAACTCGAAGCCCGCGCAAAGAAATCAGGCTGGCAGCCACAGACTTATCTCGGTCTAAACGCGACCAAAGCGGAACTTCGGGAAGTTAATTCGCCGCGGATTCTGCATTTGGCGACTCACGGATTCTTTCTGCCGGAAATTGATGTTGGGAAAACAATCGATCCTCTGCAATCCGGCCAGGAAATTCCCAAAGGTAAACTAGTGAACCCGATGCATCGCAGCGGTCTCGCCCTTGCTGGCGCGCAACAGACATTGCAAGCGTGGGCAAAAGGAGAAGTGCCACCGATCGAGAACGACGGCATTGTAACCGCCGAAGATGTTGGCGGTCTGAAGCTCGATAGTACGTGGCTAGTCGTCCTTTCCGCTTGCGATACGGGCGGCGGGGAAGCGCGCGCTGGAGAAGGTGTAATGGGCCTCCGTCGCGGTTTTGTTCAAGCCGGCGCGCAGAATCTCTTGATGACGCTCTGGCCAATCAGCGATCAAACGACCGTGCAGATCATGCTCGATTTTTATGACGCTGCTTTCAAAAGCAGTAATGCGCCGCAAGCTCTTGCCGACACGCAGCGAGATTGGCTGGTGAAGCTCCGCAAAGAGCACGGACTAATCGACGCGGTTCGCCTCGCGGGGCCATTCATCATGTCCTCGCAGGGCAAGCCTTAAGCGGGAATTGCGTCGACACAGCTCCGAAATGGTTCCAGCCTCGAGTTCGACTCAAGGATTGAACTGAAAATGAGCTTGTCTATGCGTGCGCTTCAAAGGCACGGACTACAGGCAGGGATGCTTTTAATCGCGTTTGTCTCTTTGCCAGAACCCGTCGTTGCAGCGGATCCCAGTCAAACTGATCAAGCCAAACTTTCGTCGCTCCAGCAGAAGATCGAAGAACTGGATCACGCCGGTAAATACAAAGAGGCGATTCCGATTGCGGAGGAACGTCTTAAGTTAGTCGAGAACATCGCGGGCCCTGACGGGGCAGAGGCGGCGGCGAGTTGCAACAAGCTAGGGGAGCTTTATCGCAAGAACGGGGAGTATGCTAAAGCCGAACCGCTCCTTGAGCGCGGGTTTAATATCCGCGAAAAAGCGCTCGGCCTTGAACATCCCGACACCGCAGAGAGCCTTAACAATCTGGCGCTGCTTTATCGCGGGATGGGCGACTACACGAAGGCGGAGCCGCTTCTTCAACGCGCGCTCAAGATTCGCGAAAAATTACTCGGCCACGAACATCCCGACACCGCTACAAGCCTCTACAGTCTAGCGCTGCTTTATGATGACATGGGCGACCATGCCAAGGCGGAGCCCTTTCATAAACGCGCGCTAAAAATCCGCGAAAAAGCGCTTGGGCCCGAACACCCCGACACAGCAAAAAGCCTCTACAATCTGGCCGTGCTTTATGTTGAAATGGGGAACTATGCCAAGGCAGAACCGCTCTATCAACGCGCGCTAAGAATCTGGGAAAAGGCGCTTGGGCCCGAACACCCCGACACCGCGAAAAGCCTCAACGGTCTGGCGGGGCTTTATTCTGACATGGGCGACTACGCCAAGGCAGAACCGCTCTATCAGCGCGCGTTAAGAATCTGGGAAAAGGCGCTTGGGCCCGAACACCCCGATACCGCCGCGGCCCTCAACAATCTGGCCGCGCTTTATTATGAAATGGGCGACTACGCCAAGGCGGAACCGTTCTACCAACGCACGCTTAAAATCTGGGAAAAGGCGCTTGGGCCCGAACACCCTGACACCGCGATGAGCCTCAACGGTGTAGCGATGTCTTATGCTCAAATGGGCGAATACGCCAAAGCGGAACCGCTCTATCAACGCGCGCTAAGAATCTGGGAAAAGGCGCTTGGGCCTGAACACCCCAATACCGCGCTGTGCCTCGACAATCTGGCGGAGCTTTATGATAAAATGGGCGAATACGCTAAAGCGGAACCGCTCTATCAACGCGCGCTCAAAATTTGGGAAAAGGCGCTTGGGCCTGAACATCCCAACACCGCGCTAAGCCTCAACGATCTGGCGCTGTTTTATGATAAAATGGGCGACTACGCCAAGGCGGAACCGCTGTATCAGCGCGCATTGAAGATCGATGAGAAAGCGCTCGGGCCGGAGCACCCCTACACGGCAACAAGCCTCAGCGTTCTGGCGCTCCTTTATACTGACATGGGTGAGCTCAAAGAAGCGTTACAGTTGGCAGCGCGGGCTCGACGGGCTCAAGAAAAAAATCTGTCGAATATTTTGTCCTTTACCTCGGAGCAGCAGCGCTTGGCATTTCAGCAGACAACCAAGCCTTACACTTTGCCCGCCACCTTGGGGAGCGTCCCGGAGCTCGCGGAGATAGTTCTTCGGCAAAAAGGGGTGGTGCTCGACTCGTTGCTGGAAGATCGGCTGGTGGCGGAAGCCAGTGGCGATCCGAGGCAGCGTGAAATTATTGAGCAATTGCGCTCGGACAAGCAGTTGCTGACTAAATTGTTGATGGAGGTTCCGAATGATCTCTCTGAACCGGCCCGCCAACAGCGCGATGCTGAAAAGGAAAAACTCTCCTCGGAAGCGGAACAACTTGAAGGGAGCCTAGCCCGGCGAGTCACGGGCCTGGGCCGCGCGAGGCGAGCGCTGAGCGTTACAGTACAGCAGGTTCAATCCGCTCTTCCAAAGCAATCGGTATTGGTCGAGTTGTTGCGCTATTCGCATTACCTCGGGAAAGATAAGTACGAGCCGCGCTACGGAGCCATCGTGATCGGTGCGAAAGGCGAGCCGGGTTGGGTTCCCCTCGGCGGCGCTACTGAGATAGAAAAGAATGTAGCGCTGTATCAAAAATCTGTTCGCGGAAAAACTGATGAAGCGACGTTGAGTGGCGTTCTCGAGGCGCTCAATAACCAAGTCTGGGCGCCCATAGAGAAGTTCCTTCCCGCCGGTACTGCCACGGTAATTATCAGTCCCGATGCCGAACTGAGCTTCGTTTCCTTCGCGACGCTCCTGACCCCTGAGGATCGCTTTGTCGGTGAAAAGTACTCCGTTCGCTATGTGGCCAGCGGCCGGGATTTGTTGAGAGAGACAAAAATACCGCCCGGTCCGAAGACAACGATGCGGGTGTTCGCCAATCCCGATTTCGGAGGCATCGCAGCAGCTCAGCAAGTCGATCAAAAAGCCACCGTTGTACTTCGTTCCGTCGAGATGCGTGATTTACAAGGAATTTCGCTGGCGAGCCTTCCCGGCACCGAAAAGGAAGCAGCAGAACTCGAAGTTCGCGCAAAGAAATCGGGCTGGCAGTCAGAAACTTATCTCGGTCCAAACGCGACGAAAGCAAGACTTCGGAAAGTTAACGCACCGCGGATTCTGCATTTAGCGACTCACGGATTCTTTCTTTCCGAGATCGACTTGGGAATGCTGAAGGATGTCCGTAATGCCGCTGAAATTCCCAAGGGGAAATTGTTAAATCCGATGCATCGAAGTGGTCTTGCGTTAGCGGGAGCGCAACGGACATTGCAAGCGTGGGCCAAAGGCGAAGTGCCACCGATCGAGAACGACGGCATTGTAACCGCCGAAGATGTTGGCGGTCTGAAGCTCGATAGTACTTGGTTAGTCGTCCTTTCGGCTTGTGATACGGGCCGGGGCGAAGCACGGGCGGGCGAAGGCGTGATGGGACTGCGTCGCGGTTTTGTTCAAGCCGGCGCGCAAAATCTGTTGATGACACTCTGGCCCATCAATGATGAAACGACCGTGCACATCATGCTCGATTTTTATGACGCCGCGGACAAAACGAAGAACGCGCCACAAGCGCTCGCTGTGACCCAACGTGATTGGTTGGTGAAGCTGCGCAAAGAGCACGGATTGATCGACGCGGTTCGCATCGCCGGACCATTCATCATGTCCTCGCAAGGAAGACAATAGTCACAGCTTACTTTTGGTAGCGGCAAAAATCTTGTCGGCAGTCTCAAGGGTTTCTTTGCTCCCGATGTCCAGCCAGCGGCCTTTAATTTCGAACGTGTTGACCGGTTTGCGAGTGTAGAGCCATTGCAAGAACAGCCCGGGTTGGTCGGGATTATTGCCGGCGGCAAGATAAGTCGTGAAAAGCGGCAGCACTTCGCGCGAGTAATAATAGAGCGCGACTGCGGCCAGCGTGCTCTTCGGTTCTTTTGGCTTCTCTTCGAAGTTTGTGACCACACCCTTCTTGTCCACGGTCACAGTCCCGTATTTTTTCATGGCTTCGAGATTCCCGACATCGTGAACGGCAACGGTCACTTGCGAGCGCTTGGCCGCGTTCACGAATTCAGTCAGCGGTTGTTGAAACAAATTGTCGCCGGCGATGATGAGCAAATCGTCGTTGGTCAAATTCTCCCGGGTCAAAACGAGATTGATGTCAGCGATCGCGCCCAGCTTATCATCGTCGCTCTTTGATCCGTCGTTGATGATCTTGATCTTCATTTCCGGATGTCGATCCTGGTAGGCATTCGCCCAGTTCTGAAAATCGCCGGCGAATTTGTCATTCGTCACGATATAAACCGTCCCAAGACCGGGAACAGAAGCGAGGTTGTCCAAGAGCCACTCAATGATCGGTTTTCCGCCGACTTCTAAGAGCGGTTTCGCCTTATTCAACGTGAGCGGATAAAGCCGTGTCGCGTATCCGGCGGCGAGAATGAGGGCGTTCATTCGAATTTCGGGACGATAAGCAGACGACCAGTCCGCGCTAGTTCATTCCGCCCGTGAATTTATTTTGCAGGGCCAACCAAAATCGCTGAACGCAAACGCCGCTGGACCGCGGCGATTCGATGCGAATCCGTGATTTTACCGCGATTGCTGCTGTCGTTGATGTAAAAAGTGTCAATCGCGGCGCCTTTCTGGGTGCTGATGCGTGAGAGAACGATGTACGCTCCTTCCTGTTCGAGCGCTGTGACCAAATCGTAAAGCAGGCCGACGCGATCCGGCGCTTCAATCTGGACCAAAGTGTAAGTGGGATGCGCCTTGTTATCGATTGCAATCCCGGCCGGAAATTCCAGTTCCTGGAGGCGGCGATACTGGATCTTGTGGCGCGCCTCCTCCAGCAATGGCGCAAACTCAAAGCTCTCAACTTCGAGCGTCTGACGCAGCGTATTTTCGACCAAAGCGCGATCACGCGCCTCAGTCACGGCTCGGCCTTTCATGTCGCACACACGAAAGACGGCGAGAATGGTGTGGTCTTCGCGCGGGAAAATATCGGCGCTCAGGATATTGAGCGGAACAACCGAAAACGACCCCGCGATTTTCGCCAAGAGATGTGGACGGTTCCATGTGCAAAATGAAACAATGCTGTGTCCGACTTGTGGAAATGCTTCCCAGTTCGCCGCCGGCACGAGTGCGCGGTCGTTTCCGGCCGAGGCGTTCTCGAAGAACGATCGAAACAGATTAAGATGCTGAACAATTTCCGGCACTTCGGACGCCCGAAAATAATTGTCCGGCATAAATTCGAAATGCGCTTCGATTTCGTCCGCAAAATCGGACGGTAGCTGCGCGACCACGGCCGCTTCCAAGCTTTCCCGCTCAATTTTAGTTTGCTCGTGATAAGATTTTTGGTCGGCCAGATACTGCGAAGTTGCGTGAAAAAGTTGCCACACGAGCGATTCCTTCCAATCCGACCAACTCTGTCCGCTTGTGCCTTGGCCATCGGCCAGCGTCAATAACATGAGCGCGTGCAGATTCTTTTCATTCCGAACGATGTTCGCAAATTCCACAATCGTGGCTGGATCATCAAGATTTCGTTGCTGCGCGATATTGGAGAGACTTACGTGATGATCCACCAGCAGAATAAGCGATTTCCTTTGCTCGGCGGAAAGCTGGAGACGTTTGGCCACGCTTTGTGCGAAAAGAGCACTTGCTTCGGAGTGCGGGCGCGCGCCGACTGCTCGGCCGGTGTCGTGCAGAAGCAAAGCGAGATAAAGCACGAACGGATCTTCTAAATTTTCGAAAAGACGACGATACGCGATCAACTTCTGATCGTTTGTACGCATCAGCGCGTCGAGTTTGTCGATGCAGAGCAGAGTGTGCTCGTCTGCGGTGTAACGATGGAAAAATTCGTGCTGCACCAGACAGGTCAGTTTGCCAAACTCGGGAATGTAGCGTCCGAGAAAATCGACCCGGTGCATCAGCCGCAAAGCGCGGCCGGCTTCGCCTTTTTTCGATAACATTGCTTTGAAAATTTCGCGGGGCGATTTGGCGTAACAATAAGTGCGCGTGACTTGTCCGAGCGCGCGGCTGAGCAAGTCTTCCAGCTCCGGGCTAAGATCGACATTGTGCTCCTGGGCGAGTTGAAACGCGGTCATCATCTCTAACGGATCGGTCTTGAAGAGGTCTCGCCGATCGGTGTGAAGCTGTCCGTGACGAACGAAAAAGGATCCCAATTTTGTTTCGGTGCCGAGCCGCAGAGGTAAAAAGCTGAAGAGCGCAGGCGTCCCGCTGGTTGCGTAGCCGCTGGCAAACTGCTCGGTGATGCGTTCGGTCACACGGAAAATGTTTCGAGTGTGTTTGTAATAGTCGCGCATCAGCGCTTCGCTCGCGCGCTGGCCATTCTTTTCCCGGTAGTGCAACCGCCGCGCGATTTCCTCCTGCAAGTTCAGATGAAGAGTGTCCGCCGCGCGTTTGGAGAGGTAATGCAAATCCGTGCGCAATCGCAGCAGGAAGTCATATGCCATCTCGATCCGGCGCTGGTCCGATTCGCTCAGCCAATCCTTGCCGACCAGGTGAGTTGTAGTCAGCACGCCCTCTTTGAAATACGACATCCAGAGCAAATTTTGGTAATCGCGGAGGCCGCCACAGCCGCTCTTGAGATTTGGCTCCTGCATGTAAACGCTGTCTCCAAACTTGCGGTGGCGCGCTTCCTGATCGCGCATTCGTAGTTCGGCGTACTCGCGCTCCGAGCCGGTCACGCATTTCGTTCGAAATTGATCGCGAAACTCGCCGGCAAGCTCGCGATCTCCGCCCAGGAAACGCGATTCGAGCATTGCCGTTTTCGTGAGCATGTCGCGGTTGGCCTGGGCCAGCGCTTCTTTTACCGACCGTGTTGAATGACCCACTTTGAATCCGATGTCCCAAAGCAAATACAGGATTTGCTCGGCCATCTGCTCGACGTAGGGAGAAATTTTGCCGGCAGCGTCTCCGTGCAGCAGCATCACGTCGATGTCGCTAAATGGGTTGAGCTCGCCCCGTCCGTATCCGCCGAGCGCGATCAGCGCCAAAGAAGTTTCTGATTGACCAGCCGCGTTGGCAGCGGCCGTAAAAACGTGTCGCAAAATTACGTCGACCAGTTCACCACGCCGCGCGCAGATTTCGCGGCCGCCACCGCCGGCCTGATGTCTCAGACGAAGCCGATGTTCCTCCAGTTTGAGGAATTTTTTGTAGGTCGCGAGAACTTCGGTCGGTCGCTGTTTACCGGCGACGGCCAGCTGGTCTTCAGCATGCGCCAGGACTTTCTCAAGATGTCGCGAGGTCGCCATTGTCGATCTTAGATTGCGCAGTCCTACCGCCGCTCAATCTAAAATCGAACCCCAAAAATTCCAAACCTTGTCCTGAGCGCAGTCGAACAGATTCAATTACAGCTCAATCGCGTAACGCTTGAGCTTGTTGTAAAGCGTCGGCCGTTGAATCCCGAGCAGCTCGGCCGCTTTCTTTTTGTTCCCGTGACATTGCGCCAGCGCCTGCAGGATCGTCACTCGCTCCATGTCATCCAGACTTTGCACGCCTTGAGGAACAGCGCGCCGTTCGATTTGTTGCAATGCTGCCGGCAATTGCAATTCCCCCGGCAATTCTTTCACGGTGACGGTGTTTTGCCGCGCCAAGACAACGGCGTATTCCATCGCGTTTTGTAATTCGCGCACGTTCCCCGGCCACGAGTAATCGAGCAACTTTTGAAATGCCTCCGGCGAAATCTCCGGCTCGGACTTGCCGAGTTGCTGCGCGAATTGTTTTACGAAAAACGTGACCAGCGGCGGAATGTCCTGCTTTCGTTCGCGTAACGGCGGCACTTCAATTTGGAAGGTGTTGAGGCGATAATACAGATCCGAGCGCAATCGGTTGTCGGCCAACGCCTGCGCAATTGGCCGATTCGTTGCCGCGATCACGCGGAAGTTCGCCTTCAATACGCGCGTGCTTCCGAGAGGGCGAAATTCGCGCTCCTGCAGCACGCGCAGGAACCGCGTCTGCAAGTCGATCGGCATATCTGAAATCTCGTCCAGAAAGAGCGTGCTTTCGTTTGCTTCTGAAATCATTCCCGGAAAATCGTTCATCGCGCCGGTGAACGCGCCTTTGACGTAACCG
>DASQBB010000016.1:0-6366 GCA_035635435.1 Chthoniobacterales bacterium | reverse complement strand
GCACGCAGCTGCTCACGAAGACCCAGAACGTTTGCCATCAATGCCAAACGCTGCACGCGTCCTTCTATGGAATCGACGATGTGGAACGCTTTCAGGATAGTGGCCGCCTGGACCGGCGACAGCGCGTTGGAGAATGTCGCGGGCGAACTGTAGAAGCGAAGATATTCCTTCACCGCGCGGCTCTTGCAAGCGACGAAGCCGCCATTTGACGCGAAGGTCTTGGAGAAGCTGCCCATCACGATATCGACCTTGCCCAGCATGTTCTGGATGCCGATGTGTCCGCGGCCGTCCTCGCCCAGGCAACCCAAGTCGTGGGCAACGTCAACGACCAGTGTCGCGTCGAACTCGTGGCAAAGCGACTGGAGTCTAGCCAGATCCGGAGTATCCGAGTCCATGGAGAACAGGCCTTCGGTAACGACGAGAATGCCGTTCTCCTTATCCTTTGCCCTGATCTTCGTAAGGATGTTCCGGCAATACTCGTTATCGAGGTGACGGAACAGATGAACGTTGTTGGTGGCGGCGTTTGCCCCTTCCTGCAGGCAGGAATGCGACAACATGTCCATGACCACATGGTCGGCCGATCGGACCAAGCCCTTGATCACGCCGAAACCGGCGGCCCAACCCGTCGGATATAGCACCGCTTCCTCCATTTTCAGGAAGTCGGCGATCCTACGCTCAAGCGCGACGGAGTAGGACGTATTGCCGACCAACGCCGGCGAACCCGCGCTATGCACGCCACAGCGCTCGATTGTTTCTTTGGCAGTCGCCTTGATTCCGGAATGTGATGACAGGCTCAGATAGTCTTGCGAGGCAAAATTGACGCCACGCATCTTGTTTCCACTATCGTCCTGTGCCCAACAAACCGTGTTCGGCCCATCTTCGGTCGCGCGGGAAAACGGCCAGAGACCATTCTGACGACGCAGATTTTGCCACTTGAAAAACCCTTCGGTGCGTCCGAGGAGGTCCGCCCCGCCGGGCACCCGGAAATCTCTCATGCTGCCGGTCAATGCAGCAGGCGGAATATGGGTGTTGGTAATATCTGACATTGCTATCCCTGTTCGGCGCATTCTTGAATTTGTTGCGTCTGGGAAAACGATGCCCGAGCGAAATTAACATCCGATTCCGTGTCGGTCGTTTCTTAGGTGTCCATTTACCGATGTGAATCTTTGGTTCTTCGCTCATTAATTCGGCGGGCGGTTTTTTTGAGGGGCGTGTTTTGCAACGCTGTCCGATGCGACGCGGCACGATGACAAGAGCCAATCCCAACTGGTTAGGCGAACGTTAACCATAATGGCTGCATACTTGGCGTATGGAACGCGTTGTCTAACGATCTGTCAGACCGTTCGAAAACCTGAGGATTCGATGCTCGGCTCACCGCGCCTGCTCGCTGGACAAATCAGCTTTTTGGCTCCTTGCACCGCAGCCGCCGTCGTCCTGGCGCTCGCACTTTCCAGCCCTGCGAACGCCGCCGATATGAGGCTACCGGTCAAAGCGATACCGCTACCAATTTTCTCCTGGACCGGGTTCTATATCGGTGCGGACGTCGGATACGCTTGGGGTCGCGACAGCACGACCGAATACTTTACTGCAACCAACACGCTCACAGGTTTAAAATGGAATTACGCTCCGAGGGGCGCGGTTGGAGGCTTTTACGCTGGCGGCAACTATCAGAGTGGCGCGATGGTATTGGGCCTTGAGACGGATATTGAAATGGCCGGGATCAAAGGTGGCTTCAATGATCCAGCTCTGGGGGGCGCCGGCAACACGAAAATTGGTTGGCAAGGTTCGTTACGAGGCCGACTCGGCTTCGCGGCTGAAAAAGCGATGTTCTACGGAACAGGCGGTTTGGCGTTCGCTGACATAAGCCACACGTATAACAATCTCGTCGTAGGGAGCACCGAGACGACGTCAGCCGTCCGCACAGGCTGGACCGCAGGCGCCGGCCTAGAAGTGGCCGTTACTCAAAATCTTCTGGTGCGCGCCGAATATCGATATGCCGACTTTGGGCACTATCGGTACAATTCGGTGGTGACATTTCCGGGGTTGACCGGCCAGCAGGAGCCGACTTTCAACACCGTTCGCGTGGGCACCGCCTATAAATTCTAGCGAGGCAACGATTGGCCCAGTCAGGCGACAGCGTTTTCGCGTGCTGTGGCGGGCAGACAGCCTCGAATTTTGCCTAGCAATCGCTGCATATCGACCGGTTTCGTATCGAAGTCGGAACATCCGACCTCGACGCTCTTGTCGCGATCGCTCGCCAGCGCGTGGGCCGTTAACGCGACGATCGGGATTGCGGATGTTGCAGGATTCGCCTTGATCAACTGGGTCGCTTCCCAGCCGTCCATCTCACCCAACGCGACATCCATCAGAATCAGATCCGGCATCTCGCTCGCGGCCATCTCAACGCCCGCGGCACCATCGTGAGCACAACAGACCGAGAAACCGTGACGCAGCAGGCGCCGGGTCAGCATGTCTCGGTTGATCTCATTATCCTCAACAAGCAGGATTTTGTGCACTGGTCGTTTCCAAAGCAAAATCGGAGGCTGCGGGGACGAGCGTCGCGGATGCCAATGCATCCCCCTTCCGCCTTCCAGTGAGCAGCGGCACCCGGATCGTAAAGCGGCTTCCCGATCCAAGTTCGCTCTCGACGAAAATCTCGCCGCCCATTAGCTTGCAGAGCTTCTGGCTGAGCGCCAGTCCCAGTCCGGTGCCACCATATTTGCTGGTGCTAGAGTCATCGGCGACTGTGAATTTTTCGAAGAGGTTGGCGATCTGATCTGAAGCAATGCCGATACCGGTATCGACGACATGGATCAGGAGATCATCACTTGATTCGTCCAGATGCCGCTCAGCAACCAGCTCGATTTTGCCGTTGTGAGTGAATTTTACCGCGTTATCAATCAACTGCCCGGTCATATTGCGAAACTTGCTGGCGTCGCAGAGGGCCGTTCCGAGATTTGGAGCTATCGTACAGAGGATCTCGTTTCCGTGTTTCGTGGCCGCCGGCCTCGCCGCGTGCACGATCTCGCCGAGTAATTCGCCCAGATCAGTCTCCTCCAGGTCCAGCTCCATCTTGCCCGCCTCGATCTTCGACAGGTCGAGTACCTCGTTAACGAGCTTAAGCAGATGCTGGCCGGCGTTGTGAATCTTGTTTAGATCCGCGGTGGTCTCGCTATCGCCTTCATCCTCGGCGTCTTCAAGGAGGATTTGGCTGTAGCCGATCACCGCGTTCAACGGCGTTCGCAACTCGTGGCTCATCTTGGCAAGGAATTCGGCCTTGGCTGCGCCCGCCAGTTCGGCTTCCTCGGTGGCGAGGCGAAGCGCCGACGCGGTCGCCATATGTTGGCGCATTTCACTCTCAAGCTCGGTCTGCGAAGCCTGTATTTTTGCGTAGTAGAGCGCCATCATCGCTACGTATAGCGATGCAGCAACAGTGGAGATAAGTCCTAGTCCTTGCATTGCCGCAACCGGCAGATCGTTTCTGACTGGGTAACCAAACAAATAAAAACTGCTGAAGATCGCCAGATTCGCGGCGAACATGATCATCACGATCGCGCGAAGGGATTTGGACGAGCCAAGGTAGAAGAACGCGAGCAGCGGAATGACGAGCACCCAGGGCAGAGTGGGGGAGGTCACTCCACCGTAAAAATAACAGCTCCAAAGAATACAAAAGATTAGATTCTGAATCGAAACCAATGCCAGTGGATTGTAAGGTGCGCCAGCGCGCAGCACGAACGGGAAGATCCAGAACGACGTGATCGAAATTGCCAGTACAGCCACCTGGTATCCTGGTGTCGGATCGAGCACGTAGAGCGCTATGGGGACGACGCTTCCAATGAACGGTCCGAGAATATGGCTAACCAGAAAGACGTGCGCGCGGTTTCGCCCGTCGCGGTCAACCGCGACCGTGGGTGGGATGAAGTAGTTCACAAGGCGATCGAGGGCCACGATCATTCTTGAGAGTGTGGCTTTCATGAATTCGCGCCAATTTCCGCGTTAGTATTAAAAATCCATGCTGCCGCCGCCGTCAATTCTCGTGACACGCGGAGCGGCAACATCCTACTGTCGCTGGGTATTAGACTTTCAGGCTCAGCTTAAAGTCGCGTTAATCCATGAAATCTGACTTAAACTGAATATTAAAGCCACATGCGCTAGCTTTCCGCGTTGACAAGAAATCATCAAGGGCTGGCAGCAAATGCTGATGTGGAATCGACTTATCGGGATAATCGATTGGTTCATTCCGAGTGCGGCGAAGGTGGAACGTTCGGAACATGGCCTAGCGCGAAATTTCGTCTTCACGCACCTCTTCGGCCCCGCGCTGTCGCAGTCGATCAGTCTGTTCCTTTACCTCAGCGATCCTCATCCGGGCTTTGCGTGCTGGACAGTGATAGTCTGCATATGTTTGTTCTGGGCGCTGCCTTTGGTCTACAGGCTGACCAGCAACCTGCATCTGTCGGCCCTGATCTCCGTTGAATTGCTCGCATTCACCTCGCTGTTCGGCGCTTACTATTACGGCGGGGTGAGCTCGCCGTTTCTGCCCTGGCTTATCATCAGCCTCTTGCTCGGCTTCTTCTATTTGTCCGAGCGTCCAATCCTTGTTGTCGGATTATTTACCCTCAATATTCTTGGCTTCTGTTCTGCCTATCTTCAATGGGGCTTCCCGGAACTTGTTCCACTGCAACAGCTCTCAAAAGTCGGCTGGATCTCAATTCTGTCCGCAACGATCTATATGTCGTGGATGGCGATCTACTACGCCAATATGATTGCGATGCGCTCCGATCTCGAACGCGAAGCGGAGAGGCATCGCGAAACCGCAATCCGTCTGCGCGAGGCCAAAGAAATGGCCGACGTGGCCAATCGCGCGAAGTCGATTTTTCTTGCCAAGATGAGTCACGAATTGCGTACGCCGCTAAATGCCGTGATCGGATTCAGTGAAATTCTCCTTGAAGGTGTCGAACTGGACGGCAAGAACGAGCACAAAAAACTTGACCTTGAACGTATCAATGCAGCTGGAAAGCACCTGCTGTCACTTGTAACCGACGTGCTTGATCTTTCGAAGATCGAGTCCAATTTCATCGAATTGAAAATCGAGAAGTTCGATCTCAATGAGATGGTTCGCGAAGTGGTTGCAAATGTCCAGCCGATGGTCGCTGAAAACGGCAACAAGCTGGTGGTCAAGTGCCCCAATGACCTCGGGATCGTCTTGACCGATCAAACCAAGTTGCGGCAGGCGGCCCTGAATCTGATGAGCAATGCCGCGAAGTTCACTCAAGAAGGGTTAATCACGCTATCCGTTCAACGCCGAAAGAGTCAGGCCGGGGACTGGATCGAAATTCAGGTGCAAGATTCCGGAATTGGCATTGCCCGATCGGATATGGGGCGCCTGTTTCAGAACTTCGGCCAAGCAAATCGTGGTACGTCCACCAAATACGGCGGAACCGGTCTCGGCTTGGCGTTGAGCCAAAAATTGTGCGCGCTCATGGGCGGTGGAATCTCGGCGACCAGCGAGCTTGGCCATGGATCGTGCTTTTCGATCCGCGTGCTCGCCTGGATGAGTGAGCCGCAAAGCGCCCATGATGGTTTCTCTGGAACAGTTCCCCAATTCGCAAATGCGGTCTGAGAGATAGATTGATGTCTGTGTCGAACGCTCCAACACCGCGCGTTACCTTGCTGCGGCCCGAAATCAACCGATCCGATATGGCCGACGATAACACGAGCGTCCGTCCCCGGTTGCTCATTGTAGACGACATCAGTGATAACCGCACCGTTCTTACGCGACGTTTTCAGCGGCGCGGGTTTGATGTGGTGGAGGCGGAATGCGGACTGACCGCTATTGAGCTTATCGACAAGGAATCTTTCGACCTGGTCCTACTTGACGTCATGATGCCGGGGATGGACGGGATCGAGACCCTCAAGCGCATTCGTAGTCAGAATTCCGCATCTGCGCTTCCGGTGATCATGGTCACGGCTAAATCTGAAAGCACCAATATTGTCGATGCACTTGAACTTGGCGCAAACGACTATGTCACGAAGCCGGTGGATTTCGCTGTGGCTTTGGCCCGTGTCAACACCCAGATCAGCCGCAAGCGTGCGGTAGAACGGGTCGCGTTGGCGAACGAGGAGCTGCGCAAGGTTAATGAAGATTTAGAGCGTCGTGTGGAGGAGCGGACCAGCCGCCTCATCGACGCCAATCAACGGCTCAAGGTTGAGATCGCGGACCGCGAAGAATCGCAGGCGAGATCACAATACCTTGCTTATCACGACTCGTTGACCGGACTTGGCAATCGCCTCTTGTTTAAAGAGCAGCTTGAAGAAGCGCTTAAAGACGTTTCAGTAGCGTCGCATCCTTTAGCGGTGCTATTTTTG
>DASQBB010000015.1:0-5990 GCA_035635435.1 Chthoniobacterales bacterium | reverse complement strand
TGACTGCCAGCTTGTTGCCCTTGGTCAATTCCTTCATCGGCATGGCGCAGAGTTGGACTCCGTCTGCCGCTTTTCCGGGCGTGACGTTCTCTTTGTCGTAAACTGCGCACGCGCCGCTTTTCAAAAGATGGAGGTGCCGATCCATCGTGTCTTGATTAAGCGGAATGAAGACATCGATCTTGTCGCCCATGTTGAGGACCGGCCCGTCGCCGGCGCGAATGGTCAGGAAAGTATGGCCGCC
Organism: Chthoniobacterales bacterium; assembly: GCA_035635435.1. Lineage (GTDB taxonomy): Bacteria > Verrucomicrobiota > Verrucomicrobiia > Chthoniobacterales > UBA10450 > AV40. The sequence continues at coordinate 5,749 of DASQBB010000015.1, read as the reverse complement.
GCGAATGATCGACTGATAAGCATTGTAAGCGTTGAGATGCAGCCCGCGCCGCGCAAAGATAAGCGCGAGAATGTTGCCAGTGGAGGCTATCCCCTGGCCGTTCTCGCCACCAATTCCGACTGCGAAATCTATTTTGTTCATTACGCCGGGACCGTTTTTGCAGTTCGGCGCGTAAATTTGCTGTGCCCGGCGCTTTTAAGCAAGCCAAAGCCAGGTCCGAGCCGGACTGGCGGTACCCTACGGCGTAGCAGGCACGATCGACACGGGTTCTCAACAGGAATAAGCCGATTCAGGATTAGCGTTCATTCGTGTGCATTCGTGGTTAAGATGATTAGGTGAAGAAGATAACTCCTTTTTTATGGTTCGATTCGGAAGCGGAGGAGGCGGCCAAATTTTACGTCGGGATTTTCAATAATTCGAAGATCGGTAAGGTTGCGCGCTATCCAAAAAAAGCGGCGGAAAAAATTGGCCGGCCGCCAGGATCGGTCATGACGGTCGAGTTCACACTCGACCGAGTCGACTTCGTGGCGCTGAATGGCGGCCCGCAGTTCAAGTTCACCGAAGCAATCTCGTTCTCAGTCAACTGCGAAACCCAGGAGGAGATCGATTATTTCTGGGAGAAACTTTCCGCCGATGGCGGCGAGACCGGGCCATGTGGTTGGCTCAAAGACAAATTCGGATTGTCGTGGCAGGTGAGCCCAGTCGTTCTCGCCGACATGCTCAGCGATCCGGATACAGCGAAAGCCGAGCGCGTCATGAACGCGATGATGGAAATGGACAAGATCGACATCGCCGCGTTGAAGAAAGCGTACGCGGGAAACTAAAGGACAGAATGAACAAATTTTTCCGAATTCGGACAGGTTGATTCTGTGAATTCTGTCTAAAGATCTGTAGTCAGACCTTCAATTCTCTGATCCTGTTAATCCTGTCTGGATCAGCCCCTGTTGCCCCAATGAATTCGTGGCCAGCGGAACAAGTTGCCGCGCAGCTCTGGTTGCGGAGCAGACGGAGACTTTTTCTTCGCGGCAAGAGCAATTCGCCGAAGAAGTGATGCTCGCGGGCTCGAAACTTTATGCTGCACGAAATAAAGTGCGCTGTTCTGCGTTAGTGTTGGCTCCATCATAACGTTAATCCCTCGTTGTGTTAAACCCCCTGTGTCGGCCTCAGTTGCTGATTAGAATGATTTTGTCGGCCATGTTTCGCATGCCGCGACTTGGACAGTCGTATAAGTTTTCCACAAAAAGAAAATCGACAGGATTTTGCCCGATTTTTACGAGACCCAAATTTGGGTTCCGGACCCCAAATCCTGTTAATCCTGTCCAAAAAGTTCTTGAAGCTCGGCGTAGGCCGCCGCGTTCGACAATTCCTCGAACGTCCCCTGCTCCATCAGCTCTTTGGCCGAGCGAATGAAACCACCCCACCCCGCGCGCGCGAACGCCCCGCCAACACTAACTCGACGCGCGCCTAACGAAGCCGCATCGCGCATGGTCAGACCGATCGCGCCGCCAATCAGAATGTTCGATGGTTTCGGCGCGACGCATTCAACGATCGCCTTGATGTGATCGCGTTCCTTGAAGCCGGGCGCGTATAAGCAGTCGGCGCCGGCTTCCGAATAAGCGACCAGCCGCTTGATGACCTGATCGATCTTTTCGCGGCCGACCAGAAATCCTTCGGCGCGCCCGACGAGCAAAACATTGGTGCCGTGAAGCGCTTCGCGCACCGCGTAAATTCGTTCGACGGCAAGATCGACATCGTAGATCGGACTTTCCTTTCGATCGGCCGCGTCTTCGATTGAAAGGCCGGTCACTCCGGTTTCGGCACACAGCCGCGCGTTTTCGGCGCACCAGTTTGGATCGTCGGCGTAACCGTTTTCGAAATCGGCGTTGACCGGAATGTCGGTCGCTTCAACGAGCTCGCGAATGTGGGCGATCATTTCGTCGCGCTTGACCGAGCCGTCGGAAAGTCCGCGCGAGAACGCGAAACCGGCGGAAGTCGTCGCGATCGCTTTGAATCCGAGGTGTTGTAAATACCGCGCGGTGCCAATATCCCACGGGTTCGGGATTGCGAAGCAACCGCTCTCATGCAATCGGCGAAATTCTTTGCGCTTCTCTTCGATCGATTTCATGACCGAATTAACCACGAATACACACGAATAGACACGAAGGTTTGCTTGAACAGAAGGAAACAAAGCCTCATCCGTCGGAATTGTAGTCTCCTTCGTTTTCTTCGTTTCCTTTTGTAAGACCTCTCTGAATTAGTGCTCATTAGTGTCGATTCGTGGTTAAAAGTATTGACTGAGAATCGAATTCCGGACTCGATGGACGAATGAAAACAAAACAATTCATTATGACTGTTTGCATTGCTCTGGTTCCGATGACGGTTGCATTCGCAGCGGGCGCGGATGAGAAAGCGATGCGCGATGCGGATGAAGCTTGGTCGAAAGCAGCCGGCGCGAAAGATGTGGACAAGACGGTAGCGTTTTATGCCGATGACGCCGTTGTCATGCCTCCAAATGCCGAGCGGGCAACAACCAAGGAAGCAATCCGAAAGATTTGGAAGGACCTGCTCACCGATGCAAAGGTGAGCTGGAAGGCCACCAAGGTCGAAGTTGCGAAATCCGGTGACATCGGCTTCATCAGCGGGACGTATGAAGTGACGATGAACGACGTAGTCACCGGCAAGCCGGTCAATGATCATGGCAAATATCTTGAGGTCTGGGAAAAGAACGCCGATGGCAGTTGGAAATGTGGCGCCGACATCTGGAACTCCGATATTCCAGTTGCGGCTGCTACTTCTGCCGCGCCCGCTGCAGAGAAAAAATAGTCCGAGCCGGACTGGCATTAATCCGAGTGACCCGTGACCGGTGACGAGAGTCACAACTTTGCGACTGTTTGCGAAATTGGGATCGCATACCCACGCGCGCAACAAGCTCGTTACTACGGAGTGCCCGCCCTGAAGGTCGACGGCGAAGCATTCGTTGTTTGCACGAATCACCGCAGCGCCGAACCAAATTCAATTAGTGTAGCAGTCGGATACAAACGACGCGATGAACTGATTGCCGATAAGCCACGCGTTTTTTACGTGAAGCGGCATTACGAGCCATATCCGGTCGTGCTCGTTCGCCTCGATTCTATCACACGCGAAGATTTGCAAGGGATACTTCGATTCGCTTATGACGCCGTTTCTAGCGGGAGGGTTCGACCCGGTCAGCAGCGCGGCGCTCGACGCCAAAAACGTTCCACGAAAATAATTCGGCGGAAGCGCAGCCGCGAATGAATTCATGAAGGCGGTGCGACTCGTGCAGGTCGGAAAGCCGCTCGAGGATGCCGAAGTTGCGGTTCCAGAGATCGGTCCATCTGATGTTTTGATTCGTGTTGCGGCCTGTGGAATCTGTCACTCAGACGAGCATTACCGCGCGGGCATTTCCAAGATCGGCAACTTACCGCTGACGCTCGGACACGAAGTCGCCGGCACCGTGGAAAAAATCGGCACGGAAGTCACGAGCGTCGGACCTGGCGAGCGCGTTTGCGTACATTATTTAGTACACTGCGGAACCTGCGGTTTCTGCTTGCGCGGCTTGGAACAGTTTTGCCCGAGCGGACAAATGATCGGGAAACATCGCGACGGCGGATACGCCGAGTTCATCAAAGTTCCGGGCAGAAGTGCATTTGTGATTCCAGATGACATCTCATTCGAGGTGGGCGCGGTTATGGCGTGCTCTTCAGCGACCGCTCTTCATGCCTTGAACAAGGCGCGCCTTAAATCGGGCGAGTCGGTCGCGATTTTCGGCTTTGGTGGACTGGGATTCTCGGCGTTACAGCTCGCACAAGCCTTCGGCTGCGGAGACGTCTATGTGGTTGAAATTAATCCTGCCAAACTTGCTTCAATTGCGCCGCTCGGCGGAATCGCAATCGATGCAAACGCAGGAGATCCCGTCGACCAGATCAGAGAACGGACCGGTGGCAAAGGAGTTGATGTATCGCTGGAATTGATCGGGTCGGCAAAAACCATGCAGCAGGCGGTCCAATGTTTGGGCGTGCTCGGTCGCGCCGCGCTCGTCGGGTTAACTTCAGAGTCCATCTCAGTTCTCCCCTACCCCGAGCTGATTAACAGGGAGGCAGAGATCATCGGCGTGTCGGATCATCTTGCGGCCGAACTGCCATCATTAATGGAATTTGTGCGCAGCGGGAAACTCCGTTTTCCGTCCGGGACGCTGCGGTTTGTCGATCTTGATGCCGGCCAGGTCAACGCGGTTCTCGATGCACTTCAGACTTCCACCGACCACATCAGAACGGTAATCGTTCCACGGGATAGAGGCGTGCGCTCCTGAATCCGATAAATCCGCGTAATCCGCTGTTAAAACAAAAGCATTGACGGGAAATGGAAATCCGTTCTTCATCGGTGCCATGAAATCAAAAATCTTAGTGTCTCTGGCAGTTTGGCTTGCAGCGGCGGCGGTCTGCTTTGCCGCTAATCCGCAAATGGGTACCTGGAAACTGAACGAGAAAAAATCACATCTCGGCCATGGAATGGGTAAGAACAGCACCGTTGTGTATGACTCTGGGGTTTTCAAAACGAAGGTCACAATCGATGGCACCGACGCCAAGGGTAAACCGATGCACAGCGAATGGAGCGGCAACTTTGACGGAAAAGACTATGCTGTCACTGGCGACCCGACTTCCGACATGCGCTCTTACAATAAGGTGGATGATCGGACGCTGACGTTCACCGCTAAGAAAGGTGGAAAGGTCACCGTCACTGGCCGCATTGCTGTGGCAGCCGATGGCAAGAGCCGCACCGTGCACGCGACTGGAACGGACTCCAAAGGCAAAAAGTTCCATAACGTCGTGGTCTACGACAAAGCGTAGTCCGAACCGGACGGGCGGTAGTTGGCTGGTTGGGCGTTGAGGGTGATGGCGCGGCCGACACGGCCGCCGCTACATCTCACGATTTGCAAATCCTGCGATTTGCCCTTGCAGGTTTATGCAACCCGCATAGGTTAGTGGCCCGCAGATAAGCGGTCCCGAAAGAGTTCGGGGTTGTTCTCCTCTGGCTCGAAGCGAGCCGACGCTGGTCAAATTGGTGACGAGGGTCGGGTTTTGCTTTGTACCGGGAGGAGGATGTCGATCTTTGAAAGTTTGGTTTCGGATTTCAAACAGCACACACGACGTGGAAATCCGGAATGAGATTAAGTCAGCGAATATTGAATTGTGCGTTATCTGTCGATTTTCTTTGGAAAAAAGATTAGAGATCGGACGAACCTGTGTCGGCCTACGGGCCGGGACAGATTATCGAATGGTCAGATTTTGTCGGCCCCGTAGCGGGGTACGACGCAAACTTTGAGGCGCCCGCAAGGGAGTCTCACCGTTTTTAACGGAGAGTTTGATTCTGGCTCAGAACGAACGCTGGCGGCGTGGATAAGACATGCAAGTCGAGCGGGATTTTCTTTGGTAGCAATACTGAAGAAAATTCAGCGGCGAACGGGTGCGTAACACGTGGGCAATCTGTCTTAAAGTGGGGGATAGCTCGGCGAAAGCCGAATTAATACCGCATGTGATCAGGGAAGACATCTTTCCGAAATCAAAGGTGGCGCAAGCTACCGCTTTTAGAGGGGCCCGCGGCCTATCAGCTTGTTGGTGAGGTAACGGCTCACCAAGGCTATGACGGGTAGCTGGTCTGAGAGGACGACCAGTCACACTGGGACTGAGACACGGCCCAGACACCTACGGGTGGCAGCAGTCGAGAATTT
>DASQBB010000014.1:0-4513 GCA_035635435.1 Chthoniobacterales bacterium | reverse complement strand
GGTCGTGGTTTTCACTTTCGTCGCGTTCGGCACGATCGCGTATCTGCCGTCGTTCTGGGCGTTGCCGAGCGCGTTCCTCACCAGTTCAGCAGCAGCAGCAGCGGTCGGCTTTATCAATTGCACCGCCAGCATCGGTGGTTTTGTCGGACCGAAAATTTTCGGCGACCTCAGTCAGCGCACCGGCTCCTTCAACATCGGATTCGTTTTTATGGTCGCGTGCTGGGTCATCGCGTCCTTGCTGGTGCTGATATGTCCGCGCGAAAAAATTTAGCAACGCGTCGCGAGATTGGCGGCGCAGCCATCCTCGGCGTGGATGTCGATCCACAAACGCGATGCGCCCATTATCACAGCGAGCGCGATATCATCGCGATCAAGTTCAAGTGCTGCGGCGAGTGGTTTTCGTGTCATCGATGTCACGCCATGCTTGCCGGACACACCGCTCAGGTTTGGCCGAAAGAGAAATTCGATGAGCAAGCGGTTTTATGCGGAAACTGCGGCCAGCAATTAACAATTAGCGAATATCTCCAATCCAAATCGGTCTGCCCACATTGCCAGAGTCAGTTCAATCCCGGCTGCACAAAGCATCACCATCTCTACTTCGAGATGTGATGTCGCCAAGTTTACCTAACGCTTAAGCGCGACTTCGAACGGCGCGCCGGTCTTTGCCTTAATCTCGTCGACCGTAGCGTTGGAATGAATCTCGGTCAGAACAAGACCGCCGCCCTCTTTCACTTCAAACACGCACAGGTCGGTGATGATCAGGTTGACCACGCCGAGGCCGGTGATCGGTAGCGTGCATTTCTTCAAAATCTTCGGACTGCCGTCTTTCGATGTGTGTTCCATCACCGCCACCACGCGTTTCACGCCGGCGACCAGGTCCATCGCGCCGCCCGGACCTTTGATCATCTTGCCGGGAATCATCCAGTTCGCGATGTCACCGCTGTCGGTCACTTCGAATGCGCCAAGAATCGCGAGATCGATATGTCCGCCGCGAATCTGGCCAAACGAATCCGCGCTCGAGAAAAACGCCGAGCCCGGCATTGTGGTGATGGTTTGTTTGCCGGCGTTGATCAGATCGGCGTCCACTTCGTCTTCTTTTGGAAAAGGACCGATGCCGAGCAGGCCGTTCTCGGATTGGAGCGTAACGTGAATCCCTTTCGGAATGTAATTGGCCACGAGCGTCGGAATCCCGATGCCAAGATTGACGTAGTAACCGTCGCGCAATTCCTGCGCGGCGCGTTTCGCCATTAACTCGCGCACCGGGTTTTCCTTCTTCGACGCCGCCGCGCCCTGGACCGTGCGAAACTCGATCCGCTTTTCGTACTTCTCACCTTGAATGATCCGATTAACGAAAATGCCCGGCGTGTGGATCTGATCGGGATCGAGCTCGCCGATTTCGACCAGTTGCTCGACTTCGGCCACGCAAACTTTCCCGCAAGTGGCGATCATCGGATTAAAATTCCGTGACGTCTTTCGATAAATGAGATTTCCGGACTGATCGCCCTTCCAAGCTTTTACGATCGACAACTCGGCGGTGATTCCCGGTTCGAGCACGTAATCGCAGTCGCCAAATTTCTTCGTCTCCTTGCCCTCGGTCAGTTTGGTTGCGAAACCAGTGCGCGTGTAAAACCCGGGAATCCCGGCGCCACCGGCGCGCAATCGCTCGGCCAATGTGCCTTGCGGAATGAGCTCGAGTTCTAGTTCGCCGGCCAATACCTGCCGTTCGAACTCCTTGTTCTCGCCGACGTAGGAAGCCATCACTTTTTTCACCTGGCGCGCAGGCAGCAGAATTCCCATCCCGAAGCCATCGACACCCGCGTTGTTGCCGACAATCGTCAGGCCTTTGACGCCGCTGTCGTGCACTGCGGCGATGAGATTTTCGGGAATGCCGCACAATCCGAAACCGCCGGCGGCAATCGTCATGTTGTCGTGCAGCAGGCCGTCGAGCGCGGCCTTCGCGTTGGGATAAACTTTGTCCATCTGGAAAAGATTGTGCCCGTTTTCGACCGCAGGGCAACACCGACAATCGCTTGCCGACCTGATTTTCGTCGGCAGATTGGACGTTCAATTTGATGGCCACAAAAACACTCGCGCATCAACTCGCGGAATACGCGTGCTCGTTGAATTTCGAAGATCTTTCGAAGGAAGTCGTTCACCAAGTAAAGCGGCGCGTGATCGACTCGTTGGGTTGCGCGCTCGGGGCCTGGAGTGAAGAGCCGTGCATGATTGCGCGCAGCGTGGCTTCGGAATTTTCGGCCAGGAATGGATCAACAATCATCGGGACTTCGCACAAAGCGCCGCCGGATTGGGCGGCATTCGCGAACGGCTGTTGTATTCGGTATTTCGATTACAACGACACTTACCTTTCAAAAGAGCCAGCGCATCCGAGCGATAATATTTCCGCCGCGCTGGCGATAGGAGAAAGCTTGGGTTCGACCGGGCTCGAATTGATCACTGCGATCGCGCTCGCTTACGAAGTGCAATGCCGGTTTTGCGATGCAGCCAGCATTCGTGCACGCGGCTGGGACCACCCGACTTACGGTGATTTCTCCACCGCGCTGGCTTGCGCAAATTTAATGAAGCTCAATCCGGAGAAAACGCGCCACGCCGTCAATATCGCCGGGGTCGCGTGTGCAGCGATGCGTCAGGCGCGTGTTGGCGAGTTGTCGCATTGGAAAGGGGTCGCCTTCGCGAATGCCGCGCGACATGGAGTTTATTCGGCGTTGCTCGCTCGCGCCGGAATGACTGGACCGGCGCCAATTTTCGAAGGCCAAATGGGTTTTGAAAAACAATTGGGCGTCTCGCTCGGCAACGTTGGCGAAAAATTTGTGAAGCGGCCGGGCGCCAAGAGCGCGATTGAAGGCACCGCGGCCATGATTCTGAATACCAGCATCAAATTTTGGCCGGCCGAATATCACAGCCAAAGCGCGATCGAAGCGGCGTTATTTCTACGCAAGTCGATTGTCGATCTTGCGCAAGTGAAGGGAATGACGATCGAGAGCCACGACGCATCAGTCGACATCATCGGGAGCGAACCGGAGAAATGGAAACCGGAGACGCGTGAGACCGCGGACCACAGTTTGCCATACATCACCGCGATCGCGCTGATCGACGGGGAAGTGACCGAGAAACAATTTCAGCCGAAACGATTCGCTGATCCGAAGATCTGGAAATTTTTGGAGAACGTGAAAGTGGAACGAAACGCGGAATTGAGCGGGATGTATCCCGGCGCGGTCGCCAACATCGTTCATGTCGATCTTGCCGACGGGAAACGCTTGACCAAGCGCGTCGATTATCCGCTCGGTCACGCGAAGAATCCGCTGAAGGATTCTGAGGTTGAAGGGAAGTTTCGCGCCTTGGTTGAACCAAAACTCAGCGGCGACCGCGCGCAGAAGATTGTCGATCTTGTCTGGAAGTTGGATGCGGCAAAAAACGTAGACGGGTTGATGTTGGCTCTGGTGCTGAAATGAAAAATAGGGCTGCTCGTCTCCGAGAATTGATTTCCAAAGGAACGGTAATGATGCCGGGCGTGCCGAACGCTTCAATGGCAAGACAAGTCGAGCAGGCCGGGTTCGAGGCGGTTTATGTGAGCGGCGCTGGGCTGGCGAATTCCACCGCCGGCGTTCCGGACATCGGATTGTTGTCGATGGAAGAAGTGGTCAGGCTCGCCGGTTACGTTGCGCACGCGGTCAGAATTCCGGCGATCGTCGATGCGGACACCGGCTTTGGCGAAGGCGAAGCTGTCGCGCAAACGATTCGCGAGTTCGAGAAAGCCGGACTTGCCGGCTGTCACATCGAAGACCAGGAATTTCCAAAACGTTGCGGCCATCTCGCCGGCAAAACGATTGTCGATGTTGGGATGATGACGCAAAGGATCAAAGCCGCGGTCGAGGCGCGTCGCGACAAAGACTTTCTGATTATCGCGCGAACGGATGCCCGTGCGGTGGAAGGTTTCGATCGCGCAGTGGAGCGAGCGGGTGATTATCTGGCCGCCGGAGCGGACGCAATTTTTCCGGAAGCGTTGCAAAGCGCGGATGAGTTCCGCGATTTTGCCAAGGAGATTGACGTACCGTTGCTCGCGAACATGACCGAGTTTGGCAAAAGCCCGCTACTTTCCTTCAAAGACCTCTCCGATTTCGGGTACAAGATGGTGATTTTCCCAATGAGCGCGTTCCGGGTTGCGATGAAGGCGACCGATAAATTCTTGCGCGCCCTGAAAAAGAGCGGCACCCAAAAGGATTGGATCGATAAGATGCAGACGCGGCAGGAACTTTACGAGCTGCTCGATTACGATCCGGCGGCGGAAGAATGGTTAGGTTTTCGCGACTGATCATTTGTCGAACGGCGTATCGTTGTTAACGTGACCAAAGACGATGAGCACTGAAGCAAAACCAGAGTACAGCCCGGGGCTTGCCGGCGTGATCGCGGGCGAAACCGCGATCTGCTGGGTCGATCCGAATGCCGGGTTGATGTACCGCGGCTACGACATTCACGAAATGGGCGACAAAGCGAC
>DASQBB010000013.1:0-70510 GCA_035635435.1 Chthoniobacterales bacterium | reverse complement strand
AATTTCGTTCGCGCCGCGCGACTTCGCACTGAACAGCTCCGCGACGGTCTCGGACCGGACGCGCCGATCACGTGGCTTGTTTACAAGCAGGGTTATCTAGATCGCCAGCCGCAGGAAAATCAGGACTTGATCGCTCTTATTGAAACCGTGCGGGACAAATTTAATCTGAACCTGGTTTGGTTCGGGAACGGCGACGAGGTCATCAATTATTTGAACAACGGCCATGACCGGAGACGTCAGAAAGTCGCCGGCTTTGAATTTTTCGGACATTCGAACAAGGCCTGTTTCATGTTCGACTACAGCAGCAATGTGGACAGCTCAGCGAAATCGTTCCTGCATGAATCTCAGCTGCGCCAGATCCACGGCAATATTTTCGCCCGCAACGCTTACATTCAAAGCTGGGGCTGCCACACCGGCGAAGAGATGAGTGACTGGTGGTATCGCGCGACCGGGACAAAGATGATCGGTGCTCTCGGCAAGACTCAGTTCATGATGCAAGAATTGCCGGTCCTCACTTCGCCCGGTGGCAAGTGGGTCACTGCGGCCGAGAAATTCAAAACGAACTGACCGGCGCTGCTGCGACGGTCATCCTGAGCGAAGCCGAAGGATCTCAGAAACTAGCATCGCGATCGTTGTAACCTCTGCGTCCGCTGTGCGAAGTCCGTTTCAGTTTTCGGATTGACCACGGCTCAACCGACTGCATAGCCTCGGTGCGCTGAAAACTCTCCTCAAAACTGCGCTCGCGCTCGCAACAACGCTCTTTTGGAGCGCGATCGCCTTGTATGCAATCAGCGGCGGACCACAGTATCCAGTTTCCACGGATCTGTCTGGCTCGTATGCGGGTGTGTTTAAACCGGCGCCAGCGGCGAGCGCTACACCGACTCCGACCTGTCCCGCGAGCACCGACCAGAACACACTTGGAGTCTTTTCACTCGCGGTGCCGCAAAGCAACCTGGCGACAGGAAGCTTCGTCCTATTTTCACAAGGCCGAATCTATACCGGAAGTATTAGTGGCGAAGCGGACCCGACAAGAGCAGCTCTCAACGCCGTACTTCGGGGAAGTCCAGCTCCAACGCCAAATCCTACTCCGATCGCTGCGAGCATTGTGAATGGGACGATACATGCGCGCGCAACGCATACCATCACTGCGCCGTTCAGATCTGTCGGCGTGCAAATTCGTGGCCGTGCGCTGCTGGAATTTGAGGACAATTCGACCAGCGCTGTTTGTCTTCAGACGCAATCGATGCGGGTTCGCGGATTCAAACAAACGGGCGGCAGTTCTTCCTCGACGCCAACACCGACTGCAAGTGCAACACCGACTCCGACACCGTAGGTTCGCAGCTTCAGCTTTTACGCTGCTGGAGCTGCTCGTTGTCTTCGGCATCATTGCGGTTCTCGTCGGGATCAGTTTCCCGATAAGCGCGCAACTGCGCTCACGGGCTCAGCGAGTGCAGTGCTCGGCAAACCTTCGCAATCTTTACATCGCCACCGAACTCTTCGTTCAACAAAATGGGAGCTGGCCGCAAATTGAGGAAAATGACGACGATGAGGATGCGCCCGTTGATTTCGGCAACGGCTGGATCGCGGCCTTGAAACCGTTTGGGATTTCGGAGAAGACCTGGATTTGTCCGACCGTCCAAAATCTCCTCGGCAATCCCGACATCTCGCAAAACCCGCGGGTCGATTACGTCGCCACGCCCTTCGATGACAAACCGACGACACCGCACGAATGGCCGCGCCAGCCGTGGTTCGCGGAAGTTGGCGACGTGCACCGTCATGGGAACCTGATCATCTTCACTGACGGCAGCATCAGCGATTTGAGAACGGTCGCCGGAAAATAAATCGCAGGCTTGAATTTCGCGGCCAAATAGTCGATTCAACTGCGAATAGATTATTGATGAAAGCGGACGACGAAAAAGGCATCAGCGTAATTTTGCTTTATACCGCCCTGCTTTTTTTCCTGCTTGGCGTCGCCGGGCGGATGAAAATGAATTTCCATCATCGCATGGAAATTTCGAACGCCGGATTCGTGGTCGCAGGCGTCCTGGCCTCGCTTGCGGTCGTGCTCTTCCTCTTTTCCTTAAGAAAGCGGCGCGGCTAGGCAACGTGACGTTGCATCCAGTATTGCGATCTCTGTGGCGAGAGCCGCTATAGCCCGAAACAAACGCGCTCGCCTTCCACGCGCGCGCCGCGTTTCAAAAATAGTTCGCGGATTTCGTCCGGAAAGTAGCGCTTGTCTTTCCCGGAGTTGATCTCGAGCAAGAGTTCGCCGCCCGGCTTGAGATGTCGATCTAAGTCATCCAGAAAGAATTTCCACTCCTCGGCGTTCCAACCGCGCGATTCATCTTCGCTGCGATTAAAGGCGGCGGAAAAAGCCGTGATCAAATCGAACTGACCAAGATCCGGCAACGGTTGATGCGCGCGGATTCGCCCGGTCACTCGGTCGATTCCGAAGAGGTTAATCAATTCATTCGAAAGAGGAAAGTCTCCAACATCCAGCCCGACGCACGCGTGGCCGCATTGCTTGGCCAGAAAAAGAAAAAAACCTCCGCCGCAGCCAAGATCGAGAATTTGCTTCGGCGCCGAGCGATCCAATTTCAGATTTTGGACGCGCGGAAGGTTGATCTTTAGCCAGCGCTCAACATCAGCATACTTCGCGTATCGCTCGGTTGAATCGACGTATCGTTTTTGAATCTCGCGTAACCGCTGATTGTCGATCTTGGCGAGAAACGGCGCTACTCGAGTTCGCGGGAACAATCGCACTCGCCGAACTTAAGTTGCAGCCGCGCCTCTGTCGCCTGCATTCGACTTTCTGTTACTCGCTGGTTAGCGCGCGGACTCTGTCCTTAGCACTGTGCAGGTCCTCGCGGGCCTTTTGCAAATCATCTAATTTCTTCTGCTGATCTGGCGTCAGCAGCGGACGAATTTGCGCCAGCGCATTATCGATGACCTCATGCTTTTTCTTGCGTGCATCGGCTTCGATCCCCGTCATCCGCGGCCCGGCCTCAACCACAAAGGGCTCGACCCTCGCGCGTTGGTCTGCGCTGAGATTCAGGGCCATGGTCGCTTTTTCAAGGGCGAACGCATTGTCGCGCCAGTGCCGGCCTGCCGCGATCCCTTGAGCCTGGCCAACATTGAAGCCGGCTATGACCGAGACAGCGAAGCCGGCCAACACCAGAATGCCGATCGCATATATAATTAGATTTTGCTTCATAACCTGTTCCTCCTCATTTTTGGGCTGAGATGGCCTTGTTTCGAACTTATGTCGGATAATTCCTTACAACTAGCTATAAATTTCTCACGCTGCAAAATCGCGGCGAACCGTTTCCGGCCGCCGCCATTTTGTTCCCCCTTACGACCTTGAGAATTATTCAGCCATCGCGCTGTGCAACTCCTGAATCGCGTTGCGCATGTCCTGGTGCGCTTTTTGCAGCGCGTCCAATTTCTTTTGCTGATCTGCTGTCAGGATCGGACGGATCTGCGACGCCGTTTTCTCCATGACCGCGTGCGTCTTGTCCATCGCGTCCTTGTGAATGGCGATAATCTGTGGCCGGGCCTGATCGATCAGCGGTTGGACCTTGGACTGTTGATCCGCGGTGAGATTCAGCGCCTTGGTCAAATGCCCCATCGCAAATCCGTGGCCGTGCCAGCCACCGGGGCATCCGCCAGGTCCGCCGTGGGGTTCGGCAAAAGCGTAGCCAACGAGCGCGAGCGCGCCGATGGCAGTGAATGTAACCAAGTTTCGTTTCATATTTGTTTTCATTTGAATGGTTCGGATTGTTTCATAGGTCGTGACCGACCGGCGCTGCTCGCGGTTACAGATATTTTTCGTGAAGTGTTAAGCCGCGCCGGAAACTCCAAATCCCAAACTCCAGGTTCCAAGGAAATTCGAAATTCCAAGAGCCAATAACGAAGTGCGGCGACCCCTATCTCGGAGCTTGAAAATTGGAGCTTCCTTGGGCTTTGGATATTGGGATTTGGTGCTTTTATTGGTAACCAGAAAGCCTCCACGCCAGTCATCACTGTTAGTGTGGATACCGCTTCGGCAACGACATGGATGATCGTGACGCAAATGCGCTGGTTGAGAGCGCGCTGCGCCATGACGACGAAGCGGCTCGCGAACTGGTTCGCTGTCTCTATCCGCTTGTCGCAAAAATGGTCCGCTCGCATCGACCGCGACGAACTAGTGAAGAGGATCTTTGCCAAATGATTTTTATTAAAGTCTTTCAAAAGCTCTCTCAGTTTTCCGGGAAGGTGCCGCTCGAGCACTGGGTCTCGCGCGTCGCGGTCAACACCTGCCTCAGCCAGATTGAATCCGAGAAAGTGCGGCCGGAGTTGCGTCACGCCGATCTGAGTGAAGAGGAACAGGCAGTCGTGGAAAATCTCGCCGCTTCTTCCGATGAACTCGGACCGGACCGGCAATTCGCATCGCGCCAGCTGGTCGAACATTTGCTTGCGCTCCTTAAACCGGTGGAACGCCTCGTGATCGATTTGCTTTACTTACAAGGGCGCTCGGTCGAAGAAATTCATCAGATCACCGGCCTCGGCGTGGCGGCAATTAAAGTACGCGCGTTTCGGGCCCGGCAAAAGATGAAAGCACAGCTTACGAAAATTGGAGCGGGAAGAAGTTTATGAAGCCACCTAGTGAGAATTCCGGCGGGGCACACGATGTGGATCCTTCGACTCCGCTCAGGACAAGTCTTGATCGTTTACTGCGGGCCGCCTCCAAAGCGAAAGACGAGGCGCCGGTCGAAATGCCGTTTGGCTTCGACGCCCGCGTGGTCGCGCTTTCGCGCCGCAACGGAAACGGCGCGGTTTTCGGCGCGTTCATGCGTCGGGTTGCACTCATTGCCGCGGGCATAATTGTTCTGGCGACTGCCGGCGCTTATCTCGAATTCAAGAGGAATGGTGATGCAATTACGGCGTCCGGTAACGAGTTCGCCATCGCCGATTCAGCCATTCAAGATGAGGTTGGGCGATGAATAGCGCGCTGAAATGGAAATTGATCGCCGGTTTTCTGCTCGTGTTCATCGCGGGCGGCGCGACCGGCGTATTCGTGACCATGGCGATTGGACATCATTTCATGTTCGGGCCGCATCCTCACGGTTTTGCCGCTCAGGCAATGAAGAACCGTTTACAATGGCAACTTCGCTTGACCGACGAGCAGATGGCCAAGATTTCGCCGATCATCGATAAGACCGGGACGCAGCTGGAACAGATTCGAGGCGACACCGGCCGCCACGTGCGCGACACGATGGTTCAAGCGCACCGCGAGATCGCGCCGATCCTTACGCCGGAGCAACAGCAGCGCTTGAAACAGGTGGAAGAACGCCATCGACGTTGGTTCCAACATCACTGGCACGGAGGCGTTAGTCCTTCTCCCGAAACGTCGCCGCAATAACGGATCAAATGCCTTGGGCGGCGCGCGCGAGCAGCTCGCGCACTTCTTCGTCGCTGGTTTGCGAAAAATCTTCGTAATACTGGCCGACCGCTTGAAAAAAATCGGGCGCGCTCGCGCAAATGACTTCGTCGGCCTCGTCTTCGAACTCGCGACACGTGTCCGGCGGGCCGACTGGGACCGCGACCACAATTCTGGCGACGCCACGTTGCCGCAATGCTTTGATCGCTGCGCGCATAGTCGCGCCCGTGGCCAAACCGTCGTCGATGAGAATGACCGTCTTATCCCGCAGTTCCGGCGCCGGCCTTCCATCGCGATAACTTTGCTCGCGCCGCTGTAATTCGGCCGTTTCTTTGGCGGTCACTGCTTCGATGATGTCGACCGCGTTCGGCAACGCGCGCGCGACGTCTTCATTCAAGACGCGCACACCACCGGAGGCGATCGCGCCCACCGCGAGCTCTTCAAAACCTGGCACGCCAAGTTTGCGCACAATAAAAACATCGAGCGGAACGCGCAGCGCTTGTGCGACTTCGTACGCGACCGGCACGCCACCGCGCGGCAAACCGAGCACGATCACATCGTCGCGACCTGCATACTTCGAGAGCTTTAGCCCAAGCACCCGTCCGGCTTCGGCGCGATCGGGAAAAATTCCTTCCATGCGGTTATCGATTGCCTCGAATCAGATCTGTCAGTGAAACGGCTTCGGTAATTGGCTCCGTCGCTTCGAGATAATCGCGGAATCCGGGAGCAAATGTAGCGCGTCGCATCAGCCACCAGCTCTTCACCCCTGGACGGTGATAATAAGTCCGGATGTACGCGTCCCAACCTTGCCATTGTTCCCGATCCAACGTGCCCTGGCGTTGTTGAAACCACGCGTTCTCGAATAATTTGAAAAGCGCGAAGAATTGTGGCAACGCGCGCAGCCGATCCTCCTCGGTCGCGCTCTGCACATCCTCTGAAACTCGCGCGAAAGATCGCAGGGTCTCAGGCGTTTGCCCCGATAAGATCTCGGCGATTCCGCGCGTCAGCGCATCGACGACCACCGCGCGCATTGAGCGCGTGTTCTGCCGAATCTGGACTGCCAGATAAAACAATGACGCGATCACACCAATCGCTGCAATGATCTGCGCCACTGAATTAACGGTTTCCAGGCTCACGCCTGAGTTTTATCAAACCGCGTCGCATCTGACGACGAAGTTCTTGTCAAAGGCCAGTCCGGCTCGGACTCACTTGCCACTCGTCACTAGTGCCGGTCCGGCTCGGACCGCGGCAGCGGTTGCTCTGAATTCGCCAAGGCATACGCCGCGACCGCGACCACCGCGGACGTTTCCGCCAGATATTTCGGATTGATTTTGTCCAGCGTGTCGGCCGCGGTGTGATGAAAATTGAAATAAAATCGATTGTCCTGAATCGGCGCGAACGCCGGCACGCCCACTTTTTCCATCGGCCCGATATCGGCGCCGGCATTCTCGGCCAGATCGAGCGCTCCAGCGCCGGACTCCTGCAAAATCGAAGCGACCGCTTTTAACATCGCCTTCACTTCCGGCTTCGCCTTGATGTGCAAACCGATCGGATGATCCGCGCCGCCGTCAGTTTCCATCGACGCGAAATGATTCGCCCAATCTTTGGCGTGATCTTTGACGTACTGCTTCGAGCCGGCCAATCCGTTTTCTTCGTTCATCCACGCGATCATGCGAATCGTTCGCTTCGGTTTCAAATGCAGCTTCTGAACCAGGTTCGCCGCCTCCATCGAAACCGCGACGCCGGCGCCGTCATCGATCGCGCCCGTTCCCAAATCCCATGAATCTAAATGGCCGGAGACGATCACGATTTGTTCGGGATGTTCGCTGCCCTTGATGTCGCCGATCACGTTCGCGCTTTCGACGTTCGGCAAAGTTTGTGGCGTTAGCGTCAGTTTCATTTTCACCGGGCCCTGCTTTACAAGATCGACAATCAGGTCCGCATCCTCCGACGTGACCGCACCTGCAGGAATTTTTGGCGCGTCGTCGGCATATTTTGTTTGCCCGGTGTGCGGAATTCGATAATCCGCGCCGCCTACTGAACGAATCAAACACGCGACCGCGCCCTGTCGCGCCGCCGCGCTCGGACCATCGCTCCTATACTCGACCGCTTCACCGTAAGCCTGGCCGGCGTGCCCTTGCGCCGCCATTTGTTTGTCGAACGGATAATTAAAGAGCACAATTTTGCCCGCCACTTTGTCCCGCGGCATCGCTTTTAATTCGTCGAAATTTTTTACTGGCACCATATCGGCAGTAACTCCTTCTTTCGGCGTCGCCACGCTATCGCCCAGCGCGCAGAGCAAAATCTTCTGAGTGGTGCCGGCCGCCATTCCCGACCAGCTCACCAGCGCGGCGGTTTCTTCGCCGCGGACCCAGTGCGGTACCATCACCTTCTCCAGCTCCACTTCGCAACCGATCGCTTTCAATTCGGCCGCGACGTACTCAACCGCCTTCGCGGCCTGCGCCGATCCGGTCAAGCGCGGCCCGATGTTGTCCGCCAGATGCGCGACCTGCCGATAAGCGTAATCGCTGCTCAGCGCGGCTTGCTGCAGTCGTTTCAAATCCATGAGCGTTTGCGGTGAAAAAACAACCGGCGTCGCGGTCGGCGTAGGGGTGGCTGTCGATCCTTCGACTGGACTTCCGCTCTGAGCCTTCGAAGAAGCGGCGAGAACCAAAAAGGCGAACGAAACAAATAAGATCGACATAAAATGCCCGTCCAACGCCAGTGCAATGCCAGTCCGGCTCGGACCTCGCACCTCGGACTTCATTTTGAATCCGCGCCGTAGGAGAAATATCGGTAAACGATTTTCTGCTCTGCGCCAGCGCCGGCCTCGTTCAGCTCGCCGATAGCCTTTTTGTCGGCCTCTGCCTGCGATTTTGCATGACCGACCGCGTGAAAGTCTCTGCCGGACTTATCCTGGCCGCGGGCCACGGCAACAAAACCGGTTGAATCCGAAGACGAAAGAATGTGCGTCGTCGCGATGGCAGATTGGCTTCGCCTGCGCACATCGCGCAACGCGAACTCGCGAGCTTGGTCGGAAGTTCGGTAATCCTTCCCGCGTTTCGGCGTTCCCGATCGATAATAGGTCACGTCCGTCCAAATGCCGTCGGCATTGTAGCCGATTGCGACCGCATCACCGGCCACGAGCCAAGAGCAAGGAGCCAAGAGGAAGGAGCTAGAAATGATCGCGATGGAAAGCTTCACACTTTGCTCTTAGCTCCTAGCCCTTTGCTACTTGAGTCGCCCTTCTTCGAAATCCATCAGGTCGGGAACGCACACGATATCGTCGCGATCGGCGCAACCTTGCTCTTCTTTTAATTTCTGAAACCGCGGCGACATGAAGTCGCGCCAGCCCAGTTTGGAGGCGAACCCGTTCCAGACCACGATGTCGCCTTCGTTAAGCCGGCGGCCTTTTTCGAAACACCATTCCAGAATTTCTTCGTCGCTTCCGCCTTGCGCCACTCGCTCGCGAAGATCGGCATAATCCACCCGCAAAAAATTGCAGCACGCGCCGTCGGCCGCTCTCATCGCGCCAAGATTCTTATGATAATCCTGGTGGAGCTCGCCGCGCGCGTGGAGCCGGATCTTGTCCAGCATCCGCGAGAAATAAACCATGCCGTTCGCAGTTTTCTCGTTCGGACTCTTCGGATACTTCGCGCTCATCCTCTCGTCACCCGTCACTCGTCACTCGTCACTCGTCACTTTTTAGACGAGTCCCTGGTCCAGCATCGCGTCGGCCACTTTAACAAAGCCGGCGATGTTCGCGCCGTTCACGTAATTTCCCGGCGTCCCGTACTTCTCGGCGGTGCGCGCGCAAACTTCGTGGATCGTTTTCATGATGTTGAACAGGCGCGCGTCAACTTCTTCACGCGTCCACCTGATCCGCATACTGTTCTGCGCCATCTCCAATCCGGAAGTCGCGACGCCGCCGGCATTCGCCGCTTTACCGGGTCCGAACAAAATCTTCGCGTCCAAGAACTGATTGATGCCGTCGATTGTCGTCGGCATGTTCGCGCCTTCGGAAACAACGTAAACGCCGTTCTTCAACAGATTGGCTGCGTCCTTGCCGTTGATCTCGTTCTGGGTCGCGCTCGGGAACGCGCACTCCGCCTTGTGATTCCACAGCGGATTGTGATCGAGCTTCGGGTTCGTCGGCGTGAACACTGCGCCTTTGAATTTGTCGGCGTATTCGGAGATGCGCCCGCGCCGGACATTTTTCAGGTCCATCACGAACGCCAATTTCTCGCGCGTGACTCCTTCCTCATCAAAAATGTAGCCGGTGGAATCCGACATCGTGACCGGCTTCGCGCCTAACGTGATCAATTTCTCGACCGTGTATTGCGCGACGTTCCCGCTTCCCGAAACGAGCGCGGTCTTGCCCTTGAGATCTTCCTTGCGCGTTTTGAGCATCTCTTCCGCGAAATAAACCGCACCGTAACCGGTCGCCTCCGGACGAATGACTGATCCGCCCCAGGTCAATCCTTTGCCCGTCATCACGCCGGTGAATTCGTTTTTGAGCCGCTTATACATTCCGAACAAAAACCCGATCTCGCGGGCGCCGACGCCGATGTCGCCCGCCGGAACGTCCGTGTCGGGGCCGATGTGGCGGAAAAGTTCGCACATGAACGCCTGACAAAAACGCGTCACCTCGGCATCGCTTTTTCCATGCGGATCGAAATCGGAGCCGCCCTTGCCGCCGCCCATTGGAAGTGTGGTCAGCGCATTTTTAAAAACTTGTTCGAAAGCCAGAAATTTCAGGATGCCGAGATTGACGGTGGAATGAAATCGCAGCCCGCCTTTGTAAGGTCCGATCGCGCTGTTCATTTGCACCCGGAAACCACGATTGACGTGGATCTCGCCTTTGTCGTCTTGCCACGGCACGCGGAACATGATCACACGTTCCGGCTCAATAATGCGCTCGAGGACTTTCGCTTTGCGATAGCGCGAGTCTCGATCCAAAACCAGCGTAAGCGACTCGACCACCTCCTGCACCGCCTGGTGAAACTCGGTTTCGCCCGGGTTCTTGGCCTTCACCTCGGCCATCAAATTCGAAACGTAATTTTCCACAGGTGGCGGGAAAGGTTGCAGAAAAACGCCCCGTCAGCAAACGCGACCCACGGCTTCACCACGAAGCACACGAAAGATCACGAAGACACAGCAATCAGAGTGAAGCCGGTGCCGTAGGTTTCAGCAGTTTATAAGAGTACCGACGTGGCCCCCAATTCACGGCGAGTGAATCGGCAATAACGTACCATCGACCGCCTGGGTCGCCCGTTCCGTGATACTCGCCCATACATGAGCAGTCGCACTCGAGTCCCTTCGCGTTCCAACAGGCCGGTGCGCATTTCTTTTGCACGCGAAAAGGTTCAATAACGTAAACGGATCCGTACTTCGCCATCGCACGTTTCACCACATCCTCGAACCAAGCCTTCGCGATCTCCCATCGTTTGTGTTCCGGATTCCATTTTGGCTTAATCCGGTGGTGCCCTTTAAGCCAAACGCGATTGTCCGAAGCATACGGCAAACGCACGAGTAACTGATCTGATCCGCCAGGACGATAAACAACTGGAATGTCTTTCTGAAACCATATTTCGCGCAATTTTGGATCCTGCCCGTTCATCATCTTACAACGGGGTCCAGGTAGGATCGCCCGCTTGGATCAATGGATAATGCTCGCATGTGTCGGCCAAATGCCGGAGTCGCGGATCATCACGCAATGACAGGTCACTGCCGCGGAAGTTTAGATACACCGACTGACGCCGATTACCCGACCAACTTGTTACAAGATCGACAACGACGCCCACCCCCGCTGAGCAGATTACTCCGTTAGCAAAGACAACCTGTGGTCGTCCTCCCGCAGCACCGTATCTGCGAGCCTCCTCGGCGAGCAGCTCTTCCGTTAGAAAACCCATGCAATGCATGCACGGTCGGCCGGGCATTGAGAGAATTACTTGGCCGATGATTTCATGGCCGCGACCTGATTCTTTAAGCACGTCCATGCCAACATCGACATAGGGAATTAGATGGCGGCGGCAAAAGGATTCCAAATCCCGTCTGCCAGCGAAAGTATCAACGCATCCTAGGACAACGTCACAATGAAGCAGGGGCTCACTGCGGCTTTGCCATTTTCCAATAACAACAATATCGGCATCCGGATGTAATCCGCGAATTTGTCGCTTCGCGATTGTCGTTTTGCAGGTGTGGTGGTCGACGTCGGACTCTGTCGCTGCCACCGTGCGGTTGAGATTTGATTCCGAAATCGTGTCAGGATCGCAAAGCACGAAGTGGCACACACCGAGATGCGCCAATTGTTGCGCGATGTGAGATCCGCCGCCGCCGAGACCAACGATCCCGACGCGCAAGTTCGCAAAGATTTTGTCTGAATCTGGGCCAAGAAAGCTCTGTCGATCGTACCTATTCCCTATTGCGCACTTTCGGCGAAATAGTTTTCGCCACCACAGCGGCGCTTGAACCGCTATGCGTCGCGCCCGGGCGACTGTGATCGGGTACCCAATCAGCGCAACCTGGCCTTCCACAGCATCGTCTCGCTCAGGTGAAATAAGGACGGACGCCCAGCCGCCGTCGTCGCTGAGAATTCCCCAGCCGCACGCATGCTTTCGGTTAACATTCCACAAGCTCCGTGCTACCGAAGGTGTTTCGCTGCTATCCGTGATGCTCGGTACGGGCGTACCTCGGCCGCCGTGCGCATGAACATGAAGCTGCCCAACATCGGCGGCGCAGCGCGCCATCGCCTCTGTAATAGCTCCCGACCCGATCCGAGCTCCAACCGAATTATCGCGAATGTAGTCCGCGTCTGACACCGGATGATATGCGATGCAATGGACGATTACGATGCTCTTAGCGCGAGTGACTTTTGTAGAGAAGAACCCGACGCGTTCAGCTGCGACTGGGTGCGGCCGATATAGGTCTGCAAGCGCTGCTTCGACTAGTAACCTTGGAATCTTTAGCTTCGTTTGCATGTAAACGCTTCAAGATGCCCCGCAAGAATCGCCAGGAGGCGACCCGCAGACTCTTGCGTTCGCCACGACACTGCAAACCATCGTCGGCCAAGAATAACCTGATCGGCGCTCCAATTTTGGCCTGGGCCTTGATGACTGACTCGAGCGGATAAATAAAGCCGCGACGGATATCCATCACGCGTCGATGGACACAGCAGTGCATCTACAACGGCAGGATCGCACCCGTCGGGTAATTTGAGCGAAGATATTAGAATGAACTCAGTTCCGCCCTCGCTGGCTGTCGATAAACCAGCGAAGGCCGCTTTCATCTCTGCGATTTCGTCTGGAGGGAAGCTCACTAGGAGGAACCGCCGCTTGGAGGATGGCTAACGAACACCTCGCCGCCCTTGATCTCGACGTGACCGTCGTTCTGAAGGTCATGGAATTTTCCGTTCTTAAGCTCGCTCAAGATCTCGCTAGCCGGCACGCTTCCAAGCTCCCGCAAATGTTGCACGGAGTTCTTACCACGTTCAGTCGAGAACTTCTTGCTGTTGATTGAGATTTCCACGATGTCCGGTTTCTTCGCGTTTGGCGAAGTCGGCGTCTTCTGCTGTTGTGTTTCCGGGGTTGTATTCATAGTAGGTTAAAGGAGGCGGGGTTGTCCGCGCTCACCTTCTTCCGCTCCGAAATCAGAGATTTCTGGAAAAATCTTCCAAAAAACTTTTCATCCGGAGCGTTTACTGAGAGAACCCAATGGTCCCCCCAAATGAACCCTGCCCTAAAAGCTGCGTTAGCCGAGCCGGGCTATCGCGACACGGTCGCCCGTGCCGCGATCCACGCTGACACAACGATCCGGAGATATATCTGGCGCGGCTACCGTCCGAGATACTCCGCACAGGGTGAGGTAATGGTCGGCGATAAGACGGCAAAGGATTTCGTCTCGGAAGCAGTCTTGCGACTGATTAACGGTCGGCGCGCTTTTGACCCGAGCAGACCGCTTCTCGATAACCTCAATTCCGTCACTGATAGCTTAATATCTGCAGAAAAGAAGCGCTCCGACCGCAGTGGCATCGTCGATTATACTAAGGAAACTGATGAGGAGGGAAATCCGTCCGATCCAATTTCGACTGCCGTAGCGATAGCCCTCACGCCTGATGAGAAATTGCGCGGTGACGAGCTTCGTGAAGATCAGCGGCGGTGCATTGGGGCGCTGATAGCCTCGTTTGACGGCGACGACGAAATGCAAAAATACATCGAAGCATTGAGTGTCGGCTTCAAACGATCAGAGATAAGTGAATTAATGGGAATCTCCGGTGCTCAGGTGGATGAACTTCGGAGGAAATTGACGAAATACGCCCGAAAATTTTTCGGAGTCACTAACTTCGAAGAATTGCAGCGGCGATTACAGGAAGGAAACTAAAATGACGAATGATGAGCCAGGTCCAATGGAGAATCTATTGAACGGATTGGATCAACAGTCGGATGCCCTCTCGTCCGATCAGTTGAGAATCGAGCTACAAGATCGCGGGATCGATATCGATGCGCTCCTGCAGAAGATGGATGCAATTATAGCGGCCCATGACAAGCATGAGCGCCTCGCATGGATGCGAGTTGCTGATGAAAAAAAAGAATCCCTTCGTATAGCGGAGACGCCCGGAGCGCAATGGTCCGATCAAAAACCAGAACACGTACTTATAGCGTTCGCCAGGTTCTTGAAGGCCGGCGGTCCTGAGAGGGCTCTTGCGTTCAAAAACAAGGGGACTCTTTCCTTGCAGGATATGGCAGCCATCCTCGAAGCCGATGAACGTTTACAAAAACGAACTCAGGGAAAGGGCACTGACAGCACTTAAATGGCGTCCAGCCAACGTAAAGCCATTGTCCTCGCCAAAGCAGACGGCCTGCTCGCCGAATTGCAGATCAAAGATCCGAGCGAGATCGACATCGAACGAATCGCTATGTTTAAGAATGCTGAGGTCCGCTACGCTTCGCTACAAGGAATGGACGGTTGTCTTGTTCGGAGGGGCGTCTCAGCAGTGATCACAGTTCGGCGCTCGCTTAGATACGAGGGACAAAAGCGGTTCGTTATCGGCCATGAACTCGGCCACTTCTTTTTGCATCCAGATACACGACAGATTGAAACGGTGGACGACAAGCAGACAAATAACTGGTCAGAACGGCAGGAAACCGAAGAGTACGAAGCCAATCTTTTTGCAGCCGAACTGCTGATGCCGCGGGAATTTATCAAAGCGCGCACCGCCAATCAGGAGCCTTCCTTCGAGCTGATCAAACGCGTGGCCGAAGACTTTCAGACGGCCCTTACGGCAACAGCGGTGCAATTCGTTCTAACGACAACGGAGGAATGCGTGCTGATTTCGGCCCAAAATAGGCGCCGTTTGTGGTTCATTCCGTCGGCTGGCTTTTCGTTCTCCCTCCTTGAGGATGATTATATTCACGGGCACAGTTGCGCGGCCGAGGTGAACGAAACCAAGCGATGTTCTCGCTGCTCAGATATCGAAGCGGGCCATTGGCTAGAAGGCTTCCGAGGCGACGATAAATCCTGCATTACCGAAGACGCGATTTACTTCCCGACACTTAACCGCAGCCTTTCACTCCTATGGATTCACGAAGCAATTTAACCTCGGCCTCCTATTTGGATTATCACTCCGTAGGAATCTTCACGTGCGGGCTCCGGAACGGGATGCAAAAGCAAAACAGCCGAGCCCTTGCGAGCTCGGCTGTTTGTTAATTGTTGTTTCGGTTTCGGATTAGTAATCCATGCCGCCCATTCCGCCCGGTGGCATCGCCGGAGCTTTTTCCTTTTCAGGTATCTCCGTCACGATGGCTTCAGTGGTGAGCAAGAGGGCCGCGATCGAGGCGGCGTTTTGCAACGCGCTTCGCGTGACCTTCGTCGGATCGACAATGCCGGCCTTCACTAGATCGACATATTCACCCTTGGCCACGTCGTAGCCTTCGTTGCCTTTGCGCTTCTTCACTTCCTCGACAATGAGCGCGCCTTCCGCGCCGGCATTATCGGCCAGTTGACGCATCGGCTCTTCGATCGCGCGACGCACGATCTGGACGCCGACCTTCTCATCGGCATCAAGACCTCGCATGTTCTCGAGCGCTTTCTGGGCGCGAATAAACGCGACACCGCCACCCGCGACGATGCCTTCTTCGACCGCCGCTCGCGTGGCGTGCAACGCATCTTCCACGCGCGCCTTCTTCTCTTTCATCTCGGTCTCGGTGGCTGCGCCGACGTTAATGACGGCAACACCGCCCGCGAGTTTTGCGAGTCGCTCCTGGAGTTTCTCTTTGTCGTAATCGCTGGTCGTCTCTTCAATCTGGCGTCGAATCTGGGCAACGCGACCCTGGATGTCCGAACTCTTGCCGGAACCTTCGACAATCGTTGTGTTTTCCTTATCGACGGTAACGCGTTTGGCTTTGCCGAGGTCTTCCAGCTTGATGTTCTCGAGCTTGATCCCGAGATCTTCGCTGATCAGTTTTCCGCCGGTTAGGACCGCGATGTCTTCCAGCATCGCCTTGCGACGATCGCCGAAGCCCGGGGCTTTGACCGCGCAGACTTGCAACGTCCCGCGCAATTTGTTCACGACCAACGTGGCGAGCGCTTCACCTTCCACGTCTTCCGAGATGATGAGCAATGGCCGTCCAGCTTTCGCGACTTTCTCGAGCAACGGAAGCATGTCCTTCAAGCTCGAGATTTTCTTTTCGTAAATCAGGATGTACGGATTTTCGAGGATGGCTTCCATCTCCTCCGCGTTGGTGACGAAGTAAGGCGAGAGATAGCCTTTATCGAATTGCATTCCCTCCACCACTTCGAGCGTGGTCTCGATCGATTTCGCTTCCTCGACCGTGATCGTGCCGTCCTTGCCGACCTTGTCCATGGCGTCGGCGATGATCTCGCCGATCGTCTTGTCCCAGTTGGCCGAAACAGTCGCGACCTGCGCGATCTCGGTGCGATCGCTTACTTTCTTGGAGATTTTTTTCAGCTCCTCGACGATTGCCTCGACGGCTTTCATGATGCCGCGTTGCAACGACGTCGGATTGGCGCCGGCGGTGACGTTGCGCAGTCCTTCGCGGTAAATTGATTCCGCGAGCACAGTCGCCGTGGTCGTGCCGTCGCCCGCGACGTCCGAAGTTTTGGAAGCGACTTCGCGAACGAGCTGCGCGCCCATATTTTCATACGGATCTTCGAGCTCGATTTCTTTCGCGACCGTCACACCGTCCTTGGTGATCGTCGGGCTGCCGAATTTCTTATCGAGAATCACGTTGCGACCGCTCGGTCCGAGCGTGGCCTTGACGGCCCGCGCCAGTTTCTCGACTCCGCGCAGCAAGGTGTGCCGCGCCGCTTCATCGAATTGTAATTGTTTAGCTGCCATAGTTTTTTAGTTCCTAGTTATTGGTTAAATGTTATTTGGCGCATCAGCCGATGATGCCGAGGATGTCGTCCTCGCGCATGATCAGGAAAGTTTCGCCATCGATTTTGATTTCGGTGCCGCCGTATTTCGAAATGAGAACCTTGTCCCCTTTCTTCACGGTGAAATCCACCTTCTTGCCCTCTTCGTTCACCTTGCCGGTGCCGAGAGCGACCACTTTGCCTTCCTGCGGTTTTTCTTTCGCAGTGTCGGGAATAATGATCCCGCCTTTTTTTGTTTCCTGCTCTTCAATCGGCTGCACCAGCACCCGGTCTCCGAGCGGTTTTACGTTCACTCCTGCCATAAGTTAATTAACTCCTTCTTGGTTTTTGTTTTTTGGTTGAGCCGGCGACTGTCGATGTTGCGACAGCCACCGGCAAATTGTTTCTAACGAAGTCCCCCCGCGATTAGTAGCGTCTCGCCAGTGATCCATCTCGAATCGTCCGACGCGAAGAACACCGCGGCTGGCGCGATGTCGTCGGGTTCACCGACGCGACCGAGCGGCGTTTGCGCTTCGAGCGTCCTCACGAAATCGCCCTCCATGAAACCGCCAGCGATCGACCCCTCGGTCTTCACCACGCCGGGGTTAATCGAATTTACGCGGATCTTTCGCGGTCCGAGTTCCTTCGCCAGCGTCCGGGTGATCGCATCGACCGCGCCTTTGGTCGCATTGTAAACCACCGCAGTCGGTGGAGTGAGAGAGCTGGCGAGCGAACCGATGTTGACGATGCTTCCGCCCTCGGAATTGAAATGTTTCAGCGCCTCTTGAGTGACGAGGATTATTCCCAGAACGTTCGTATTAAAATGTTTGTGGAACTGCTCCTCGGTGACACTGTCCAACGGCACGAATTCGTAAACCCCGGCGTTGTTGACCAGGATGTCGATCTTGCCGAAGGCTTTTTCTGCTGCGGCAAAAAGCTGCTGAACTTCCGACTTGCTCGCGACGCTTCCCTGCACGGCGACGGCTTTGCCGCCGCGTTTCGCGATTTCGTCGACGACTTTGTCCGCATCCGTTTTTGACGATGCGTAGTTAACCACCACGGCAGCGCCTTCGGCGGCCAACTCTTTAGCGATTCCCGCGCCGATCCCTTTCGAGGCGCCAGTTACGACTGCAACTTTTCCCTGAAGCTTTCCGTTTTTCATTTGTTACTTTTTCTTGTCTTCGTCCACGACTTCGAACTCGGCGTCGACGACGTCGCCGTTGCCGCCGCGTTTCCCGCCGCCTTGTTCGGCGCCCGGACGCCCGCCAGCTTCAGGTCCGGGTTGCGGACCTGCGCCGGGCTGCGGACCGGCTTGCGCTGAAGCTTGTTTGTAAAGCTCGGCGCTGATGTCCTGGAACTTGCTCTGCAAGTCGTCGTAGGCGCGCTTGATTGCATCGGTGTCGTTCTTGTTGATCGCTTCCCGCACCGCGGCGATCGCGTCCTCGACCGGTTTGCGTTTGTCGGCCGGAATCTTGTCACCGAGTTCCTTGAGTTGTTTCTCGGATTGATATGCGAGGGTGTCGGCGTTGTTCTTGATCTCGATTGCTTCCTTCGCCTTTTTGTCCTCGTCGGCGTGCGCTTCTGCCTCGCTGCGCATCTTCTCGACTTCGTCCTTGCTCAAGCCGCTCGAACCGGTGATGGAAATTTTCTGTTCCTTGCCGGTGCCGAGATCTTTGGCTGAGACGTGCAAGATGCCGTTGGCGTCAATGTCGAACGTGACTTCGATCTGCGGAACGCCGCGCGGGGCCGGCGGAATTCCATCGAGATGGAACGTGCCGAGGTTCTTGTTGTCGCGCGAAAGCGGGCGTTCGCCTTGTAACACTTTGATTTCCACGCCCGGCTGGTTGTCGCTGTAAGTTGAAAAGATCTGCGACTTCCGTGTCGGGATCGTGGTGTTGCGCGGAATCATCGGTGTGGCTACTCCTCCGGCGGTTTCAATCGCCAGCGTGAGCGGAGTCACGTCTAAGAGGAGGACGTCTTTCACGTCGCCGCGGAGAACGCCTCCTTGAATCGCTGCACCAATGGCAACCACTTCGTCTGGGTTCACGCCTTTGTGCGGCTCTTTGCCGATCAAGCCACGGGCCGTCTCGACAACTTTCGGCATCCGGGTCATGCCGCCGACGAGCACGAGCTCGTTGACTTCGCGCTCGGAGATTTTCGCGTCTTTCAAGCACGCTTTGACCGGCGGAATAGTTCGCTGAATCAAATCATCGGTTAGCTGCTCGAGTTTCGAGCGAGTCAATTTTTTCTGAATGTGTTTCGGTCCGCTCGCGTCCGCGGTTACGAACGGCAGATTGATTTCGTATTCCTGTGAACTCGAAAGCGCGATCTTCGCTTTCTCGGCTTCCTCCTTGATCCGCTGGAGTGCGTCCGGTTGCTTGCTCAGATCGATGCCGCTGTCCTTTTTGAACTCGGCCACGATCCAATCCATCACCTTCGCGTCCCAATCGTCACCGCCAAGGTGGGTGTCGCCGTTGGTCGCTTTCACTTCGAAAACGCCATCGCCGATTTCAAGAACGGAAATGTCGAACGTGCCGCCGCCCAAATCGTAAACGGCGATCTTCTCGTCCTTTTTCTTGTCGAGACCGTAAGCAAGCGAGGCCGCGGTCGGCTCGTTGATGATGCGCAGAACTTCGAGGCCCGCGATCTTGCCCGCGTCCTTGGTCGCGTTCCGTTGAGAGTCATTGAAATACGCCGGCACCGTGATGACGGCCTGCGTGATTTTTTCGCCGAGCTTCGCTTCCGCGTCGGCCTTTAACTTCGACAAAATCATTGCCGAAATTTCCGGCGGCGAAAAAGTTTTGCGTTCGCCCCCGACTTCCACTTGCACGTGGGCGTCGCCGTTCGCGGCCTTCACAATTTTGTAAGGCACGCGGTGCTCTTCTTCATGCACCTCGTCGAACTTGCGTCCCATGAAACGCTTGATTGAGAAAACTGTATTCTGCGGATTGGTGACCGCCTGACGTTTCGCGGCTTGGCCGACCAGTCGCTCGCCGCTCTTGGTGAATGCGACGACCGAAGGCGTGGTGCGCGCGCCTTCGGAATTTTCCAAAACTACCGGGTCGCCACCCTCCATCACAGACATGCAGGAATTGGTGGTGCCCAAATCGATACCTAAAACTTTTGCCATAAAATTTTCCTTTCTGGTTGAAGATTTTCGACCGACTGGGTCTTTAGCAAACCATAAGCCAGTGCGGTCGATGTCGATCTAAACCGCTGTTCTACAGGGCTTAGCGTGGATTATGGGCCAGTTTCAAATCAGCTGAAACGGGACAAAGCGTCACCAAGCCGGCCTTTTCGAAGATTGAATGTGGGACAGCGCGGCATAGCGACTGCTCGTTTATTGGCCGTGCATTCTGTCCGCAAAGTCGAATCCGATCCCGATATTTTCTTTCACTGCCAGCATTGCAAAGCCGCGCTGGTCGCGAACCGATCGGCCGCCGGGATGAATTTGGCGTGTCAGAAATGCGGAGAGCAGACACTCGTTCCGCAACCGGAACAACCAAATGCGGGCGCGCTCGCGTACGCCGACGAAATTCGCGGCAAGCTGAAGGAAAACGAATCGCAGCGCGCCGAAGTGACTGGTTACATCAATCAACTCACGATCCAATTGCATCGCTGGCAGCTGCGTTTGCAGACCTTGAACGATCGCAAGGCGCAGCTCGAAAAACAGCTGGGCCCGAACAAGGCGTAAGCG
Organism: Chthoniobacterales bacterium; assembly: GCA_035635435.1. GTDB lineage: Bacteria > Verrucomicrobiota > Verrucomicrobiia > Chthoniobacterales > UBA10450 > AV40. The sequence continues at coordinate 50,021 of DASQBB010000013.1, read as the reverse complement.
GAACTGTGGAGGCAGGCAACGTGACGTTGCATCCAATTGCTGCTCTTTGATAACCGCGCGCGCATGGTTACTTTTTGGCGTGCGGCAATATCATGATCTTCTCCGGCTCGTCTTGGAAGAAGGTCAGCCCCGCGCGGATCGCACTGGCACCGGCACGTTGTCGATCTTCGGTGCGCAAGCGCGTTTCGATCTCCGACCGAACGGTCCAGGATTTCCGCTGCTGACGACGAAGAAGCTCCACATCAAATCGATCATTTACGAGCTGCTCTGGTTTCTCCGCGGCGATACGAACATCAAATATCTCAACGAACATGGCGTCACGATTTGGGACGAGTGGGCTGATGAAAAAGGAAACCTCGGGCGCGTTTACGGCGCGCAATGGCGCGATTGGCGCGGCGAGAACGGCGTGCGCGTCGATCAGATCGAAAACGTCATCGCGCAAATCAAAAAAAATCCGTCGAGTCGACGATTGATTGTGACCGCGTGGAACCCGGCTGAGATCGAGAAGATGGCGCTGCCGCCATGTCACGTGCTATTCCAGTTTTATATCCAGGACGGTGAGCTGAGCTGCCAGCTTTACCAACGCAGCTGCGATTTATTTCTCGGCGTCCCGTTCAACATCGCGTCCTACGCGCTGCTTACGATGATGATGGCGCAAGCTGTCGATCTTACTCCAGGCGATTTCGTCCACACCTTCGGTGATTTGCATCTTTACCAAAACCATCTCGACCAGGCGCGCGAACAACTGACCCGTGATTGTCGATCTTTGCCGCGGATGAAATTGAGTCCGACGATCAAAAACATCCGCGACTTCAAGTTCGAAGATTTCGAACTGGTCGATTACAACCCGCACCCCTCGATCAAAGCGCCAATCGCTGTGTGAGGTCCGAGCCGGACTGGCCCTTTGCAATCTGAGACTTTCTGATTTCTGTTGGGTTCAACTAAGTGTGAGGGCGTTCTGGGGATTACTAATTCTGTTTTTGTTCGCGGGCTCGTTGTTGGCCCAGGATGAAAATCCGTACCGGGTCGAGATCGACCTGAGCCAGCAAACGGCCTCCCTGATTCGCGGGCGGAGTGTGGTTATGCAATCGCCCATTTCGAGCGGGCGCTACGGCCATCTCACTTCAACCGGCTCGTTCAAGGTCGTCGAAAAAGAGCGGAGCCATCACTCGAGCATCTATGGCAAGATGGTCGATGGAAGCGGACGAACCGTGATTGCGGACGCAGACGTGGATATGCATGTGCCGCGCGGTTGCAGATTTGTTCCCGCGCCGATGCCTTATTTCATGCGCTTCCACGGCGCTGACGGAATGCATGCCGGATATTTGCCAGGTTATCCCGCGTCACACGGCTGCGTACGGATGCCCGATCAATTAGCGGTCGCGTTTTACAATGCGGTCGAGGTCGGCACGCCGGTCACAGTTTTCGGCAGAACACCGCGAACGAATCAATACTTCCAACAATACGGCGGCCAACCGCAGCAACAACGCCCGCCGTGGCCGTGGTTTCAGCGACCGGTCGGGCCGCAATACGGACGGGAGCGAATTTATCAGTCGCGCCCGGTTTATCCTTGAGAGTGTGGTGGCAGCCGTCCCCGGCTGCTCCTTTTCATACATTGCAGGCGAGACGCCTGCCTCCACAGCACAGAAGAATCTTACGGCCGTTGCTCGGCCGATTTCTTGACGTTGGTGCTGGCGGTTTTCGGACCGCGCGAAAGGTCGACAAGATCTGCCAGAATATTCAACGCCTCGTCGCGCTCGGGATCGATTGCGGGCTCTTTCGTGTCGTCGGCGGTGCCGATTGTATCGGTGTCGTCGTCCGGCGCTGCTTCTGGTGAAACTTTGGTCACGCCGGCTTTGGCTTTGGCTTCAGCCAGTTTTCCCGGATACATGATCAACTGCAGATTTGGTTTATCGACAGTGTCGAGAGTAAGCCGATAAATGCTCGGCTCTTCCTGGTGACGAGCCAAACGCTCTTTCGAGCGCATGTCTTTTCGGAGCTTGTCGTCCTGAATCTCTTTTCGGCGCGCGTCTTCGTTCAGGGTGATGCGGTTCTCATCGAGCTTGTGGCGGAGCCGCTCCATGTCCTCCATCACATAATGAAATTCGGCATCGTGCTGGACGCGTTCGGCCGAACGACGTTTCAGTTCCTCGACAAACAAAGGATGACCGTCGGACCATTTCGTGAACCGCGCCTTGGGCACTTCGTCATACGGTAAGCAGTTTTTTAGCGCGCCTTCGCCGAATTCCGGCAGATCGGTCAGCGTCGGCAACACGATATCCGAAGCCACGCCGTGAAGTTGAGTGGAACCCCCGGCCACGCGATAGAATTTCTGAATCGTTAACTTAAGCTCGCCATCGTCATCGGACCGGCTGCCAAGAAGCGACGTGAATCGGCCAATGGGCAGAATTGTCTGCACGGTGCCTTTGCCAAATGTGTTCTTGTCGCCAGCGATGACGGCGCGTCCGTAATCCTGGAGCGCAGCAGCGAAGATTTCGCTGGCGGAGGCGCTTTGCCGGCTGGTCAAAACAATCAGCGGCCCGCCATAAGCGACGCCCGGATCCGGATCACTCGAGATGACGATGTTCCCGTTGGAACCTTTCGTTTGCACGATCGGTCCCGATTTCAAAAATAAACCAGTGAGCGCGATCGCTTCTTCGAGTGAACCGCCACCGTTGCGGCGAAGATCGACAATCAACCCGGCGATATTTTCCTTCTTCAGGCGCTTAAGAAGAGCGAGCACGTCGCGAGTGGTGCTCTTCGAATGCCGATCCATATCGGCATAAAACGACGGGAGCGTGAGCCAGCCGAGCTTCACTGGATTGCCGTTCTCGTCCTTCTTAATAATAATGTCGGCGCGCGCTTCCTGGTCTTTCAGTTTAATTTCATCGCGCACGAGCTCGACGTTCTTGCGCTGCGACGGATCAGGGGCGTTGGCCGGAATCGCGAGCAGGCGAACCTTGGTGCCTTTCTTCCCGCGGATCATTTCGACGACTTTGTCCAAGCGCATGTCGCGCACATCAACAAGCTCGCCTTGAGCTTGACCAACGGCCGTGATCCGGTCGCCAACTTTCAGCCGCCCGTCCACTTGTGCCGGACCGCCAGTAACAAGATTCTCGATCTTGGCATAGCCGTCTTCCGTGCGCAGCATTGCGCCGATGCCGACCAGTGAGAGTCCCATCTGGATGTTGAAATTCTTGAAGTCGGCCTTGCTCAAATATTCCGAATGTGGGTCGTAGCTTTGGGCGAGCGCATCGAGATAAAGTTTCACCTGCTCCTCTCGGTCTTCCTCATGCACGTTCCGCGCGATACGATCGTAGCGACGTCCAATCAATTGAGGGCCCGGTTCGATCGGATGTTCGCTTAGTTTCTCCTGAAGCAGTTCACTTGCGACCCGCCCGCGCCAGAGTTCATCCGCCTCACCCTCATCCTTTGGCCACGGCGCTTTTTCGCGACGCAACTCCACCTTGGCGTCGGTCTTGAACTCCATCGGCTGCTTTAGCAGCTCCTTGATTTTGGCGACCCGTTCATCAATCCGCTTTTGGTAGAGGTCGTAAATCTCGTAGGCCGGTTTGAGATTTCCGAGCAAAACATCGTCCGCCAGGGCGGTGCCGTACTTTGCTGTTAACGCGTCGACATCTTTTTGAGTGAAGAAGAGATGACTGAAATCGAGCAACTCGAGGTAATTGCGCAGAAATTTCTGCGACATCTCGGCATTCAGTTGTTGATGAGTGTAATGACCCTCTTCGAGAAGCCGGCCAACTGAGACGCAGATTTGCTCAGCATCCGACTTTGCCTGGAGCGCCTGCGGCGTGACGCTGATCAAACTGAGCGCGGTGATCGCTGAGAGAAGCTGAAAACGTAGTTTCATCGGAAAAATCGGAAAAGCGCGGCCTTCAGGTTCGCAGACTTTGTGCCCAAACGCAAACAAATGGCCCTGGATCGACATGTAAGGAGGTCTGACAATTATACGCTAAGAACATTCAAAATCTTTCATCTTATTGCCACCTGAGACCGGGATCGGTTGAATCCCCAGCGCTGCTGGCAGGTCCGACCAGGCTCATTTAAGATCAAATGCAATGACTTACGAAGCGTTCTGCGGCGGGGTTTTCGAAACGAACTGCTATCTCGTTTCCGCGCCCGAAGGCTGGATTCTATTCGATGCGCCCCAAGGCGCTTGCGACTGGGTCCACTCGCGCGATGTCGATCTAAAGTTGTTATTGCTTACCCACGGCCACATCGATCACGTCCAGGACGTCGCCAAAATCAAAGATCGCTTCAAATGCCAGATCGGTTGCCATCCCGCGACCGCGCCGATGATTTCGGACCGGGATTTTTTTCGGAACTTCGGTTTCGAATTGGAAGTCGAGCCAGCAAAGCCGGACTTTTTTATTGAGGAAACGCCGGCTCGAAATTTTCTGGGAGCAGAATTTCAGGTACTGGAAGTGCCGGGGCATTGTCCCGGCAGTCTTTGTTTCTTCTCACGCAAAGATGATTTGCTGATCGGTGGCGATGTTCTTTTTGCCGGCGGCGTCGGGCGCTGGGATCTGCCCGGCGGAGATGTCGATCTTCTATTTAGAGGAATTCGCGAAAAGTTATTTCCACTAGGCGACAACGTGACGGTGCTGCCCGGTCACGGGCCGCCGACGAAGATTGGCACCGAACGAATGACGAATCCGTTTGTGAGCTGAGCTAAAAATGCCGGTTAATACCAGCGGTAATAATCGTTCGGACGGAAACGCAATTCCACGTTGTGCAATTCGTTGTGAATATGCTCGATCTCGCTGCGCAGATGATACCAGCCAAAACGCCCTGTCTGATATTCCCAATTGACGTGATTCACTTCACGGGAAATATGACGGACTTCGCGGCGCGTCCGCCAGTCAGCCCCGTATCGAGCCATCTGTCGCTGCACATGCCCAAGCATGCGGTTAATATGATTTATCTCGGACGCCGTTTGGTTGTGCCGCACCGGCATGTACTGCGAACGTTGGTTGTAACCGTATTCGTCCTCGTGCGCGAAAGCCGAAGCGCTTCCTAGGCTCAGCCCAAACGCAATAACTAAAATCAGCTTCTTCATAGCGAACTCCTTTATTTGCAGAGTTCGACGTAACCCGCGCCCGCGCATTCGACCGCTGCGCGAAAACTTAACCAAGCTTGGCCAGAAAGTTTTCGAGCGATTCGAGACCGGCGATGTCTCCTGCGATTTCGCGGAGTGAACGCACCGCCTTCGGGATGTGCTGGAGAAAATGTCTGTGATCTTTAACCAGGCCAAGAAATCCGTACGCCCCCAAAGCTTGCATCAACCGCTGCATGGCACAGAGGCGCAAGGTCTCCAGAAAAGCGGCGTCGGGTTTTTCGCCGCAGTAGTGCTCGAGCAGTTCGTTCCGCTCAGCATCACTTAGATCGACATATGGATCGAAAAGCAACGAGGCCAGGTCGTAGTGCGCGAGACCGGGACGCATGCCCTGGAAATCGATTAGGTAGGCCTGGCCGTTGCGGAGGAGAATATTTTGCGACTGGAAATCGCGATGGACCAGGACTCGAGGTAATTGCGCCAGCTTCTCGGCGATCTTTTGCAAGACAGGAAGTCCGGCCAAGGTATCGATCTCAGTTTGTTCCACTTCGAAATAACGGCCCAGACAGTTCTCGAAGAAATAATTCTGCTCCCAGAGATAGAGAGCGGCATTGAATTCGGCCGGCAAATGCCGATGCATTTCAACACAAACCGATTCGGGCAGTTGGTGCAGTTTGCGGACTTCATCCAACGCTGATTCGTAGAATGCGCGTCGCACCAGCCAGCTTTCACCGCGGTGACTGAACAAGTCGCTCTCTCCGAGATCTTCCAACCAGACCAAACCTTCATCGGCATCGTGATAATAAATTCTCGGAGCACGAATGCCGTGCGTCTCAAGAAATTGCGCGATCTCGACATAGTGGCGGTTCTCTTCCCGCTCGAGATTGTACTTTACCAGAATGAGCGACTGTTCCGCGGAACAACGAACGCGGTAAAATTTCCGGTCCGACCCACCCTTCTCGATCGGCAAAATCTTTACTTCGTCGACATTGAATCGCGGAAAGTGTCGCCGCGTCTGGCGAAGAAGGACCTCGGTTCTCATTTGTCAGATGTCGATGTTGCGATGGATGCCGGTGACGGTTTTTCGGGCGCGGACAATACAACCAACCAACTCGCTTTTGGAAGCAATTTGTGCACCCGGCCACAAGATTGTGTCGTCCAAAACCGCGCCAGCGCCGACCCGGCAATCCTTCCCAATAACTGAGCAGCCACTAATCCGCGCGCTCGGGTCGACCACCGCGCTCGGATGCACCGGCGCCCACCATTCCGGCGCTTTGACATGCGCCGGCCGCCAACCTTTGTCCGCAATCGCGCGATGCACTTCGAAATATTCCGCGCGCGAGCCGAGATTGAACCACCTTCCCTTCTCGAGCACGATCCCTCCGATTTTCCCGCCTTGGGAGATCCAATCTCCAAGAACCGGGATGAATGAGATTTTTTGTTTGGGCGGGATGCGCCCGAAAACTGACGGATTCCAGACTGCAATATTGGCAAAGTCGTATTCGCCCGGAATGCCATAGCGGTTGGAAATATCGACTATGCGATTTTCGCGAAAGGCAATTGCCGAACCCAAGCCGGTTTTGCGCAACGCGAGGGTGACGTCATTACCTCGATTGAAATGCTCTTCGACCAGCGGCTGCAAACGAATGTCGGTCAAAACATCGCCGCTATATGTAATGAACGGTTCCCTTCCCAGATCGGCTTCCAGGTTCTTGATCCCGCCACCGGTCTCGAGAAGCACGGGTTCGTTGACAAACTTGAGGTTAACTCCGGCATAGTTGTCTTGCGGAAATGCTTCGCCAAAAGCCTGCGGCAAACGATGGGTGTTAATGAGAAATTTGCCGATCCCGATGTCGATCAAATGATCAAGTCCGAAGGTAATCAGCGGCTTCTGAAAAATCGGCACCAGCGGTTTCGGCAAATCGTCCGTGAGCGGGCGCAGCCGTGTCCCAAGCCCGGCGCCGAGGACGAATGCTTGTTTGATCGAAGCCATGGCGTTAGAACTCCGGAATGGCCGAAGAAACTGTTTGGCGCGGGAGCGTTTCGCAATGGAAAAACTTCGGATTCTTCGTTCTCCAATTTTTGCTCGCCGCGGCAATCGGCATCATTTTTGTCTTAACGTGGCGAAGCTCGTCGCCGCAGATTAGCAATTTTGGTCCGTACATTTTGATTCTTCTTGCGGTACCAATCTTTATCGCTGGCAAGCGTTATCTCCAAACGAAATGCAGGATTTACGAGTTAACGACCGAACGATTGAAAACGACAGAGGGCGTTTTTAGCAAACTGACCGACACGCTCGAATGGTATCGCGTGAAAGACATCGAGACGCGGCAACCATTTCTCTATCGCCTGTGCGGCATCGAAAACGTCCAACTCAACACGTCGGATACCTCTTCACCATTCGTCTTCGTCGAAGCGATACCGCATCACGTCGGCCTGGCGGACAAAATTCGAAATCAAGTCGAAACAATTCGTCAGCAAAAAGGCGTCCGCGAAATCGACGTCGAGTGAGCGCCGGCTTTCAATTCGGCTACGATTTCAAATCATCCAAACCTTTGGTCAGATCATTTAAGGCGCGAAGGCAGGCGCTTTTGTGCTTATCGATCCAACGCTCGGAAATTTGCTTGAGCGGGGCCGGGTTGAGATAATGCAACTTTTCGCGGCCGCGCCACAAGGGGACAACGAGGTCGGCTTTGATTAGCAGGCCGAGGTGTTTGGTAATGCCCTGGCGCGTCATGCGGAGATGGCGGCAGAGTTGGTTGAGAGTCTGGCCGTTGTCTTGGTGGAGCTGATCGAGGAGGGCACGCCGGCTTGGGTCGGCCAAGGCTTTAAAGACGTGGTCCATACTGGGAACAATATGCAACCAAATGGTTGCATATCAGTTTCAGCATCGCAAATCTTTACTTAACCTCCGGCCCGAGGCCCAGGCGACGAGCGCCCCGAGTACTGCGCGCCTTCGAACGATCAGTTCTTCAGATAAAGTGTGCGAGTCCCGAAATCGATAATTCCGTGGTGGCTGCGCAGGATCTCGGCGCCAAGTAAACCCGCCACCGGCTGAGCACCTCGAAGAAGATCGCTGTGGATCAGGCCTTCGAGATCAACCACCCCGACGTCCTTGCCAACAATATCCACCGAACCCACCGATAGTCGGCGGATCCGGGCAATCGACACGCCACGCTGCTTTAAGTTGACGGCCGATGAACTAAAGGCGGTTTGTTGAAGCGGCACGTGCAATCGGCGGACAAACCCGCGGTGGAGCAAAGTCGCAAACGCGCCGGTATCGACCATCAGTCGCGCTGGTTCTCCGTTGATCGCAACATCAACATACAAATTGTAAGTTTCGCTCACGCGAATCGGCACGCTGCGGAACCCGCGATATTGCAGGCCAGGCGCTCTACCAGAGAGCTCAGGGTCCATTTTCAGAATCAACACTTGTTTCTGGCAGTCGAGAACTGCGCCGGTCGGAAAGAGAATATCAGCCCCTAAAATCCCATCGATTTCCTGCTCATTACGCAAACGGGACGCGCGCCCTGAGCCGGAAAGATCGACAACCACCACTGGCTCATCGACCAGATTGAGCGCGCCCAGGCGGAAGTTGCGCGCGATGGCAACGTTGTTAAACGCGCCATTAATCTGCAGCCGGGCCGGCAGAGTCGAACTCCCGGGAATGCCGGTCAGCCCAAAATGCGCGCGGCGTTTTAGGGCGATGGCACTGATCGGCGCGCCGCTATCCACCCCGAGCAGCGCCGGTTTTCCATTGATGAATGCTCGAACTAACAAATGATTTTGCCGCGACCGTGTTAGTGGCAGCGCTTCAAAGCGCGGCGCGGAAGACTTGGGAACGCGCGGATCTCTTTGGGCAGCCGGGCAGATTTCCGCGAGCGCGAAAAGACCGATGAGCAAGATCGAAAAAGTTTGGGGGGAGAAGCACCGGGCCAGGATTTTCACGCGGCGGAGAATAGCATGGTTCGTTTCACACGAAAGCGGTTTCGCGCTCCTCAGTATTTTTAGCGGCGGAAAAAACGCAACCAAAGACAATGTTTGACGTTGCTTGATCTGGGCGGGATTGCTTAACTCTGCGCCAGCCGAGCGATTCAGATGTCAGCACTAGAAGCCACAGCGACTCCGGTTGAGGAACAGAAGTTTGTTCGCGGGCTAGGTTTGCTCGATTCAACGATGCTCGTGGCGGGCTCGATGATTGGTTCGGGAATTTTCATCGTTTCCTCGATCATCGCGCGGCAGGTCGGCGCCCCCGGCTGGTTGCTTGTCGTCTGGATCGTTACCGGTCTGTTAACGCTGATGGCAGCTCTTTCATACGGAGAGCTGGCGGCGATGATGCCGAAAGCAGGCGGCCAATATGTTTATCTGCGGGAAGCGTTCTCGCCGCTTTGGGGTTTTCTTTACGGCTGGACGCTTTTTCTCGTGATTCAAACGGGGACGATCGCGGCCGTTGCGGTCGGATTCGCGCGTTATACCGGAGTCCTCATCCCGTGGTTCTCCGAGTCGAATTACTTGATCGCACCAATTCGTTTCGGCGGTTATGCGGTCTCCCTTTCCACTGCGCAATTTCTTGGCCTGGCAATGATCGCCTTGCTCACGTTCATGAACACGCGCGGATTGAAGCTTGGCAAAATCGTCCAGAATATTTTTACAACCGCCAAGACCGGGGCACTCATCGCGCTGATCTTGCTCGGCATTATTGTCGGCGTAAAATCGGGCGCCGGGGCGGAGAATTTCAAAGACTTTTGGACTTTGCGCGGCGGTTTACAGGAAGTTGGCGCCGGGCTCACGGCCGCGACAGCTTTCGGTCTGTTCGTCGGCATTTGCGTGGCGCAAACCAATTCGCTTTTTTCGGCCGATGCCTGGAACAACATCACCTTCACCGCCGGCGAAGTGAAAGAACCGCGCCGGAACATTCCACTTTCGCTCGCGTTCGGAACATTTCTCGTGATCGGACTGTATCTGTTGGCGAATGTCGCGTACCTCGCGGCGCTTCCATTCGCGGCGATCCAGAATGCGCCAAGTGATCGTGTCGCATCGGAAACGGCCAATGTGATTTTCCCAGGAACGGGCGCGACGATTATGGCGGTCGCGATCATGATCTCGACTTTCGGCTGCAATAACGGACTGATTCTCGCGGGTGCGCGCGCGTATTACGCGATGGCGCGGGACGGTCTATTTTTCCGGCGGGTCGGCGAGTTGAACAAAAATCACGTGCCTGCCTGGGGACTCATCATTCAAGGAATTTGGGCCGGTGTGCTCGTGCTTCCGCGAACTGTGAAAACGGATGCGGCCGGCAACGTCACCGGTTACGGAAATCTTTACGGAAATCTACTCGACTACGTCATTTCCGCGGCGCTCATCTTCTACATTCTGACGATCATCGGCATCTTCGTGCTGCGCCGGAAACGACCCGATGCTGAGCGTCCGTATAAAGCATTCGGTTATCCGATCGTGCCCGCTCTCTACATCGTTGGCGCGAGTGTGATCCTCGCTGTTCTTTTCATTTACCAAACGGCCACAACATGGCCTGGACTCATCATCGTGCTGACCGGCGTCCCAATTTATTTTCTGTGGCGAAAGTCGCCGACCGCTTAGCTTTTCGGCCTGCTGCATGCTGCCTTTTATTGAAACCAAAACAACGTCGCGGGCGAAGTAGTTACACAAACAAGGAGAGTTAACCCATGGGAAATCTATTCGCGAAAAAACCGATCGAGCGTCTCATGGCCCAAGCCGAGGAAGTCGGCGAGCACAGTCTCAAACGTTCGCTCGGTTGGGTAAACCTGGTCGCGCTTGGAATCGGCGGAATCATTGGGGCCGGTCTGTTCGTTCGAACCGCCGCGGCCATCGCCGATCGCGCCGGTCCGTCGGTTGTGCTCGCGTTCGTCGTCGCAGGAATCGGCTGCGCTTTCGCCGGACTTTGTTACGCCGAATTCGCGTCGATGATTCCAGTCGCGGGCAGCGCCTACACATATTCGTACGCGACGATGGGCGAACTCGTCGCCTGGATCATTGGCTGGGATTTGATTCTCGAATATGCCGTGGCCGCAGCGACCGTATCAGACGCGTGGAGCGAGTACGCTAATCGCGTTCTGAGTTGGTTTAACTGGCAGCTCCCTTATCAATGGACGCATTCGCCGTTCGAGCACGATCCCGGCGGCACCTACGGCATCATGAACGTGCCTGCGCTTTTCATTTTGTTGATCCTTACGATGCTGCTCATCCGCGGCACGAAAGAATCGGCGTTCGTTAACGGGCTCATCGTCATTGTGAAGGTGTCAATCGTGCTACTCTTCATCGGCATCGGCTGGCACTTCATTAATCCGGCCAACCACACGCCGTTCATTCCGGCGGCGACCGCCCACACGACCGCGCAAGGCATCACGCATCATTACGGCGGCTTGCTCGGAATTCTCGGCGCGGCCGGCGTCGTGTTCTTCGCTTACATCGGATTCGACGCCGTCTCGACCGCCGCTCAGGAAGCGCGCAATCCGAAACGCGATATGCCAATTGGCATTCTGGGTTCGTTGTTCTTCTGCACCATTCTCTACGTGCTCTTTTCGTTTGTGCTCAGCGGCGTCGGAACAGTCGATGATTTCCGCGCCGCTGGCCGTGAAGCGTCGGTCGCGTTCGCGATCAGCAAATACATGCACGGTTACGAATGGCTCTCACGCGCGGTCACGGTCGCGATCCTCGCCGGATTTTCCTCCGTCATTCTCGTGATGTTGCTCGGCCAATCCCGCGTGTTCTTTTCCATGAGTCGCGACGGGCTCGTGCCGCCGATTTTCTCCGAAGTTCATCCGCGATATCGCACGCCGTGGAAATCGAACATGCTCTTTTTCGTTTTCACCGGCGCGCTCGCAGCGTTGGTGCCGGCCGATGTCACCGGCGAAATGACGAGCATCGGAACATTGTTCGCGTTCAGTCTCGTTTGTGCCGGCGTCTGGATCATGCGGGTCAAGCACCCCAACGTGGAGCGTGGTTTCCGCGTTCCAGCGGCTCCCGTTGTCGCAATCCTCGGAATCATTACCTGCGGCGCGATGATCTACGGTCTGGGATGGACGAACTGGATGCGATTGATCGTCTGGTTGCTGATCGGGTTCGTTTTCTATTTCGGCTACGGGAAAAACCACAGTCGCATCAATACGCCACCGCCGGAAATGCCGGAAGGGATCAAGCTCGGTCGGTAGACTCGCGGCCGCTAACTACCAACTGCTGCCGCCGAAACCGCGCGAGGCACTGCTCGCGCCGAATCCCAGCAACGCTTCGGCGCGCCGGCGCAACGCTGCGCCGTTTCCGCGATCAAGAAAAGCGCCGCGGGCGGCACCAATCTCGTCGATCGATAAATTCATCGCTCGCAACACTTCCCATTCTTCGGGAGTCAAAAGCGCCCGATCTTGATCGGTCACGGCCCGCTTTTGGAGCCGGGAAATGATTTCGCTGAGCGCGCCGGTGTGGGAAGCGCGAAAGAGATCGATTAATCGTTGAAAACTGAGATGGAACGGAATCGTGACAACATCGACATCTACGTTTTCAGCCGCGCGTTCCGGCGGCATTTTGACTTCGTCCGATGTTGCGACTGAATTCCAAACCGCTGCCGGATGATAATATCCGATCTCGACGCGGTAACTTTCTCGAGGTTCGGAAACGGTGAGGTAGGAATTACCCACCATCGGCTCGACCGCCGCCGTAATTTCTTCGCTGCCATCGCTGCGATAAACGCGTAAGTGAACTTGCCGATCCACCGGCGCAGTGTTCTCGAAAATCGAGGACCAATCGACATTCCAATAAACAAACAGCGTCCGCGGATCGCGCGCGATGGCGAACAAAAGTGGCGCGCCATAAACCCTCGGCAATTCAACGGCTTCGGGTAAATCGTTGGGAAGCTTGGGGTCGCTTCGAGCGAGACGCACCACCGGCCCGTCCGAGATTCGGTATCCTGTTCTCGGATCGGAGTGTGGCGTCGATTGAGTATCAGTATCTTCCGGCATGATGTTGAACCCGAATTTGGCGAAAATTGGCGGGACGAAAAGAGCAAATGTTGCACCGCGCAGGCGAAGATCGACAGTCGATCTGCTGATTTACTGCGCGGTGAAGCCATACGTCATTTTAAATCCCCGTGCCGGTTCCGTTACCAATCGGGAAAAAGTTCTTTCACAACTGGCACAATTAAATCCGATGGCATTGCGGATCACGCGAAAGGCCGGCGACGCCGAAAAATGGGCGCGAAACGCGGTCAGGGCAAAATATGATTACATCGTGGTCGCGGGCGGTGATGGAACATTAAACGGAGTGGTGAATGGATTAGCCACCGCCGCAAAGAACGTTCGTATCGGAATCGTCCCGCTTGGAACGGGGAATGACTTTGCGCGCACACTCGGACTGCCGTTTTCGATCGAGCAGAACATCGACATTCTTCGTTCGGGCCGAACAAAGCGAATCGATCTCGTTCGGGTTAAGAGCAAGCGCATCCGATATTTCGTGAACGTGTCAGCCGGCGGTTTTAGCGGCATGGTGGACGAAAAAATAACACCAAAGATTAAGCGAACATGGGGACCGCTCGCTTACATCCGCGGGGCGGCCGCTGCGTTGCCGAAACTACACGCCTATCACACGCAGATTTTATTAAACGACGATGAGCAATTGTCGGCCGAGCTTTATAATGTGGTCGTTGCAAATGGCCGCTTCGTCGCCGGCGGGTTGCCAATCGCGCCCGATGCCGATCCGAGCGATGGTTTGCTTGAAGTCGTTTTGATTCCAAAGCTCGGCGCCCCTGAAATTGCATTGCTCGCGGCCGAAATCGTTTTAGGTAAACATCTTTCGAGCAATGCGACGGTATTTCGACGGGCCAAGAAAATTTCTGTCCGGTCGCGGCCAGGAATGTGTTTCAACGTGGACGGCGAACTCGTTGGCAACGCACCCGCGGTATTTCAAATCCTGCCGCGCGCGTTAAACTTCGTTGTGAAATGACGAACCACAGGGTCGTGCCTTTGGAACAACTCCGCCAGCCTGCAAACGGTTTCGCCCAGTCGAGAAAGGTCGGTTAATCCGGACAAATCCGCGCTGCGGTCGCGATCGCTTCCAGTTCCAAAGGCGCGTTCGGATAGCCGACGATTGCGCACTGGAAAATGTAAGTCTGAAGAAATGGTAGAATGCCGCCGAGCCTTTGAAATTGCGCGGTGTGCACAAGCTCGTGCGCAATGAGCGCGCGATCACGCCAGTGATCAGCGCGAACAAAAATTCCATATTCCAAAGCCAGACCGCGTGGCGCGGCAGTCAGAAAATTAATTGAAGCGGCCGCCGCCCGCAGCATTGGATGCGCCGGAACCGGGACGGCGTCGACCCGCAACAAACGGACCCGCTCCGGATTGCGCACACCGATCGCTCTAGCGTCGGCCAATTCGATTTCAGAAAGACGGACGCCTTCGCAGAGAACGTGCCGTTCCTGTTGTGCCGCCCACTGCGCCGCCAGCGGAAGAAGTTGTTCCAATTGATCGATGGTCGCTTGCCGATCCATGACCTTTGGAAAAGCAGAAATCTAGCCGTCGAAGAAAATTTGCGCCTTAAATTTTGCCGAACTGAATCGCGTTATGGTCCGTAAGGCGACCAGAAACCAGTCGCGGCCACGTCGGACAAGACAGTGTAATCGGCCGGCGGCACTTGCGGGAGTGTGTCGACGGTTTGTGAGCCGTAAGCGGTCCCGAGCAAGCTGTTTCCGTTATTATAAAGGAGCGAACCTTTCTTGAGATAATTGGTCCAATCCGCGACGCCCACGGCATCACCGGTTTTGCGATTTGTTTCGATAGCATATTGGTCCACCGCCGAATCGATCATCCGCAGGTCGTTCAAGATGCGGCTAGCCTGAGAGCGCTTGCGGGCACGGAGAAACCCGGGCACGGCGATAGCGGCGAGCAGTGCGATGATGGCGACCACGATCATGATCTCGACGAGGGTGAAGCCTTGGTGCGACTTGGCGGCGGATGTATTCATATATATATATAGAGATATAGAAAAGAATAGCAGCCGGCATGCCAATGTATCGACGCTCGATAGTTAGTAAGGCGAAATCTGACGGGGAGTCGCATGTTACGACTTGATCCCGACGACTACGATGCGCTGGCGAATTTTCGCTACCTGCTTCGCAAGTTTCTCCGTTTCAGCAAAGATTTCCTAAAGACCAACGGAGATCTCAGCCCCGAGCAGTACGAGGCGCTCCTGGCCATCAAAGCGTTTACGTCAGTCGGAGGACTTACGATCTCTCAGTTGAGCGAGCGGCTTCAGATAAAACATCACTCCGCCGTCAACATCGTCGACCGCTTGGTCGGAAGAAAATTCATCACGCGCGAAGCTGGCGAGACGGATCGGCGCCGGCGCCACGTTCAGCTCACCGCAAAAGGAGAGAAGATGATTGAAGAACTGGCCACCGTGCACCGGAAAGAGATCCGCAGCCGCAGCGCCGAACTGATCAAGACTTTGGAGCGACTCAAAGAATGAGCGTGCAAGTTTACGGCTGCAATCACGTCGCAATCGAAGTCGACGACATCGAGAAGGCGGTCGTGTTTTATCAAGACGTTTTTAATTTGGAAAAACTCGACGAAGGCGAAGGCGATGCCTTCTTCAAGCTCGGCGAGCACCAGTTCCTCGCCATCTTTGAAGTCGAGAAAGTGCAGCCGGCCAACGTGCGCCATTTCGGAATCATGGTGCGCGATGAAGAACAGCTCGAAGAAGTCAGAAAGAAATTAACCGGCAAATATAAACTCAAACTCGAGCCGCCCTTCCGCTGCGACTTTCACGATCCCTGGGGCAACCGGATCCAGGTTGTCGATCTTCACGATGAATCGCTCATCTGGCTTTTGCCGTATCGCGAAATGCAAAAAGCCGGTGTAAAATTCTAAACAAACACAGAGCACTCACCAACCATGATCATTAACACAAAGCGCCCATTTACGCCGCCAGGATGGCGACGCATCTTTTGCTCATTGTTCCTTGGGGCAGCGGCGGTAGTGGCGCTCGCGGCAATAAGTCCTTCTCGCGCTACAAATCCGGCCGACTGGCCGAACGAGCAGGCGGTTGGGGCGAAGATTGCGCCGTGGGTGGTAGAGCACACGACCAATGGACAGCAGGCCGAATTCATCGTTGTGCTCGCCGATCAAGCCGACTTGAGTCAGGCAGCGGCGATGTCGACCAAAAGCGAAAAGAGTCGCTACGTTCGCGACGAGTTGTGGAATAAGAGTCAGACCACCCAAGCTCCGATTCGGCAATGGCTGAGTGAGCGCGGAATCGAGCACCGCTCGTTTTACATCGTCAATGCGCTTTGGGTGAAAGGTGACCGCTCGATCGTCGAGGAGCTGGCCGCGCGAGCGGAAGTGGCGCGGGTCGAGGGCAATCCGCACATCCAAAATTTCCCGCAAGGTTTGGGCGCTGTTGAAGCGCCGTCACAGCCGAGCGCACCCGCGACGATTGAACCGGGCATCAATTATACTAATGCGCCTCAAGTCTGGGCGCTTGGCTTCTTCGGCCAAGGCATAGTCGTAGCCGGGGCAGATACTGGTTTCCGCTGGACGCACAATGCAATCAAGCCGCATTACCGCGGTTGGGACGGAGTTACCGCCAACCACGATTACAACTGGCACGACTCGATCCACGGCAGCACGCTCAACCCGTGCGGCAACGATTCGCCGTTTCCTTGCGACGATTCCGGTCACGGCACACACACTCTCGGAACTGCCATTGGCGATGACGGCGGCGGCAATAAGATCGGGATGGCGCCCCAAGCCAAAGGTATCGGTTGCCGTAACATGGACCAGGGCGACGGCACGCCGGCACGATACATCGAGTGCATGGAATTCTTCCTCGCACCGTACCCGGTAAACGGTAACCCAAGTCAAGGTGATCCGGCCAAAGCTCCCGACGCCACGATCAATTCGTGGGGTTGTCCGCCCTCGGAAGGTTGTTCAGTGAACACCTTACAATCCGCAGTCGAAGGTCAACGCGCTGCTGGAATCGTGATGGTGGTTGCGGCCGGCAATTCCGGACCGGGCTGTTCTACGATCGTCGATCCGCCTTCCCTTTATGACGCCTCCTACACGGTCGGGGCGCTAAATACCGGGTCAGACACAATCGCTTCTTTTAGTAGCCGCGGCCCCGTTACAGTGGATGGCAGCAACCGCACAAAACCCGATATCACCGCGCCCGGCACAAGCACGCGCTCCAGTTACAACACATCTGATACCGCATATGCATCTCTTAGCGGGACTTCGATGGCGACCCCGCACATCGCCGGCGCAGTCGCCTTGCTCTGGTCAGCGCGGCCGGATCTGCGGCACGATGTCAACGCGACCGAAGCGAGGTTGAACAACTCCGCCGTTCAAATCAATTCCACCGCTTGCAGCAGTTCAGGAACACCAAATAACGTCTTTGGATGGGGCCGAGTCGATGTCTTTGCTGCTGTCGGTCCGACGCCCACACCAACACCGACGGCCACACCCCCGCTGACGCCAACACCGACTGCGACGCCAACATCAACACCAACGCCCACATCAACTCCGACCTGCGACACCAATCCGCCGGTCATCACGGTTCCGGGCGATATCGTGACCAAGGCGCAGAGAAAGAGAGTTGGTGGTCAGAAAGGCGCCTTCGTTTTCTTCAACGTTAGCGCCAACGATCCTGAAAACGGCCCGGTTCAAGCCATCGCCAACCCGGCATCGGGCAGTTTCTTCCCGATTGGAACCACGACAGTGACCGTGACGGCGAGCGATAATTGCGGCAACAACGCTACCAAGACTTTCACGGTAACAGTGAAGAAAAGGTAGTAGAACAACGTGCGATCTTCATGATGAATCGCTAGCCTGGCTTTCGCCTTATCGCGAAGTGCAAAAAGCGGGCGTGAAGTTTGCGGAGAAATCAAAGCTCGCACCAAGCGCACAAAGGCCCACAAAGGAAAAGCTAATATTTCGTTGTGTCCGTCGTGCCCTTTGTGCGAGGAATCTCAGCAGATTTGCGTTTTCGTTTTGCGGAAAAAGCTTGACCGCGTAGGGCGAAGTCGGACAAGAATTGCTGCGGCAGCGCCGAATTTCGGCGGGCCCAAATGATTTTTTCTTTTCAGCGCGGAATGACCCCGACGCGCAAGCGCGTGTCGCGCGAGATGTCGATCTTCGCCGATCGATTCGTTGGCGGCAGTTCAAGGCAAAAGAAGCACCCATGAAATTGTTGTCCTCGTGGCTGAAAATTAATCGAACGCTTGGTGCAACCGTCACGACTACTCTGCTTTTCTGCGCGCTGCTCGCGCTCGGTAAAGCGCCGTCGAAATCGAGCACGCATGTCTCGATCAAACCGTCCGCGCCAAAACTACCGGCGACGAGCTTGCCCAAGATCGCGCTTGTGGCGGCGGACGCCCCTTCATTTGTGAGCGAGGTTCAGGGAAAATTGATCGCGACCGGCCGGTTCGGTCAGGTGGACATTATTGATGCAAGTTCAACCACGCCAACGGCCAATCAATTACGCGCCTATAAGAGTATCCTCGTCTGGAGCGATAGTGGTTTTGCCGACGACACAGCACTCGGCAACAATCTCGCCGACTATGTGGACGGCGGCGGCGGGGTGGTGATCGCTGTCTTCACGGATGCAATTGTTCCTCTGAGCGGCCGTTTTGTATCTGATGATTATTACGTCCTCGAGCCTAACGGCGACACGCTCGGGCATCTTACACTCGGAACGGTTTACGAGCCGAGCAGCCCACTCATGGCGGGCGTGACATCGTTTGACGGCGGCACCAGCTCCTTTCGCGACGGTAATCCGATATTGAATGCGAACGCAATCCGAGTGGCCGATTGGTCGGACGGTGAGCCGCTGATCGCGCGCCGAACCATCAATGGCAATCGCCGAGTGGATCTTAATTTCTTTCCGCCATCGACCGACAGTCAGAGTGACTTTTGGGTTTCTTCTACCGATGGCGTAAAGATCATGGCCAACGCGCTCGAATTCGTCGGCCTGGCCTCGTGCGATTCAGCTCCAGCCGGCATGATCAGTTGGTGGAAAGCGGAAGGCAATGCCGATGACAGTCAAGGCGGTAACAACGGTACGATCGGCGGTGCCACGTTTGTCTCTGGCGAAGTCGGCCAGGCATTTAGCTTTGATGGCGTCGATGATTACGTTGATGCCGGCAACTCGGCCTCGATCAATCTAACCGGCAGCCAGGTCACGATTGACGCGTGGATCAATCCGAGCGCGGACCTCAGCACCGAGTCGTGGTTCTTTGGCAAATCGGGCGATGGAACCGTGCGCTATGCAATCGAATGGGAGCCGGGCGACCCGGGCACCCTGATTGGACGAGCAAATACCGGCGCCGTCCAAGCGAACTTTACCCCGCCCACTAACACGTGGACACACGTTGCGGTCGTCTACGATGGCAATGCTGAAACTTCTACTACTAAGCTTTACGTCAACGGAGTCGTGGTTGCATCCGGCAGCCCCTCTTCAGGAAATCTGACGGCGTCTTCCGCGCCCTTTGTCATCGGAGCGTTCGATTCCACTCACACCCGTAATTTCAAAGGACTCGTTGACGAAGTAGAACTGTTCGATCGCGCGCTGAGCGACACTGAGGTCGCCCGGATTTTCAACGCGGGCAGCTTAGGCAAATGCCCGTGCACACCCGCGCCGGATAGCATGATCAGCTGGTGGCCAGGAGACGGCAACGGCGACGATATCGTTAGCCAGAATAATTTATCGCTTGGTCCCGCGACCTTTGGTGCTGGTGAGGTCCGACAGGCATTCAGCTTCAATGGAAGTGGCTTCGCTGATGCAGGACGGCCTTCAAATCTTATCAACATTGGCGGCCAAGTCACCCTTGATGGCTGGATAAATCCGTCAGATACGAACGAGGCTAACTATTTTGGCAAGTCCCAGTCGGGCGGCAACGACTATACCCTGCTCTGTATCTTCGGCCCAACCTGCCAACTCGTTGCAATAATAAAAACGGGCGGAACCGAGCACGAAATTAACACCGGTTATTTTCCGCCGGTTAACGCCTGGACCCATGTGGCGCTGACCTATGATGGAGACACAATGACGGTTTACGCCAACGGCGCAAATGTCGGTTCAACCTCCTTTAGTGGAACCATCGATGACTCCGGCGAATCATTTACGATTGGCGGCAGATCGGGCGGTCTCTTCTTCACTGGCTTGATTGATGAAGTAGAAGTATTCGACCGTGGCCTGAGCGCCGACGAAATCACGGCCATCTACACCGCCGGCGGCGCCGGTAAATGTCGAGCCTGCACTCCCGCGCCCGGCGGAATGGCCGGGTGGTGGCCGGGCAATGGAAACACCGCTGACGTGATTGGTCACAACGACGGCACGCTTCAGAACGGCGCAACCTTTGGAGCCGGCGAAGTCGATCAAGGTTTCAGTCTCGATGGGAATGATGATTCGGTCGGCGTTAACCAGACTCCGCCGACGAACTCCGAGATCACGCTCGATGCCTGGATAAATCCAAGCACGCTCAACCTCGATCAGGTCACCGGTCCGGTGGTCTTTGAAAAGGGCACTGCCCTCTTCAATCGAATTGGCATGCAAATCAAAAAGGACGGCTCGCTCTGCGGGTATCTCAATAGCGACGTCTTGAATGTTTGCTCGAATCCGGGCGTTATTCAGGCCAATCAGTTCACCCACGTTGCACTCACGTTGCGAAATAATGGTGAGAGTCGCGAAATGACACTTTACGCGAACGGCGAACAAGTCGGGCAAGTATTCGGGAGCGATACCTTGAACGTTGACACCGCTCGCTTCGTCATTGGCGACAGCGAGACGAGTGGATTCTACGACAACTTCGCCGGCATCATTGACGAAGTTGAAATGTTCGATCGAGCATTGACCCAAGCCGAGGTTCAAAAAATTTACGACGCCGGCAGCGCGGGTAAGTGCGCCTGCACTAACCCTCCGGAAGGCATGGTCAATTGGTGGCCGGCGGATGGAAACGCGAATGACATTCAGGATAGCCGCGATGGCACACTGCAGGGAAACACGTCCTTTTCCAGTGGCGAAGTTGAAAAGGCATTTAGCTTCAATGGCACTACTGGATATGTCGATCTGGGTGCGCAAAACCTCCTCGGCGGCTTCACGCAAGTCACGATCGATGCGTGGGTTTATCCAACCGGCTTCTCCGATTACCAAGGCATCATCTATCCCGGCCCGACCAACATCTGGTGGATCCAACTGACACCGACGGCACAGGTTCGTTTTGCCATCAATAATTCAGCTAGCGGCAGCGCCGACAGCACGAACACCATTCCGGCGAATCAGTGGACGCATTTGGCGTTGACCTGGGACGGCGAAACGGCGCGGCTTTACATCAACGGCGTTCAGGATCCCACTACCCGGGCGACTTCGGGAGCGATACCTGACGACGGTGGCAATACCAAAGCTATTGGCAGCCGCGGTGGCATCGATCAGTTCTTCAATGGCAAAATCGATGAAGTAGAAATTTTCAACCGCGCCCTGACCGCCGATGAAGTCGCCGCTATCTACAACGCGGGCGGCGCGGGTAAGTGCAAACCTCAGCCTACCCCGACGCCTACTCCAACTCCCACTCCGACACCTACCCCAACGCCGACCCCGACTCCCACTCCAACCCCAACGCCCACGCCGACACCAACTCCAACTCCTACTCCCACGCCGACACCTACTCCTACTCCTTTTCCTACACCGACTCCGACGCCTCCCCCGACACCGACACCTACTCCGACTCCGGCAACTTCACCGACTGATGTGGATGGACATGGGACGATCGTGGGGCCGCATGAGAGTGCGGCCAGCTTCGACCTCGGCGTGGCACTGCAGAAATTCAAGAAAAAGACCAAGATCATCGGTAACGTGATGTTCGATGATCCGGCAACCCCGCTTTCATTCCATTCCACGAAAGTCACTACGCTTACCTTCAACGGAAACCAGGCGCACATTGCGGGCAGGGGCAAGGCTAACGGAGCAAACGTGAGCTTCACCGTGGACGCGATCGACAACGGCTATCCCGGCACCAACGACTATTTCTCAATCCATCTGAGTAACGGTTACTCCGCCAGCGGTAATCCAGTAACCGGCGACATTACCATTCACTGATTTTGTAGCGGCGCTCTATGAGCGTCGCATAACAAGGAGCGGCGGCTTCCGAGCCGCCGAACGAAACACTAAAGAACGAAAGCGTGCGAGCGATTTCCTGTTTTCGTCCTCGCCGAAAAAACTTGACCCCATCGAGCGCAATCGGACAATAATGATCCCAGAGTCGTCGACCCTTCGACACTCGTAAATGGCGCACCCATATGAGCGGGCGAAGTCGATTGCGGCGCAGAACGCGCGCGCTGCCAAGGTCATCGTCGCGGTAGCAGTGTTTGGTTTGCTTGCGGCAAAAGCTGTGCCGCCACCGGATTATACCGCAGTCACGGGTA
Organism: Chthoniobacterales bacterium; assembly: GCA_035635435.1. Lineage (GTDB taxonomy): Bacteria > Verrucomicrobiota > Verrucomicrobiia > Chthoniobacterales > UBA10450 > AV40. The sequence continues at coordinate 27,503 of DASQBB010000013.1, read as the reverse complement.
CCGGTGCGCGGATCGTGCCCGGCGATACCGACGTTGGCAATCATTGTGACGATTGCGGGACCGGAATCACGTTGCCGTTTTCGGTGACATTTTACGACCAAGTTTTCACCAGCGCGGTAGTGTACTCGAACGGAAACCTGTATTTCACCTCGGGCGAAAGTTGCTGCACGGTCTGCGTGCCGGACAGTTCCGCCAATAATTTGATCGCTCCGGGCTGGACAGATTTGTATACGCGCGACTCTGGCAGTGGCCAGGGCATTTTCACATCGGTGAGCGGCTCGGCGCCCAACCGAATTTTCAATATCGAATGGCGAACGCAGTACTGTTGCAGCTCTGGACCGCCGGTCGTGAATTTCGAGGTCCGGCTCCGTGAAGGTTGCCCGCGAATCGATTTCATCTATGGGAGCATAAGCAGTGGCATTGGTGGAATCGGCGTCCAACGAGACACCGGCAGCCAATACACCCTGCCGGTCGCTTGCCACACTGTTCCCGCTCCCGGCACCGAGTACAGTTTCACCTTTGATCTCGTTGTCAGGGCCGCCACGTTTCAATCTGCCGTTGGCAATAATTTCAACGGACCAGTCGCGACTTTTACTTCCTTAAGAAACGATGCCGTCGCGACTAATTTCACGGCCACGATCGACTGGGGCGATGGCACGCCGACGACAACCGGAGTTGTGAGTGGCGGTCCCGGCACCGGACCCTACACGGTTTCGGGAACGCACACTTATCAGACGGCCGGGCAATTTACGACCACCATCCAGGTCACCGACACAGTTAATAGTCAGTGTGATTTTGACCAAGGTGTGGCCGCCACGTCTTGCGTCGGTGCTCCGGCGGGCATGGTCAGCTGGTGGAAAGCCGAAGGAGATGCCAAAGACAGTCAAGGCGATAACAACGGCACGATCGGAGGCGCTACTTTTGCCGGTGGGGAGGTCGGCCAGGCATTTAGTTTCGATGGCGTGGACGACTATGTTGATGTCGGCAATCCGAATTCGCTGAATCTGACCGGCAGTCAGGTAACCATCGATGGCTGGATCAACCCGAGCTCGCCGCTCACGACTGAGTCCTGGTTCTTCGGCAAAGACGGCGAGGGCGCCGTACGATATGCGATCGAATGGGAATCGGGCTCTTTAGTTGGACGCGCAAATACAAGCAGCGTCCAAGCTACGTTTACTCCGCCCGCTAACACATGGACACACGTTGCCGTCGTTTATGATGGCAATGCCAATCCCACGACGACTCTCTACGTCAACGGAGTGGTGGTGGCTTCTGGAAGCCCCTCTTCAGGAAATCTATCAAGCTCGTCGGTCCCATTTGTGATTGGCGCATTTGATTCCAGCCACACGCGTAATTTCAACGGACTCGTTGATGAGGTCGAAGTGTTCGAGCGCGCGCTGAGCGGGACTGAAGTTGCTCGAATTTTCAATGCGGGCAGCAACGGCAAATGTCCGTGCACACCGGCACCGGATGGAATGACCGGTTGGTGGCCGGGCGAGGGGAATCTCGACGACAGACAAGGTGGTCATAACGGAACACCGGTTAACGGCGGGCCGACGTTTGAAGCGGGCGAGGTGAACCAGGCGATGAGCTTCAACGGGACGAGCCAGACGGTAACGGTGGATAGTTTTCCGGATCCAAACGCCGCCTATAGTTTTGACATCTGGGTTTATTGGAAAGGGTTGATTAACGGATCGAGTCACGATGCCTTACTGGTCAAAACTCAGGATTCAGGCGGCGAAGATAGCTATTCCATCTTCATTTATGCGCCCGATCAAAATCTTCTCAGCATCGTTAATGGAACATCGTTTAGTACGGCCAACGGCAGCGTGCCTTTGAATCAGTGGTTTCACGTCGCGCAAACATTCGATGGCAGTACCGTGAAGGTCTACATTAACGGCACGCTTGCCGCCTCGGCCCCGGCCACGCGCAGTCCAAGCACAGGCGTGCTTGCATTTGGCACTCGCGCCGGCGTGCAACACTTTTTCCACGGGTTGCTCGATGAGATCGAAGTGTTCAACCGCGCACTTAGCGATTCCGAAGTCGCGGCCATCTATGCCGCCGGCGGCGCGGGTAAATGTCGATCTTGCACAGTCGCTCCCGGTGGAATGATCAGTTGGTGGAAGGCCGAAGGCAACGCCAGCGACAGTGAGGACAACAACAATGGGACAGTGGGCACTGGTGTGACTTTTGCGCCGGGCGAAGTAGGTCAGGCCTTTCAGTTCGATGGGTCTAATAATGGAGTAGTGAGGGTCCCTGATGCGAACAATCTCCACTTTACGAGTGCGTTTACTCTCGACGCATGGATTTATCCCAATCCTTTGACCACCGCGATTCTCTTTAGCAAGATCAACGGCTCGGGCACGTCGATTAGTTACGAATTCGATGTATTCAGCGACGGTAGCCTTCGCCTCTACATCAGCAGCGACGGCTCGACTAATGATTCACGCAGCACCGCTGCCGGCGTCGTCTCCGCCAACCAGTGGCAACATGTGGCCGTGACCTTCGATGCCGGGTCGGTGCAGTTTTTCGTAAACGGTGCCGTAGTCGGATCAGACACGTTCAACACCTCTTCGGTCTTTCCAGGCACTGACGACCTGTTCCTCGGTTCAAATGGCGCCAGCGCCAATTTCATCGGCTTGATTGACGAAGCGGAAGCCTTCGGGCGGGCTTTGACTAAGAACGAAGTTCAAAAAATCTACGACGCCGGCAGCAAAGGTAAGTGCCCCTGCACACCGCCACCGTCGGGCATGGTCAGCTGGTGGCCGGCGGATCTTAACCCGTTCGATTATCAAGATAACAATCATGGCATGCTGGTAGGCGGTGCCACCTACGCGAATGGCGAGGTCGGCGAAGCGTTCAGCTTGGATGGATCAAGCGGATACGTCACTATCCCGCACAACATCAATCAAAACATTCAGGCCGCTATCAGCATTGACGCATGGGTGATGAAGAAGGGCAATTGCACTGACAACTGCATTGTTCTGCTTAAGCAAACCGACACGAACCCGGGCTGTTGTGACAATCTCCGTTATGGATTGATCGTCCTGTCGGAGACGCGCCAGGTCGATTTCGCTTTTAATACCGGCTCGTGGGAAGACGTCGTCTTATCGAACACTACGATCCAGGACAATGTTTGGTATCACATCGCTGGCACGTATGACAGCAATCTCGCGATCGCAAAGGTTTACATCAACGGCGTGCTTGATAACAGCGTCGAAAAAGGTGGACTAATTCTTCCCAGCACCTCTGGTCCTCTCGAAATAGGCCATCACGAAAATCCCACGAACGAAAGCAGCCAGGAATTCTTTAATGGATTGGTTGACGAAGTTGAATTGTTCAACCGCGCCCTGAGCGATGAAGAAATCGCAGCAATCTACAACGCTGGTGGCGCGGGTAAGTGCAAACCTCAAGCTACGCCGACGCCGACGCCGACTCCAACTCCTACCCCGACACCGACACCGACTCCTACTCCAACCCCAACCCCAACGCCCACGCCGACACCAACTCCAACTCCTACTCCCACGCCCACGCCTACTCCGACGCCCACGCCTACGCCTACACCGACACCTACCCCGACGCCAACGCCCACGCCGACGCCTACTCCAACTCCTACCCCAACACCAACTCCAACTCCTTTTCCTACACCAACTCCTACGCCTCCCCCGACACCGACACCGACTGCAACTCCGGTTAATACGCTTCAGGATGTCGACGGCAACGGTACCATTCTTGGCCCACACGAGACCGAGGGCACTTTCTCCATCAATGTGCGACTGCAGATGGTGAAAAACAAAACCAAGATCATCGGCGGCCTCGGCTACGACGATCCTGCTTCTGGTATCTCGTTTCGCACAACCAAGGTGACCACGCTCACTTTCAATGGTAACTCGGCTCACATTGCGGGCGCCGGCAAGAATGGGAAGGCGAGAGTGAGTTTCACCGTAGACGCGATCGACAACGGCTCACCCGGCACACTCGACTTCTTCTCAATCCATCTCAGTAACGGTTACTCAGCCAGCGGCAATCCAGTAACCGGCGACATTACCATTCACTAAAGTTGTAGCCGCCTCGCTCTGCTTGCCGCGCCGAAGTCTTGACGGAGGCGGGTCTGGCTTCTGCCTTATCGCGAAGTGCAAAAAGCCGGACGTAAAATTCAGAGACGGCGAGTGAGACACCAATTACACGAATCGGCACCAATCTGACGAAGAAATTCGTGAAAATTAGTGCAATTCGTGTCTCGCCTCTTGCGGAAAAAGCTTGACCGCATCACGCATATTCACGCAAGAATCGCTCCGGCAGCGCCGAACTTCGGCGCGCTCAAATGATTTTTTCTTTTCAGCGCGGAATGACCCCAGCGCACAGGCGCGCGTTCCAAAATAATTCTCTGGCTGCCCGCGGCTCAGTTGATTCCTCCGCAATCAAAACAGGAGACCGATTATGCAAATTATAACCTCATGGCTGAAAATTAATCGCGCTTTTGGTGCGATGGTGGGGCTCACCGCGCTTTCTTGCGCGTTGCTCGCGCTCGGTAAGGCGCCGTTGAAATCCACTGCGTCAAAAATAATGGCGCCGAGCTTGCCAAAGATTGCGCTGGTCACGGCGGACAACGCGTCGTGGGTAAGCGAAGTGCAATCCAAGTTAGTCGCCACCGGTCGTTTCAGTCAGGTGGACACCATTGATGCCGGAACCACAACACCGACGCTCGCGCAATTACTGGCGTATAAAAGCGTGTTGGTTTGGAGCGACAGCAGCTTTGGGGACTCAACCGCACTGGGCAACAATCTCGCCGATTACGTGGACGGCGGCGGCGGGGTGGTGATCGCTGTCTTCACTGATGCATCGGTTCCTCTGAGCGGTCGTTTCGTTTCAGATGATTATTACGTCCTTGAGCCTAACAGCCAAGGGAGCGGGCAGCTTACGCTCGGAACGGTTTACGAGCCGAGCAGCCCTCTAATGGCGGGCGTGACATCGTTTGACGGAGGCACTAGCTCCTTTCGCGACGGTAATCCGATATTGAATGCGAATGCCGTCCGAGTGGCCGATTGGTCGGACGGTGAGCCGCTGATCGCGCGCCGGACTATCAACGGAAATCGCCGGGTGGATCTTAATTTCTTTCCGCCATCCACCGACAGCCGGAACGACTTTTGGGTTTCTTCCACCGACGGGGTAAAGATCATGGCCAACGCGCTGGAATTCGTCGGTCTGGCTAGCTGTGATTCAGCTCCGGCGGGCATGATCAGTTGGTGGAAGGCCGAAGGAAATGCTGATGACAGTCAGGACGACAATAACGGAATGATCGGAGGCGCTACCTTCGCTCCTGGCGAAGTCGGCCAGGCATTTAACTTCGACGGAATCGATGATTACGTTGACGCCGGCAACTCGGCCTCGATCAATCTAACCGGCAGCCAGGTCACGATTGACGCGTGGATCAATCCGAGCGCGGATCTCACCACCGAGTCGTGGTTCTTTGGTAAATCGGGCGATGGAACTGTGCGCTATGCAATCGAATGGGAACCGGGCGACCCGGGCGTACTGGTTGGACGAGCAAATACCGGCGCCGTCCAAGCGAACTTTACCCCGCCCACTAACACGTGGACACACGTTGCGGTCGTCTACGATGGCAATGCTGAAACTTCTACCACTAAGCTTTACGTCAACGGAGTCGTGGTTGCATCCGGCAGTCCCTCTTCAGGAAATCTGACGCCGACTTCCGCGCCCTTTGTTATCGGGGCGTTCGATTCCACTCACACCCGTAATTTCAAAGGACTCGTTGACGAAGTAGAACTGTTCGATCGCGCGCTGAGCGACACTGAAGTCGCCCGGATTTTCAACGCGGGCAGCTTAGGCAAATGCCCGTGCACACCCGCGCCGGACGGGATGGTGAGTTGGTGGCGCGCCGAAGGCGATGCCGTTGATTCGAAGGACGGTAACGACGGGACGTTGGAAAACGGCGCCGGCTTCGCCGCCGGCGAAGTACGACAAGCATTTACTCTTAATGGCAGCAATCAATATGTCGATGTTGGAGATGTCGATCTTCCAGTCACTTTTACGATCGATGCCTGGATCAACCCCACGAACCTCTCGATCACTCACTCCATCATTTCCAAAGACGACGGAAACACCGCGCGCAGCTACTTCTTGGAGATTAACACTGATGGCAACCTGATTGCATCGGTACGCAACACTAATGGCGCTTTCACAATATACGAAACGAATAGCGCTGTTACGACTGGTAGCTTCCAGCACGTTGCCGTGACCTACGACGGTAATGCGGTGGAGGGTCCAAAAATGCTGTTCTATATCAACGGAGTTAACGCGCCTGCGTCAGTCTTCGCTGACAACGGCGGAACACCTGAAGAGAACGACTTGTCGGCCAAGATAGGTATGGCAGGCGATGGAGTAAGCGATCCGTTCGGCGGTCTGATCGACGAAGTCGAAGTTTTCTCTCGCGCACTTAGCAATTCGGAAGTCGCGGCGATCTACAGCGCAGGCAGCGCAGGTAAATGTCGAACCTGCACGCCCGCGCCCGGCGGGATGATTAGCTGGTGGCCAGCTGAGGGTAACGCAATGGACGTCGAGGACGGCAACAACGGCACACTGCAAACCGGGGTCACCTTTTCTCCAGGCAAAGTAGGTCAAGCTTTTAGTTTCGATGGCAATGGCGGGGTTCTTGTGCCGGATGCTGACAATCTCGATGTCACCACGAAGTTCACATTGGATGCATGGGTCAATACAACCGACCTGAGCGATTTCCCGATGCTCTTTAGCAAGTTTAACAGTGGAAATGGTAGCTATGAGTTACATCTGCAGCCTGACGGAAGCGTTCGCTCCAATGTTAGCGGCGATGGCAGTAGCCTCGACTCTCTGATCTCTGGAGCAGGAGTCGTCACCACCGGTTCATGGTACCATGTAGCCACGACATTCAATGCTGGGGATTGGAAGATCTACGTGAACGGCGCACAAGTCGCGTCCAAGACTTCTAGCGTGACCTCTGTTTTCTCCGGAACGGCGGATCTCTTGATTGGTCGCGACGTCGGCACGACCCATATGATGAACGGTTTGATCGACGAAGCAGAAATCTTCGATCGCGCGCTCAGTCAGGCTGAAATTCAAAAGATATTTGACGCCGGAAGCAAGGGTAAGTGCCCCTGCGTCTCGCCACCGAATAATATGATTGCCTGGTGGCCGGCCGATGATAACACGACCGACATCCAAGGCGGTCATGACGCCACATTGAACGGCGCAGGTTTCGGTCCGGGCGAGGTAAGGGATGCATTTAGCTTCAACGGCGACGGTGATAGCGTTTCGATCCCGGACAGCACCGACTGGAACTTCGGCACCGGCGAGTTCACATTCGATTTCTGGGCGCGCGCCACCGGCACGAGCCGGATGTACGCGCTCGACTTCGCGCCGGCCGGTGGAGTCAGGAACCTCGACTTCGATTTCAACGACACTTTTGGTCTGTGGGTTTACTGGAACAGCAACGGAGGCAGCAACGGAAACAATGCTATTCAGGTTGGGTCTCTCGGCGATTACACGAATGACCAGTGGCACCACTTTGCCTTAACGAGATCCCAATCGACATGGACACTGTATATCGATGGCGCAGTGACCGGCACTGCGAGCGACTCTGAAGCGCTCGATCTGTCCGGCGCGAGCAATAACTATTTGGGCGCGTTGAGCGCACAGTCCGATTTCTGGAATGGCCTGATCGACGAAGTGGAAATCTTCAATCGCGCCCTAAGTGCTGACGAAGTCAAGGCGATCTACAACGCGGGCGGCGCGGGGAAGTGCAAGCCGCAACCTACGCCCACACCTACCCCGACACCTACTCCTACTCCTACTCCTACGCCGACACCGACACCCACTCCAACACCGACACCCACTCCAACCCCAACGCCCACGCCGACACCTACTCCTACTCCTTTTCCTACACCGACTCCGACGCCTCCCCCGACACCGACACCTACTCCGACTCCGGCAACTTCACCTACAGATGTGGATGGACACGGTACGATCGTGGGACCGCACGAGAATCAGGCGAGCTTCGATCTCGGCGTGGCACTGCAGAAATTCAAGAAAAAGACCAAGATCATCGGTAACGTGATGTTCGATGATCCCGCAACACCGCTTTCATTCCATTCCACCAAAATCACCACGCTTACCTTCAACGGGAACCAGGCGCACATCGCGGGCAAGGGCAAGGCTAACGGAGCAAACGTGAGCTTCACCGTAGACGTGATCGACAACGGTTACCCGGGGACTAACGATTTCTTCTCGATCCATCTTAGCAACGGTTACTCCGCCAGCGGCAATCCAGTAACCGGCGACATTACCATTCACTAAAGTTGCGGGAGAGAAGTCGCGCCGCTACAGAAGGACGTGCTCTCGTTTATCGTGCCGGCTTACAACGAGGAGCTGGAACTCTCGTCCACCATCGCCGCGATTCGCGAAGCTGCTCGAGATCGGCCATATGAAATCGTCGTAGTCGACGATGCTTCCACTGACATGACTGTTCAGGTCGCGCGCGACGCCGGTGCGAAAGTCATTTCGATTAATAGGCGACAGATCGCAGCTGCACGTAACGCCGGCGCGCGCGCGTCGCAGGGCGATGCCTTGCTCTTTGTCGATGCCGACACCCACATCAGTCAGAAGCATGTGGCCGGTGCAATCGCGGCGCTGGAGCAAGGTTGCGCGGGCGGTAGTGCGCGCATCGTAATCGGCGGAACGATTCCACTCTGGTCACGCATCTTCATCAAAGCTTTCTCTGTCCTTTATTTCGGACTTAACTTTGGCGCCGGCGCGTTCCTTTTCACGACGCGCAAAAACTTCGATGCCGTCGGCGGCTTCGACGAAACTCTTTTTGTCGGCGAAGAAATTTACTTCAGCCTGGCGCTGCGAAAGCTCGGCCGATTTACGATTCTGCCGGAACCAATCGTTACTTCAGGTCGCAAACTCCGCATGTATTCCGCGCGCGAAATCCTGGGAAATTCCTTTCGAGTAATTCTGTGCGGCCCCCGCGCAGCGCGTTCGCGCGACGGGTTGCACATCTGGTACGATGGCAAACGCGAGCAAAGATCGACATCCATCCCATGACAAAATCGCGCACCGCAGTCGCAACCACGACTAAAGACATCTTGCGCTGTCATCCGGTTATGCGGGAACTCCGACCGCTGTTTCAAAACCCGGAACAATTTATCGAGCGCGTTCAGCGTCAGCAGCAACAAGGGTATTTGCTCGCGTTCGTCGAGTCCGACGGCGACGTGCGCGCCGTCGCCGGTTATCGCTTTCTTGAATCGCTCTTCTCTGGAAAATTTCTTTACGTGGACGATCTGGTCACGCGCGAGAGCGACCGCTCTGGTGGATTTGGCGGTGAGTTATTGGATTGGTTAATCCAACAGGCGCGCGAACATGGCTGCGAAAATCTCGAGCTCGATTCCGGAGTGCAGCGTTTCGACGCCCATCGTTTCTATTTTTCCAGACGGATGAGCATTTCCTCCTACCACTTTCGGATTAAGATCGAACCCGAGGCCTGATTATGAAAAACGAAAATCCCTGGATCGCAATTTGTCCCGGCATCAAACGCCAGACGGTGACGAGCGGAAAAACAATGTATCAGATGCTGGCGACGCTCGAGCCCGGGAGCAAGATGCCGGCGCATCAGCACCCGCAGGAGCAGATCGTCCACGTTTTGTCCGGACGAATGAAATTGATTGTCGATGGAACGCCACACGAAATGAAGACCGGCGATTCATACTATCTCGCGAGCAACGTTCCCCACGGCGTCGAGACCATCGACGAAACCCGCGTCCTCGACACGTTCAGCCCGCCGCGCGACGAATATCTCGCGATCGACGAAGCGAACCGCCGGCGCAAATAGATGCTTGCCGCGCCGTAGCTTCAGCAAAGGCGCATCGATTTTAGCGGTGAGAAAAGGATCGCCTTTAAGCCATCCAGGCGTTTAGCATTACCCTCATGTTACACATCATTTGGTCGATCATTATCGGTTTCATTGTCGGTTGGATTGCCAAGTCTTTCATGGGGTTCCAAATGGGCTTCTTGCTGACGGCGCTTCTAGGCATCGGCGGATCCATTGTTGGCGGTTTGATCGGGCGGATATTTTCCAAGCCGGCCCCTGGCTCCGCGTTTCATCCGGCTGGCTTTATCATGTCGATCATCGGCGCACTTATTTTGCTCTGGGTCTGGAGCAAATGGGGCGCGGCCATGATGCATTGAAACGCTCAAGTCGCGACCTTGCGATTCCGCGGTCTTAGTCTACAATAGGCGCTTCGAAATGGCTGAGAACACGGAAACGTTGGATATCAAGCAGTTCCAGTTGCACGGGAAGGACACCGGCAGCGCAGACGTTCAAGTCGCGCTGTTGACGCGCCGGATCGGGGAACTGACCGAACACTTGAAAAGCCACGCCAAGGACCATTCTTCGCGCCGCGGTCTCCTTAAAATGGTGGCCCAGCGCCGGAGTTTGCTCGATTATTTGAGCCGGTCCCAAGCCGAACGCTACAAGAAGTTAATCGACAAACTAAACCTGCGGAAATAACCGCGGGCCGGATGTCGATCTTAGCGTCCGCGTTTCAGTGCGACGCCGATTCGAAAATTAACAACGCGACAACCAGGTCGCCAGGCACCTTGAATTTAGGTTTTAGGTCCGTCCGGAAATTTCGGAGTTAAAACCTACAGTCAGGGTGACCGACTTGGAACTCGCACATCCAGGAAAATTACAATGCAACAGAAGGTCACAGCCCAAATTGGGTCTAATCAGATATCGATAGAAACCGGCAAAATCGCCAAGCTCGCTGACGGCGCAGTCATCGTTTCGTGCGGCGACACGATGGTGTTAGTGAGCGCAGTCTCCGCCACCGCGATCAAGGAAGGTCAGGATTATTTCCCGCTCACGGTCGATTACCGTGAAAAAGCAGCCGCTGCCGGAAAATTTCCCGGCGGTTACTTCAAACGCGAAGGTCGCCCGACCGAAAAGGAAACGCTTACTTCGCGGATGATCGATCGGCCGCTGCGGCCGCTCTTCCCGCAAGGTTACTTTTACGACACGCAGATCATCTCGATCTTGCTCAGCGCCGACGGCGAGAACGATCCGGACATTCTCGCGATCAACGGCGCCTCGGCGGCGCTGTCTGTTTCGGACGTTCCATTCGCCGGTCCGATTGGCGCGGTGCGCGTCGGCCGGGTTAACGGACAGTTCGTCGCGAACCCAACTCACACCGAGCGGCAACAAAGCGATCTCGACCTGGTTTACGTCGGCACTGAAAACGACGTGATCATGATTGAAGGCGCGGCCGACGAAATCCCGGAAGCCGATTTCGCGAAAGCGCTCGAGTTCGCGCATGAGCAGACGCGCGAGATGATTCGGATTCAAAAAGAGCTCGCGTCGCAGATCGCGAAACCAAAACGCGAGATGCCGTTGCTCAACGTCAAACCAGAGTTACTCGAAATCGCTTATCAAGTGGCCGGCGACCGAATTGAATCCGCGCTTTACACGCCGGGCAAAGTCGCCCGCGCCAAGGCCGTCGAAGCGCTGCGTGAAGAAGTGAAGATGTCGATCTTGGAAAAATATCCCGAGACCGATGCGTTCTCAATTTCGCAGGCATTCGACCACGTCCAGAAGAAAGCGTTTCGCAAAAGCATTCTGGAAAAACAGAAACGTATGGATGGCCGCGGTTATCAGGATTTGCGGCAAATCACTTGCGAAGTCGGAGTGATTCCGCGAGCACACGGCTCGGCAATTTTTCAGCGCGGCGAAACCCAGGCGCTCGCGCTCGTTACGCTCGCGCCAATTGAAGAAGCGCAAAACATCGACGCCTACGGTGGCGGAGTAACTTCGAAGCGCTTCATTCTGCATTACAATTTTCCGCCGTTCAGCGTGGGCGAAACCGGCCGGACGGGCGGGCCCGGACGCCGCGAGATCGGGCATGGCGCTTTGGCGGAGCGTTCGATCGAACCGGTTGTGCCCGGCGAAAATGATTTTCGATACGCGATTCGAATTTCGAGTGAGATTATGGAATCCAACGGCTCGACTTCAATGGCGAGCGTGTGCGGCGGAATGCTCGCGCTGATGGACGCGGGTGTGCCGGTTAAGGGAATGGTCGCCGGAATTTCGGTCGGACTCGTGACCGAGCACGGCGAAGATCGACAATTGAAACGGTACGAACTGCTGACTGACATTATCGGTTCGGAAGATCATTTCGGAGACATGGATTTCAAACTTTGCGGCACGGATAATGGCGTGACCGGATTCCAGCTCGATCTGAAACTCCCAGGCGTCAGCCACAAAATCATGGCTGAGGCGATCACTCGCGCCAAAGAAGCCCGCACCAAGATTCTTCAGACCATGCGCGGTTCGCTCGACAAACCGCGGGCCGAACTTTCCAAGTACGCGCCGCGAATCGAGACGATTAAAATTAATCCCGAGAAGATCGGCGCGCTCATCGGACCGGGCGGCAAAACGATCAAGGGGATCGTGGCCGAGACCGGCGCAGAGATTAATATTGAAGACGACGGCTCAGTCCACATTTACGCCACCAGCGGCGAATCGATGGCGCGTGCCAAGGAAATCATCGGCGGGATGGCGAAGGAGATCGAGATTGGTGAGACTTATCAGGGTCGCGTCGTTTCCACCAAAGAGTTCGGCGCATTCGTGGAAGTGTTGCCGGGCAAGGACGGTCTGGTGCACATTTCTGAGTTGGCCGATTTCCGAGTGAAACGGACCGAAGACGTCGTTAAAATTGGCGACATGATCTGGGTCAAATGCATTGGGATCGACGACAAGGGCCGGGTAAAACTTTCCCGTAAAGCCGCGTTGAAAGAACGGGCCGAAAAAGAAACCGGACAGCAAGCGCCCGAGGATTACGAACCGGCGAAGCGCTGATTCTTTTGTTGTTATTTCCCGCTGAAGTGAAGAATTTCACTTCGTCGTGAAAGCTGTATTGAGGACAGCTGACGGAGGCCGACCATGTTAACGCCGAGACGAATCTCCTACGCCGTGCTCGTGTCCACGCTGGTACTGGCGGGTTGGTTACGACTCGGCGCGCCACTGCTGGCGGTTCTGTTTTCCTATTTTGCGTTGTGCAAATTGCTCGCAGTCACAAAAAACAAGTGGGTCGCATTCATTTTGTTTGTCCTGGTTGTCGGCGGGATCGCTTGCGGCGCCGCATACTTTACTCGGGCCGCGATCCGCGAATTACCAGAAGTTGCCGATAGCTCTCTTCCGTCAGCCAGCGCCTGGGCCCAAGCGCGGCAGATCGAGTTGCCTTTTACCGATTTCGATAGCCTGAAGGCATTCGTCATCGACGCCTTCAAGGAAGAAACGAACTATCTAAAAGACGTCGCGAGCTTCGCCAGAAGCGCCACCACGGTCTTAATATTTGTCGCGATCGGAATTGTGGCGGCGGTCAGTTTGTTCATTAACAGCCAACTGGATATTTCTCGAAGAGTTCCGGCTTCCCGAAACAATCTCTATTCAGTTCTTGGCGGCGAACTCTCTGCGCGTTTCCGCGATTTCTACCAAAGCTTCGCCACAGTAATGGGCGCACAGATTACCATATCCCTCATCAACACGTTCCTGACCGCCATTTTTGTGCTGACCGTTCAGCTGCCAGACGCGCCCCTGCTCATCGGAGTAACATTTCTTTGCGGCCTGCTCCCAATCGTCGGAAATCTCGTCAGTAACACGATCATTGTCTGCGTTGCCTTCACGGTTTCGTTGAAGACCGCGCTCGTTGCGCTCATTTTCCTGATCGCGATTCACAAACTGGAATATTTCCTTAACAGCAAAATTATCGGCGATCGTATTCGTAATCCGATCTGGTTGACACTAATCGCGCTCGTCATCGGGGAACGTTTGATGGGCATTCCTGGAATGGTGCTGGCACCGGTGGTCTTGAATTATCTGCGCGTCGAAATGTCGAAGATTGAGGCTACAACCAGCTCATGAAAGCCGGGTTCGTTGAAAAACTGATCGGGCGCCTCGGCAAGATCGGGCCGGAGGAGGTGCAGAATTATTTTCTGCGTCTGGCGCAAGAGAAAGGCTTTCTCGAAACGGTCTTCAATTCCATCCAGGAAGGAATCATCGTCACCGACGCGAAAGGCCAAATCACTTACTTGAACAACGCCGCCTGCCAATTGTTTGGATTGGAAGCGGAAGATTCGCTCGGTAAACGCTTGGACGAGCGGGTTCGCGGCTTGGATTGGAACGCTCTGTCACAGGAAGGCGCGGTCAGCCGCGACATGGAAATCTTTTATCCGTCTAACCGCTTCATCAATTTCTACAGCGTCCCTCTCGTAATCGAACGTCAGCCGACTGACGATAAGATCGATCCGCCTTCGCAAAGCTCCGGCGCGACTGGCAATCGAAAAATCGACACCTCGGGCGAAAAGGTCGGACACGCGATCATTCTTCGTGACATCACTGAAAGTCGGCGCAGCGAACAGCAAACAATCGAGTCGGAGCGCTTGAACGCGCTGACTCTGCTCGCCGCCGGCGTCGCTCATGAAATCGGCAACCCACTCAATTCCCTGAACATTCATTTACAGCTGATTGAACGCGAAGCGCGCAACCTCGACGGCTCAAAACGCGCCGAACTTCAGGAATCGGTCGAAGTAGCGCGTGCGGAAGTGAACCGGCTCGATTCCATTATCAGTCAATTCCTGCGTGCGATTCGTCCAACCCGTCCGCAGCTGCGCCCGGAAAACATCAATGCCATTGTCGAAGAAGCGGTCCGTTTTTTTGCGCCGGAAATCAAAGACCGCGACATCGTCGTCGAGCAGGAACTGCGCTCCGATCTGCCGCTGCTCGAGCTCGACCGCGACCAGATGAAGCAAGCGTTTTACAACGTGATCAAAAACAGTTTCGAAGCGATGAAGTCCCGCGGAATCTTGCGAATTCGCACCGATATGGACGAATCACACGTGATCGTGCGCTTCACGGATACGGGTGGCGGAATTTCGGCGGAGAATCTCAGCCGCGTCTTCGAGCCCTATTTTACCACCAAGACAAGTGGCACTGGACTCGGCCTCTTGATCGTTCGCCGGATTGTGCGCGAACACGGCGGCGAAATGTCGATTGAAAGCAGTGAAGGTAAAGGACTCACGCTGACGATTCGTCTGCCCTACATCGACCGACGCGTTCGTATGCTGGAAGCAGGAGATTCGAAATCGACCTCGAGCGCGAATTGAATGGCGAAGTCGGACGCAAGAAGCGCAGCTAAAAATTCGCAACGGATCTGGCTCCTTAGTCTCGCGCTAATCGTTGCCACCGCCCTCGCTTATCTGCCGGCGTGGAACTCGCAGAACAGGCCGTTCTAGCGACCGATGGAAACGATCCGGTTCTGCTTCACACACTTGCCGCTGCCTACGCGGAAAACCGTGAATTCGACAAAGCTGTCGCCGCTGCGAAAGACGCGCTTCAAATCGCCGATGCCAACGGCATCACATCTCTCGCCGAATCGCTGCGAAATAAGATCGCCCTTTATCAATCCGGCTCGCCTTATCACGAAGCACCGTCGACGCGGCAATAGCCGGCGCTTCTACCAGGCAACACCGACGGCCGAGCCGATATAATCGTCATCCGTCAATTGCTTGAGCATGAAATCGGCGACGTCCGCGCGTGCAATTCGATTGGTCCAAATGTAATTTCCAATCTTGCGGCCGTGCCGATACTTCCCGCGCGCTGGCGCATTCGTGAGAACGGCCGGGCGCACGATCACCCAGTCGGCGTCGCTCTCTTCAATTAATTTTTCCTGGCGGACTTTGTCGTAAAAAATAAACGGTAAAATCACCGGCACGACAAAGAACGTGTAAATCAGCCCGAGCTGGCCAACACTGTTGCCGACGCCGAGCGAACTTTCGCAAACCAGGCGCGGCACATTGCAACTTTTCATCGCGCGAAGAATGTTCGCTGTCCCCTTTGATAAGACACGGTTCGGATAAAAGAACCGCTTCGTCCCGATCGCGCAGACCACCGCGCTCTGCCCTCGCATTGCCGATTCGATTGAAGCGTAGTCAGCAACGTTCCCTTTAACGACGCGCAAATTCGGGTGCTCGAGCTTCATCTTCTTCGGCTTTCGCACGAGCGCCGTAACTTGGTGACCCTGTTCCAATGCCTGCCGGACAAACTCGCGCCCGGTCCGTCCGGTCGCACCAATAATCAGGATTCGCAGTCGATTGCCCCAGCCGCGCGAAATTGGTTTCGACGATTTGCGCTGCGGCGCCTTTCGCGCCAGCAAAATTGCGAACCCGATCGCGTAAACGATCAAAATAATTAAAACTACTTTCAACGGCATCGTGCGCTTTTACCGCCAGTTCCGAAACTTGCTAGCATTATCTTCCTGATTGAGAGATGGCGTGATTGAGTGAGAATAAATGGCGCACTTGCCATTTCCGAAAGCTATTCATGGATTCTATCCAACCCATCATCCTTATCGTTGATGACGAAAAACATACGCGGGACGGACTGCGCCGCCTGCTCGAAAACGATTACGATGTCTATGTGGCGGGCGATATTGCCAGCGCAATGAATGTCCTCGAGCGCGAAGATGTCGATCTTCTCTTGACCGATCTCCGCCTCGGCGCCGAAGACGGAATGCAATTAATCGAGCGCGCACTAAAAATGCCGCGGCCGCCGACTTGCATCATGATGACGGCCTACGGCTCGGTCGACACCGCGGTCGAAGCGATGAAGAGCGGGGCTTACGATTTCGTGACCAAACCGCTAAATCTCGACAAAGTGGAAATGCTGATCTCGCGCGCTCTGCGGGAGAGTAAGCTCGAGCAGGAGAATCAAACGCTGCGGCGACAAGTCGACGAACGTTACGGCCTCGAGAACATGATCGGCGAATCGCCGGCGTTGCATGAAGTGATCGACACCATCCGCCAGGTCGCGCCGTCCTCGGCGAATGTCTTGGTCGAAGGCGAAAGCGGCACGGGCAAGGAACTGGCCGCACACGCGATCCACAATTTGAGCCGGCGCAACAAAGCGAAATTCGTCACTGTCCATTGCGCCGCGCTTTCGCCCACATTGCTTGAAAGCGAATTGTTCGGCCACGAAAAAGGCGCGTTCACCGGCGCGCATGAACGCCGGATCGGGCGCTTCGAGCAAGCGAACGGCGGATCAATTTTCTTGGACGAAGTCGCCGAAATTCCGCCAGCGACACAAGTAAAATTGCTGCGCGTGATCAGCGAAGAGCGCGCCTTTGAGCGCGTGGGCGGCAATCAAACTTTGCGTGCGGACGTCCGCCTCATCGCCGCAACCAACAAAAATCTCGAGCAATTAGTGAAAGAGGGAAAATTTCGGGATGATTTGTATTTTCGTCTCAACGTGGTGCGGATCGTCATGCCGCCGTTGCGCGAGCGCAAAGACGACATCCCGCTGTTGGTGCGCGCGTTTTTGCGGCAATTTTCCAAAGCGAACAACAAGGAAGTTGCCGATCTGACGCCCGAAGCGATGAACGCCCTGCTAACCTACAACTGGCCTGGTAACGTCCGCGAACTGCGTACCGCCATCGAACATGGCGTCGTCATGGCAACGGGATCAAAAATTGCGCCGCGCGATTTACCTTCTGCTTTGCGACAGGCGGCAGGCGCAACTCTCCCGCGCGGAATTTCCCCGACCAAAGCTTTCGGTGAGAAAACCAGCCCGCTCGATCTCCACGAAACGGAGCGCAAGCTTATATTGCAGGCACTGGCGACCACGAATGGCAACGTCACTGCGGCCGCAAAAAAACTCGGGATCAGCCGGCGCACGTTGCACCGCAAAATCAACGAAATGAAAACAGCAAAGAAAGAAATCGCGGCCAAAACCGAATCTACCTAAACGCGATGATCACTTCACTTTCCCGTTTACGAACCGGTATTGGAGCGTTTCAGTAAGGCTGTGAAACAGGCGACAAAGATTTTCGGCACTGACGGCGTCCGCGGTGTCGCCAATGTCGAGCCGGTCACGGCCGAGACCGCGCTCAAACTTGGCCGCGCTGCCGCGCATGTTTTCACCCAACTGAATCCGCGCACGCTCCCGGAAGGCGCGCGCCCGAAAATCGTGCTTGGCAAAGACACTCGCCTTTCCGGTTACATGCTCGAGAACGCGCTCGTCGCCGGAATCACTTCGCTCGGTGTCGATGTTCTCATCATTGGTCCCTTGCCAACGCCGGGTGTGGCTTACATCACGCGTTCATTGCGGGCCGATGCCGGCATTGTTCTTTCCGCTTCGCACAATCCTTACGAGGACAACGGTATCAAATTTTTCCGGCACGACGGCTACAAACTCGACGACCAGATCGAAGCGCAAATCGAGGACCTCGTTTTCACTGGCAAGATCGACAACATCCGCCCAACTGCGGGAAAAATCGGGCGCGCCGCGCGCATCGATGACGCGCTTGGGCGCTATGTTGAATTCGCGAAACGCAGTTTCCCCCGTGACATGTCGCTCGAAGGAATGTGTGTCGCGGTCGACGTCGCCAACGGCGCGGCTTACAAATCCACGCCCTGTATTTTGCGCGAACTCGGCGCCGAAGTGGCGATCATTCACAACGAGCCCAACGGGGTGAACATCAACGACGGCTGCGGCAGCATGCATCCCGAAGAAATCCAACGGGCCGTGAATCTCGCCAACGCCGACGTCGGAATCACTCACGATGGCGATGCCGACCGCGTTCTTCTTTGCGACGAGAACGGCGAGATCGTCGACGGCGATGAAATTCTCGCGATCGTCGCGCTCGATCTCTTGAAAACGAATCAGCTTCGCGAAAATACACTTGTCGCGACGGTGATGAGCAACTTTGGCCTGGACGAAACGCTCGCGGCCAACGGCGGCAAAATGATCCGCACAAAAGTGGGCGATCGTTACGTGATTGAGGAAATGATGAAGCAAAATCTCAATCTCGGCGGGGAGCAAAGCGGCCACATCATCTTTCGCGATTTCACGACCACCGGGGATGGAATCATCAGCGCGCTCCAGATTTTACGCATCATGCACGAGACCGGTCAGCCGTTGAGTAAATTGAAGAAGTGTCTCAAAAAATATCCGCAGGCGCAGCGCAATCTGGTAGTGAAATCAAAACCACCGATCGAGGAACTGCGTGAAGTGGTGAAATTGCGCGATGAAGTTGAGCGCGAGCTGGCCGGCAAAGGCCGTGTTCTGCTCCGCTACTCCGGCACGGAATCAAAGATCCGCCTTTTGATCGAGGGCCGTGAGCTCGATAAGATCGACAAACACGCCAACCGCATCGCGGACGCAATTCAAAGCGCGATCGGCGCAAATTAGATCATATGACGCTCGCCAGGGTAATTGAGGCTTTGCTCTTCAGCGCCCAAAAGCCGCTCTCGATCAAAGAGATTGTCGATGTTCTCCATAACGCCGGCGCCGAGGATGAATTTTCACCCAACGAATTCGCGAAAATCCGACCGCCCGAAGTCGCCGCCGCAATTGAGCAGTTGAAGGTCGATTACATTGAACACGAACACGGATTTCAGCTCGCGGAAAAAGCCGACGGTTGGCAGCTGGCCAGCGATCCAAAATACGCCCAATGGGTGCGCGGTCTTTTCCCCGCGCCGAAACCGGCGCGCTTGAGTTCGCCCGCGCTCGAGACGCTCGCCATCATCGCTTATCGCCAGCCAATCACGCGCGCCGATGTCGAAGCAGTCCGCGGCGTCACCATCGATGGAGTTTTGCAAACGTTGATGGAGCGCGGGCTCGTCAAAATTTCGGGACGCGCCGAGATTCCCGGTCGTCCGTTGCTTTACGAAACGACCGAATTTTTTCTCGACCATTTCGGTCTGCGCAATCTCGACGAACTGCCAAACGTTGAGGAACTCCGCACCCGCCATCTGCCGGTGAGCCCGCGCCCATCCGTGCCCGCGCCCGACGACCAAAGCGCAACCTCGGCGACACCAGCATCAGCACCGGAATGACGGCGCGCTTTGTCGCGCTGTCGTTTCTGGCGATAATCGTATCAGCGCCATCGTCCATCGCCGACATTCAGCCCGGCAATTGCGCGCGCGCCGCCAGCTATTCCGAAAACAAGCGCGGCTTTTCCATGCTCGTGATGCAGAACGGGCGCACCGTTTTCGAGCATTACGCCAATGGCGGCGGGGCCGATTTGCGCTGCAAGATTTTCAGCGGCACCAAAAGCTTTTGGGGCATTGCGGCGCTTTGCGCCGTGCGCGATGGTTTGATCAAGCTCGACGACCGCGTCGCCGACACCATTACCGAATGGAAAAACGATCCGCGCAAATCGCAGATTGCGATTCGCCAGTTGTTGAATCAAACCGATGGAATCGAGCCGGCGCCGCATCTTCATAGCGAGTCGATTCGCGACCGAAATGCCGCCGCAATTCAATTGCCGCTCGCTGCTGCTCCAGGTTCCGCCTTCACTTACGGCCCGAGTCATCTCCAAATTTTCGCCGAAGTCTTGCGGCGAAAACTGAACGGGCGCTCGACCATCTCGTATTTGGATGAGAATGTTCTTTCACCGCTCGGTCTAACGAGTCTCGAATTCAAAAAAGATTTTCGCGGCAATCCGCTTCCGGCCAGCGGCTTCGAACTGAGCGCGCGGGAATGGGGGCGGTTCGGCGAGTTGATGCTTGGCCACGGAAGTTATCACGGGAAACAAATTATTCCCGCGAACTTGCTCGGCCAGGCGTTCATCGGTTCGAGCGCAAATCCTTCTTACGGCCTGACGTTTTGGTTGAACCGGCAAGCACCGAACGCTCGCGAGATCGATCTCGAAAAAGAGTTGGACCTGAAATGGCAACGCGCACATTGGACCGGCATCTGCGTTTGCCGAGCAGCGCCGCCCGACACGGTCGTCGCGCTCGGTTCGAATTATGAACGCTTGTTTATCATTCCGTCGCTGAACGCGCTCATCGTCCGGCAGGGATGGAGCGCGAAGTTCTCCGACGCATATTTTTTGCGCCTCGTCCTCGGCCGATAGCGGGTTTGACTTAGCCAGCTCTTTCCTGAACGGTTGCTGACACTTACATTGTCGACCTTATGAACAAGTTTGCGATCGGTTGCGGCGGTCTCCTCGTCATCATTCTTTTTATCGCGATCGTTGCGGGACTCGCTCTGATGGGCACCTATAATCGTTTGGTCAAATTGCAGCAGGGGGTCGACGCGCAATGGGCGCAGGTGCAAAATGTTTATCAGCGGCGCGCGGATTTGATTCCAAACTTGGTCAACACCGTGCAAGGCGCAGCCAATTTCGAGAAATCCACGCTGACCGAGATAACCAACGCGCGCGCCAGCGTCGGGCGCGTGCAATTGGATCCGAATAAGGCGCCTACCGATGCGGCGCAACTCGAGCAATTCCAAGCCGCGCAAGGCCAGTTGAGCAACGCGCTCTCACGCTTGCTAGTCGTGAGCGAACGTTACCCGGAATTGCGCGCGAACCAGAATTTCCTCAGCCTGCAGGCGCAACTCGAAGGGACGGAGAATCGAATCTCGGTCGAGCGCAATAAATTCAACGAAACGGTGCAGAGCTATAACACTGCCGTGATGACGTTCCCGACGAAGTTATTTGCCGGCATGTTTGGCTTTTCGCCGCGGCCGTTCTTTAACGCCCAACCGGGCGCGGAAAAACCGCCGCCGGTGCAGTTCAATTTCGCCTCGCCGGCACCCGTAGCCTCGCCTGCGGGCACGCCGTAAGAGTGATTGTCGATCTTGCTGTAGTGGCGGGCGTGTCGCCCGCGCCATTGCAGCCGAGACGGCTGCCTCTACAGTTTTTCGTGTGAAACGAATCGCATTTAGTCTTGCAACGTTTATCGCGTTCGTCGCGATTGAGTCGCGCGCGGCGGAAGTCATTCCACCGAAACCGGCCGCCTACTTCAACGATTACGCCAGCGTCGTTTCAAAAGAAGCCGCTAATCGCTTCAACGAACAGCTCGCTCAATTCGAACGTGAGACTTCCAATCAAGTCGTGGTCGCGGTCTTTCCAAAAATGGAAAGCGACTCGGAGATTGCCGATTACACGCAACGCGTCGCACAGGCATGGGGCGTTGGACAAAAGGAAAAACGCAACGGCGTGGTGCTGTTCGTCTTCACCCAAGACCGCAAGATGTTCATTCAGGTCGGCTACGGTTTGGAAGGTGCACTTCCCGATGCCACCGCGTTCGACATCACCGAATACCGCATCAAACCGCATTTTCGGAGCAACGATTACGAAGGCGGACTGTCCGAAGGCATCGATTCAATCTTCAAAGCGGTCCGCGGCGAGTACAAAGGAACTGGAAAAACAGCGAGAGAGCGGCATAGCGAGACGGGCAATTTCGGCGGCAATCTCGTTTTCTTTGTCCTCTTTATCATCGTCGCGCTGATTCTGTCGCGATTGGGTCGAAAACGCGGATATCATTACAGCAGCTCCGGCGCGGGATGGGCCTGGGCGCTTGGTTCGGGCGGTGGCGGTGGCTGGTCATCCGGCGGCGGTGGCGCTGGATTCAGCGGATTTAGCGGCGGCGGCGGAAGTTTCGGCGGCGGTGGCGCAGGCTCCAGCTGGTAGTGATGAGAACGAAAGAATTTCTCGGCAAACTCGAACACGATCGGATCGTCGGCGCAATTCGCGAGGCCGAATCGAAAACTTCGGGCCAGATTCGGGTTTTTATTCAGCGCGGCAAGCTGGATGTCGATCCGTTGATCGCTGCACAGAAAAAATTTCACCGGCTCGGAATGCATAAAGCGCCCGAGCGCAATGCGGTCCTCATTTTCGTCGCGCCGCGCGCGCACAAGTTCGCCGTCGTGGGCGACAAGGCGATCCACGAAAAGTGCGGCGAGCAATTTTGGCAACGCCTGGTGGAAGGAATGCGCGAGCATTTTCGAAATGAGAAGTTCAGCCACGCTTTGGTCGACACGATCGAGGAAGCTGGGAAAGCGCTGGCTTCGTATTTTCCGAAAAGATCGACATCTTCCGGGTTGCCGGACGAAATCGTCGAAGGCTAGGTTCGGCTAAATCACCACTTGCAAAAGTGCCTTGATGCTCTTTATTCCACGCTCCGCAGCGAGTTTTTAAAATTACGCCGTTGGTCCCTGGGTCTCCGTCGCTAGACGTGAGACCACACTCGCCAGGGGAAACCCGGCAATCCGAAAGGATGAAGGTTGAACGAAGAAGGATGAAAAAGCCGCAGACGCATTTTCTCTTTTCATAATTCATCCCTCATCCTTCATCCCTAAAACATATGCCAGTTCGTTACGGTCGTTTTGAAATGCCGAAGACTCTCACCAAAGATGAGAGCACAGCCACAGACACTTACGCCAGGTTCACCGCCGAGCCGTTTGAAGCCGGCTACGGGCACACCGTCGGAAATTCGCTCCGGCGCGTTTTGCTTTCGTCGCTCGAAGGCGCTGCCATTACCGCGGTAAAAATCACCGGCGCGCAACATGAGTTCGCCACGCTCCCTGGCGTGGTTGAAGACGTGACCGACATCGTGCTCAACCTCAAGAAGGTGAAATTCAAAGCCGAAGATCACGAGCCGAAAAAACTTTCGTTGATGGTGAACAAGGAAGGCGAAGTCACTGCCGGGGACATCCAGGAAGTGGCCGGCTACGAGGTGCTCAACCCGAAGCTGGTCATCTGCACCTTGGACAAGAAACACAAATTTGACGCCGAGCTCGAAGTCCGCGTCGGTCGCGGTTTCGCCACCGGCGAAGAAAACAAACGCGCCGACCAAGCGATCGGCCTGATCCCGATCGATTCCATTTTCTCACCGGTCACGCGCGTGAAGTATGCGGTCGAGAATACGCGTGTCGGCCAACGCACCGATTACGACAAGCTCATTCTCGAAGTCTGGACCGACGGTCGATTGACTCCGGACGACGCGCTGCTCCAAGCCTCCGCGATTCTGCGCCATCACCTCGACGTGTTCGTCAACTTCAACGAAGAAGTGATCGAGTTCGACGAAACGCCGGCGGGCGTGAGCGAGGAGAACCTGAAGCTCAAGAAGCTGCTCAACATGAGTGTCAACGAAATCGAGCTCAGCGTGCGCGCGGCCAACTGCTTGAACAACGCCAACATCACCACCGTTGGCCAGCTCGCGCAGAAGACCGAAAGCGAAATGCTCAAGTATCGCAACTTCGGCAAGAAGTCGCTCAACGAGATCAAAGACAAACTGCAACAGCTCGGCCTGAGTCTCGGGATGAAATTCGAGGCCGGCTTGGTCGAGCCTGTTGCCGGACCCGATGGCGCTTCTGGAAACGGCGCTGCTGTCGCCGCAACCGAACGCAAATAATCCGATTAGGGCAAACCGATGAGACATCAAAAAAAGACGGTGAAGCTCGGCCGCAAAGCTGCGCATCGCAATGCGCTGCTTGCCAATCAGGTTTGCAATTTAATCGAGCATCAGCGGATCAAAACCACACTGGCCAAAGCGAAAGCGGTCCGCCCCATTGCCGAAAAAATGGTTACGCTCGGCAAGAACGGCTCGATTCACGCGCGCCGCACGGCCTTCTCGACGTTGCGACACAAAGACGCCGTCAAAAAATTGTTCGACGAAATCGCGCCGCGATCGACCGAACGCAATGGCGGCTACACCCGCATCGTGCGACTCGGTCAGCGCAAGAGCGATTCCGCTTCGATGGCGTTCATCGAATGGGTTGATGCCGAGGTCGTGGTCGAAGAAAAACCGGCCGAAGAAAAGAAGGCGAAAAAGAAAGAGCCAAAGGCCGAGCCAAAACAGAAAGAAACGAAACGCGAAGAGCCCAAGGCGAAAGAAAAGGAAGCGCCGGCAGCGGAGGAGCCAAAGAAAAAGCGGCGTTGGTTCAGCCGGAAATCAAGCGAGGAGAAATAGATCCGCATTTCAGCGCAGCGGGACTAATCGCCACTTTATTTTTCCATTGGCGATTTCGAGCCAGGCAACACTCGCGGGCGAACCTTGGTTCGGTCGCGTGACGCAACCCGGATTTAGAAACAGAACGCCACCGCGCTTTTCATTTCCCGGGACGTGGGTATGACCATGCAAAATAACATCGACATCATCGGGCAGAAGATCCGGCGGAATATGTTCCAGCCGAAATCTCAAACCCTCTCGCGTAAGATCGACAACCAGCGGCCACTCGGAATTGCTGTCGCAATTCCCGCGCACGATCGTGACCGGCGGACCGATGGCGCGCAGTTCATCCAAAATGATTTCCGCGCAAACATCGCCGAGATGCCAGATCTCGTCCGCGTCGCGCGCAAGATCGACAATTTTCTGCGGCAACTTGTTATGAGTGTCCGCAACAACAAATACTCTTGTCATATTGAGTACGCCGATTGCTTCCAGGAATCTGCGCTCTAGTTTCACCTCGTGTCATTTAATAATTTCGAACTTTCGCCGGAAGTCGTGCACGGCACCCAGGCGATGGGCTTTACCGAGCCCACGCCGATCCAGCTTCGCGCCTTCCCGATTATTCTTTCTGGCAAAGATTTAATTGGCACGGCGCAGACCGGCACCGGCAAAACCGCGGCGTTTGCCCTGCCGATCTTAACTTTGCTGGCCAAACACGGCGCGTTCCGATGCCTCGTGCTCGAGCCAACCCGCGAGCTGGCCGCGCAAGTCGAGACCGCGTTCCGCGATTACGGCCGTTTCACCGATTTGCGCGCGACCGTTGTGCACGGCGGCGTCGGCTACGGAAAACAGCGCGAAGACCTGAAACGTGGGGTCGATGTTCTCGTCGCCACGCCCGGCCGGCTGCTCGATCTGCTCGAGCAACGCACGATGGATTTGCGCCAGGTCAACGTTCTGGTGCTCGATGAAGTCGATCGCATGCTCGACATGGGTTTTCTGCCGGATGTCCGCCGTATCGTCGAAAAAATTTCGACCGATCGCCAAACACTTCTTTTCTCGGCAACGCTGCCACCAGAAATCGAACGGCTCGCGGCGTGGGTCTTGCGCGATCCTGAGTTGGTGGAAATCGGCATCCGCCGTTCGCCGGCCGAAACCGTGACCCATGCGGTTTATCCGGTCGCGGCCGAACAAAAGTTCGATCTTCTCATGGCGCTGCTCGAACGAACCAATTTCGATAGCGCGCTCATTTTTTCCCGAACCAAACACGGCGCCGATCGCATCGCGCACAAGTTGAAACAGGGAAATCATTCCGTGGCGGTTCTCCATTCGAATCGCACCCAGCGCGAGCGGATCGAAGCGCTCGAAGGTTTCAAGTCAGGCAAATACGAAGTGATGGTCGCGACCGACATCGCCGCGCGCGGCCTCGACATCGCCGGCGTCAGTCACGTCATCAATTACGACGTGCCTGAACACGCCGAAGATTACGTCCATCGCATCGGTCGCACTGGCCGGGCGCAAAATGTCGGCGACGCGTTCACGCTCATGAACGGTGAAGAGGTTGCGGCGCTACAAGCGATCGAACGTTTTATCGGACGAAAAATTCCGCGGCTCAAGCTGGAGAATTTCAATTATCTCTACACCGTGCTCTTCGAACCCGAATCAGCGGTCGGCGGCCGGCGCGCGATCGGCGGCGGACGCTCGCACCGCGGTTATTCCTACGGACGGCGGCGGCGCTGACGCCGACATTGTAGAGGCGCTTGTCTCAAGCGCCTGTTTAATAGTTCGGTGCTTGAGAACAAGCACCGCTACAACTTTTCCGTTAAGGGCCAGTCCGGCTCGGACTGCACCACTGATCGACCCAATCGTTCACGGTCTTGTACCAGAGCCGCGAGTTCTGCGGCTTGAGGACCCAGTGACCTTCGTCCGGGAAATACAACATCTTCGACGGGATCTTTAGTCGCTGGAGCGTGGTGAAGAGTTGAAATCCCTCGCTCACGTCGAGGCGGTAATCGTTCTGGCCGTGAATCACTAGCGTCGGCGTCTTGAATTTGTCAGCGAACAAATGCGGCGAGTATCTGCGATACTTTTCTCTGTTCTTCCAAGGGGGCCCGCCAAATTCCCACTCGTTGAACCACAGCTCTTCGGTCGTGCCGTAGGCCGATTCGCTGTTGAACATGCCGTCGTGCGACACGATGCATTTGAAGCGATCGGTGTGGCCTAACAACCAGTTCGCCATGTAACCGCCGTAGCTCGCGCCGAGCGCGGCCTCGCATGATTTGTCGATGAACGGGCAGGTCTTTTCCACGTAATCGAGTCCCTTCATTAGATCGACATACGGTTTGCCGCCCCAATCGCCACTGATCGAGTCGGTAAACTTCTGCCCGTAACCGGTCGAGCCGTGGAAGTTGATCATCACCACCACGTAATTTCCGGTGGCCGCGAACAACTCCGCGTTCCAGCGATACGTCCAGGAGTTTCCCCACGCCCCTTGCGGCCCGCCGTGGATCAAAAATTTCAGCGGATATTTTTTGTTCGGGTCAAATCCCGGCGGTTTAACCATGAAACCCTGGACCTCTTCGTCGTTCGCGCCTTTGAACGTGAACGACTCCAACGGTTGCATATCGATCTGCGACAACAGCGCGTCGTTCATGTGGGTAATTGCGTGAGGTTTTGTGTGCGGAATTGAATCAAGACTCTCCGCGAGATCAAACCTCCAGATC
>DASQBB010000012.1:0-23809 GCA_035635435.1 Chthoniobacterales bacterium | reverse complement strand
TCCAAAGAGACTTCCGAATAGCCGGACGAAATAGCCCGACCAACCGACCGCCACTGCCATGTTGCCAACGGCGTATTCGAGAATGAGGTCCCAACCAATGATCCAGGCAATGAGCTCACCAAGCGTCGCGTAGGAGTAAGTGTAAGCGGAACCCGAGACCGGGATCATCGATGCTAGCTCGGCATAGCAGAGCGCGGCGAACCCGCAGGCGACGCCGGCGACGACAAACGAAAGCATGACCGCCGGTCCGGCACCGGGGCGGCCAAAAACAAGCGGCGCGTGGCTCATCCAGGACTGGATGAAATTCAGGATTGGAGTTTTCCAGATGGAGGCCGCCAGTTGCTCACCGGCCGCGGCCGTTCCGGCGAGCGCAAAAATCCCGGTCCCGATGATCGCGCCGATACCGATGCAGGTAAGAGCGAACGGGCCAAGTACACGCTTCATTTGCCGCTCAGGCGTAGCGGCTTCGGCAATCAAATGGTCCGGGCTTTTCTTTCGAAAAAGTTCAAGTGCCATTGGCGATCTTTCCCGAATCGTGTCATCGCGGAGTACCAACGGTCAACCACAACTTTCCGTTTCGGAATATTGGTAGGGGCGGTTCACCGAACCGCCCGCGGGCGATTGAGGTCAATCGCCCCTACCTGGCCCGCAAGTAGCTCGTTTACCGGCCATGCTGAATTTGAGCGCGGCCAATCTAATCGGCGGGTTCGTCTTCGGATCGATCGGATTCGTTGCCTTCATCTACGGAAAACGAATGAATCTCTGGAAACCAATGTTCCTCGGCATCGCGTTAATGGTTTATCCCTACTTTGTCAGCAACGACGTATTGATGATTGCGATCGGTGCCATTGGGACAATCGGCTTGTTCTTTCTGCGATAGACGCACCGCGCGCTTTTTTCGTAAGCTCGGTCGCGATGGCGGACGAGCCGGCAAAAATCATTCTTGGCGATACCGCGATTTCTGCAGTTGAGAGAAGTGCGCGGCGCCGCTGGTTTGGGCGAGGCAAAGATCGACAAGCTCTGCCGTTCACGCATTGCGAAAATTGCGGCGCCGAATTAACTGGGCCGCATTGCGCGCAATGCGGGCAGGCAGCAATTGATTACCGCCGCTCGTTCCGGCACGTGATTGTCGATGTTCTCGACTCGTTTCTAAATTGGGACTCGAAATTTTTTGCCACCATCGGCCTCCTCATTGTCAAACCGTGGCGGCTGACAAACGAATTTCTCGCCGGCAAGCGCGTTCGCTATTTGCATCCGCTGCGGCTTTATCTTCTCGCGAGCATTTTATTCTTCTTCGCGGTGAATTACGGAGCACGCGGGCTTCATGTCGATCCAAGTAAACTCGGGCCGAAAGACCGGGCCGAAATCGAAGCCGATCTGAAGAAAGAAGATTTGCCTCCCGAGGCGCGCGCGAAATTGGAGAAATTGTTACGCGAGCCTTCTCCGCCTGCGGCTCCGGCCGTGCCTTCGCCTGGCGCGAGTTCACCTCCAGCGGCACCCTCGCCTCCAGCAGGGCCGACAGGCGCGCCAACGACAAAAACTTACGGGCCGGTGACAGAGCGACCATTTGTGGTCTTTGATGCGGACACGAAGCAATCCACTCCGTTCGAGAAGTGGATCGAGGCGCGGGCCAAGGACAAAATGGGTGAGCACGGAACGAAAATGGGGCTCTTCATCAGCACGCTCTTCAGCAATTTGCCTTACATGATGCTTTGCTGTGTCCCGCTCTTCGCGTTTGTCCTAAAAGTTCTCTATATCCGTCGCCACACTTTCTACATCGATCATCTGATTTACGCGCTCCACATCCACACCTTCTTTTATATCGGGATCATGTTGATCGTGCTCGCAACAATCGGACTGAATCGTGCGGTCCCGGGCGCCATCGCCAGCTGGTGCATCGCGCTGCTTTGGATCGCGTTCGTGATGCAAATATTCTTGTCGATCCGCCGGGTCTATCGACAAGGCTGGTTCATCAGCACACTCAAATTCTTCACCGGCGGTTTTATCTATCTGATGGTGCTATTCCTCGCACTGGCCGCGACCTTTTTCATAACGCTCGTGCTGCCGTCAGACTAAGTCAGCAATCGCTTCGCTTCGGCAAGTGCTTTGTCGACCTTGTCCGCGTCGGTGCCGCCACCTTGCGCGTTTTCCGGTCGCCCACCGCCCTTGCCGCCAACGATCGGCGCAATCTGCTGAATAATTTTGTTCGCCTGAAATTTGGATGTCAGTTGCTTCGGAACAAGCACTACGAGCGCGACGTTATTTTCTTTCCCGCCGGCGAGAACGATCGGACCATCAAACTTTTGTTTCAACGCATCGGCCACGGCTTGGAGCAGTTTGCCGTCGCCATCCGGAACGCTGGCCACGCAGATTTTCTGGCCGACCTTGGACAACGCCAAGTCATTCGCAATCTGCGCGGCGCGGCTGCGCAAATCCGCTTCCGCTTCCTTCGCGTGTTTCTTTTCCCACTCACGCACATCCACATCCAACTTTTCCAGGTGCGCCGCGCGCGCGTCGATCTGTTTCAGTATCTCGTCTGTTTCCACGGTGTCGGTGAAGACAGGAAGCGGCGCGAGCTGCGGCTTTTTGCGCGACAACGTTTCGAATCTTTCTTGCTGGCGCTCCGCTTCTTCCCGCGCCCATACCCGAGCGGCATCGCCGGCGACGGCTTCAATTCGGCGCGTGCCTGCGGCGATCGCTTCCTCCTTCACGATCCGGAACACGCCGATCTCGCTTGTCGATCTTACGTGGGTGCCGCCGCAAAGTTCCATCGAGTAACCGTTCAACTTCTTCGGTTCACCACCGATCTGTACGACGCGCACGGCCTCACCGTATTTCTCGCCAAAGAATTGCTGGATATCTTTGCGCTTCTTGGCCTCCGCGTACGGAATTTCTGTCCACGAAACGGGCGCGTTCTCGGCGATCTTTTCGTTCACCAATTTTTCCACATCGCGCTTTTGCTCCGGCGTCAGCGCTGCGCTCGAGAAGTCGAACGTCAATTTGTCCGGACCCACATAACTCCCCTTCTGCGTGGCATCCTTCGAGACGACTTCGTGCAACGCCCAGTGCAGTAAATGCGTCACGGTGTGATGCCCCTGAATCAATTTGCGACGATCGGCGTCGACTGAGATGCGGATAGCTTCGCCTGGTTCTGGCGGGCGACCTTCAACCAGCTGGGTTCGATGGATGTAAGCTTCGCCACGTTTTTGAGTATCGGTGACACGTAGCTGACCGACTTCGGTGCGATCATGTCCCGGAACATGAAGCAATCCACGATCGCCAACCTGTCCTCCCATTTCAGCGTAACAAGGCGTCTGATCGAGAACGATATTGATCTCGTCCGGTTTATTTCCGGACAGCACAGTTTCGACAACCGCTTCGGTCTCCAAAAAATCGTAGCCGAGAAATTTTGTCGGCGAACTCTTTAATTCTCCTGGCTCGACCGCGATTGTTTCTTTCTTCTGGGCCTTCCGCGCCCGCTCACGCTGTTGATCCATCAGCTTCTCAAAGCCGGCAACGTCGACGGTGAGCCCACGCTCGCGCGCCATCAGTCCGGTTAGATCGAGTGGGAATCCTTGCTCGTCGTAAAGTCGGAACGCGAACGCGTCCGAAATTTTCGAAACACCGCGCCCAACTTCCGATTCGAAAAGCTCGATCCCTTTATCAAGCGTCTTGTTAAACGATTCCTCTTCGCGGCGAATTGTTTCTTGAATCATCTTTTGCTTCGCGCGGACTTCGGGAAAGACGTCTCCCATTGTTTTGGCGACGACGTCCACAAGCTTGAAGAAGAACGGTTCGTGAAAACCTAATGAGCGACCGTAACGAACAGCGCGACGCAAAATGCGACGCAAAACGTAACCGCGCCCTTCGTTCGATGGAATGATTCCGTCGGCGATCGCGAAGCCGAGAGCTCGGATGTGATCGGCGATCACGCGAAATGCGATGTCGATCTTTTCCTGCTCGTTCTCACCGGCGCTTCCATGTTTCGGAAGCGTGTTCGCATATTTCTTGCCGCTCAGTTTTTCGAGTGCTTTGAAAATGTCGGTGAACACATCCGAGTCGTAAGCCGACGGCGCGGCCGTGAAATCGGTGAAGCCTTTCGTGGCAGCGTAAAAGCCGGACATCCGCTCGAATCCCATTCCAGTGTCAACATGGCGTTGAGGCAACGGACTGAAACTTCCGTCGGGATTGGCGTTGAATTGGATAAAAACCAAATTCCAAATTTCGATGCAGCGTGGGTCGTCTTTATTAACCAACGAACCGCGCGTATCGCCGTCGGGTGTAAGATCGACATGCAACTCGGAACACGGCCCGCACGGGCCGGTGTCGCCCATCATCCAGAAATTATCGGCTTTGCCGGAGGTAACGACGTGAATTTTCGGATCAAGATCGGCGTCCTGAAATAACCGCGCCCAATGATCGTGCGCTTCCTGATCGAACTCGCTCGGTTCGTCAGGCCCGGGTTTGTAAACGCTGGCGTAGAGTCGTTGCGCCGGAAGTCTCCAGCGCTCGACAATTAGTTCCCACGCCCATTCGATCGCTTCCTTCTTGAAATAATCGCCAAAGCTCCAGTTGCCAAGCATTTCGAAAAAAGTGAGGTGATAAGTGTCGAGCCCGACGTCTTCGAGATCGTTGTGTTTGCCGCCGGCCCGAATGCATTTTTGGGTATCGGCCACCCGCGGCGGTTTCCACGACGGTTTCTGTTGTCCAAGAAAAATCGGGACGAACTGATTCATGCCCGCGTTCGTAAAAAGGAGGTTGGGCGCGTCCGGTAAGAGCGATGACGACGGCACGATGGTGTGCTTCTTCTCGCGAAAGAAATCGAGAAACGATTGCCGTATCTGGGCCGAGGTCATGGATCTACTAACCACTAATGAACACGAATAAACACGAATTCTGAAAACCTAAAAATGCCACCCGATTTGTGTCCATTCGCGTCGATTCGTGGTTAATGCTTGGTCAGCCGATTTCCAAATGGAAATGTGCGCGACAGGCTGTCATCGTGGCGCGGCGCGAAGATGACATCTGAAGCTGACGAAACAAATGTGCGCAGGCGACGACGCGAATTAAGCCTGGTCGTTACCTTCTGGGCCCTGCTCGCCGCCGCGATGATATTGTTGGCGCGACAAAATCTATCCGTTCCCGGACTTTATTATGACGAAGCAGTCTTCGCCGGACTGGCGAAGGATTTCGTCACCGGCCAGGTCCACGGTCAACACATGCCCGACCATCAAGTTGTGACGCTGGCGGGCCGGCCATTTCCTCTGTTTGTCCAAACTTATCTTGGCGCGCTGAAAAGCTGGATGCTGATACCGGCTGTTCGAATCTTCGGTCCGACGGTCGCTGTGCTGCGATCGAGCAATTTATTCTGGGAATTAATCGCTTTGCTTTTTCTGATGCTCGCGACCTGGCGCTGGCTCGGCATTGCAACGGCGTTGATCGCCGGCGCGCTGCTGGCAATGGATCCTACGCAATTTTTTGTCTCCGTAATCGATTGGGGCGTGGCGATCCCGAGTCTCGTTTGCCGGTGCGCGTTGCTCTACTTCGCAGTTCGTTGGAACCAGCTGCGCAAACTGAGAGACGCGTTCTTTTTCGGTCTGTTTGCCGGGCTGGGATTTTTCAACAAAGCGGATTTCGCTGTCTTCCTAATCGCTGTCAGCGCCGCCCTCACTCTTTGCTATTGGCGACAGCTCTTCGGCGCGGTCCGGCAACACTCGTCGGCGGTGGCACTGGCTGGTCTCGGTTTCGCTCTCGGCGCCGGACCGATGCTCTTAAAAATTCCGCGGATGTTGATGCTGACCGTTTCTGGCCCGCATCCGAACGCTCCGGACGAGATGACCACAAAACTTAAAACGATGTTGTCGATGTACGACGGCTCTCATTTTTACCGACTCATGGATGTCGGAGGCGTTTTCGAGCGAATGTACGACGGATCCGCCGGCCCAAAGGCCGCAATCGGCATCGCGCTTATTGTCGCCTGTCTTGTTTTCTTCGGTCTCGCCTACCGCAGAAAAATTGCCAGAGCGCGTGCAGTTACATTTCTGATTGTCGCAGCATTGCTCACCACTCTTGGCGTGTTCCTGCTGCCCGATGCGGTGCGGATCCACCATGCGGTCTTGGTCTTTCCACTGCCACATCTGATCATTGCCGCGCTCGTTGGACTCAGTTGGAGTCCACGAGCTTTGAACCGAATGGTCGCGATGCTCGCGGTCGCAATTGTTTGCCTGAGCGGGTTGCGTTCGATCGCTGCTACCCAAAAGTTAATTCAACAAACCGGCGGTCGCGGACGCTGGAGCGAAAGTTTGAATACTCTTTGTCGCGAAAATCGGAATCGCTCCGATTTAACAATCGTCAGTTTGGATTGGGGTTTTAACGAACAGCTGATGTTCCTTACCGACGCACCGCAGCTGTCGGAACCTTTTTGGGATTTCAATCAAACGCTACCGCCCCTGCCGGCGAATCCGGATTTCATTTACCTCGCCCATCCGCCTGAATACAGCGTGCTCAAGTACGACGTCGCCTATTTAAACCAACTTCAAAAGAGCGGCGAAAACGTTGAGGTCACGCCGTATTTCGATCGTCAAAACGAAGTCGCCTTCTACACGATCCGTTTTCGGTCGCAATAACTGCGACTCGACCGGCAAATGTCCCCCACGGCGAATCCGTCCTACGGCGGATCGATCTTGCGAACGAATCAGCGCTTGGATGCCGCAGCCCTCGTAGCAACAGCAACTTTCCACGCGGCGCGAAATTGCTGATCGATCTGGTCGGCCTCGTACTTGCGTCCCTGCGCATTCAAACAATCGCGCAGACCGGAAAGGCTGCGTGCGTCGCGAGGTTTTCGCTCAAGGTCTTCGCGAAAAACTTTCTCTGCATCGCTGGCGCGATTTGTCGCGAGCAATAATCGCCCTAGTGTCGACCGGACCGGCGGATACCAGGCCGGTGGTTCGCTGTAATTCAGCGCGTCCTCCGCTACGACGGCTTGTTTTAAAAAATCGATCGCCACGTTGTCATCATGACGGCTATGCGCAATCGCGCCCGCCAAAACGTTTTCGTGAATTTTGAAAACGGCCCCGCGGTTATTAAGCATGTCATACATTTGGTCCGACGGAATCTTTGCGACCACCTCGTGAAACGTTTTCTGCTCCTGCTCGGCCTCCGACGTCTTCCCGAGATTTGCAAAAGCAATTCCGCGCGCCGAATGCCAGACCGCATTGGTGAGCGCGAGCGAATTATCCGGCTGCGGCAATTTCAAAACATCTCCCCAACGCTCGAACCCGAGCAAGACGATGATCGGGGTCGGCAAGAAGGCTTCCAACATCGGAATGGCTTTGACGCCCGGGCTTACGTTCAAGACCAAGTTGTCGGCAGCCGATTTCGCGCCGGCAAAATCGCCTCGCATGCAATCGGCATAAGCCAGGAAATGCATGTTGTGGCTGTAATACATCAATCGGTAAAAGCCTTGCTCGTTCGTTTCGCTCAGAAACTTTTTGTCCGCTGCCATGGCGGCTTCGTTGCAACGTGCCGAGGCCGAATGGTCGCCTACGCGCGCATAAATGTGTGACGGCATGTGCGCGAGATGGCCTTCGGCTGGAGCTAACTTCTCCAAACGTGCGGCACTCGCCAACGCGCGCTCGGGATGAAGCGAAGCTTCCACCGCGTGAATGTAATAATGATTGGCGCCGAGATGATTCGGAGCGCGCTTCAGGACTGATTCCAGTGTGGCGACAATTTCCTCAGTTCCTTCAGCCGGTTTTCCATCGGTGGTCCAAAGTCGCCACGGATTGAGATTCATCGCGCTCTCCGCGTAAAGAGTGGCGGCATCCAAATCATCCGGGTACCGCGCCGCCAGTTTTCCCATCGCCTCTTTATAGGCGCGATCGAGCGCGTGAAGATCGACATGTGGATCATTTGAATAACGAACGGTCAGCGCGTTGATGTAGGCGCGTTCCGGATCGGACGTATTTTCCTGCAATGAAAGAGCGCGCTGGACCGCGTCGTAACCCGCTTTCTCGCGTTCGGCATCGACCGGTAAATTGTAATTCGGCCCGAGAGTCAGGGCCACGCCCCACCAAGCCATCGCCAATTTCGGATCGAGCTCAGCCGCGCGCCAAAACGACCGACGCGCTTCGTCGTGATTAAAACCGAAGACGAATTTAAGTCCTTGGTCGAAGAACTGCTGGGCCTCACGATTCTTGGTCGAGACCGGGTGATGGACATCGCCCAGTCCAGGCATCAAACGCGGTGCTGGTTCATTTTTGGTGGCTGCGTTCGAAACAATCGACGCAGCGCAAAGAACGATGACGACCAGTCGGAGCCGAAAGATTTGAGAGAACATGTCGATCTTATGAGCGCGCCTCATTCTTTCTCCTCGTTCAGTTTGGCTTTCACCGCCGCTTCGATCTCCTCGTAAAGCTTGTGGTCGCTTTTCAACACATCCTTGGCCGCATCGCGTCCCTGCGCGAGCTGCGTGCCTTTGTAATTCAACCACGAGCCGCGCTTTTCGATGATTTGTTTTTCCAGGGCAAGGTCGAGCAGCGATCCAGTAGTGGAAATTCCTTCGTTATACATGATGTCGAACTCCGCTTCGGTGAACGGCGGCGCGACTTTATTTTTCACGACTTTGAGCCGGGTGCGATTGCCCATCACGGCCCCGTCGGTCTGTTTAATTGCGCCAATCCGACGAATGTCGATCCGGACGCTGGCATAAAATTTCAACGCTCTTCCGCCCGGGGTTGTTTCCGGATTGCCGAACATGACGCCGATTTTCTCGCGGATCTGGTTTGTAAAAATGCAGGTGGTGCGCGCTTTGGAAATGATCGAGGTCAATTTGCGCAACGCCGCACTCATGAGTCGCGCCTGCGCGCCTACGGTGGTATCGCCGATCTCGCCTTCGAGCTCTGCCCGCGTCACCAGCGCCGCCACTGAATCGACAACGATAACGTCGAGCGAGTTGGAGCGAATCAGCGTTTCGCAAATACGGAGGGCCTCTTCCCCGGAGCTTGGCTGTGAAACAAGCAAGTCGTCCAGATTAACGCCAAGCGTCTTCGCGTACTGGGGATCGAGCGCGTGCTCGACATCGATGAACGCGGCCAAGCCGCCGCGCTTTTGCGCCTGCGCAATCACGGTAAGCGTGAGCGTCGTTTTGCCGGAAGATTCCGGACCGAATACTTCAACGACCCGGCCGCGCGGAAATCCGCCCACGCCCAGTGCGCGATCGATTAAAATGTTGCCGGTTGGGATGACATCGATATCGACGATCTTTTCGGCGCCCAGGCGCATGATCGCGCCTTCGCCGTAGTCTTTTGCGATCTGCTGGATCGCGAGATCTAAATTTTTATTTCGTGCAGCAGCGACTTTGTCGGCGCCGGATTTCTCTTCGGTTTTCGTGGCCATATTTTCGGGGGTTTACGTTTACTCTAAGTAAGTCTGCCGCGACAGATTCGCCAAGCAGAAAAGCTCTTTGTTTTGGGGCTCGATCTCGAACCACATCAGCTTTGGGCTCGGCCGAGGCTGAACCGGGGTTACCCGAAAGCATTTGCTCATATTCTGTCGCACCGAATATTTGCTCTCACCAGATGAGCGACGACGAACGGTTCATGCGCAGTGCGCTGGCTGAAGCGCGGAAAGCGGTCGGGCAAACGAGCCCGAATCCGGCGGTTGGCGCCGTCTTAGTTGTCCAGAATCGGGTCGCCGCTCGCGGGCATCACCGCGAGGCGGGTAAGCCTCATGCGGAAATTGAGTGTCTGCGAAATTTTCGACGCGAGGTCCCGAAAAACGCGACGCTGTATGTTACGTTAGAGCCGTGCTCCACGGAAGGTCGGACTGGCGCCTGCACCGATCAGATCATCCGGGCCGGCGTAAAATCTGTCGTGATTGGCGCTACCGATCCGAACCCGCGTCATCGCGGCCGCGGAGTCGAGATCTTGCGCGAAGCCGGCATCGAGGTCAGAACTGGCGTGCTCGCCGAAGAATGCGCTGTCTTGAACGAGGCATTCAATAAATGGATTGCGACCGGAATTCCATTCGTAATTGCAAAATGCGGAATGAGTTTGGACGGACGATTGACCCGGCCCAAAAAGGAATCACGCTGGCTGACAAGCGCGACCGCACGGCGGCACGCCCAAACATTGCGCGCGCAAATTGACGCCATTCTCGTCGGCGCCGACACGATTCGGATCGACAATCCACATCTCACCGTGCGCAGCGCATCGCATCGTCGGCAGCCGACGCGCGTCATCATCACGCGCTCAGGGAAAATTCCGCGTGACGCCCATGTTTTCACCGATCGCTTCGCGAAGAACACGCGCGTTTATCGGAATCAGACGCTTCCGGCAATTTTAGCCGACCTCGGGACAAGAAACATAACCAGCCTGATGATCGAAGGGGGCGGACGCGTTCTCGGTCAGGCTTTGGATGAGCGCTTGATCGATAAGGTACAAACTTATATCGCCCCGATTCTCACAGGCGGACCCATCGTCGCATTTGGCGGGCGAGGCGCACTTCGCACTCACAACAGCGCACACCTCGAGCGGGTAAGATTTGAAAAAGTCGGACCCGACATTTGTGTAACGGGTTATCCGAAATACGGCAACGCTGCGGCGACCGAATAAAGTGAGAAACTTTTACGTCTAATTCAGGTTCAATAACTGAGGTTTGGGAGGTAACATAAAACATGAAAAAGCTTCTTTTAATTGCGCTCGTGGCGGGCGGATTCGCGTTCGCTACAGCCCCGAGTTCTAATGCCGGTGTCGCGATTGGTATCGGAGTCGGATATCCAGGGTACGGATATCCTTATTACGGGTGCGGCTACCCTTATCCGTACTACGGATACGGCTACTACAGGCCGTACTACTATGGTGGGCCGTCATTTTATTGGTATCGCGGTCACCGAGTTTACTATTCGCGGCACCATCGATATCACCGGCGTTGGTACTAAACCGAGGCTCGGCTAGAATTTTTCACAGCCGGCGGGTGCAAAAAATCCCGCCGGCTTATTTTTTAGGCGACGTGGACACAGCCGGCGCTGATGTCGATGGGACTGACGGCGAAGGCTCTTGAAATTCCTTCTTCAAGCGTTCCCGCAGCGCCGGTAATTGCTCCTGACGCTTCGCTTCAGTTTCCTGTCGCAAAGCATGCTCGATCCGGCGTCGTTCCTGCAAATAACGTTGTTCGAACTGCGCGCGCTTTTCCCCTTCCAGACGCAAACCGGAGTCGCGCAAGGCACCGTCCACTTCGAGTTTCACCCGATCGCGGTATACTTTTTCCCGTTCGCGCAACACTTTGCGCTGTTCCGGCCCCATTTGCATCCAGCGCTCGGCATTCCTTCGAAACGTTTGTCGATCTTCCGGAGGCATCGCGATCCATCGATCACGCGGATTGTTCAGATTCGGAGCGTGCCGTGGCGGAGGCATCCTGCGACCATGCTGACCTTGGGCTCCCTG
Organism: Chthoniobacterales bacterium; assembly: GCA_035635435.1. GTDB lineage: Bacteria > Verrucomicrobiota > Verrucomicrobiia > Chthoniobacterales > UBA10450 > AV40. The sequence goes on along the minus strand of DASQBB010000012.1, from coordinate 12,365 downwards.
CGGCTGCGCCTTTGCCGATCCGGAGCCAATGATCAAAATCGCGACCGTCGCGATCGCGGCTACAATGTTTGCGTGTCGTCGTCCCACAAGTTGTTTTCGTCTGTGGCCAACAATTCGTCCAAGTCGGCGACCACGTCGTAATCTTGCGGATCAATCGCAGCAATCACATCCGGCGCGCTGTCCACCAGATCACGGGTTGCGGGCTGATGCGTGGCCAGGATCGCAGCGATCACTGCCACCACCAAGCCCGTCGCCGGAACCAGCTTCCTCGGAGTAAGCCAACTGCGCAGCCGTTCGAAGCGGTTTGGCCGCTCCCGAATTTTGCGAACGACGTTGCGGGCAAAGAAAGGAGAAAGCTCGGCCTGCGATGCATGACCGAGGAGATCCCATAATTGTTGGTCGTCTTCGCGTTTCATTTTCTTCGCGAATTAAACAAACTTCGCTCCCGAAAGTTGCGCGCGTCCTGCGTCCGACAAGGTCTTACGCTTCAGGTGCTTCCAAAAATCCTTCCAACTGACGAATGCGGGTAGGATGGCGCATTTTGCGCAACGCTTTCGCCTCGATCTGGCGAATCCGCTCGCGGGTAACGCGAAATTGCCGGCCGACTTCTTCCAAGGTCCGGCTATAGCCGTCAACCAGGCCGAACCGTTGTTCGAGAACCTGGCGTTCACGTTCGGTCAGCGTCTCGAGCACATCCTTGATCTTTTCCTTGAGCAACACAATCGCCGTCATGTCGCAGGGATTTTCAGCGCCCTTGTCTTCAATGAAATCACCGAAATTTGTCTCCTCGCTTTCGCCAACCGGCGATTGAAGCGAAATCGGTTGCTGCGCCATCTTCAAAACCGCTCGCACGCGATCTACCGGCAACAAGATTTCCTCGGCCACTTCCTCCGGGGTTGGTTCGCGGCCGTATTCCTGGACCAATTGCTTCTGCACCCGCATCAGTTTGTTGATCGTCTCGATCATGTGCACCGGAATGCGAATGGTGCGCGCCTGATCGGCGATTGATCGAGTGATGGCCTGGCGGATCCACCAGGTGGCGTAGGTCGAAAATTTGTAACCGCGACGATATTCAAATTTCTCGACCGCCTTCATCAACCCCATGTTGCCTTCCTGGATCAGATCCAAAAACGACAAACCGCGGTTGGTATACTTTTTGGCGATTGAGATCACGAGGCGGAGATTGGCTTCGACCATCTCGGTTTTGGCGCGGAGCGCTTTTCGTAGCCAACTTTTCAGCGACTGGTATTGCTCCGCGTACTCGTCCAGCGAAAGCCAAAGCGATTTTTCCAGCTCACGAGACTTGATCCCAGCCGGCGAGCGCGCGCCTGAACCGCGGCGATGCTTCGCGATTTCGCTCTGAACGCTCACAAGGGTTTGATAATGTTCATCCGCCAGGTGGACGAACTCTTCGGTGACCTTTTGTTTGAAATAAAACTTGGGGTAAAGCCGCTGAAGCGAATTGAGCGTTCGCTGAAACGCTTTCAATCGCTTCGTGTCTTTTTTTGAAGAATGGCTCGAGAGCTTCGCGTAATTCTGAGTAATCGTGTCGCCTAATTTTTCGACCTGCTTGCACAATCGCGGCAGAATTTTCATGTAACGCTCGCGGCTCTCGATTTTTTTGTCGAGAATGACGCGGTCGAACCGTTCCCGGCCTTCGGTGAGTTTTTGGGCAAGGTCGAGATGCGCGCGCGCGGTGAAGCCGAACCGGTTAATGTGCTTTTGCACCATGAGTTCCGCTTCCTCGATGCGCTTCGAGATTTCTACTTCCTGCTCGCGGGTCAGAAGCGGCACCTGACCCATTTGTTTGAGATACATCCGGACGGGGTCGTCGAGAATATCCAGCTTCGGCTCCGGTTTTTCTTCCTCGTCCTCGTCGACGTCTTTTTTAATTTCTTTATGTCGATCAACGTCGGATGCTTCGATGACGTCGATTTCGAGCCGTCGCAGCCGCGTCAGGATGGCATCCAGCTCGTTCGCATCCGTTATTCCCTCCGGCAGTGCCTCGTTTAGGTCGTCGAACGTGAGATAGCCCTGCTCCTTGGCGAGTTTGATTAGCTCGCGCAGACGAAGCTGAATCTCGACTGCGGCGTCAGCTTCGGTTTTCGATTTGAGCAAGGTTCCCGCACTCGTTCTGCGTGCTCGCACCAATCGTGTAATTCGCTTGGCTTTGAAGGCAGCAATGGTTGCCCGTCCTTTTAACCCTAGCCGCGGTGCTGAGCCGTTGCTGCCCGAAGCTCGCCGCGCCCTCTTAAATTTCGGACGCTTCGCCGATGATCGGCGAAGGCCTTTCCTTGCTTTCGAATGCCTGGCCAAGACTGTGGGTTAAGGTTTGCGGCCTTCGATCAACGTTCCCATAAGATCGACAATCAGCGGCCGGCCTCGGGAACAGACGAAAGCCGGGAAATCTGGAGGAGTTGCTCCCGCAGGTCAACAATTTCTTTCTGTAAATTAACGACCTCGCCGGTGGTCAATTGTGGAAGCCGGATTCGGGTTTCGGCGATCTCAAGTTGCCGGCGTAAAGTCGCCTGAATTAGGCCGTTCCACCATCCCTCTGCCACCTGTATCGCGTTTGCCGGCACCTTTTGCATCAGCCAAGCAGAAACCAGACCTTCCTCTTCGGCGGTCAGTTGAGACATAAAGGAATTGAGAGAGACGGGTGTGTCCGGACGCAGTTCGCTCTCCAGGATACGAGCGAGCAATTCTGCGCCGGAAATTTGTTGCAACACTTCTCGCCAGTTTTGTTCGAGAAGAAATTTTCGAGCAGCTTCATCGCGCAAGGCGAGAAGACAAAGGACGGCAATATCATGTCGCGGAGCCACCGCCGGCGCGGATGGGGCCGGACCATTTTCGCTAGCGCGCTCCGATCTCGGTTTGGGAATCAGCTTTTCGAATTCAGACGCTGGAACGCCGAGGCGCGCGCTCATCTTGTTCGAGACTTGGCCGCGCATCAGCGGATCGCGAACCTGGGAAACAGTTTCGGCCAGCTTGCGCGCCAGCTGCATTTTTGCCCCAAGGGAGCTTAGATCGACAACTGCGGCTTCGCGCTCGATCCAATAGTCGAAAAAGTCGCGCGCGGATGCAACGCGCTTTTCAAATTCTTCTTTCCCGTTCCGCCGAATGAGCGAATCAGGGTCCTCGCCCGGCGGCATATCTACCACGCGAACGATCAGATCGTTTTGGAGAAGCGCATCGAGCGAATGAGCGGCGGCTTTCTGCCCGGCCTGGTCCGCGTCGAAACAAAGAACAACCTCATCGACGTAGCGTTTCAAAATTCGGGCCTGATGTTCGGTGAAAGCGGTGCCTTGCGGCGCAACCACGTTTTTGATGCCGGCTTCAAACAACGCGATCAGATCGAGCTGGCCTTCGCACACGATCGCGCAATTTGCGTCAATCAACGCCCGTTTGGTTTTGTGCAGGCCAAAAAGGACCCGCCCTTTTTGGAACAGCGGCGTTTCCGGAGAATTCAAATATTTCGCGACTTGCGGATCGGATTCGAGCAGCCGGCCACTGAAGGCAATGACTTCGCCAACGTCGTTGCAAATCGGGAAGATAATGCGGCCGCGGAACCGATCGTAGACTTCATTGCCGGGCCGTTCCTCATCGCGCGGTTTCACCAGCCCGCTTTGCAACAGCTGCTGGCGCGAGTAACCGCGATCAAGCGCCCATTTCAAGAATGCGTCCCAGCTGTCCGGCGCAAAGCCGAGCTGCCAATTCTTGGCGACCTGCCGGTCGATTCCGCGTTGTTTCAAATATTCGCGGGCTGGCTCCGCGAACGGTTTTTTCAAAAGATTTTCCTGAAACCACTCCGCGGCCTCGGCATGGAGTTTGAGCAAGGTGCGTCGCGCTTCATGTTGTCGATCTTCGTCGGCGCCGGCGCGTTCCTCGACAATCGGAATGCCGACGCGCGCGGCCAGTTTTCGCACGGCCGATGGAAAATCGGCGTGCTCGTACTCCATTACGAACCGGAAAACGCTTCCGCCTACGCCACACCCAAAACAGTGAAACGTTTGGCGCTGCGGACTGACATGGAACGACGGCGTTTTCTCCTGATGAAATGGACAGAGCGCTTTGAAATTTGCGCCGGCGCGCTTCAGTGGGAAATAAGAGCCAATCACCTCGACGATGTCGTTCGCCGCCGCGATCTGCTCTATGGTTTCTGAAGGAATCACTCGCCTTTATTTTTCGCTCGTTTGCTTTCCGAAGCGATGTCAAAATCTACTCAGCGCTGGGGCGCTTTCCAAATAATGAAGAAATTGTCGATCTTGGTTTTGATCGCGTTCTTGGCAACGCTGGAGATTGGTCAGGCGCGGGAAGTGATTCATAAAGGGGACGTTGTTGTCGTGCCGATTAATGGCGAGATCTCGCCTTCGCTTTTGGCTTTTTTGCGCCGTGGTCTCAAGACGGCCGAAATCAGCGGCGCGAGTGCGATCGTTTTCGAGATGAACACTTACGGCGGACGCCTCGACAGTGCCGAGCAGATCACCAGCGCGCTGAACCACGCGACCATTCCGACCTACACCTTTATTAATTCGAACGCCGGCTCGGCGGGAGCGCTGATAGCGCTTGCCACCCAACACATCTATATGGCGCCGGTCAGTGCGATTGGCGCCGCCGCACCAGTGTTGCCGACCGGTGAAGACCTTCCGCTGACGCAGCGCGAAAAAACAATCTCCTACTGGTCGGCGCTGATTCGGAGTTCCGCGATGAAAAACGGACACAATCCGGACTTGGGCGAAGCGTTCATGAACAAGGACAAGGAAGTAAAGATCGGAGATCGCGTGATACATCCGAAAGGAACCTTGCTCACTCTCAACACCCAGGAAGCAACGGAAAAAATAAACGGCAAACCTTTGCTCGCCGACGGAGTTGCCGAGTCGATTGTCGATCTTGTAAAAAAAGCGGACCTGAAAGGGAACGTGGTTTCGATCAATCCCACCGGCTTCGAGCAACTCGCCCTTTGGCTGACGGCGCTTGCGCCGTTGTTGTTGCTCGTCGGAATCATCGGGGCATATCTCGAATTCAAAATTCCTGGCGCAAGTTTACCCGGAATCATCTCGGCCATCTGCTTCGCTCTCTTTTTTCTTGGCCACTACCTCGCGGGCCTTGCGGGGTGGGAAGTGGTTGCGCTTTTTGTTCTCGGTTTGTCGCTGGTCATCATCGAGATCCTTTTTTTCGCCCACTCCACGATCGTGTTTGGCGTGCTTGGCGTTTTGCTGATGCTGGCTTCGATGCTTTGGGCAATGATAGATCGTTATCCGGAGCAACCACTTTTGCCAACCGGACAAATGCTTGCCGTTCCCCTGCGTAATCTTTTCATCGCCCTCATATCAGCCGCGATCGTAATTGCTCTGCTCGCGAAATATTTGCCGCGCACCAGCATTTATCGGCGGTTCGCGCTCATGACTTCGAATCCGCCCGGTCCGTCATTGGCGGGCATCCCTCGCGAATTTGCGACTGCCATCGACCTTTCGCCGGGCACGGAAGGAATATCGTTGTCGATATTGCGCCCAAGCGGCAAGGCTCGTTTTGTCGACCAAACTATCGACGTCGTCACCCAAGGTGAATTCATCCCGCCAAACACTGCCGTTACCGTGGTCCGCCGAGATGGAATGCGCGTGGTGGTTAAAGCCGCGCGTTAACTCGCAGCTAGCCGCCGGCCGCGACGCGAATGATTTCTATTTTGTCGCCATCAGTTATCGACTTTTGCGGCCATTCACGGCGGTGCAATGCAACGCCATTGTGTTCGATTAAAATCGTGTCAGGTGACAACTCAAACCGCCCGATCAGCTCGGCCACCGTTTGTGCGCCGCGGGCATCTGCGTCCTGGCCGTTGAGCGAAATGTGCATTAGCCGGAAAGCGTTTGTTCCCAATCCTTCCAAACCGGTTCGAAACCGCGTTGCCGCAAGATGGTTGCGATTCTTTCCGGCGGTCGGTCATCACTAATCTCAAATTGACCGGTGGCTAGTTTGTCTTCGCCGTCCCGAAATTCCGGCGGAATGATTCGACCGCGCACGGTCTGATGGAGATGTTCGATGCCGCGGCGGGTATAGCCGCCGGGCTCGGTATGGCTGCCGGCGCTCATCATCGTTACGCCTAATGACACCAGCGCATCGCGCAAAGAAGGCCGTTCGCGCGTGCTCAAAACGATCCCTACCTGTGGGAAAGTAATGCGCAATGCGCAGATCAATTGCGCAAGTTCGCGATCGCTTATCGAAAATAGTGGTCGAAATCCGCCCGCGGCTGGCCGCAGCCTCGGCAAGCTCACCGTGATTTGGGCCTGCCAACAATGTTGCAACAGATATTCGAGGTGCGCCGCCAGGGCGATTGCTTCCTCCTGCCAGCGCCATAGTCCCAAAAGAGCGCCGATGCCGATCCTGCGAAACCCAGCTTGGTATGCGCGCTCGGGACAATCCAGTCGGTAGTCAAAATCACGTTTGGGCCCGGCGGTATGCAGTTCGGCGTAGACACCGCGCTGGTATGTCTCCTGATAAACCACCAGACCTTCGGCGCCAGCCCGAACGAGCGGAATGTACTCATCGGTCCGCATCGGACCTAGCTCGATTGAGATCGACGGAAAATCGGGCGCGAGAGCGCGGACACATTCAAGGAGGTAGTTCCCGCTGACAAACTTGGGATGTTCACCGGCAACGAGGAGGATTTGCCGAAAGCCTGCTTGCCGAAGGTAGCGCGCTTCGGCCGCGACTTCTTCGATACTCAAAGTGACACGCAAAATTGGGTTATCCCGAGAAAAGCCGCAGTAGCGGCAATTGTTGATGCACTCATTCGATAAATAGAGCGGCGCAAACAGGCGCATCGTGCGACCAAAGTTTTGGAGCGTGAGCCGGCGCGAAGCCTGCGCCATCGATTCCAGGTCCGCTTCCGACTTCGGCTCGATGAGTTGCTCAAACCCGCGAACAAGAGGCGGTTTCCGAAGCGCGAGACTATCGAGGACTGCTGAGAATGACATCGATACAGTTTCGCGCTGAAGAAGCTCTTCGCAAATTCACGGCGCTGATTGAGTCGCCAATGGGATGTCGATCTCTGCTCGCGAGAAGGCTAACAACTGAGACAAAAAACAAAACGCCGGAACGCTAATGGCGTTCCGGCGTTTAAATTACGCTGTTCTGACCTTAGTAGGAGAAAGTGACGCCAAATCGCGCCATTCCGAAATCCTGATGGTCGCTGCCGTGACCGGGCCTGAGGTCGAACGCCTGGTTGATAACCGTTTGGGTGAGGACCGGAATTCCGTTGGCTTCGAAGACATTATTGCCCTGCTCCGTGATGAGGTGAAACTTGTCCGGGTGGTCTTCCTGACCGAAAACGAAGTTCCAGGTGAAGTCAGCCATCAAACCGATGTGGCAGGTAATACGAAATTCCAACCCGGCACCGATCTGGCCGAGCGCCCTGATGTGATTATTGTAAACCGGATCATCAGTGATGTACTCAAACTCGTTGGCGACGAAACCGCCGGCGTATACGTGCTTCTCGTTGAAGTAGCGGTAGAGGGTCGCGCCACCATCGATGAAACCAATGCCGCCGGTGACATAGGGAGCAAAACGACCGAACGGATAACGCGCCGTCAAGGTGGCAAGTCCACCGCCGGCAAAGTTCGTCTTCGCAGCGAGACCAAGTCCTTGGATGCCTGCGCCAAAGTACCGGCTCCAGAAATATTTCACGTCGACACCGCCGCCGAACGTATCATCTCTCGCGAATAACTGGTTCTTCGAAACCTGACCAATGTTTACGCGTTCCCTCGGGTTATCGATCTGCTGTTCCCCGACAAAGAAGCCATTGTTCACTGTAAATGGATCGGTGTCTGGAGAAAACGGATCGGCTCCTCCAAGAAGTATGCTAGTGGTGGGATCGGTCGGTTGATCGAACCGTCCGGTGTCTGCCGCGAACGCGTACGCGCCCCAGATATCGAGGTCCCATTCGTGAGCACGATAGAAGTCGCACACGGGCGGTGCCGGCTGCATCACTTCTTTTTCTTTACCGGAATATTTTTCCGGGCCGTCGGCAAAAGCCGGCGCCACGGCGAAAAGTGCGAACAATGCGCAAAAGGTTAAGGTCAGTTTTTTCATAACTTGGCTATGCGTTTAGGGTTTCTTCAGAAGTTCGTCAATAAAAAAATAAACTGTTTTTTCCAGGCTGTTTCAGAGCTAAATCAAGGCTGAACTTTCAGTGCACCCGTGTTTTTAACACGAAACCGACGCCTAGCGTCAAGCACCGAATTTTCGCCCTATTTTGCCCCTTTGATGGGCGGTTCTAACAAAAGCCCGGGACCAGGTCAACCCCCGAAATCGCTCCCTCTGAAAACGCCCGGATTGCGGCCTTTCCCTGGAGAGATGTCGATCTAAGCCCGCACCGCACTTGCGGCAGTCGACCTGCTACGACCCTAATTCGGCTCCAGTATTCGCGTCGGTCACGATGAATTTTTCGTGATGATAAGTCGGGTCGCCGCGGAACATCAGTCGTCCGGCGTAACGTCGCTCGAGCTCAATTAAGAGCTCTTCGTCCTCCTCTTTCAACCGCTTCAGAACGTCCGGGTTCAGGATGACACGGAAATCGTGGACGCTGTCCTGATACTTGCGCATCACGGTGTTCAGCGTCCGATGCAGTTCCACGCTGGTGGTCATCGAAGTCTTGACCACACCGCGACCGCCGCAGTACGGACAATTCTCGTAAATGGTGTCGCTCAAACTTTCTTGCGCGCGTTGTCGCGTCATTTCCATCAACCCAAGCTGCGAAATCGGGAGGGTGTGCGTTTTGGCTTTATCGCGTTTGAGTCGTTCTCTCATCAGGCTATAGACCGCCTGCTGGTCTTTTCGGCTCTTCATGTCGATGAAGTCGGCAATGATCAGACCGCCGATATTGCGGAGGCGGAGCTGGCGCGCGATTTCGTCCGCTGCTTCGAGATTGGTTTGCAAGATCGTCTTGTCGACGTCGCGTCCGCCTTTGTTCCGGCCAGTGTTCACGTCCACCGCCACCAGCGCTTCGGTCTCGTCGATCACGATATAGCCGCCGCAGCGCAGCCAAACCTGGCGATGAAACGCGTCGTCGATTTGTTTTTGGATTCCGAGCGATTCGAAAATCGGCGTGGCGCCGTCATAGAATTTCAAACGATTCCGCGCCCGCCGCGATATTTTTTCCACGAGCTGATTCATTCGTTCCAGTGCTTCGCGATCGTCGCAAAGGACTTCATCGATTTCCTCAGTTAGAAAATCGCGGACCGTTCGTTCGACTAGGTCCGGTTCTTCAAAAACGCGACAGGGCGCCGGCTTGTCGCGAATCAGTCGCTCGACCTCGACCCACTGATCGAGCAGAAAACGGAGATCGCGCACGAAATAGCGCGCGCGCTGTCCCTCGCCGACCGTACGAATGATGACGCCGATTCCTTCCGGGATGTCGAGTTCACGCAAAATTTTCCGGAGCCGATTGCGCTCCTTCGGATCTTCAATCTTTCGCGAAATACCGCTCCGATCACTGAACGGCATCAAAACCAAATAGCGGCCCGCGAAGCTCAAATTCGTCGTCACGCGCGGACCTTTTGTTCCAATTGGCCCTTTCGTTACTTGAACGATGACCTCCGACCCAACCGGGTAAATGTTCGGAATATCTCTGGCGGTAATTTTCTTGCGCTGTTTTTTCGAAGGGCGGTCGACCTCTTCGATTCCGCTGTCGAGCGCGGCCGGAAGCGCGTCCCAAAAATGGAGAAAGGCATTTTTGTCGAGGCCGATGTCGACGAACATCGCCTTCAAACCCATCTCGATGTTCTTGACCCGGCCCTTGTAAACGCTGCCGACGATCTGGCGCGAGTCGCTACGCTCGACGCTGTATTCTTCGAGACGATTATTCTCGAGCAACGCCACGCGGCGCTCGAGTTTCTCCACACTCACTACCAATTTGTTCCCGGTCTTGCGTGACGTAAGACCTAAAATTTTCTTTACTCTGTCTAACATAAATTTCGAAAGGTTGCGCGATCGCGAGCGGACATACGGCCAAAGAATTGTTCATTGCTCGTTAGATCGACATTGATTGTTAAAAACGACGGCGAACCGGAACTGGCGTGGGTTGCGCCGCGGGACGTTTCACTCCGAAAAGCCGTTCAAAAAAGTTACGTGGACGAGGCGCTGCAGCCGGAACAGCGCGCGCGACCCGAGGCTGTTTGGAAACCTGGCCTTGCGCATCCGGCTCCTGCTCGACATCCGGCGCCGAGTTGTCGCTGGCCATTTGCACGTCCGCGCCTTGCCCGTTATCGGCGCCTTCTTCGTCCTCGCTGCCAAGATTACTTCCCGTGTAGCTCACGGATTTTATCAATTGGAGCGGATTCGCGTGATGTGCGGGCGCGGTCCATGCCACCTGCATGTCGAAGTTGCCTTCATCCATTGCCAATGTTCGTTCGAGAATTCGCGTCGCGATCGGGCCCGCGACCTCGCCACCGTGCCCAGAGGCGCCCTGCACCATCACTGCGACGACATACTTCGGATGGTCAAATGGCGCGAAACACGTAAACCACGCCACGTTTTCCTCGTGACCACGCTCAGTGGCCTGCGCAGTGCCAGTTTTCCCAGCCACCACAACGTCTTTCAAACGCGCTCTGCCACCCGTTCCTCCATCTTCGTTAACAACTTTCCAGAGCCCTTTGCGGACAAGCTCGATGTCCTGTGGCGAAACTTCCCGCCGCAGATCGGAGCGGACGCGCGGTGTTTGCGAAACGGCAGGTTTGCCATGCTCGTCGAGCACTGGCGAGCCGTCCTGGTTCAGAACTTTATCGACCAGGCGGGGGTAATAACATGTTCCACCGTTAGCAGCGGTGACATAAGCCATCGCCAGTTGCAGCGGCGAAACTAGCGTGTAGCCCTGGCCGATCGAAACGTTGGCCGTTTGCGCACTCGACCACCTCTCTTGCGGATGATGAATTTGCATCCACTCCGGCCCCGGCATATTCCCGGTTTGTTCACCTGACAGTGGCAGGCCTGATTCTTCGCCAATTCCCAACATCTTGCCAATAACGTCGATCGACTGAATGCCGGCGGCGTTCCCGTACTGATAAAAGAACGAGTCGCACGAAACCTTGATCGCGTCGGCCAAACCAATGGTTCCATGCGTGTAATGTTTTGATGCTACCCAGCATTGAAAGAAGTGGTCACCGTAACTGATACCGCCGCCGCAATTGAATTTCGCGTTCGAGAGGTTCTTTCGCAGACCGGCAAATGACGTGATCAGTTTAAATGTCGATCCCGGCGGCAGCGCGCTGATGGCGCGATTGACCAACGGATCCGCTTCGTCCTTTCGCAGCGCCTCCCAATCCTTCTTTTTGATGCTCGGGATAAATGTGTTCGGATCGAACGACGGCACCGACGCCAACGCCAGAATATTCCCGTTGTTTGGATCGATAACTACCGCCCCGGCGCGACTGACCGCGCGCAGAGCTTCATCCGTGATCGCTTGAATTCGCGAATCGATCGTTAAAAAAACATTCGCGCCTTGCTGTGGCGGATCTTCTTTCAGCACGCCGTCGATTGTTCCCTTCGCGTTTCGACGCAGATGACGCACGCCGGGTTTGCCGCGCAGATAATCGTCCATCGCCTTCTCGATGTTCGATTTCCCGTCCACATCGCCTTGATAGAACGTGAACTTGCGCGCTTCTTCTTTGTTAGTGTCGTCCGGAGCGCCCACGTAACCGAGTATGTGCGCCGCCAGCGCGCCGTAAACATATGAGCGCACCGGTTTGATCGCGATGTCCACGCCCGGAAGTCCGACATCGTGCTCGGAAAATTTCGCCATCGTCGGGAAATCGATGTCCTTGATGTAGGAATACGGCACTTCGGTGTCGTTGCGGTAATGGCGTTGCAATTGGCCAGCGTTGTAATCGCGCGCCAGATCGAGATCGTTCAAGCGCGGGACAATGCCGTCATTCACGATCTTGATGATGTCGGGTTCCTTCACGTCCTTCGGCATCCCGCTGATAATGGCGCGATGTTCGGCCAGCGGCGGCGGACCGAAACGTTCGCGATAGCCTTTCACCATTTCCGGAAGATAAAAATCCACTTCGTAGCTCGCCCGGTTTTGCACCAAGGTTAGACCGTTGCGGTCCTTGATCTCGCCGCGCACCGATGGGATTCGCACTGTCGCCTGCGAACTGCCGCGGATTTGCGCGGTCCACTCCGCTCCGTGCGCCACCTGAATCCACCACAGCCGCGATCCGAGCGCGCACATGCCCATTAACATCAGCAACCCGACGAATTGAATTCGCAGTCGTGGACTAAGTCGACGCCGGTTCATTCAAAACTCCTCTCTGGCAAATACGGGTAACGCGTCACTCGCGCAACCCAGTTCAACATCCAAAAAATAACCGGCG
>DASQBB010000011.1:0-3476 GCA_035635435.1 Chthoniobacterales bacterium | reverse complement strand
TGTTTCTTGTCTCAGTATGCCGCTGCGGCATAGCTGATCATCGACTCGGCGGAAGCAGGTAATTCTTATCCGTCACGATGCGCTGGACACTTATTAGTGGGCAGCGATGGGACCGGCCGGTTTGTTGGCTTTCTTAAACAATAAGGCGAGCGCGGCGCACAGCACACAAACCAACACGCAAAACCGAAAACCGTAAACGTAGCTCAGGAGCGAGCTTTGTTCCTGAAGCGTTCCGTAGAGAACTGCGAGCGATTTTTTTGTCGCTGCCCAATTACCGGTGTGGCTCGCGAGTGCGGTCTGGAGATGAGCGAGTTGTTGTTGAAACGCGAAATTGAACTTCGACATGTGCCACGCAAGGTTGGCCTGGCTCGCTTGCGCGTGACGCGTGACCAGCGTGGTGATCGATGCAATCCCGATGCTCCCTCCAATATTGCGCATCAAGTTGAAAATCCCGGCGGCGTTGCCCATTTGTTCCTGACTGAGCGTTCCCATGGCCGCTGTGGCCACGGGCACGTACATTGAAGATGCTCCGACGCCGGCGATGATGATTGGCCAGAGCAGATTAGCCGGCGCTACCTGAAGATTAATGTTACCAAGTGCGAAGGACGAACACCCAAACAGCAGGCAACTAATGATGATCAGAACACGATTGCTAATGTGGCCGGAGATCCGGCCAACGATAATTGTTGCGGTGAATGCGCCGATCCCGAATGGGGTCATAGCCATACCAGCCGCAAGCGCGGTGTAGTGCAGTAAATTCTGCATGAACAGCGGCAGAATCGCGATTGTGGCGTAAAGAAGCGCGCCAATCAGCAACATCAGGACATTTCCGATTGCAAAATTTCGGTTCTTGAGAATGCGAAGATCGACAATCGGATGCGCCGTGACCAATTCGCGCACGAGAAACGCAATGAAGCCGGCGATGGCGATGACCGCGCACCACACAATCATCCTCGAACCGAACCAATCGAGCTCCTGACCTTTGTCGAGCATGATTTGGAGGCTCGCCAGCCAAATGGCGAGCAGTCCGAAGCCGATGTAATCGATGTCTGCGGCGGAAGAACGTTTCAAATACGGCGGATCCTCTAGAAATGCGCGACACAGCACCGTGGCGAGAATACCGACCGGCAAATTAATATAGAAGGCCCAGCGCCAGGAGTAATTGTAGGTTAGCCAACCACCGATTACCGGCCCCAGAATTGGCGCGACCACAATGCCCATGGTGAAAACGGCCATGGCCACTCCGCGTTTCGCCGGCGGAAAACTTTCCATCAGGACTGCCTGCGAGATCGGTTGCAACGCGCCGCCGGCAGCTCCCTGCAACACGCGCGCCATGATTAAAAATCCAAGGCTCCCGGCTAAACCACACAAGGCCGACGCGAGAGTAAATAAAATGATGCAGCTGATGAGAAATCGCTTACGGCCGAAAACCTGGCCTAACCAGTTGGTCGCCGGAAGAATGATCGCGTTCGAAAGCAGATAGCTCGTCAAAACCCAGGTCGCTTCATCGGTCGACGCCGACAGATTTCCGGCAATGTAGGGAAGCGAAACGTTCGCGACCGACGTGTCGAGCACTTCAATGATCGTCGCGAGCATGATCGAAATCGCGATCAACCATGGATTGAAGCTTGGCTTCCACTCGTTAGGCAGCGGCGCTGCAGCATCAGCACTCATGCTTGCCCCTTCCTAATCCACAGTGCCGCTCCGAAAATTACACCAGCGGCGAGAACTACCGCGATGATTGCAATCACGAATGCAGCCTCAGTTCCATGATCCACCGCGACGGTTGGAACAACGGACATTCCGGGTCCAAGCACGCGCTGCATTTCTTGTCGCTCGTCGACTACGATCTTTACGGGCACCCGTTGCACTACTTTCACGTAATTGCCGGTAGCGTTTTCAGGCGGCAACAAACTAAAGGCCGCTCCGCTCCCGGCCTGAATGCTGTCCACATGTCCGCGCAATTTGAGACTCGGGTAAGCATCCACCGAAATTTCGACGGGTTGACGCGGGTGCATGCTTCGGAGTTGCGTCTCTTTGAAATTGGCAATCACCCAAACTCGTGGTGGCACGAGCGACATCAGAGCTTGTCCCACTTGCACATAATCGCCGGCAGCCACCGCTTCCTTGGTCACGTAGCCGCCGATCGGCGCCGTGATTTTCGTGTAACTCAAATTGAGTTCAGCCTGCTCGACCGCCGCTTGATCGGCTTCGACGCTGGCTCTGCTCGACTGCGAAGTGGCAACGTTGCTATCCCGATCCTGATTGCTGATCACCTTTCTGGTAAATAAATCCTGCGCGCGCTGTTCGTTTGCGGTCGCTTGAACCTGCCCAGCCTTGTCTTTTGCCAGGTTCGCCTTGGCTTGCGCCAGTGCGATTTGAAAATCGCGCGGATCGATCTCGACCAGGACATCGCCTTTCTTGACGAGCTGATTGTCATCTACATGGACCTCCGTCACGCGGCCGGCGATTTTTGGCGCGACCGAAACGAAGTGCACATCAATAAACGCGTCATCGGTTGCTTCGTGAGTAAACGAATGAAACATGGCAAAGCCGCCGTAGCCGATTCCGACAATTGCGAGCGCCGCGGCTACGACGATCACGCCAGGCCGATGAAATAGTGATGCCTTCTTGTCTCTGCCCGCCTGGTTACCGGACTCGTCTCCACGCGCGGAGCTTTTTTGCTCGGGCTCATCGCCGGTATCGAAACGACGATGCTCTTTGATCTCGAATTCCTTTTCGCCATTTGTCGAATGTTCCGTTTTCATCATGCACAACGATCCACTTGCCACTGTGCCGATGTGAAAGACGATGTTTCTTGTCTACTTATGCCGAGCCGGCATAGTTGGATCGACAGTGGAACTTCGGCACCTTCGTTACTTCGTCGCTGTGGCAGAGACGGAAAACGTCTTGCGCGCGGCAACGCAGAAACTTCATGTTTCGCAACCAGCCGTGAGCCGGCAAATCCGCGACTTGGAAGACGAACTCGATGTGCAGTTATTCGAACGCACCGGCAAAGCGGTCAATTTGACTGACGCAGGCCGTGTTTTCTTAAGAGAAGCGCGCGCGGTTCTCGAGCGAACAAACGAAGCAGTGCGGAACGTGCGCGATTTCGCGCAAGCCGGTGAAACAGAGCTACACGTTGGTTATGCGCTGACACCAAGCGGACACATCTTGTCAGCAACAATGCGCGCTTTTCAAAAGGCAATGCCTAACGTTCACGTGAAACTGCACGATTGGAGCAACGAGCAAATTGCCGTTGGTCTGCGAGATGGACGACTAAAGGTGGCCTTAATCGCCCGTGCGCTGGAGCGTGGCCCATTTCGTGATTTCCGTTTTGAAGAATTGTTACGCGAGCACGTTCGGCTGGCGGTGCCGCCAAACCATCCATTTGCGCGACGTCGTTCCGTCTCGCTGGCCGATGCGGCACAAGAACCGTTTGTAGGATTAACGCGCGAAGACTTTTCGGATTATCA
>DASQBB010000010.1:0-44295 GCA_035635435.1 Chthoniobacterales bacterium | reverse complement strand
CACGGCGAGCCAGACGTTCAAGCAACCGATCATCAAAGCGAAGAACGACGGCAAGATTCAGTTCAACGATCTGCGCACTGTGCAAGCGCTCGACGGCAGCTGGATCGTTTTGAACAAGAACGGGTCGATCAGTGTGCACAACGCGGAGGGCCGCGAGCTCGAACGCTACAATGTCGTGATCGGTTCGATGGTTTCGAAGGACGACGGCGCGCATGTGAAAAAAGGCGAGACGTTCGTGCAATGGGATCCGTACAACGTGCCGATTCTGACCGACAAGAGCGGCAAGATTGAATTCCGCGATATGATCGCGGGCGTCACAATCAAGCGCGATGTCGATGAAGCGACTGGCTTGATGGGCACTGTCATCATTGAGCACAAGGAAGATTTGCATCCGCAGATCGTGATCGTTGGCGACAAGAAGGAAGTGCTGGCCAGTTATTCAATTCCCGCAGGCGCGCACGTCATCGTCGAAGAAGACCAAAAAATTCGCGCGGGCGCATTGCTGGCGAAGACGCCGCGAAAGGTTGCAAAGACCAAGGACATCACCGGTGGTCTGCCGCGAGTCGCCGAATTGTTCGAAGCACGCCGTCCAAAAGACGCGGCCGAGATCGCAAAGATCGATGGCGTTGTCGAGATGGGCGGGACTGTTCGCGGTAAACGCCGACTCATTTTGAAGCACCCGGAGACGGGCGCAGAAGAGGAGCACCTGATCTCGCTCACCAAACACATTATCGCATTCAAGGGGGATTTCGTGAAGAAGGGCCAGCAATTGACCGAAGGTCCAATTGTGCCGCACGAAATTCTCGAAGTCTGTGGTCCGCAGGAATTACAGGAACACCTGGTCAATGAAGTGCAGGAAGTTTACCGGCTCCAAGGCGTTGAGATTAACGACAAACATATCGAGATCATCGTTCGTCAGATGTTGCGTAAGGTAAAAATCACCGACCCGGGTGACACGTCGCTGCTCTGGGGCGATCAGGTCGACAAGCTCGACTTCGAGAACGAGAACAAACAAGTCGTCGATAAGGGCGGCAAACCGGCGGAAGCGGTGCCGGTGCTGCTCGGCATCACCAAGGCCTCGCTCGAGACCGACAGCTTTATCTCGGCGGCGTCATTCCAGGATACAACGCGCGTGCTCACAGAAGCCGCTACACTCGGCAAAGTGGATCGCCTGCGCGGGTTCAAGGAAAACGTCATTATGGGGCACCTGATTCCGGCAGGCACTGGATTTCCAGCGCATCGCGAGGTCAGGCTCGTCGAAAAAGGCGAACCAATCGGCGCACCGGCAATGGACGAAGCCGAGATGCAACCGGCGATCGGCTAGGATCGACAACATCAAATGTGGAATGTCGAATTGGCGCGAGCTAATTCGACATTCTTGTTTTAGGACATGTCCATCGTAACCAAGACTGGGGATCAGGGCGAAACGTCTCTCATGTACGGCCGTCGAGTTCCTAAAGACGATCCGCGCGTCGATGCTTACGGCTCCGTGGATGAACTCACGGCCGCGCTCGGTCTGGCACGCGCCATTTGTGACGACAAGTTTGTGGCCGAACAAATTTTGGCCGTCCAAAAGGATCTGATCAACGTCATGGGCGAACTGGCAACATTGCCCGAAGATCGAGAACGATACATCAAGGACGGCTTCAAAGTCACCGATGCAAAAATGGTCGATCGCGTCAACGCGGTGATTGTCGATCTTGAAAAGGACAAATCGCTCTATCCAAAGGATTGGGTCATTCCCGGCGCGACCAAAGCTTCCGCGGCGCTCGATTTTGCACGAACCACCTGCCGCCGCGCGGAAAGGCACGTTGCGACATTGAAGGATTTGGGTCCCGAAATTCTGCGCTACCTGAATCGGCTCTCCGATCTTTTCTGGATTCTGGCGAGGTTCTGTGAGCGAGGAAAACCAGCGGCAAGAAGCTGATTATTCCGGTTGCGTTTGGCTTCTGCCTAGAGCATCTTCCCCGTCCGCCGTTCCCCCTCCTCTGCGGCGCGATTTTTTGTATGGCAAACACAGTTGAATTAGTGCCCGAGCTTTTGGAAGCGGGCGTGCATTTCGGTCACCAGACCAAGCGCTGGAATCCGAAGATGAAGCCGTTCATCTTCCAGCAGCGCAATCAGATTTACATCATCAATCTCGACGAAACGGTGAAGCAACTTCACCGCGCAACCGAGTTTCTTCAGGAAGTGGCGCGGCGGGGCGGAAAAATTCTTTTCGTTGGGTGCAAGAAGCAGGCGCAGGAAGCGATCAAGGAAGCGGCCCTCGCGTGCGGCCAATTTTACGTTAATCAGCGCTGGCTCGGCGGCACGTTGACCAACCTTGCCACGATCCGCAAAAGCATTGGACGTTTGCAATACATCGAGAAAATCGAACAATCGCCGGAATACAAAAAAATGGGCAAGCAGGAGCTGGCGGCATTGAATCGTGAAGCGGCCAAGCTCCGTCGTAACCTCGACGGAATTCTCGAAATGGCGCAGTTGCCGGATGCCGTAGTCATAATCGACACGCCTCGCGAGCAAAACGCGGTCAATGAAGCACGGCGACTCAATATTCCTGTCGTTGCGATTGTCGATACGAATGCGGATCCCGAACTGATCGATTACCCGATTCCGGGAAACGACGACGCGATTCGCGCGATTCGGATCGTGTTGCAGAAATTGGTCGACGCGATTGTTTCGGCGAGCGGCGAAGCGCGCATTCGCGAGCAAATCGAGATGGCCGGCGTTTCCGCCTAACGGGCGGTTACGACGCCGTCGAATTCGAATTCAATAAAAGTTATGACCGATATTGATCCACAACTGGTCAAGCAACTCCGCGAAAAAACGAACGCGGGAATGATGGATTGCAAACGCGCTTTGGCCGAAGCCGGTAGCGACCTCGCCAAAGCGGAAACGATTTTGCGAACCAAAGGAATCGCGAGCGCGAGCAAGAAGGCGTCGCGCGTGACCAAGGAGGGCATCGTCGCCTCTTATATTCATTTGCAGGGCAAAGTTGGCGTGCTGGTGGAAGTCGATTGCGAGACCGATTTCGTGGCCAAGAACGAAAATTTCCGCGGCTTCGTCAAAGACATCACGCTGCACATCGCGGCGGCGCACCCGCTCTACGTGAGCCGTGAGGACGTGCCCGGAAAATTGATTGAGGCCGAGCGCGAAATCTACAAGGCGCAGGTGAAAGGCAAGCCTGCGAACGTGACTGAGAAAATTGTCGATGGAAAGCTCGACAAATTTTACAGCACGGTCTGTTTGCTCGAACAGGGCTTCATCAAAAATCCGGATGTGACGATCAAAGATCTCCTCAACGGAAAAATTGCGGAACTCGGCGAGAACATCATTATTCGCCGGTTTACTCGCTACCTCGTCGGCGAGGCGCTTCCCGGCGAAGCGTAAAGTATTCTGGCGGACACGCACTTCCGTGTCCGAAATATCGGCGCGCCGATGGCGCGACGCTCTCCAGTCAGTCGCGTCTCGAACGTCGATCCGCGGCACGAAACCCGTTTCATCCGCGTAATCCGCAGTTAAGGTGAAGCTAATGGGCCTGAAAAAATACAAGGCCAAGCGCGATTTCGCGAAGACGGCCGAACCAAAAGGCGGCAAGCCGCTGCCAAAACAAGTCCGCGGCGCATGCCGGTTTGTCATTCAGAAACACGACGCTCGGCGACTGCATTACGATTTCCGGCTCCAAATGGAGGGCGTGCTGAAATCGTGGGCGCTTCCAAAAGGTCTTCCCTGGCAGCAGGGCGAGAAACATCTCGCAGTCGAAGTCGAGGATCATCCGATCGAATACGAAACTTTTGAGGGAGTCATTCCGGAAGGAAACTACGGCGGCGGCACGGTGATGGTTTGGGACCGCGGCGCCTACTACGTTTACGGTGAGCAACCGCTGAAATCATTGCGCGAAGGAAAACTTCATCTCGTGCTCGCGGGCGAGAAGGCAAAAGGCGAATGGACACTGGTGCGAATTCGGGGGCGAGACGGTGAAAAGAACCAGTGGTTGATCTTGAAAACTGGTGGGAGCGCAAAGCCGCCTTCAAAAAAACTGGAAGACCAATCGGTCAAGACCGGCCGGACGATGAAACAGATTGCGGAAGAGCGCGATGCAGAGTGGGAATCAAATCGGTCCGAGCCGGACGGGCGTAAGAATCCGAGCGAAAGATCGACATTTAAGGCACGAATTAAGAACACGCTTAAAAAAAAAGGCCAAGAAGTGGCAGGACGCGATGAAGCCGAAAATGAAGGCGCGCTGTCCGCGCCCGAGCTGCTGAAAAAGTTACCCTCCGCCAAGCCACAGTTCATCGAGCCGATGAAAGCAAGGCTTGTCGACGAACCACCAAAACACGGCGACTGGCTTTACGAGCTGAAGTTTGACGGTATTCGGGCAATCGCGATTAAGAACGGCAGGAAAGTCTCGCTGATCTCGCGCAACGAAAATAAATTAAATGAGCGTTTTCCTGAGATCGCCGAGGCCGTAAAGAGTTTGCCCGTGCGCGAATGCGTAGTCGACGGCGAGGTGGTCGCGCTCGATGAAGAGGGCCGCTCATCGTTTCAACTTTTGCAGGCGCTCGAAATGGAGGGGCGAAAAGCGCCTTTGCGCTTTTACATCTTCGATTTGCTTCAACTCAACGGCAAAAGTCTGCTCGGCCTTCCGCTCGAACAACGCAAGCAAGTTCTCGTTAAAATTTGCGAAGACCTCGGCGATCCGATCCGTTACTCCGGAGAAATCAGCGGCGACGTGAAATCATTGCTCGCGGAAGTGAAACGTCGCGGCTTGGAAGGTTTAATCGGCAAACAGCGGAACTCTGTTTACGAGCCGGGACGGCGCAGCGGAAGCTGGATCAAGCTCAAGACTGTCCATCAGCAGGAATTTGTGATCGGCGGATACACGCCGCCCGCTGGATCCCGAAAATATTTCGGCGCAGTTCTGGTTGGGTATTACGAGGGAGGAAAATTAAAATTCGCCGGCAAAGTCGGCAGCGGCTTCACCGCGAAGTCGTTGTCGATCTTGTATAAGAAATTTCGCGAGGAAGAATGGGACGACTGTCCGTTTGTCGATCTTCCATCCAAACAGGGTGGCGAATGGGTCCAAGGGATTACGCCTTCGATGATGAAGAAAATGCACTGGGTGAATCCAAAGTTTGTCGCCGAAATCAAATTTGCCGAGTGGACCCGCGATGGAAAACTGCGCCAGCCGGTTTTCCTCGGCCTGCGCGAAGACAAATCACCGACTGAAGTAAAACGCGAAGCGGCCTAAAAGCCGGAACGCTTCGTGCTCGGGGATTTCGTCCAATGTGGAAGTTATTGACAATTGTTCACAATTGGCGGAAATCGACAATCCCTCGGCTAGTCTAACAACAAAAGGAGATTGATTATGCGTCCAACCTGGAAAGGCAGTATCAGCTTCGGTCTGGTTTACATTCCGATCGCCGTTTATCCGGCGACCCGCGAAGAAAAGCTCAGTTTTCGGCAACTGCGCAAAACGGACCTCAGCCCGATCAAATACAAAAAAGTGGCCGAGGCTGACATGAAAGAAGTTCCAGCCGAGCAAATTGTGAAAGGCTTCGAGTACGAGAAGGGCCGTTACGTCGTTTTAAGCGACGATGACTTCGAAAAAGTGCGGATCGAATCCACCCACTCGATCGACATCACGGACTTCGTCGACCTTGAGCAGGTGGATCCGAAATTTTTCTACAAGCCGTATTTCCTCGAACCTCAGAAAGGCGGCGAAAAAGCGTACGCGCTCATGCACAAGGCGTTGAGCGGAACAGGCAAGATCGGCATTGCGAAAGTCGTAATCGCCAATCGCGAGTATCTGGCGGCGGTGAAGCCTGACGGATTGTTTCTCGTTCTCGAGCTGATGCATTTCGCGAGCGAGGTGCTGACCCCGGAAGAATTGAGTCGTCCAAAGACGGACTTGAACGACAAAGAGCTGAAGATGGCGAATGCGCTGATCGAGAGCATGTCGTCGGACTGGCAGCCGGAAAAATATCGCGATGAGTATCGGGATGCGGTGATGGAGATGATCGAGACGAAGGCAAAGAACAAAACATTGCCGGCGGCACCAGTTGCGGCGCCACGTAGCACGAACGTTGTCGATCTTGTTAAAGTTTTACAGGAAAGCATAAACCGGTCGCAATCCGGACGCGTAAAGCGTGGAGGCAATGGCGCAACCGGCCGGCGAAGATCAACAGCTTCGTTGGTGAAACAAAAACGCCGCGCAGCGGCGTAATTACTTAGCTTCCCACGTTTGCCTGGACGCGCTGGACCATGGCGACGGCGGCCATCAGCACGAGGCCGGCGATGATCTGGTGGAGCGTGAGCGACGCGTGAAAGAAACCCCAGGTGATACAAACCGCGGCGAGGGTTTGCATCATCTCGAAATAACCGGCGGTGGAAGCACGAGTCAGACGGAGTCCTTCGAAATAAATCAGGAGCGGAATGCCGCCTGAGATTGAGGCGAGCAAAAGGAACAGAATGATCGCTTTGCCCGCGTTCGCGTGCGCAGCGGCCGGCCAAAGCGCAGCGCCATTCAACTTGCCGTGAAGAAGCACGATGAAAATCATGCAAACTAGTCCGACAACAATCCGCATACTGGCGGCGAGTCGAAGTGGCATACCGAGCATGACGCCGCGACCAGAAACGGTTGAACCCGCCCAAAAAAAGGCGCAGATCAAAGCGTAGCCGGTTCCAAGCGTCAGACCTGCCTGTTGAAATGAAACAGGGACGAGCTCTGGCCGTTCAATCAAAACAAAAACACCGGCGACGATCGCAATCGCCGCGTAAAGAAAAAACCAACGCGCCAGTCGATCGCCAAAAAGCAGAACTGCACCCGCGGTTGAGATCAACGGCTGGATGTTAAGGATCACGTTTACGACCGTGGGATTCCCGTGTTTGAGCGCGAGTGTGAAAAAAATTGTGCCGACCGCTGACCCGGCGAAGCCGGAAAAAAGCAAATAGCCCCAGGTCGAGAGGTCGATCTTGCGAAGCTCGCCGAGATTCGGCAAAAGCAGGGGCAGAAACATGAGCAAAATCAGGACGTGTTCCCAGAACACGATCACCTCGGCGTCGAACAATTCATTAAGCGGAATGCGCCACGCGCTTTCAGTTCCCCAAAGGGCGGCCCCAAGACCGACAAGCCACGGTCCGTAATTCCGCGGACCGTTGGTGCGAGTTCGGATGTTCATCGATGAGTCCGTTCAACCGCGATCAGGAATCGCGGCTGCAGCTGCGGCAACGCTTTGATCTTTGGTTCGACGAAAAATCATCCACACACCCGCGAGAACTACGGCGGCGCCCAACAGCGACCAGAGCGGAAACTTTTCGCCGCCCAATGCCCAACCCAGCATCACCGCGCCCGGCGGAGTGATCAGCGCGATTGTTTGCAAATTCGTGACCGTCATGCGCGGCAGCAGCCAGTAGAGCAACAAAAAGGTCAGCGACGAACCAATGACCGCGAGATAGAGCAAACAGAAGATCGACATCGTGCTCCAGTGAAAACGCAGAGGATTTCCGTCCACGATCGCGCCGAGGATAAGCAGCGGGACGGTACCGAAAATCATTTGCCAGGCAGCGAGCATGGCGGGCGCAATTTGAATCGCACGTTTTTTGAGGACGACATTTGAGAAAGCAGCGCAGGCGCCGCCTAACGAAATTCCAACGCCGCCCCAAAACGCGAGCAGTCCGCTGAAACTCAGCAAGCGCATGCAAATGAGCGCGACGCCGCCGAGCGCGAGCAATGCGCCTACGAGTTTTTGCAAACGCAACGGCTCATCCGGCAACATCCAGTGCGCGAAAATCATTCCGAATATCGGGATAGTCGCCTGCAGCACGGCAGCAAGACCCGACGACACATAAAGCTCGCCCCAGAAGAGCAGCGTGTAATTGATCGCGAACATTAGAATGCCGGTGAATGCGAGCACGGCGTAATCGGCGCGATGTCGCGGCAGCAGTCGCACGCGGCCTAGAGAAACCGCGATCAAAACCGCGATGGCGACGACGAATCGCAGAGCGACGAAGGAAATGGGGGGCAGATCGCGCAACCCGATTTTGATCGCGAGCCAGGTGGAACTCCAAACGATGCAAAGGGTGAGCCACGCCGCTGGAATTCGCCAACCGATGCGTTGCATTCGCGGCGATACTCGCGCGGATCGTCAACCCCGTAAAGCCGCAGCCTCGCGCTTGTTGCGGAGCGAATCCGCGTTAGCGTGTGACACGTGAAAGTTAACGTGATCGTCAAACCGAAGGAAGCGGTGCTCGATCCGCAGGGAAACGCGGTCCGCGATGCCATGCGTCACCTCGGCATGCCCGAAGTCCAGAGCGTTCGGATCGGCAAATATATGGAAATCAATCTCGACGGAGAAGATGTCGATCTTGAGAAGCGGCTGCGCGATCTTTGTCGCGACCTGCTTTCGAATCCAGTGATCGAAGACTACGAACTAGTGAAGACAGACGGCAGAGGTCAGAAATCACAAGTCAGAAAGAAAAAGAAATGAAGGCGCTCCGGTATTTTTTCTGTGTGGTGCTTCCGCCGTTAGCCGTGCTGATGACCGGCCGGATAGCCAGTTTTTTTCTCAGCGTCCTTTTGACACTGCTTGGCTGGATTCCAGGAGTTATCCATGCCGCGCTTGTTGTGAATGATTATCATGAAGAACAACGCGCGCGCGGCTTAGCCGCCAGAGCGACATGAAGTTCGCCGTCATCCAGTTTCCTGGTTCCAACTGCGACCAGGATTGCGTTGCGGGCATCAATAGCATTGAAGGTCTGCAAGCTGATTATGTCTGGCACAAAGAAACGTCGCTGCGCGATTACGATGCGATCGTCTTGCCGGGCGGTTTCGCTTACGGCGATTATCTGCGTTGCGGTGCGATCGCACGTTTCTCGCCGATCATGAAAGCGGTAATCAGCGACGCGCGGGCAGGAAAACTCGTGCTCGGCACGTGCAACGGTTTCCAGGTTTTGTGCGAAGCCGGCCTTCTCCCGGGCGCACTGGTGCGTAATCGATCGCTTCGTTTTGTCTGCGAGATGGTGACGTTGCGGGTAGAAGTTCCTGATTCGCTGTTCACTCACAATATTCCCGAAGGAACGCTTCTCCGAATGCCAATCGCTCATGGCGAGGGCTGCTATTTTGCCGACGCTGAAACACTGCGTGATCTAAATCACAATCGACAAGTGATTATGCGCTACGCCGACAGTCGCGGCCGAGTTGTACCTGAAGCAAATCCCAATGGCTCAATCGAAAACATTGCCGGCATCTGTAATCGCGAGAGAAATGTGTTCGGGTTAATGCCGCACCCCGACCGAGCTTGTGACGCGCGACTCGGCAGCGCTGATGGGGCAAAGGTCTTTCGATCGATGATGCAAACGATTGAAGCGGCTCACGCTTGCGCGGCGTAGTCCTAGATTGGCCTTTAAAGCGCCCAAGATCCGCCTAAAACGGCTCTTAAATTCCGGGCAGGCGAGTAGCCGTGGCCTGTCCATCAAACGGACACAAGTGTAAACAAACTTTACACAAAATTGGCACTTCGCCGAGGCTTCCCTAGGTAAATCAGGCTGGCACCGCCGTTGCTAAAGCTTCCTGGCAACAACCCTACTAATATGCTCCTCGAAAAAACGTTTCATATGAGCCAGCCGCTGGATGAGTCCAAAGCGCGGCTGACCAGCATTCAATCCTATAAACGGCAGTTTCTGATGGTGACCAAGGCGATGGTGACCTCTTCAAAAACCGTGGACTTCAGTTTCCGCGGTCCGCTCGGTTTTGAAGCTCGCACTACACTGTTGGCGGTCGATTGCGATTCAGAGGACCAATTCGCTTTCGAATCAGCAGGCGGAAATATTGAGGTGATGGGCCTGGTTGATTTCACCGAGATCCGGCCGAACTGCACCGAGATCACACTCGCGATCCATTACCGCATCAAGAACCGCTCGTTTGCGTGGCTCGATCGCCACTTGCACTTCGTCGACACATTTGTGAATGCGGAACTTCGCAGCATCAGGGCGCACTTTGAAGGGATTGCCACATCCTACGTTGAGCGGATGCCGATCATGCCGCTGTTTGAGACCGCGGCAGCCGCATAAGCTTTCAAGATAAGTCCAATCAAAAAGCACGGCGTTTCGGCTCCGTGCTTTTTTGTTTTATTTGATTCGAACCGCGTGCGTCTTGTCCAAACGGAGGATCTGCCCGGACTGCAACGATATCCTCGCTTTCGGATCGACAATTTTCTTTCCGTCGACTTGAACGCTACCCTGCTTGATTAATCGACTCACATCCGCGCGTGATTTTTTAATAGCAAAGCCCTGTGAGTAAGCCGCCACCACGAGTGCCACCGCTTCGTCGGCGGACGCAGCAAACGCCGGAAGTTCGGCGGCGTCCAAACGCTTCTCGCTAAAACGGGCGTTCCAATCGGCGAGTGTTTTTTCGGCAACTGCGGTCGAGTGATACGTCTGGACAATCTCAAACGCGAGGTGCTTCTTTTGTTCAACGGGGCTTGCGCCCTTCGGCGGGTCCTGCCCGAGCAACAGCTCGTAATAACGCGACATCAATTTATCCGAAATGCTCATCAGCTTGCCGAACATGTCCGTGGCCGGCTCGCTTACACCAACGAAGTTTCCCAGGCTCTTGCTCATTTTCTTGACGCCATCCAGCCCTTCAAGAAGCGGCATGGTCAGCACAACTTGCTGCGGTTGGTTTTCTTCTTTCTGGAAATCGCGCCCCACCAAAATATTAAAGAGCTGATCAGTTCCGCCGAGCTCTACATCCGCGCGCACCATCACCGAATCCCAGCCTTGCATGATGGGATATTGAATTTCGTGGGCGTGAATCGGCTGTTGCTTGTCGATCCGCCCACGGAAATCCTCCCGCTGCAGCATCTGTTGAAGCGTGACGCGACTGTTCAGTCGAAGCACGTCTTCGTAGGACATGGTGCGAAACCAATCGCCGTTGCAAACGGTCTCGGTGCGAGCCGGATCGAGAATCTTGAAGGCCTGTTCACGGTAGGTTTGCGCGTTATGCACCACTTCCTTGTGGGTCAAATGCGGTCGCGTTGCCGATCGACCGCTGGGGTCGCCAATCATTCCGGTAAAATCGCCGATGATGAGAACCGCCTGATGCCCGAAGTCCTGAAATTGCCGCAGTTTTCGCAGGACAACCGTGTGGCCGAGATGAATATCGGCCGTCGTTGGATCGACGCCGAGCT
This sequence comes from Chthoniobacterales bacterium, assembly GCA_035635435.1. Classification (GTDB taxonomy): domain Bacteria; phylum Verrucomicrobiota; class Verrucomicrobiia; order Chthoniobacterales; family UBA10450; genus AV40. The sequence goes on along the minus strand of DASQBB010000010.1, from coordinate 33,106 downwards.
TGACGCGCAATGGCCGTCCGAGCGCCAGCTTCTCACGGAGCTCAGCTTCGCTGATGATTTGCGCGGCGCCTTTTTTAAGAAGGGCCAGGGCCTCGTCCGGTTGCATGATTCGCAACTGTAGCGGCCGCCGTCCTCGGCGGCAAAGATTTCCAACGTTGCGCCCGAGGACGGCCGACTCTACAGGACGCGCTATTTATTTTTATTCAGCAGGTCGCGCACTTGATCAATCGTCAGGGGCGGATTCTGTCGACTCAACGATTTTTGACTTTTCCCCTGCTCCTGAAATGGCCATTGATCGGCAGAACTGCGGCTGGCGATCGTGCTGTGGGCATCATACGCGTCGTGAACGCCTCGCACCGGCGACGTCGATATGTTCGCTGGCGCGTTTAGGTTCCGGTTTTGAACGGAAGCGGCCGCAGCCCCTTTTTCATGAAACGAGTGTGATCGGTATTTTGGGGCGGTGAGCACGCGGGTGTCGGTAAATGATTTCTCGTGCCGAGTTGGCTGAAGAAAAAATGTGCCGACGGTACCGCGTCCCTCAATCGCTGCAGAATTAGTGACAAATTTTTTGCCCTGAGCATTGTTTTGCAATTCCATATTCGGCCGAAGCAAACGATCGACCAAGCTGGGATCTTGATGCTGTGCCCGACTCGCCGGTATCCAAAGAAACACAAAACAAAGGGTCGCGAGCCAACGCACGCCGCCCAAACTGCCGGGGCGCCGACTTGCTTGTAAAGCAAATTATCAGAACGGGCGATTGATGCGTTCTCGAATCAATCGCCCGCGTTGTTGTCGATCTTCTTAACGGCCGAGGGCAGCGCGCAGACTGGCTGCGCCAGCGGGTGCGGCGACACGGCCGTGCAAAATGTCGTAAGCTGTAACCGGACGCCCGTAGTAATGCTCATTCGCGCCCGTGCGCGTGCCGATAACAGCGCCCTCCAGCGAAGCGCCGATGAACAGGCCTTTACTCTTGCTATAGGTATAGATCGCTGCTCGCGCAGTCACATCGGCCTCAGCAGCCCGACCGACCGGTCCCGCGGCAACGCTCGCATCCGCGCCAAGTGTCACATTTCCTCCTTTAGAAAATGCGCGCACTGCGCGTTCGCTATTGAGCACGATGACAAAATCGGTCACTTGCGCGCCAATTTGCGGCCCGAAACCGGCGCCGCCGGTGCCAATAAACGATGGGCCGGACCAACCATGTCCGGTTCGCGCCACGACCACGCCTTCGCCAGCTTTCCCGCTAAAAAAGAACCCGGCTTTTACTACGCTGATAATGGCAAGGCCCCGTGCGTTTCGGAGAATGCGCGAAGGAATGCCTTTCTCGGGCATGTGCCGGAATTCACGGATCGTGTTGGCAGAGCGGTTCACCGTGTCCTGTTCGGTCGCGTTCGCCCCAATTAGTGATAAAGAAAAGATCGTTAGGATGAAGAATAGCTTTTTCATTGCAGTACAAGTATTTCGCCGGCCTGAGGCTGGGTGGACGTGTCTTTTCGGTGAAGATGTCGATCTTCCGGGATCGTTAGGCGAACGGTGTTGACGATGGAACTGGACGAAACCTTCATGCGAGAGGCGTTACGCTTGGCGGTGAAAGCGCGCGCCGCTGAGGAAGTTCCAGTCGGCGCGGTTGTGGTTCGGGAAGGGAAAATTATCTCGCGCGCGTACAATCAAGTCGAGCTGCTCAAAGACGCAACCGCCCACGCGGAAATGCTAGCGTTAACGGCAGCCGAGGCAGCGGTCGGCGACTGGAGGCTCACTGACTGCGACCTTTACGTAACGAAGGAACCTTGTCCGATGTGTGCCGGCGCGATCGTTCATACGCGGATTCGGCGGGTGATTTTTGGCTGTTCCGATATCCGCGCCGGAGCCGCCGGCACCGTAATGAATTTGCTCCAACACAACGCGCTCAATCACCGTTCCCAAATCACGAGCGGTGTGTTGGAGAATGAGTGCGCCGCGCTGCTGCAGGATTTTTTTCAAAAAAAACGCGGAGATCGTGACCAGATCGAGCGCGCTTAACGCGGGCAGGATTTGCGAAGACTGGGAGTGGCTGCCTCGCTAGGACTCGAACCTAGACAAAGAGATCCAGAATCTCTTGTGCTACCATTACACCACGAGGCAAAAGCGCGGGGACAAGATCTAAAGCTGAATTTCAACCTTGCGCAAGCCGATCCCAAATCGATGCGCTTGCGGTTAATCGAGGTTCATCTCCGCCCCTTCGCGGGCGCCCTCAACTTCGAGATAACTTTCGCTTTTGGCCGCTAACTTTCGCGCGGTCTGGACCATCTTATCGATCATATCGTCATCGTGCGTCGGGTCGTGGTGAAAGAGAATAAGCTTTCGAACAGTAGCATCGAGGGCAAGCGAGATAGCGGTGCTGAGCGAGCCGTGGCCCCAGCCGATGTGCGCCTGATATTCCTCGTCAGTGTATTGGGTATCGAGAATCAGAATATCGGAACCCTGAAGAAATTTCACCAGCTCGGCTCGATCCTCGTGAGCTCGTTTTTGCGTTTGCTCCGGGCTCAACAGATGTGATTTGGCCGAATGCAGTTTGAAGGCGTCGTATGGCTCGTGATCAGGCAGAAAAGCGATTGAGCCTTTGCTGGTAAAAAGTCGATAGCCAACGCAAACGCCCGGATGATTCATGAATCGTGAACGGACATGCACTTTGCCGATCTTGAAATCCATCGTCTCAAGCTTTTCGATTTTGATCTTTCCCGGCAGATCGTAGAGCGCGACCGGGAAGAAAGGCGTCGCCATCTGACCCTTGAGAATCTCGCGCAAACCGCTGCCTGCTCCATCGTAACCGAAAATCTGGATTTGATTCTTGTCGTTGTAGGAAGGCACAAAAAAAGGAAAGCCCTGAATGTGGTCCCAGTGAACGTGAGTAATAAGCAGACTGAGATTAATCGGGCGCGACCCGAACTCGTTCTCGAGAGCGAGACCGAGCCCGCGAATTCCTGACCCAGCGTCTAAAACAATAAGCTCACCGTCAGCCCGAACTTCCGCGCAGGTTGTGTTGCCGCCGTAACGCACCGTGGCTGGTCCTGGAACTGGAATGGATCCGCGGACTCCCCATAGTTTCAGCCGCGTAGACGATCCCGATGCCGCTGACATAGATAATCGGCATCGAATGTGTCACGCAACCGCCCGGAAACCAAGAGTTTTCGCGGAATTCCGTCGCAATCGTTAGGCAGCGATTAAAAGAGAAGGAAAAGCTGCCCCGAATCTTTTTCGGGCTCTGGCAAGCGATCGAAGCGAAGTAGCGCGGTAGCTACAGCAAACTCACGCCGAATGGCGCGGGTCCTTTTTTCCAGCGCAACTCGGGATGCAAATTAATTTCATCCGCAGGAATGTCGAAGCCGACCGACCGCAGCAGATAGGAAACGCCTTCCCGGCTCTCCATTGTCTCTTTCAAACTGCGCGCGAAGAGCTCCACATATTCTTTGTAGGAATCGAGCGCCAGTTTGCCCTGGGCAAAATGATCGGCCAAGGCTTCGTCGTGATAATCGATCAAATCGACCAGCGCCCGTCGGAGATCGAGCCGCACTTTCGGATCGATTACGACCTTGAATGGCGTCGCCCCCGGATCAGCTTTCGCCAAACTTCGTGTTCTGGGTCCGCCTGACTCCGGCCGGACAATTTGAAAATCATGACTCTCGTCCATGTCGATCCTTTAATGCCAGCCCGGCTCGGACATGTCGATCTTGTAATAGATCGACCGGACTTTGGCGCGCTAAATTTTTCTACTCGCGTCGGCGCCTAAAAGAAAATCGGGATGATCAAGATCGCGACGATGTTCACGACTTTGATCATCGGATTGATTGCGGGTCCGGCGGTATCTTTGTAGGGATCGCCGACGGTATCGCCGGTTATCGCAGCGGCGTGCGCGAACGAGCCTTTGCCGCCAAGGTTCCCTTCCTCAATAAATTTTTTGGCATTGTCCCACGCGCCGCCCCCTGAAGTCATGGCAATGGCCACGAACAACCCGGTCACGATCGTCCCGACCAGAAGTCCGCCGAGCACAACTGGTCCAAGCGGTTTAATGACCGAGACCGCGATGACAAAGACCAGAGGCAACAGCGCCGGCACGATCATCTCGCGCAGGGCCGCTTTGGTCACGATATCGACGCAGGTGCCGTAATCAGGCGTGTCCTGCCCAGTCAAAATTCCCGGCTTCGCTTTCAATTGCCGGCGCACTTCGCGCACGACCGCGCCTGCGGCTTTGCCCACAGCGTCCATGCTGAACGCGGTAAAAATGAATGGCAGCAAACCGCCGAGAAAGAGACCGATGATCACTTTTGGTTCGGTCAGGGAAAATTGGAACACAAACGGTTCGCCGTTGCGCATCACATGGGCTTTCAATTCCTCAACATAAGATCCAAAGAGAACGAGCGCGGCCAACCCGGCCGACGCGATCGCGTATCCTTTGGTCACCGCTTTCATCGTGTTGCCGACAGCGTCGAGCTGGTCGGTCACTGCGCGAACTTCCTTTGGCAAATTGCTCATCACCGCTATGCCACCGGCGTTGTCGGTGATCGGGCCAAACGAATCGAGCGAGATAATGATTCCCGCCATCGACAACATCGACATCACCGCGATCGCGATTCCGTAAAGGCCGGCGAAATGGAAACTGAGCAGAATGGCAATGCCGATGAATCCGACCGGAAGCGCGGTCGCATGTTGGCCGACGGCCAAGCCCGCAATGATGTTCGTGGCGTGGCCGGTCTCGGAGGCGCGCGCGATTTTTTGGACCGGGCTATAGCGCATCGACGTGTAATAATTTGTGATCGCGACCACGACTGCGGTCATAACCAGGCCGATGACCGAAGCGAAATAGAGTTGGGTAGGCGTGCGCGTTGCGCCAGCGATCGTCAATCCGGTTGGAAACAGGTAATGCGTTGCCGGCCAAAATAAAATCGCCGAGATAATGGCGCTGGTTAGAACGCCGCCCATCAGCACAGCTGCGGGTTTGCCGTTGGCGACGTTTACAAACAACACTCCGCAGATCGCGCCAAGAACAGAAATTCCCCCCAAAACAAACGGATACACGATTACCGCCGAATTTCCGGCGAGCGTGAGCGCGCCGACCAAAATCGCACCGATTAAACTAACCGCATAGGTTTCGAAAACGTCCGCGGCCATGCCGGCGCAATCGCCGACGTTGTCGCCGACGTTATCAGCGATCGTTGCCGGATTTCGCGGATCGTCTTCTTCAAAGCCCTGCTCGATTTTGCCGACCAGATCCGCACCGACGTCGGCCGCTTTGGTGTAGATACCGCCGCCCAATCGCGCGAAGACGCTGATCAAACTCGCGCCGAGGGCGAGACCGACCAAACTACGGATCGCCATGTCGTGGCCCACCATCTTGTCGGCCACGGTGTAAAAGATCGCGACCGCGAGGAGCGCGAGACCGACCACCAGCAAACCGGTCACCGCGCCGCCGTTGAAGGCCATTCGCAGTGCGTTCGTTCGCGAAACGCTGGCCGCCTGCGTTGTGCGCACATTCGCGATGACGGCGATGCGCATCCCGATGAACCCAGCTGAAAGCGAACAAGACGCGCCGACGATAAAACCAATCGCCGTCGGATGATCCTTAAAGATGAAGAGCAAAATGAAAATGATGATGGCGATGACGCTGATAGTTACGACTTGCCGGTTCAGGTACGCTTTCGCGCCTTCCTGCACTGCCGCGGAAATCTGTCGCATCCGCTCGTTACCCGCCGGTGCACGAATGACGATGGCAATGAGAAAAAAAGCGAAAATCAGGCCGATGACGGCGCACAACATCGAAAGTTGCACTCCGGAATCGAGCAGGTTTAGAGCAAGAAAAGTCATGACTTTAGGGCGCGATAAAGCGCACGACTCTATAAAGATTTCCAAAGCTGGCAAAGGCTAATTGCCTGTCCTATTCCCCAATTGCGCCGGTTTGCCCATCGGTCAATGGCGACGCGTCTTTACGCAAGTGCTTCGCCAGAAACGCTTCTATCGCGGTATAGAAATCGATTTTGTTTTCTTCGTTTTGAAAAATGTGACCTTCCTTCGCTTTGACCATGTACTCGACGTCCACGCCATGAAGAGCAGCAACCATTTGGTCGGACTCTGTTCTACTGACGATGGGATCCTGGTCACCATGGGCAATAAAAAGTGGTGCTTTGATTTTTTCCGCATGCAATGCTGGTGAAACGGCAGCGAGAAAACTGGTTTCCGTCACCGGGTTGCCAACCTTTGCATAATATTCGGGCATTTCAGATTTGGTTGAGGGCGGAAATTTCTCCATGTAAGTCAGCATGTTCGATTCGCCGGCATAATCGATTCCCGCTTTGTAAAGCTCCGGGGTAAAAGTCACTCCGGCCAACGCTGCATACCCACCGTAGCTCTTGCCATAAATCGCGATTCGCTTCGGATCGACGATGCCCCGACCGATTAGCCACTTCACGCCATCAGTTAGATCCTGTTGCATTTTGCGTCCCCATTCTTTGAAACCCGCTTTCCAGAACGCGCGTCCGTACCCAATCGACCCGCGAAAATTTAACTGCAGCACGGCATAGCCGCGATTAGCCAAAAGTTGTACCTCGGCGCTTTCCGGCGCGATATATTCCCAGCGGTCGCGCCACCAAGGGCCTGAGTGGACATTTACCACCAGAGGTAAATTTTTTCCCTCGCCCTGAAGCGGTAAAGTTAGATAGCCGTGAACGATTAGATGGTCGGACGTCTCAACGCTTATGGGTTGAACCGGAGCGAGCTCTTTTTCGTTCAACCATGGAGCAACATCGGCAAGTTTCTTCAGATGCCCGGTTTGTGAGTCAAACACATAACGTGCGCCTGGTGTCCTGTCATTCCAGGCCATCACGATGAATTTGTTCTCGTCTTCGTTCTGAGAAACAAGGTCCAGCGCGTAGCCGGGCAGCTTTGTCTCCAGCGAACTGAATATTGCCGCGGTGGAGGAATCAAAGGTTTGTAACCCTCTCTTAGATGTGTGGAAAGACACGTAGGTGACAACTTTCCGCTTACGCGAGAATCCAATCGTATCTATGTCTGGCTCTATATCGGCATCCGGATTCTCGTAGATACAACGAAGCTCTTTGCCTGTAGCAGCGTCGATAATGACCAGCGCCTTCTTGTCACGGCCCACATTGGAAATTGCATAAATCGCGTCATTACTGGCGGTATAACATTGGGGAATAACTAAGTCGGTAAAATAGGTCCTGAGCGCCTCTTGGAACTGCGAGTTTGCGTCTGGCCGCGTAAATAAGACTACATCCGTTCCATCCTTTGCGATCGCAGCACGAATGCACCCTGTATTGTCCGCGATCCAGCCAAGCGCGTTGAATGTGTTCCGACACTCAACGTGGATGTCCTTCTGCTTCGGGCTGAGGATGTTCACTCGACACGCGTCGTAAATCGCGCGGTTGCGTTCATTGAGCGAGACCAAAATCTCGGTATCGGAGATGCCGTCGAGTTGGTCGATAACACTGGCATCCATCCCGGGGATGGGGGTTAGATCGACTGGCGCAACCGGTTCCTTGGCTGTCGGTATGTCAACGCGGTAAAGGTGAAATGTACCGGGCGTTTCCGAATCGATCCGGTAAATCAAATATTCATTCGTTTTCCAGAAGTAGCTTTCAATATCGCGACGCGTCTCTGATGTCACGCGTTTGGGCTCACTCTTCAGGTCTGCTTGGATAAAGATGTTGAGTCGATCTTTCCACGGCCCTAGGAACGAAATCGTCTCCCCGTTGGGAGAAAGCTGATAATTACGGCTGGCCGGATTTTTAAAAAAATCGCAAACTGGAATTCGGCGTGATTTTGTCACCATTGTAGGCAAATGCCTGATACCGCGCTGCCCGCTCCAGAAAACGCCGGAGATTTATGCTTGAATAGTGGGGTCGATCCGATCAAAGATCGACATTATGAAAACCCTGCTCAGAAAAAACAAGTATTTCGTGGTTATCCTCGGAATCGTGGGTTGTGTCGTGGTGATTTCCTGCCAAACGAGTAAGACTAGTAAAGTAGAAATCGGTAAGCGTAATGTCGCGATGCACCCCGCCGTTAAGCTTACTCCAGAGGACGAACAGGCCATGAACAATGTGTTGAAGCATTACAACAAAAATCTCTACCGCATCGAGATTTTGGACAATGGCCAGGTCAAAAAGGCCATGGGTAACGCAGCGGTCGAGGGTCCTCTGCAAGCCGAACTCGCAGCGGCGAAATCAAAAGGCGTTTCGGTCAGCGGCATCGGCTCGGTGTGCCCCAATGTCGGATGTTCTGCCAACCAAAACATTGCCAGCAAGGATTTGAGAAAGCTCGAAGATCTAAAGAATATCCTGGCCAAGTATCAATAGAACGGGCAATGCCCGGGGGCGACACGAGCGAGACAGGCTTATTACAAGTCGAAGGAGCATTTATCTCGGCGGTGTCCTGCTCCATTTTTCTCTTCTAACTAGCGTTTCATTGCGCGACATGCTTTGGGCTGTTGCCAATGACTACACGCTCCTGCCGCGCTCAGTCGACCGTTGGGCTGATAAAGCTGAAGACATCACTCACGCGGCCTTAGGAGAAAAACTACCCACCTCTAATTTGCTGCGACAGATCGTAGCGGCGTATTTGCAGGTTGCGGGTATCGACAAAGGGTATGGATATTTTGCGCCTGGCGTTCCGAACAGTTACAAGCTCGTCTTCGAACTCCGCTACGCGGATGGCCGGGTGGAATATGAATTGCCGAGCTTAAGCGGAAAAGCGGCCGGCGTGCGTATGGTCACCTTGCTCGATCATATTGCTCAGACGCAGTACGATCCATTGCGAGAGGTGATACTTAAGATGCTGGCTTACTCCGTTTGGCAAGAACACCCTGACGCCGTCACAATTCGCGCAGTATTTGGACAGATTGAGGAGCCTACGGCAGCGCAGGCACTGCAGGGTCAAAGTGAGTCTTACCAATTCTTGTATGCGTATGACTTCAGTTTTGCACGGCAACCGGCTAATTCAGCGAAGCCATAATTGGATTTCGGGATTTCAGGAACGACTGAAGCTCTTTCTCTTTCCATCCGCTTCCGATAGCTGGCTTGCGGTTCTGCGGATCGGACTTGGCTTTCAGTTAATGCTGTATTGTTTGTCACTGCGCAAAGACTGGATTCAGCTCTTCGGGGCGAACGGGACGGGCCTAATCAATCGCGAGCTAATCGAAGCTGTTGTTAAGCTGGACTCTTCTTTTCTTCCGACGCTGGGTTGGCTTGTCACTTTGGGAAACAAAATTGGTTTAAGCGAGCAAACCGTCCTTTGGGGCACGTGGGCAAGTTTGCTTTGCGCCAGCGGCTTTCTGCTTCTGGGCGTTTTATGCCGCTGTTCTGCAGTCGTCGCGTGGTTCCTTTATGTTTGTGCAGTTAACAGCGGAAATTTGCTCGCATATGGCGTGGACAATTTCACGATAATCGGACTCTTCTACCTGATGCTGGCTCCGTTCCCCGACCGCTACGCTTTGGATCGGAAGTTCTGGAGATCGCCAATAAGAGACCGCCGTCTGCATGGCTTTTTTCGGCGCGTATTACAGCTACATCTATCCGTGATTTATTTTTTTGGAGGATTAACGAAGTGTTTGGGAGCCGGCTGGTGGACAGGTGAGAATATGTGGCGCGCATTGACCCATGCGCCATTCAATATTCTCCCTCAGCATCTCATTATTTCCTGGCGCGCTGTGCTGCCCATTTTGGGAATTGCTATTCTTGTTTTGGAAACGGGATATCCCGTTTTTATCTGGCTGAAGAAAACGCGGCTTGTTTGGCTTATCGCGATTGTCTGCATGCACATCGCAATCGGGCTCACGATGGGCCTCTACCTTTTTGCTCTCATCATGATCATCTTAAATCTCGCGGCATTTGGGCCGGGCCTTCTTCGTCCAGAAAAGACACGAACTGAATTGGCGGTAGCTGAATTGGAACAAGCAAATTCGCTGCGCCCGTAGGCCTTGCGGCCGTGATACTTGAATGGGCGGAAGTGATTTCCACTCGACCGCAGTCAGCAAAATTGCGATAATGGAATTCAGCGAAGGAGCCGCATGCCTACGCTACCCACATCGTCCTTACCGCAGACCGATCTCCAGCTCGAGATCGCGCACCTGCTCTTAATCGACATTGTCGGCTATTCCAAATTGCTGGTAAACGAGCAGATCGAGACGGTCCAAGAGCTCGGTCGCATCGTCCGAAACACCGAGTGCTTTCGAAAAGCTGAAGCCGCCGGCAAGCTGATCCGTGTGCCGACCGGTGACGGAATGGCGCTCCTTTTCTTTCAGAGCCCGGAAGAACCGGTGCGGTGTGCACTGGAAATCAGTCAGCAACTAAAAGAAAATTCCGAGATCCGTTTGCGGATGGGAATTCACAGCGGGCCGGTCAACCAAGTCAAAGACGTCAATGACACCATCAACGTCGCGGGCACAGGAATTAACGTAGCTCAGCGAGTAATGGATTGTGGCGACGCTGGCCACATTCTTCTGTCCAAACATGTCGCCGAAGACTTAGCTCAGTACCGACATTGGCAACCTTACTTGCACGATCTTGGCGAGTGCGAAGTAAAACACGGTTTGCGATTGCATATTGTCAATCTCTACAAAGACGGCGTCGGCAATCCGGCTTTGCCCGAAAAGCTCAGAAGAGGAAAACGGTGGAAGCAAAGCGTCGCAATTCGCCCCATCGGTCCGTTGCGCGTGCCGAAGTCGCCGCTCATCGTGGCTTTGGTTTTATCGGTGCTCGCGTTGGCTATAAGTTTCGCAATTTTCTTGCGACGAGCCACACCGGCTTCCTCTAATGCAACTGTCAGTGCCTCTATTCCGGAGAAAAGTATCGCGGTCTTGCCATTTGAGAATCTGAGCGAGGACAAACAGAACGCTTATTTCAGCGATGGCGTGCAGGATGAAATCCTCAACGGTCTCTCCAAGGTAGCAGATCTAAAAGTTATCAGCCGCACGAGCGTGATGCAGTACAGAACCGGAACTTCGCGGAATCTGCGCGAAATCGCCAAAGCCCTCGGTGTCGCACACGTGATTGAAGGCAGCGTCCAACGCGTAGGTGATCGTGTGCGCGTGAGTGCTCAATTGATTGACGCTCGGACCGACATGCATATTTGGGGCGAGCATTACGATCGGGATTTGGCCGATGTGTTCGCAATCGAAAGTGAACTTGCCGAAAAGATTGTCACCCGATTGAAAGCCACACTTTCGCCACAAGAAAAAGCCGCTATCGAAGAGCGTCCAACAAACGACCTCATCGCCTACGAATTGTATCAACGCGCCAGAGATCTGCTTGATGCGATTACGTTCAAAGGAGGAACACCAAACCTGAACGAAGCGGTTCGCCTGCTGGACAACGCTGTCTCGCGAGATCCGAAGTTTGCGCTTGGTTACTGTCACCTAGCCCGAGCCCATGACCTCCTTTATTCTCTCGGAATCGATCACACCGCGAACCGGCTTGCACTCGCCGAAAAGGCTGTGCAGACGGCATTAGGGCTGCGACCCGATTCGGGCGAGCCCCATCTCGCCTTAGCACGACATCTTTATCTGACATCTCGCGACTACGAGCGTGCCCGGAAAGAGCTCTTGGCGGCACGCACGGTCCTACCGAATGAATCTCTTGTATTTATCCTGGCGGGCTATATCGATCGACGACAAGGGCGTTGGGAAGAATCTACGAAAGAATTGGAAAAGGCGCTTGAGTTAGACCCACAGAACTTCTCCATCTCGCAACAAGCTGCTTACAACTACCAATACTTACGCCGTTTCAAAACGATCGCAAAGATTCTGGATCGCCTTGCCGTGATAAATTCGAAAGATGTAACCAATCGGCTTCAACGCGGCCTCATCGATATCATGTGGAAGGCCGACGCGCGGCCACTGCACGCAACGATTCAATCCATCGTGAGCAAAGATCCCAATACTGAATTAACCATCTCGAACCAATGGATGTATTTGGCAGTATGCGAACGCGACAAAGCCGCCGTCGATCATATTCTAAATATTAAGGACGCAACGGACGCCTGTCGCGACGACGCCATTCCGTTTCCTCTTGCCTGGTGCGAAGGAGTTGCAGCTCGCTCCAATGGCAACGCGGTGGCCGCACGCGCTGCGTTCACACGAGCTCGTATTGAAGTCGAAGAGATTCTGAAAAAGCAACCGGACTACGCTGAAGAGCTATGCGTTTTGGGTATGATCGACGCCGCGCTTGGCAAAAAAGAAGAAGCGATTCGTGAAGGCCAGCGTGCCGCGGAACTGCTTCCGGTCAACAAAGATGCGATGAACAGTCCGAAGGTATCTAGATATTTGGCTGTGATTTACGCCTGGGCAGGGGAGAAGAAATTGGCCCTCGACGAACTCACGAAGCTCACCCGAATGCCCAGCGATGTGAACTACGGCGACCTGCGTCTCAATCCGTACTGGGATCCGCTCCGCGGCGATCCGCGCTTCGAAAAAATCGTCGCCTTCCTCGCCCCGGACGCTGCGCGGTATTAGCCGCTGCCGCTATTAGGCAAAGTGAAAAACAACACCGCCAAAATGGATTGACAGAAGGATTCGTCGTTGCTTAAACCCTCCAGAACCCCCAATCCTACGACTACTCCCCTTAAGCTATTCGTTTGCCTAGCGATATTGTTCGCTGCGGGCTGTGCTGTCGAAGAAGCCCACTGGGACGAGGCGCGACTTCGCGAGCACGCGATAGCTTATTATGCCGACCAGACCATAGACAATCTGATCCGAGCAAAGAATGGCCAGTTTTTCCTTCATGTTAATATCAACAGTCTCACTGCGCAGGTGATTTCAGAGGTCGCTGGAACTGTGGGCGGCGGTAACACTTCAACCGACATGCACAATAGGCAGGTCACGAATCAAACGACGACGACGACCACAAGCAATGGCCCTACTGGCTCAACACAAACGACCGTGGGTGGCCCAAGCAATGGCCAAGTTGTCACAACAGCCGGCGCAGCCGCGGTGAATCAAGCGGTAGCCGTGGTTGGCGGCACTGTCGGCACACTTTCGCGAATGGCCATGAGCCCATTTTCGTACTCAGTGACACCCAAGCGCAACGATCAGCTCAACATGGGGGCTGTACCCGAAGTCAACGATTCCGATTTATACAAGGCCTACCTTCAATTTCTTAACGTCGATGATCAACACACTTCATTGAGCTCAATCGGCACAAACTATAAATTACTCATCGGCGACGAAGTCAAATCAGTGTTGAAAACCAAACCTGGAGACAAAATGATTGCCGGTCTGCCAGACCCGAGTAAGCCTAAACCGAAAAATGCTGTCTATTTTGTGCCCGGGACGTTGAAACGCTGGAACGGGGATGAATACTACGTCCCCATCAAATTTTGGAGTGCCTACTTCCAACTGTGCGTTGAAATTTCAGGCAGGATCAATTTACCGAAAAAGGGCGCTGCTGCCGGCGGTGCCCCTACCGCCGCTGCAGAACCGGGACGTGACCCGCACTTTCTCCCACCAAAGCCCGAATCGCCGGCCGAAAAAGAACTGAGACTTCTCCAACAAAAGATTGATAGCCTGCCCAAGCAACCATAGGACTCTATTACAGCGCGAAGAAAGTCTTCAGGCGCTTGAGAAATGTGGCGGTGTATTCGCGCTGTTTGACCGCGTAAAGCTACGCCACGCGGCTTAGACGAAATGGTGGATCTACAGGGCAAAAAAGGTCTTAAGCCTTCGTAGAAAATTTGCCGTGTACTCGCGCTGTTTGGCCGCTTGGTCGGCGCTCGAGGTGGCGGCGTCTTTGAGAATGCCTTCGGTTTCCATTTTCCGTTTGGCCAGCAACTCGCTCAGTTGCTTCAGACAATCCGGTGAATCGCGGATCACATCCGCCATGACGTCCTTGCCGATCTCCATGACGTAACAATCGCCGTCAGCGCGCACCGTCGCACTTCGTTTTTCGCCGGTGAGAAGCGACATTTCTCCGAAGCAATCGCCCGAACGCAACGTGGCCACGGGAATTGCCGATCCATTCTTCGAAATGGACACCTGGGCGGCGCCGCGCAGAAGAATGAACATGGAATCACCTTCCGCGCCTTCTTCGATCACGCGTTCGCCGCGCCCAAAATGATTGAGCTCCGATTGCTTGACCAGATTGTCGATCTGACTGTCGGAGAGACAATCGAAAAGCGGTTCGCCGCGCAAAATCGCGCGGGCTTCATCGTGATCTTCCTGAACCGATCGGACGGCTGGGCGGTGCAAATATAAATCCTGAATCGGGTAAGGAACCTTGATTCGCTGGCGCTTGAGTTCGTACCACACATTAGTCCGCACGGCGTCGTTGATCTCGTTGATCCGGGCGTGATTGCCCATGTAGAACTTGATCTCGTAGGTGACGGCGTGATCGCCGAAATCGACCAGGAAAACTTTCACTGGCGGAGTTGGCAGGACGCCGTTGGCGCTTTGGGCAGCACGACCAAGCGCATCTTTCACGCGATTGGGCGGCACGTCGTAATCGATCCCGATCCGGATGCGCATCGCGTGGACCTGGGTGGGGTAATGAAGATTGACGATCGTGGTGCGAACGATCTCGTTGTTGGGGATGTCGAGGTAAATGGTGTCGTTGGTGCGCAGCCGGGTGGAGCGCCAGTTGATCTCCATGACTTCGGCGAAACGGTCGCCAACCTGTAACCAGTCTCCCACTTTGTAGGGCCGGTTTATTTGCAGCGACATGCCGGCAATGATGCCGCCGAAAAGATTTTGCCCGGCAAATCCGAGAATGATTGCGGCGATACCCGAGCCGGCCAGCACTCCTTTCAATTCGCGCTCAGCGTGATAGCCCGCGCTCAAAACAAAGAGCAACGCGATAAGAAAGATCAAGCCGCCAGCGACCTCGCGGAGAAAATGAGGAATCGGCGTTTGCTTGCGCTTTTCGAAATACCAATCCCAGACATAACGGTTGACCAACGCGACCACGAGCGCCGTGCTCAACAATATTGCCGCCGCACCGATATGATTGCGCCAGTCGGCGTGCACACCGTAAACGGCCAGCGCGGCGTAAAACGCTGCGGTCAGGCAAAAAAGTTGGTAAAGCGTTCCGAGCTGGACACCGGCCCCGCGTTTGAGAAGGCGACCGACACTAAGCGCGACAAAAAACGTACCGATGAAAGCGCCAACTGTGAGCGCGGCTCGCTGCGTGTCGAACAAAATGGCGAACATCAGCTAATCGCTTTCGAGCATAATCAAGTCAGTGCCTGGCGACAAGTCTAGAGGTACGGACCTAATCGCGCGACTTTCTCTTAGTCAGCTCGTCCAACCGACGAATGATGTCGCTCAACAACAGCTCGTTCTTGAGGTTCACCTGATAATCGAGGTTGGCTCGTAGCCGGTCTTTATGCGCCTGCCTGTTTTGCGACATCATGATAATCGGCGCCTGCAATGCGGCCAGCATGTTGAGCGCCGTGCTAAGCAGCAGAAAAGGATATCGATCGAAAGCTTTGGTCACAAACAGCCAAGTGTTCACCACTACCCAGATCGTCAGAAAAGTCACGAACGCGGTGATGAATTTCCAACTGCCGCCAAACTCCGCGAGCTTGTCCGCGGCGCGATCGGCGAACGTAAGACGCAAAGCTTCTTCCTGATTTACGTTGCGAGAGACGCGGTGCCGCAAGAGTTCGTCGGTCCGCCGCAACCGCTGAGTGAGAGCCGTAAGCAACTCGAGTGTCACACGCGGATCGCTCCGCATAAACGAAAGAAAATCGTCGCGAGTAAGCTTCGCGACCCGCGCGTCCTCGGTCGCGGTGGCGTTCGCCGATCGGCCCTGACCGTCGAGCATTGCCATTTCGCCGAAGAAATCTCCCGCGCCAAGCTCTGCCAACGTCACGACGGCGCCGTCTGCATCGGTAATGCTAATGCGCACCTTTCCGACATCGATCAAATACATCGCGTCTCCTGGATCGCCGTTGCGGAAAATCGTCGCCGACCTCGGATAATCGTGAATGGTCAGATATCCACCCAATTGCGCTGTCGCTTTGGAATCGAGCGAGGCGAACAACGGGACTGAACGTAAAGTCGCGGCGTCCATGTGGATTAGTCGTTCAACGGAGCGCCGATTATATACACCCTGACGCGTTTGTGGAAGCAGGGCGTTGTAGCGGCCGCGCCGTCCCGGCGGCAGGCTGTTACAACTTCGGTGGCGAAACGACCAGCCACGCCCAACCCGCCAGGAAACACAACCCGCCCAGGGGCGTAATCGCGCCTAGCCAACGAACGCCGGTCAGCCCCATACCATACAAACTTCCACTGAAAATAATTATGCCGGCAAAGAGCAGCCACCACGCGCCGCGATTCGCCATTCCATAAAGTGCCAGCACGAAGAGCGCAATCGCGTGAATGAAATGATAAAGCACCGCCTTGTTCCAAACATCAATCAGACCGTGCGCTTCCAGCGTCGGTTTCAACCAGTGCGCCCCGAACGCACCGAGCGCTACTGCCAGAAAACAAAGCGCCGCTGCAATTCGAACGAATAAGATCGACATCTTGCGACTATCTCGCTGCGATTTAGCCGCCCGGCAACCTTCGCGTGTGTTTCGCTAATCGACGATTTCGAGGCCCATTTGGCGGGCGGTGCCTTCGATGATTCGAAAGGCTGCTTCGTCGCTGCGCGCGTTCAGGTCTTTGCGCTTGGTGTTGACGATATCCATGACCTGTTTGCGCGTGACTTTGCCGACTTTCTCTTTGTTCGGTTCTTTTGATCCTGCAGCGATGTTGGCTGCTTTCTTCAACAGGACCGCGGCCGGCGGGCTTTTGGTGATGAAGGTAAATGACTTGTCTTTGAAAACTGTGATCACGACCGGCAAGATGTCGCCCGCTTGTTTCTGAGTAGCGGCGTTAAACTCTTTGCAGAACGCCATGATGTTAATTCCACGCGGTCCGAGCGCGGTGCCAACGGGCGGTGCCGGGTTCGCCTGACCGGCCGGGATCTGCAATTTGATGTGAGCGATTACTTCTTTAGCCATGGGATTTAGACAGAATGAACAGAATTTGCAAAATAGGTTAGAACTAAAATCTCTGAAAACATTCTGATCATTTTGTTAATTCTGTCAGAGATTCTTATCCTCTTTCGACTTGCCAGTATTCGAGCTCTACCGGTGTGGCGCGGCCGAAAATCGTAACCGACACCCGCAGTTTGCCGCGCTCGGGATCGATCTCTTCCACGATGCCATTCTGATTTTGGAACGGTCCATCCGCGACCTTGACCGTTTCGCCAACCTCGAAGCTGACTTTCGGTTTCACCTTTTCTTCGCGCTCTTTCATTTGCGCGAGCATGCTGTCCACTTCCGATTGGCGCATCGGGATCGGTTTGTCTTTCGTTCCAGCAAAACCAATCACCCCTGGCGTCTCGCGAATGAAATACCAAGTGCGTCCAACGAGTTGATTGTTCTCGTCGAGCAATTGCATGTTCACGATCAGGTAACCCGGGAAAAATTTGCGGGTCGTCTCGCTTTTCTTGCCCTTCTTGATTTCGGAGACGCGCTCGGTCGGAACGAGCACTTCGTAAATCAGATCGCTCATCTCCTCGGTCTTGACGCGCTTGTCGATGTTCTCCTTGACCTTGTTCTCCTGGCCGGAGAGCACGTGGACCACGAACCATTGGTCTTTGCCTGCGAGTGTTTGCGCCATATTAGTGCAGCCGGGTAAAATAATGGACCACGTTCACAAGAACGAAATCGAAGAGCGCGACGTAACCGCCGAGCAACAGCATCGCGATGATGACGACAAGGGTTGAGTCAATCAGCTCCTTGTATTTCTTGATCCCTTTTTCTTTCGGGTCCCAAGGCCAGGAAGCTTTCTGAAGCTCGACCTTAACTTCGTTGACAAAGTTTTTCGTTTTCGCAATCATCGGATTACGCAGGAAGGACAAAAACCGAGCAGCGTCTGCCGGGAAACTTCATCTTTCATAATTCATCCTTCATCCTTCCAAAATCACGCCAGGAGGGACTCGAACCCCCAACAGGCGGTTTTGGAGACCGCTACTCTACCAATTGAGTTACTGGCGTAAGCTTCGCTAGTTTAATCCCGAATATCGCTTACGCGACCCGCGCCGACGGTCTTGCCGCCTTCGCGAATAGCGAACCGAATTGTCTTCTCCATGGCGATAGGCGTAATCAGCTCCACGTCGATGGCGATATTGTCGCCCGGCATCACCATCTCGACGCCTTCGGGCAATTTAACCGTGCCAGTAACGTCCGTAGTGCGGAAATAAAATTGCGGCCGATAATTCGTGAAGAACGGCGTGTGACGGCCGCCTTCCTCCTTGCTCAGCACGTAAACTTCCGCCTTAAATTTCTTATGCGGCGTAATCGAGCCCGGCTTGGCAATAACCTGACCGCGCTCGACGTCTTCCTTTTTCACGCCACGGAGCAGGATACCGACGTTGTCGCCGGCGCGCGCTTCGTCGAGAAGTTTGCGGAACATTTCGATATCGGTCGCCACTGTCTTTGCGGTCGGCCTGATCCCGACGATCTCGACTTCCTCCATTTTTTTGAGGATACCGCGATCCACCCGACCGGTCGCGACCGTGCCGCGGCCTTCAATGTTGAACACGTCTTCGACCGCCATCATGAACGGCTGATCGATCGGACGCTCCGGTACCGGAATGTAATCATCAATCGCGGCGACGAGCGCGAGAACCTGCTTCTCCGCTTCGGCATCTCCGTTCAGCGCCTTGAGCGCGCTGCCTTTGACGATCGGGATTTTGTCTCCCGGAAATTCGTATTGCGTGAGTAGATCGCGCACTTCCATCTCAACCAAGTCAAGAAGTTCGGGATCATCGACCATGTCGACCTTGTTCAGGAAGACAACGATCGACGGCACGCCGACCTGGCGCGCGAGCAGAATGTGCTCGCGGGTCTGCGGCATCGGGCCGTCGGCCGCGCTCACGACCAGAATGGCGCCGTCCATTTGGGCCGCGCCGGTGATCATGTTCTTGACGTAGTCGGCGTGGCCGGGGCAATCAACGTGGGCATAGTGACGCTTATCGCTCGAATACTCCACGTGTGCGGTGTTGATCGTGATGCCGCGCTCTTTTTCTTCGGGAGCGTTATCGATTGATTCGTAGGCCCGCACTTCGGCCATGCCCTTTTTGGCGAGCACGCTCGTAATGGCGGCCGTGAGCGTAGTCTTGCCGTGGTCTACGTGACCGATCGTGCCGACGTTCAAGTGCGGCTTATCGCGTTTAAATGCTTCCTTTGCCATATCAATTCTCCTGTCGTGTTTTTAATAACTAAACTGCGTCTTTTTTTAAAACTGTCGTCCCTGTCGTGAGCTCAAACTGGAGCCCATGACCGGGATTGAACCGGTGACCTCGTCCTTACCAAGGACGTGCTCTACCAACTGAGCTACATGGGCCGGTTTGCCTCCCGCGTGTAGAACTAAAAGTCCCAAAGCCGCGTCAAATTGCAACGACCATGGGACCGCCTCGTTCTCGCAAAAAGCGTCCGAAACGCTAACCACGCCCCTAGCGGTGTCAAAGCAATTTTACAGGGCCAAAATGACCTGTTTCTACCGGATTCGCATGCTGCTGCTTGGCGGTTCCTCCGGTTTGCCCCGGGTCATAAATCGAACAACAACCGCGATGATCACCAGGATGACGACCGCGAAGAAGATCTTCGCTGGCGTGAAAATACTGCTTCCGGGCGCTGGGGTCGGTGTCGCTGGAGGTGCGTTTTTTGCCGCCAACTGGGCTTGGGCATACTGCATCCGCTGGACCGTATCGTAATCGTCCGGCTTTATTTTCAGAGCGGCTTGATAGTCAGCGATCGCCTTCTCGTAATCCATCATCGCGGCGTAGGTAGAGCCGCGTTTCACCAACGCGTCCTCGCTATTCGGGTCTTTTTGCAGGATCGCCGTGTAATCTTCCACCGCTGCCGGAAAATTCTTCAGGTTCCGGTTCGCCCACGCGCGCCGATCATAACTTTGCGGATCGTTCGGATCTTTTTGGATCGCCGCGGTAAAATCAGCGACCGCCTTGTCCCATTGCGACAATCCAACGTAGGCGAAACCTCGAAACTTCAGCGCGAGTGGATCCTCCGGTTTCAGCTCCAATGCCTTGTTGGCATCAGCCAACGCAGCGTCGTATTGCCGCGCTAAATCCTCAGTTTGAGCTCGCTCGACATAGCCTGACGTATCCTTGGGCGCGAGTTCAATCTCTTTGGAAAAATCGGCCAGTGCCGAGCTGTATCTCGCTCCGGCCGCACCACCATCGCCGGCTACTTCGGCCGCTCTTGCCGCCGCGCGATACGCAGTGCCGCGATCGCGATAAGCGCTCGGATCGTCCGGTGCCGCTTGGACTGCCTTGTCAAACTCTTGGATTGCTTCAGCGAATTGTTTTGCATCAAACAGTTCGATTCCTTTTCGACGGTGAGCATCTGCGTCTCCCCCGCCGCGCTTCTTCGCATTGGTTACCGGCGCTGTAAAAAAGAGCGCTGACAATAAAATCGATAAAGTAAATGTGGTTCGAATCTTCATGTTCTCCTCCGCGTCACCAATTTTTGGCGATTAAGGCCGCGCAAGCCAGCAAATTAAACTGCGAAATCACGGCGCCATGCCACAATCAGCCGGATGGAACCTCGCGCCCGGCAACTCTCCCGAGGTTACGCTGCGCTCTTCGCCAGCATTGCCATTTGGTCGATGCCGTCGCTTTTTCAATTTTACCTCGTCCGCTACTACGAGCCGTTCGCGCAAAATTTCTACCGTTACTCTGTCGCCTGCCTCGCCATCGCACCATTCGTTTTCTACCGCATGCGACGTGGCGGCCCCAAGATCGACATCCATGCCCTGGGCCTTTGCCTCATTCCGTGTATTCCCAATGTCATCCATCAAATCACACAGGTCGTTTCGCTCTTCTACATGGGCCCCGGCGTCTACGCCATCTTCAATCGCTCATCCGTAATTTTCACTGCCCTGCTCGCGCTCGCGTTTTTTCCTGAGGAACGCCACATCATTCGCCAATGGCAATTTCAAATTGGCACCCTGCTCGGTTTGTTCGGCGCTTTCGGTGTCATCTGGTTTCAGGCCGGCAATGGCGCGCAAGATCGACATGTTGCCTGGCCCGGGTTGCTCATCGCCTTCACCGCCACATTTTGCTGGGCGCTTTACGCCGTGCTCGTGAAACGGCCTTCCGCGCAGCTGGGCGCGATCCGCAGTTTCGGCGTGATCAGTTTCATTACCTCCGCGCTTTCGTTCCCGCTGACCCTGCTCTTCGGCAGAATCGACGCCCCACTTCACGCCGGCGCTCACGTAAATCTCATTCTCATCATCTCCGCCGTCACCTGCATCACCATGGCGCACGTTTTGTATTACGTCGCGATCCAGGAAGTCGGCGTCGCGCTCGCCCAAACTCTCCAGCTCCTCTGCCCCCTCGGCGCGCTCGCGCTCTCAGCTTGGATTTTCCACGAACGCCTCACCTCGGCCCAATTAATCAGCGCCGCAATCTTGCTCATCGGCGCGTTCCTGGCCATGCGCACCAAACCAATCGCCACCGCTGAAACCGCAGAAAATCTCTAGCGGAACCAGGCACTCGACTTTTAAGTTCCGTCTGTAGCCCAAATGAATTTGAAAACGTATCTCCCATCCCGCCAGAAAACGATCGATCGGGCGCTGGATCGATATTTGCCGAAGGAAACCGTCCGGCCGACGACGATCCACAAGGCGATGCGTTACAGTCTGTTTGCCGGCGGGAAACGTCTGCGGCCGATCCTCTGCCTGGCCGCGGCGGAGGCGTGTGGTGGCAAGATCGACAATGCCCTCCCGCTCGCGTGCGCGATGGAATGCATCCACACTTATTCGCTCGTCCACGACGATCTCCCGAGCATGGACAACGACGATTTCCGGCGCGGTCGTCCCACTTGTCATAAAGTCTTCGGCGACGGTATTGCTGTTCTCGCGGGCGACGCGTTGCTCACGGTCGCGTTCGAAATCGTCTCGCACGCAAAGCCGACGTTACGCTACGACATGTCGATCTTGTTGCGCGAGCTCGCCGTCGCCGCGGGTAGCCAAAAGCTGATCGCCGGGCAAGTCGCCGATCTCGAAGGCGAAGGACAGAAGATCGACATGGCGGGTCTGCGTTACATTCACGAAAACAAAACGGCCGCGATCCTGACAACTTCGGTCCGACTCGGCGCGATGAGCGCAAACGCGGATCCAAAACAACTCGGCGCAATCACAAAGTTTGGCCGTGCGCTCGGTCTCGCCTTTCAAGTGATCGACGACATTCTCGACGTGACGCAAACGAGCGAAAAGCTCGGCAAGAGCGCCGGTAAAGATATCGCCGCGCAAAAAGCGACTTATCCCGCGATCATCGGTTTAGACAAATCGCGCGCTGAAGCGAAACGGCTCACCAAGCAAGCGCACGCTGCATTGTCGACTTTCGGTGCAAAAGGCGACGCTCTGCACGCGCTCGCGAATTATCTCCTCGAACGGGAATATTAAACAGCGAGCGCAAGATTCGGATCGATTTCCTCCGTCACGCTAGAGCTGGCTCCGTTCTCGAGTTTTAGCATCGCTGCGAACGCGATCATCGCCGCATTGTCGGTGCACAACCACGGTTCGGCCGTTTTGAATTGCAAGCGTTGCCGTTTGCACGCTTCGCCCAATTGTTTTCGCAGCTCCCGATTGCAGCTGACGCCGCCGCTGACGGTGACAAGATCGACATCGAACTTCTTGGCCGCGGCAATTGTCTTGCGAACGAGAACATCGACAATCGCTTGTTGGACTGACGCGCAAACGTCGGCGAGAAAATCGCCGCCCAACGTAGGCAACAAATAGCGCACGGCCGTTTTCAGGCCGCTGAAGCTGAAATTTTCCGAGTCGGGCATGCTGCGCGGCAAATCGAAACGCTTCGGCTCACCGCCGGCGGCACGTTTCTCAATCTCCGGTCCGCCGGGATAACCGAGGCCTAACAACTTTGCGATTTTGTCGAACGCTTCGCCAGCCGCGTCGTCAACGGTGCGGCCAATAACCTTATAATCACCGACGCCGCGCACGAAGATCGACATCGTGTGTCCGCCGCTGACGACCAGCGAGACGTTCGGCCTGATTTCTGTTTCGCCAAAAAATGGGGAGAGCAAATGCCCTTCGAGATGATTGATCGCGAGATATGGTTTGCCGAAACCGATTGCGAGCCCTTTTGCGATGGACGCACCGATCATCAATGAACTGGCCAAACCGGGCCCGCTCGTCGCGGAGAAGGCGTCGACCTTCGAGATGTCGATCTTTGCTTCGCGCGCGACGCGCTCGAGCAACCGCGGCGCGTGCACCAGGTGATTGCGCGACGCTACTTCAGGAACGACGCCGCCGAATTTTTCATGCTCGGCTATTTGCGACGAAACTTCACTGGCGAGCAGTTTGTGATCGCGAAGTACGGCCACCGCGGTTTCGTCACACGACGTTTCGAGCGCGAGAATTGTCTTCACTATCGACATCATACAATGCGTGGTCATCCTGAGCGAAAGCGAAGGATCTCCCACAGACTCGTTGATCACACAATTCAGCTAGCGTGATGCTCGCTTCGATTGTGAGATTCCTCGCGCTGCTCGGAATGACAATTCGGCGGTCATAGACCGCCGCTACAGCTATTTCTTGATCGCTTCGCCTTTGGGCGCGTTTTGCTGGGCGTAAATCATCACGCCTTTAAGCGCATCGATCGCGCGCAGCATCTGCGGATCTGTGCTCTTGATGAAATTCTTGTCCTCGTCCGGCTTGATCGTGTCGCCACTGCTGCGCGCGGCAAAAAGTTGGCGTTCCTGGTCCACGCTCATCGGCACCCGGATGTTTGGCGCGACCCCGTTGCCATGAATAACTTGTTTGCTCGGGGTGTAATATTTCGCGGTTGTGAAACGCAATGCCGACCCGTCCGGCAGCTGCATCACGTTTTGGACCGATCCTTTCCCGAAAGTGGTTTCGCCCACGACGATAGCGCGATGCAAATCTTTGAGCGCGCCGCAAACAATCTCCGCACCGCTGGCGCTGCCTTCGTTCACCAGAACCGCCATCGGAAAATTTGTCCGCTGTTTCGCGACGCCGGAAGTTGTGTAATCGCGCTGTTGCGACGCCACGCGACCTTGCGTGGAAACAACCTTGGTGTTTGGCGGCAAGAATTGCGCGCAAACGTCCACCGCGCTATTCAGCAATCCGCCCGGATTGTTGCGAAGATCGAGAATCAGCGCCTGCATCCCTTGCTTTTGCAATTCATCGAGCGCTTTCGACAACTCATCGGCGGTCGGCTCGTTGAACTGAATCAGCCGCACGTAAGCAATCTTGAACGAGCCGGTCAGATCGGGATCGAGCAGGCGCGCGCCTTTGACGCTTTGCACTTTGATCTCGGCGCGCTCGAGCGCGTAATCCTTGACCTCCTTGGTCGAGGGCCGAATCAAGGTCAGCGAAATCTTTTGACCAGGCGTGCCGCGCAAATGGTTGATCACATCCTGCAAATCCATCCTCTCGGTCGAAGCGCCGTTAATTTTTAAGATCTGATCGCCGGAGAGAATGCCAGCCCTGGCCGCGGGCGTGTCCTCCATCGGCGTCACGACCGTTGGCAGGCCGTTCTTGATCGCCACTTCAATGCCGAGGCCGTTGAACCGGCTCCGCGTGTCTTCCTGCATGTCGCGGAAATCGCTCGGGTCCATAAACTGACTGTGTGGATCGAGCGAGCCGAGCATGCCCTTGAGCGCCGCCGTGATCAGGTCGTGGTAGCTGGTTTTGTTACCATCGACATAATCCTGGCGGATTAACTGGACGGCCTTGGCGAAAATGGCGATTTGGGAGTAGCCGCTATCGTCATCTTGATCGGCCGCGCGCAAGCTGTGAAAGCCGATGCTGAAAAGCAGCGCGAGAGCCAACAGACCGAATGCTCCGATAACGATACGGCGCTTCATCTTGGATTGAGCCTGGAAACGGTCGGACATTCGCTCATCCAAAATTTTTGGCAACGGGCAAAGCGTCGTCTAAAGTTGCGCCGCCGTGTTGATTCGCTTGAGGAGATTTCTAGCCTGCGTTTTTGTCGCAGTTGTGACCTGTTGGCCGTTGACCAACACGGCCGCTCTCCAAACACCCGATTCGGAATATGAGGCGATAGCAGAGGAATTCATCAAGGGCTACTTCGCCGCGCGCCCCCTTCTCGCCACAGCCATGGGCTTGCACGAATATGATGGCAAGATCACGGATTACAGCCGGCTCGCGCTCGACGCCGAACTTTCCCGCTTGAAACGGTTCGAAGACCGGCTCCAGAAATTCGATCTCGATAAATTGAGTCAGCGGCAGTCGATCGACCTGCGAATTCTGCAAGCCGCCATTCGTAAAGAAATTTTCCAGCGCGAAGCGATGTCGATCTACGAGCGCGATCCGATGGTTTACGCGCGCGCGGCGGACGTGAACATCTATATCAAACGCAACTTCGCACCGTTGGATGATCGCGTGCACAGCATTGTCGCGATCGAATCACAAGTGCCGAACATTCTGATCGCAGCCAGAACGAATCTCGATGCGGTTCTGCCAAAGCCTTACGTCGAGCTGGCCATTCAAATTGCGAAGGGCTCGGCCGATTTTTTGCGAAAAAATCTGGTCGAGGCGGTCACCGACCTAAAAGACGAGCGTATTCGGACGGAGTTTTTGGAAGCGAACCGGAAAGCGGCCGCCGCGCTGACCGATTACGCCGCGTGGCTTGAACGTGACAAATTGCCGAAAGCTACTACCGATTTCGCGCTCGGTCAAGAAAAGTTTCAACGACTGTTGAAGGAAACCGAACTTGTCGATCTTCCGCCCGAGAAAATCCTGGAGATCGGTCTGACTCAATTGCGCAAAGAGCAAAAAGCTTTCGCCGAAGCCGCCAGGAGAATCGATTCGAACAAGTCGCCGGCGGAAGTTTTCAAACAAATGCAAAGTGAACATCCAACGCCGGAAAGTTTGCTTGCCGATATTAATAAAGATCTCGAGCAGATTCGGAAATTCGTGGTCACGCGAAAGTTGGTCACGATCCCATCCGAAGTGCGAGCGCGCCTGAAAGAAACGCCACAATACCGCCGCGCCACCTCCTTCGCATCGATGGACACGCCGGGCGCATTCGAAAAGCGCGCGACCGATGCCTACTATTATGTGACGCCGCCGGAGAGCGAGTGGCCGCCGCTGCAAAAGGACCAATGGCTGACCGCGTTTAACTTTTACACTGCCGACGTTGTTTCCATTCATGAGGTTTATCCTGGGCATTACGTCCAGTTCCTGCGCTTGAACGCGTCGCCCGCCAGTAAAGTGGAGAAAATTTTTGGCAGCTACGCGTTCATCGAAGGCTGGGCGCATTACTGCGAGAAACTCATGGTTGACGAAGGCTACGGCACAGTGGCGAATCCAAGCGAAGCCGACGAGAAGCGCGTCGCGAAATATCGCCTCGCGCAAGCAGACGAAGCGCTGCTGCGGTTGTGCAGGCTTTGCGTCTCGATCAAAATGCACACTCAAAACATGAGCGTGGAAGAGGCGACGAGATTTTTCCGGGAAAACTGCTATTACGAGGAAAAACCTGCGCGCCAGGAAGCGATGCGCGGCACTTTCGATCCCGGCTATCTCAACTACACGTTCGGGAAACTCCAGATCCTGAAATTGCGGGACGATTACAAAGCGCAGGAGGGCGCAAATTTCTCAGCCCAGAAATTTCACAACGAGCTCCTCAACCATGGCATGCCGCCGATTCGTTTGCTGCGCGAATTGATGTTGAAAGACAAGTCGAAGTGGGACGAAGTCCTCTAAGCTTCGTCCGAATCGCCTAACAAATCCTGTTCGTCGGCTTGCGTTTCGGGAACTAAGTCTTTCAACAACACACTCGCGTCAGATGGTGGAAGCTCACCGGCTTTGTCTAATTTTTTAGTGAGCACTCGGGAGCGAGTCGCTACTTTTTCCATATCACTCGAAGCTTGGTCGAGGCGCGATTTTACTTTACCGAGCGCTTCTCCAAATTTTCCGAATTCCGCTTTAACGGTTGCGAGTAAGCTCCACACTTCACTCGATCGTTTTTGGATCGCCAGCGTCCGGAAACCCATTTGGAAGCTATTTAGCAGCACCGATAAGGTCGTTGGACCGGCAAAAGTCACCCGACAATCACGCTGCAACTGTTGAATCAATCCAGCACGCCTGACTGCTTCCGCGTACAGTCCTTCCGTCGGCAAGAACATTATCGCAAAGTCTGTCGTAACGGGCGGATTCAGGTACTTATCGCAAATGTCTTTGGCACACCGCTTTAGTTGAATCTCAAGATTTTTCGTAGCCTCATCAATCGCGGCGAGGTCAGCTCGCTCTTGTGCCGCAGTGAGCCGATCATAGTCTTCTCGAGGAAACTTTGCGTCGATCGGCAGCCACACTGGTTCGCCGTTTGCGTCTCCCGGTAACTTGATCGCGAAGTCAACGCGCTCGTTGCTGCCTTCTCTCGTCCTTACGTTTCGGGCAAACCGGTCCGGCGGAAGGATGTCTTCAAGCAAAACACCCAGCTGCCATTCACCCCAGCCGCCACGTGTTTTCACATTCGTCAGCACACGCTTCAGATCACCCACGCCTAAGGCGAGCGTTTTCATTTCACCGGACACCTCGAACATTCTCGCTAGGCCGTCGCTCACCTGCTTAAACGATTCTGTGAGGCGTTTCTCCAGTGTGCCCTGCAATTTTTCGTCGACCGTCGACCGCATCTTGTCGATCTGCGTGGCGTTGTCCTGCTGCAATTCTTTCAATCGAAGATCGACAACTCCACGCACTCCCTCGAGCGATTTGCCGAGTTCCTCGCGTTGATTTTTTGCGGCTGCGCTGGCCTCTTCGCGATTCCGCGAGAACTCATCATGCAAAGCGCGGTCAATCATTTCAAGTCGCCTGATCAGTTCGTCTTCCACTGGTCTTGAATTGATCGTGAAATTCCGGGCCCGACGGCGCAGAAACAAAACGGTGATGACGCTGAGAATGCCAGCGACCAGGCCGATGATGAGATAAACGAGGGAACTCACTAACGCTGATTAAACGATGACGCGCGGATTTCAAGCTGTAGCGGCGCTCTATGAGCGCCGCTCCATTATTTTCGGCGGTCATAGACCGCCGCTACGATTCAGAACCGCAACTTCATTCCGGCGTAGGCCGCGGTCCCGAGCGCGGGAAAGCCGAACACCTCCGAATAATGTTCGCCGGTCAAATTATCGACTCGACCGAAGATCGACGTGTGCGGATTGATCTCGTATTCGGCCGCGACGTTGATGAAGTAATAGTCTCCAATGTCCATGTTCGGTCCGAAGAAGTTCACGTGATTGAATTCCTCACGCGCGTTCACAAACTTCGCTTCAACCGTTGTTCGCAGCCTCTTGCACCAGAGGTACGATGCCGAGGCGTAAACTTCGTTGCGCGGCCGCCGCGGGAGACGCGAACCCTGGGGCGCGCCGACATCCGCCGATGACGTTTTCTCTGCTTCCAAATAAGTGTAGCTCGCCCGCAGATCGAGGTCGGTGATGGGCGTCGCGCGTAATTCCGTTTCCACGCCCTGCGTTTTCGCTGCTCCGAGGTTCAACGCTTTCCGGAAAGTCTGGTCGAATCCGATCACGTTCGATAAGTCGTTATGAAAATAAGTCGCGCCCACAGTGACGCGCCTTTCCCAAAGCCGTTGTTCAAATCCGGCTTCCCAGCCAAAATCTTCTTCCGGCTGTAATCCGAAATTGTTGCCAAAGATTTTGTCCTGGCTGCTCGGGGGACTGAATCCGGTCGCGACGCTCGCGTGCAATGTCGTGTCGGTCTTATCGATCTTGTAACTACTTGCGATCCGATACGTCCAAACGTCGCCAAATTGATTGAAATGATCGATGCGCCCACCCGCGACGAAGATCAGGTTGTCGATGTTGACCGTGCTTTGCAGGTAGCCGGCGATTTCCGTCGTCCGGTCGCTAATAAATGTTGGTAGCGGCCCGAAAATTTGCGAGACGAACGGGCGTTCCTGCCCAGCTTCGGTGTGACTGAAGAAGGACCCGCTTGTCAGCGTCAGCCACGATGTCGGCCGCAAATCATTTTGATAATCAAGCTGCGTGCGCCGAAACAACGCCCGTGTCGGTCCGATGAATGTTGTCCCGGGAACAAACCCATCAAAGTTCGGGTCGTTCACCTGCCGCTCATGGTCGTAATCGAAAATCAGTTTGTGGTCCCACCAGTCGGTCGCTTTCCAATCAACGTGCGGTCCGATCAGCCATTTCTCAGTCAGCAAGTTATCGAAAGGGCGCGGATGAGCGATGTCGTTCGGATTTCCGGTGTCGCTGAGTGAATACATGAACAAACTGCCAACCCGAAGTTGTTGATTCAGCGACAGACCGAGGTCCGCGATGACGTTACTGTTTCGATACTGATTGTTCGGCCGCGCGTTATCGGTATCGATCCGACTCGCACCGATCGAATAATCGAAGTTGTCGATCTTACCGTCGCTCGCCAGCGTCTCGCGGAACGTGTCGTAAGTGCCACCTTCTTCGCTCAGCGTAATTCCAGGCGGGCCGTTTCCTTGTTTGGTAAAAATCTGGATCGCGCCGGCGAGAGCGCGCGGACCGTAAATCGTGCTCTGCGGACCGCGGACGATTTCAATCCGATCGATGTTATCGGTCGTCAAGTTCGCGAAATCGAATTGGCCGGCCAGCCCTTGATTGATTGGAATTCCGTCGAGCAGGACTTGGGTATGCGCACTGTTCAAACCGCGGGTAAAAACAGACGTGAGCTGACCCGGCGTTCCGGTTTGAACAACCGCGAGTCCAGGGACTTCACGCAAAGCGTCGCTCACGCGCTCGATCTGCTTTGTTTCGATCTCTTTCGAATCGATCACGCTCACGCTAGCGGGCGATTGATCGAGGGGAATGTCGAAACGGGTCGCGGAAACGACGACGGGCTCGGCTTCGGCAAGCTGATCGCCATCCGGCGATATTGACGCTGCATCCTGGGCGCGGGCTGAAGCTGCCGCGCTCATTAAACTGAACAAGACAAAACATAATGGGCGATTTCGCATAACAAGTACCTCCAACTCGAGAGTCGGACTTGTTTGCCCTGTAGCGGCGCTCTATGAGCGCCGAAGGCGCATCGCCCAGCTCTCATTCTTCTTTTTGCGAAGAAGTTTTTTCGCGGTCCGAGCCGGACTGGCACTCACCAGAGGTTCGGTTTTGCAGCGCAGACGCGAACTCAGTTTTCTTTAGCTGGGTCCAGCGTCACGCTGGCGAATGAGGTGGAGCGGTCGAATATTCTGGCTCCTGGCTTTTGGTTCCGCCTTCGCGGAACGCTCCTTCTTCCCGCCTTCACCATCCCGCATCTGCGGGACGATTGGCCTTGGGAAGTCGTATCCAGTTACAGCAGCGCAACTGCTCCCGGTTTCCACGGGATTTCTCGCGCCGATCCACTTTTCTTTTTCAAGCTCGCAAAGAACTAAGATCGACAACTATCCATTTGCGCTTCTCGGCTCAAGACAAATTTAATGAGCCGCGCTATAATTGCTGCCGTGATTGCATCCGATTTGTCACTGAGCTTTCTCGTCACCGGCGGCGCTGGCTTCATCGGCTCGAATCTGACCCTCGCTTTGCAGGAGAAATTTCCCAACGCGCGTCTGACGGTGATCGACGATTTTCGTTCCGGCGATTTCAAGAATTTGCGCGGCTATCGCGGCGATTTTGTCGCCCAAAATCTCGCGACGCTCGATTGGCGCAAACAATTCGGAAACGAAAAGTTCGCCGCCATCTTTCATTTGGCTTCGATCACCGACACGACTTTGCATGATCAATTCGTGCAGGTGCACGACAACGTCGAAAGTTTTCGCCGACTCATGAATTTCGCGCGCCCAAACAAAACTCGAATCGTCTACGCGTCATCAGCATCGACCTATGGCCCGGCTACCGCGGCCAGTGTAGAATCAAACGGCGCCGCGCCGGCGAACATCTATGCATTTTCCAAAACGATCATGGACAATCTGGCGATGCGCGAGGCGAAGGAGAACCCGGCCTGGATCATCATCGGGCTGCGCTACTTCAACGTTTACGGCCCGCGCGAAGCCCACAAAGGCGTTCCGGCGAGCATGATTTATCATCTCGCCCAGCAGATGAAAGCGGGGCAACGCCCGCGCATTTTCAAACAAGGCGACCAGAAGCGCGATTTCGTTTACGTGAAGGACGTGGTGGAAGGAAGCATTCTCGCGCTCGAAGCGAAGGAGAGCGGAATCTACAACCTCGGCTCCGGTCAGGCGCGCTCGTTCAACGAGCTGGTCGACGTGCTCAACAAATGTCTCGGCACAAAATTTCAGCCCGATTACATCGAAAATCCGCACGCCCATTACCAGAACTTCACCGAAGCGGACCTGGACAAAGTTCGCAGCGCGCTCGGTTATCAGCCGCAATTCTCACTCGAGCGCGGCGTGGCCGATTACGTGAATTGGCTCTACCCGGTCGACAAATAACCGCCAGTCCGGCTCGGACCTAGCCTTCCCAGAAAAATTTCGTCGGTCGATTGATCTCCGGCGGCAAACTTTTGTGCACGGGACAATTGAGCGCAGCTTGCTCGAGCGCTTCCCGGTGTGGCGAAGTTGCCGGCAACGGAATGTGAACTTCTGACGGAAGTCCAACGATCCGGCGCGGCGCGTCCTGCGACATTTCCTTTTTCACGTCCACCGTCATGCCTTTCAAATTCACGCCGAGCTCTTCCGCTTTCATTCCCATAATTGTGCTCATGCAGGTGCCGAGCGCAGTCGCGACCAGATCGGTTGGCGAAAACGCTTCGCCTTTTCCTTTGTTGTCCGTCGGCGCGTCCGTCGCGAGTTTCGCGTCCGACGGCCCGTGGGTCGCGTCGCAATGGAGATCGCCCGTGTATTTGATCGAGATGTTGACCATGAAAATATTATGCGCCGCGTTCTAATGCCGCGCAATCAAGGCGAAGTAATTGGCGTCGTCTGAACCTTGTCGGCATGCCGGGCAAACTCATCCCGAAAAACGCGGGTAAGATCGACATCGTGCAGAATGATCATGTCAGTGTCGTGTTTTTTGTGGTCGTCGTTCTGCCAGCCCTCGTTCCACCAGCAAAAACCGACGATCGCCGGCCAGCGATTTGAGAAAAGATCTTCCAGCGCGGTCCGCGTCCAGCGCACAACATCGATATGGCGATTGTGCAAATCGCATCCGAACTCGGCGATGATGATCGGTTTTCCTGGCGCGAGTTTAATCAAGCGCGGATACGCTTCGCGCATTTTGAATGCGAAACTTTCGGTGCCGTCGCGCGTCAGCGGTGTGGTCGGTCCGTAGGCGCTGAGCGCGACCCAGTCGCAATAATCTTCGCCGGGGAAATAATTCTCGAACGCGTTCCACTTTCGTTCCGGTTCGTCGAGCCAGCTCACGTGCCAAACCCAGGTCAGATTGTCCGCGCCTTCCGCGCGCATAAGATCGACAATGTGCCGATAAGCCGAGATGTAGCGCTTCGGTCCTTCGCTCGCGCCGCCATTCCATTTTCCGTTCCAACTGAACCATTCCCCGTTCGGTTCGGTCCCCCATTCGATCAAAATCGGTGATGCAAATGCTTTTGCATCGCGTGCCCATGCCCGAAGATCGACATCGAACTCGCCGCCGACGATTTTCTGGAGCGAAAACTTTTTTTCGCCATGTCGTTGATCGACGTCGGAACGCAACATCAATCGCACGTATGGAATTTTTCCGAGGTCGCGAATCCAAGTGCACATCGCATCAGGAAATTTTCGCGATTCAAACCAGTTGTTCGAAAAATAAACCCACGCGGTTTTTGCTCCGACTGTCTGCTCATAACGGGTCGCATCCGCGGGCATGACATCGTGCTCGGTTGGATCATGCGTGTCGGTGCCGACGCCGCCCCAATAAAACCCGTGATAAAGTTTGCCAACGGGCGGCGGCAAAACCTGTGGCGCTTGCGCGTGAATGCTTGCGACGCAAACGAAAAGCACCGCGACAACTGTTTTCACCAGGCAATTGTAGGGCGGGCGCTCCGCCTGCCAAATCGGCAACGACTGCCGTTGCCCGGTTTGCGGCGCTGCTCTTTGCCGCTAGCGTGAAATATGAACACGAAGGTGATAGGGAAAGATCTGACAAAGGAATC
>DASQBB010000009.1:0-33328 GCA_035635435.1 Chthoniobacterales bacterium | reverse complement strand
GAAGTAAATGAGCAAGGCCTTCATTATCGTGCCCTGGTGAGACATTCCGGTTGACCGGAAATTAACGAAAGCCTTGCTTAAGAACTGTTCGCGCGGTCGGCTTCACGCGCGTGTATTTATTTGCGCATCGGTGATTTTGATGTGCCGAAGATTCCTCGAAAGATCGCCGCCAATTTAAACGCCAGAGTGCTAATCGCGTAGCCCGCCGCACCGAGCCACGCTATAGAAGCGGCGATTCGCCTCCCCGGCGCAAAATGATGTTGTCCACTGAGTCCGGCGAACATGTTGCCACTCACGTTCGTGCCGCGGAACCCCAGGCCCAGTTTGACGTAGAGGGCCAAGTCTTGCGGCACTTGAAATTCGTCTTTGTAGAATTGCCAAAGTTTTTCGCGCGTGTTGAGCTGCGGGTTTGGCTCAATTAATCCGTTCGGCTTGCTTTCTTCCTCAAGGATCGACATCTGTGCCTGTTTAATGAGATCTGCGCGAAGCTTTTGGGTTTCTTCGTCGTGCTTTGGCAATAGCGCGCTAATGATTCGTTCGGCGCCGTCGAGCCGGCCCCACAGCATGTCATTTTTTCGCCATTTCTCGTCCAAAAACGCGCCGAACGACATGAGGTAAGTGCCGGCAAGTTTTCGCCGGCCGCTGCGACGTTGCTCGACAAGGGCGGTTGCGTCGTCGGGGCTGACCCGGAAAACATCCACCACGTTCGCTTCGCCCGCGCCGGTTCCATAAACGACCGGATAAGTCACGAGATCGTAGACATTGAAGTTTGCACAGTAATGTTGAAGGCAACGCCGCGCCGCGACTTTGCCATCGAGTAGATCGACATCCACCGCCGGATCGAGCAACTCGGGCGACGTAAATTGTTTGTCCTGCCATGCGGTGGCAAAATAATTGGCAACGTCCTGAAACGCTTGTTCCCGATCCTTGAAAATGCGCGCCAGCGCCTGCTCTTTGAAGTCCTCATCTTCTGAAATGAGCGCGGCCAATTCCGTCCAGGGCAAGTTTAACTTGTCGATAAGCTTCGCCAAATCTTCAGAGGCCGTGCTCTTAGGATCTCCGAATTGCTCTTCCGCCACCCTTACCGCAGTTACGGCAGCAGCAAGCTTTTTGGCCTTGATCTGTTTTAATTCTTCCCGGAAGTCACCTAACCAACTGACCGGCGGAGTTTTTTGTCGGCTGAACCAATTCTCCTGCATGTCAGTCATCACTTTCCACGCCGGATCTTTTTGACTCGATCTCTTTAAGACCTGCGCCTTTTCTCGTTTCAGCCACGTCCGCAGCATGTCGCGCAGCTCGTCATCGAAGACTGGTTTCCCCATTTGGTTCACGCGACGCATCAGAAAAATCAATCGCCGCAGCCGGAAACGAATGTTGAATGTTGTCAGGAATTCGTTTTCCGTCGGCCGACCTTCGACTTTGATTTCGTCGTAGCGACGCAGCCGCCACGCGATCGTGAGTTCGCGAATGGCTTGAGCGGCGTCGGAAAGGGTATCGTAACCCAACGCGCGCGCGATCACCTCCGCCAGCAGATTCGTTGTTTCTTCGACGCTTAGGCGATGATATGCGCCATAACTGACACCGTAGCGCTCGATCATGTCTTGCAAATCATGCGAGGCAAACGTCGCGCGCGAGAGCGGCTCGTCCGCTTTCGCCATTCCGAAATCGTCGTCGGCGTGCAGAGAAAACAGTCCGGCCCGTTTCAACATGCGATTGCGCTCGTCAACGCGGTCCAAATCTTCGCGAATCGTTTCCTGCCGCGGTAAATCGAGCGCCGCGGCAGCAATGTTTTGCACAAAATCGGGACGGTCGCGTTTTTTCGGCGCGAACTCCGGATGTTCGGGTGTCGGTTCGACATAGAGAAGCTTGCGCGAGACGATGGCGTCGGCGTAGCGGCGCATCAGCATCGACGTCGCGTGACTGAAAGGTTTGTTGTCGAGGTAGCCGCCGTCACCGAAGGAGCGCGTGCGAAATCGTTTCCGTAATCGTGCGCCTGCTTCCTCGACTGTTGGCGCATCGGCCGGAAGCCCCGTTGGATCGAGCCCACGTGCGTTTTTGTCGATGTCATAATAACCAAGCCGCAAGTAATCTTTAAAAAAAGCGTCCCAGTCTGCGGCCTCTTTTGGTTTGTCATTTTTGTAGAGCTCGTAGTGATTCAGAATTTCGTCGATGTCGTTCAGACACATGGCTTCGAATGCGAAAGGAAATGACGAGGTGCAGCGCGCAGCAAATGCGAGAAATGGGTCATTGTTTTTTTTGAAATCGTCACGGCCGATGCCGCTGGTCAGTTCGTCCGCGTAGCGAAAATGAAAAACGTTTTTGTAGCGGCGCTCATAGATGACTTCGTCCGCGAGCGAGATCGGAAGAGGCACGCCCTCGATGTCCGTGGCAGTGACAAAGAGATCAAGCTCACTGACTAATGGGGAAGGCCCCGGCGCCTCTCCTTTTTTTCCCATCTCGGCGAGCGCTTCGAGCAGCTTTCGGTACATGCGACGACTATTCAACAGCGATAGCGGCGGCGATTGCTGGGTAATGCCAGTCGATGCGAGATCCTGCAATGCGCGCGGATCATTCAAAAGTTTGCCCAAATCGCCTTCTTGCAGCCAAAGATTCTTCAGGCCTTCCATTGTTTGGTTGCGCGCGAGCGCTTTCGCGAGAAACACGCCGTTTATTCCACCGGCAGACGTTCCGGAGATAACATCCACGATAAACCGCGTCCGCACGCGCCTCTCTGTTGGCGCCGGCTGTTCGGGGGTTGGCCATCCGCAAACAAGGTATTGGCCAACTTCGCGATAAACTTTCTCGGCGCCTTTTAATTGGTTGTCGCCAAGCAGCAGGTCCTGCGAACCCGCGCTTTTTGGTGCAGTTGCGCGAACGAGACTGAGAAGTTCCTGAGCAACGCCGTTAATATAAATAGCGAGTGAGACTCCGCCATACATCACGACGGCGAAGCGGATCTCGCCTTCGGCGTCAAACTTAATGGGACTTGTTTCCGAAGTTCGGTCTTGTTCTGGGGCAATCACACCGGATTTTTTTTGCGCGTTTCGCCCGCGCATTCAGCCAAGAATGGCTCGTTACGTCAAAACAAAATCGAGCCGTGAACTAAGCGGGAACGCCGGCGAGGCCGAGGCGCGCAGCATCGGCTTTGAGCGCGGCGATGACGTTTGTGATGACTTCCTCGAGCGGCATGCCGAGTTGCTCTGCGCCGCACACGATCTCTTCGCGATTGACTGCGCGGGCGAACGCCTTGTCCTTCATCTTCTTTTTGACCGCGGCAAGATCGACATCGTTGATGTTTTTCGTTGGGCGAACGAGCGCAACCGCGACGACAAACCCGCTCAGCTCATCGACCGCGCGCAGTGTTTTCTCCATCGGACTTTCTGGGACAACGCCGGAATAATCCGCATGCGACAGAATCGCGCGGCAAACCTCTTCGCTCCAACCATTCTCGCGTAACCATTTCACTCCAACGAAAGGATGACCTTCGGTCGCGCTGCGCTCCAGGTTCGGATGTTTTTCGTAATCCATATCGTGCAGCAGTCCCACCGCTTCCCAAAGATCGACATCTTCGCCGCGCAATTGCGCGAAATGCTTCATGGAATCAGCGACGGCGTAACAATGCTTGCGCAAACTTTCCGATTTGACCCACTCGTGGAGAATGGCAAGAGCGCGTTCAGCTTGGGGCATGGGAAAGAAACTAAAAAGTACGAGAGGAAAGCAAAGCCTTAACTTTTCAACGACGCAACGTTGCGCTAGCTTCGGTGACAATGTCCTGCGCGAAAATCGATCCGGCGCTGCACCAGGCGCACAAGCCGTCCTGGATCAAAGTCCGTTTGCCGTCGAATCCGGTTTTCTTTTCGACCAAGGCGCTCATTTCCGATTTGCGGCTGCATACGGTTTGCGAAAGCGCGCAATGCCCGAACCGCTGGGAATGTTGGAGCCAGGGCACCGCCACGTTTATGATTGCCGGCGATCGTTGCACCCGCGCCTGCGGATTTTGCGCAGTGACAACGGCGAAACCGTTCGCGCTGGAGGACGACGAGCCGCAACGCGTAGCCGAGGCGGTGATGCGGATGAAATTGAAACATGTCGTGATCACTGCCGTTGCGCGCGACGATCTGAAGGATGGCGGCGCAAATCATTTCGCGCGCGTGATCGCTGCGATCCAAAAAATGGATCCGTCCATCATCATCGAAGTGCTGGTCCCTGATTTTCACGCGGAGGATTCATGCATCCAGACGGTGCTCGATGCCGGCCCCGACATTTATAACCACAACATGGAGACGGTCGAGCGACTTACTCCGGTGGTGCGATCGCGCGCCAAATATCGAACGTCGCTGCAAGTGTTGCGACGCGCGCAGGAGCTTCCGTCCCGCGACCGCGGGATCGTAACGAAAAGCGGGATCATGCTCGGCCTCGGCGAAACCGAGCCGGAGATTTTCCAGACCATGGACGATTTGCGCGAAGTCGGTTGCCAGGTTCTAACGATGGGACAGTATCTGCGCCCGACGCCAAATCATTTGCCGGTAGTAGAATTCGTCACGCCCGAACAGTTCGACTTTTACGGTGAGATCGCGCGAAAAAAGGGATTTGAACACGTCGCTTCCGGTCCGCTCGTGCGCAGCTCCTATCACGCTGCCGACTTTCATCCAGTTGTCCGCTGAGGATGGATCGACAATCAACCGCGGCGGTCATTCCCGCTTACAACGAAGAAAAGCATATCGGCGACGTCGTCCGCCGAACGCGTCAGAAACTCGACAACGTTCTTGTCGTTGACGACGGCTCGCGAGACAAGACCGCAGATCGGGCGCGCGAAGCCGGCGCGGAAGTCATCGTCCATCCGCAAAATCGCGGCAAAGGCGAGACGATCAAAACTGGATTGCGTCACTGGCTCGAGCGTCAAATCAATTTCGTAATTATTCTCGATGCAGATGGTCAGCATCGACCGGAAGAGATCGATCGTTTTGTTGCGGCTGCCCTTTCGGCGGACGAACCAAAACTCATTCTGGGCAATCGGATGAAAGATGTCTCATCGATGCCGCGCGTCAGGCAGATCGTTAATCGATGGATGAGCCAACGCATCAGCTCGGTTTGCGGGCAGGAAATTCCGGACACGCAGTGCGGTTTTCGAATGTTACATCGACAATTGATTCCTGACTTGCTCGGCGGCGCGGCGCGTTTTGATTACGAAACCGAAATGCTGATCGTCGCCAGTCGAAAAGGTCTTCGGATCGATTCGGTGCCGATCAGCACCGTTTACTCGGATGAAGTGAGCAGTATTCATCCGGTGCGCGACACGCTGCGTTTTTTCAAACTGATGCAGCGCTATAAGAAATCGTAACGGCTACTTGTATTTGTCGTATGCGTCATGTGATCCGATCCAAAACCAGACCAGACCTTCAGGCCGTTCTTTTGCCAGCGCTCGATAGTGAAGGCCAATTCGAACCGACCAGAATTGTCTAACTTTTTTTAAACGAAGCGATGGATGGCGCGGCTCCGTTTTAAGTAGCTCAAACTTCTTATCTGCAAGTTCGCGCACAACTTGCGGTAAACGGTTGTAGTTAGCCCAAAATTCCGGCGCAGCAAAGCGCTTCAAAGGGGTTTACAGTGGCCAGCTTCGAAGTTTTTATCGGCGCGGCGCCCAGCAGCGTCAAAGCGCCCCTTTTGAATATCTCTTTCGATTTGCTGATCCCACTGATCCGCTGCGAATTCTGCAAACCACTTGGCGAAACGACCAAGCTCCGCTTCAGACAGCTTCGAGACTGCCGACTCAAGTTCGTCCACGCTCATCTCGAAAATATGAAAGAACTCTGCTCAAGCGCAAATAAGGTCGTCACGGCTTTTTCCCCGGCAACGGTTTATTGCTCTTAATGATCTCGTCTTCGGGCGTGAGCTTGGGCGCCTTACCGCTGAAGATCACGCGGTTTGGTTTTTCGGCGAGTGACTCGACCAACGCTTTGGCGTGCGTGGTGACGACTTTCAGGTTGAGCAGGATTACGTGCAGCTCTTTCATCTGTTCCTGTAGCGATTTGTCTGTCGTGCCAATGAATGTGTTAGCGGTGCCGAAGAGCTGGTCCGCGCCTTTGGAAGCGCTGTCCAGATTCTTCATCACGTTCTGCAAGTTATCGACGTCGATCTTCAATGAATCGGCCAGCGGCCCGAGCTTGGGCATGAATTCGCCGAGGTCGCCGTGCAAATCAGTGACGGTCAGATTGAGATTATCAAAGAGCTTGTTGGCATTTTCGAAAAGCGGTCCGGCTGCGGCGGTGATTTGCTCAATCCCGTAAGCCGGATGTCCTTCAATGGTCGCATTGTTGGCGAGCGTCTTGCCGCCGGGCGTGCCGGCAGAAAGGGCGACAAATTTCGGCGCGAGCAAAGTGTCCGCGCTTAGAGTCGCCGTTACATCGGACGGCAGCGGTGGAATTCCGTCGTCGAGTTCGACCGTCACAACGACGGCGTCTTTTTTATTGCTCAATTTCGCGCGCTCCGCCGACGTGAGATGACGCATCGTGATCACGCGTCCAGCCGGCGCGCCTGCGTAGCGAACTTCAGAATGAACTTTGATGCCGGTTACATCCTCGTACTGGATTTGCAGCGTGCGCGCCGGTTTCTTTAGACGATAACCGGAGAGCGCAAACGTGAGCGCGGCGAGCAAGACGACGCTGCAGACGATGACTGACAGGGCAACGAAATAATCTGAGAGATTTTTTTTCATGCGGTCGTGCGATGAAACCGGTGACGCGCCGCGGCAAATGGTCGCGGCTTCACGTGTTGATGATGTTCATGTTCGTCCTGGGAAAGATTTAACGGAATCGGGCCGTCAGCTTCGCCATTGATAAACTGTTGCACTTCGGGATTGGAGCTGTTGCGAATTTCGTCCGGCGTACCTTGAGCCACAATTGACCCGTGACCAAGCATGATCATTCGCGTCGCGATCCGAAATGCGCTGGTCATATCGTGCGTCACGACTACGGCGGTCATGTGTTCACCATGGGTGAGCTTGAGCGTGAGTTGATCGACCACCGCGGTCATGATCGGATCGAGTCCGGAAGTGGGCTCATCGCTGAAAAGTAATTCCGGATCGAGCGCGAGCGCACGGGCGAGGCCGACGCGCTTTTTCATTCCACCGCTGATCTCGGCCGGTTTGAGATCTTCAAACCCGCTGAGGCCGACCATTTGTAATTTGTCCTCCACGATTTCGTCGATCTCGTCGGCTGAATTGTCGGTGTGCTGCAAAAGCGGGAGCGCGACATTTTCCCCAACAGTGAGAGAAGCGAGGAGCGCGCCCGACTGAAACAACATTCCGAATCGCCGACGGACGGATGCGATTTCGCGTTCGTTCATTGTGGTAATTTCCTGGCCAAAGATTTTTACCGAGCCGGAAGTCGGCTTCATCGAACCGATAATGTGCCGAAGCAGCGTGCTCTTGCCACAACCGCTCCCGCCCATGATTACGAGCGTCTCGCCGCGGTGAACGTTGAGAGAGATGTCGTTGATCACCGCGCGGTCGCCGAATTTTCGGACAAGATCGACAACCTCAATGACTGGTTCGCCACTCGCGTTCATGCGCCAAAGAAAAAGATTCCAGTGAGAACAGCGTTTGTGACCAGCATCGCGAGCAACGATTGAACGACTGCCGTGGTGGTGGCTTGTCCGACGCCTTCCGCGCCGCCTTCGACGTGCAACCCGGCGTTGCACGCGATGGTGATCACGATCCAGGCGAAGACGACGCTCTTGATCATTCCCGAATACAAATCCCAGGTCTCAGCGCTCTCGAGTGCACGCATGATGTAACCGGCGGTGTTAAAATTAAGCGCGAATCGGCAAACCGCCCAACCGCCAACTACGCCGATGTAGTTTCCGAAGATCGTGAGGGCCGGAAGCATGATGAGCATGGCGAGGAAACGCGGCACAACCAGATATTGGATTGGATTAATCGCCATCACTTCCAGCGCCTCGATTTCTTCCGAGACTTTCATGGTTCCCAATTCCGCCGCGACCGCCGAACCGCTTCGACCAATCACGATGACCGCGATCAGGACCGGGCCCATCTCCCGCAAGATCGACAACATCACGAGATCGGGCACATAAATCTCCGCTCCCATTTGCTGAAGTGAATGCGCGGCCTGCATCGCGAGTGTCACGCCGATGCTGAACGCCGTGAGCGCGACCATTGACGTCGCGCGCACGCCAATAAAGACCATTTGCCGAAAAATCTGGGAGATACTAAAAAACTGGCCGGTAAAAGGCGCGACGAACACCCAGTAAAGCAAACTCAAATTCAGGCGGAGGTAATTCTTCAACATCCGGGCGCGCCAGAATGGCAAGACCGGCCGAATGACGAAAGCCGAAAATCCGAGCCGGATTGGCCTTTAACAGAATTAGATCAACCCGCGCTTGCGAAAATCGCCGATGTTTCCGCCGCTGGAGCGCTCGATCATGTCGATGGTGAACTTGAGCAGGCAAACTTCCCAGGCTTCGTCTACGCCTTGGATGATGGCGCTGAGCGGTTCGTCTCGGTGTTGCACGTGCGACTTGGTCCGCGCGATCACGGATTCGATCGGGTCACGAAACATCTTTTCGGTCACATCGGTCTTGCGAAATTGAAAACCGTAGCGAAGCACGGCTGTGTTCTGAGCATGTTCGCGCAGTTGCTCGATGTAACGCTCCGCTTTCTCGCCAAAGCCTTCGAGCAGCAATCGGCTGAAATGTTCCGGCGTCAGAATTTGCGGACGGTCGGCGTGAATTTTTCCGTCGCGCACGCGCACTTCGTTGACGCGATCCATCAATTCGGAGATGAGATAAAAACGAAAACTGGTTGTGCCGAAGGTCGCGATCTTCTGCTCGGGGGCGAGGATCACCTGCGTGTTTTCGATTGCGTATTGGAAATCGTCTTCCTTCATTTGGGCGGTGCAACTTAAGACAGCGCGCGGTTCTTTCAATCGAGCGCGGAAGCTTC
Source organism: Chthoniobacterales bacterium (assembly GCA_035635435.1). GTDB lineage: Bacteria > Verrucomicrobiota > Verrucomicrobiia > Chthoniobacterales > UBA10450 > AV40. Next base: position 24,369 of record DASQBB010000009.1, on the reverse strand, counting down.
GAGGGCGCAGGTCGCGATCTCGCGAACGCGGCTGGATCGCCAGCGCAGAACTGCTTCGCCGGTAAAAAGCGCGAGCGCGAGCCAAATCAAAATGAAAGTGACCAGGTGTCCACGCGTAAATGGTTCGTGATAAAGGAAAACGCCAAGAAAGAACGAACCAATCGGAGAAAGATATTGGAGGAAACCGACGGTGATAAGGCGGAGATGTCGGGTGGCGTAGCCAAACCAGAGCAGCGGCACGGCCGTGACGACGCCGGTGCTGATGAGCAAGGTCGACAACGACCAGTCCGCGCGGCCGAATACAAGCGCGCTCGATCGTTGAAGATAAATGAGAAAAACGACCGCAACCGGAACGAGCAAGATCGTTTCGATAAACAAACCGGGGATCGCGGCGGTGCCGGATTGTTTTCGCAGAAATCCGTAAAGTCCAAAGGTGGCGCAAAGCAAAACCGCGATCCACGGGAAGCGGCCGTAGCCAAACGTGAGATTCAAAACGCCGAGCGCAGCGAGCAGGACGGACGCGAATTGCAAACGGGTGAGACGTTCGCGAAGAAAAATTGCGCCGAAGAGAACGTTCATCAGCGGCGTCATGAAATAACCGAGGCTGGTTTCGATGACGCGACCGATGTTGACCGCGTAGATAAACAGAAACCAGTTCGAGGCGATAGCGAGCCCGCCGGTCAGACAATAAATTCGCGCGCGACGCGAGCGGACGTTGGCGATCAGTTCAGGCCAGCGCCGCTGCCAGCTGAGAATGGTTGAGAGAAAAATTGTCGTCCAAACAAATCGGTGCGCGAGAATCTCAGTGGCCGGAACGGCGGCGAGAAGTTTCCAATAAATCGGGATCAGACCCCAAGTCGTAAACGCGGCAATTGCGGCAACGAGTCCGGCGGCTTCGCGCGACTTGGCGGGATCTGTGCGCAAGATCGACATCGTCGAACTCTATCGGTTGTAGAGGCGCTTGTGCCAAGCGCCTGTTTATTAGTTCGGTGTTCGCCGCGGCGAACACCGACAACTGCTCGGTTTCGGCAACGCGTTGAAACGCGTCGCTACTTTTGTGCGGCCTGGGTCACGAGAGACAAATATGCCGCGTAACCTTCGTGCTGGATGTCGTCGGTGGGAATGAAACGTAGCGCGGCAGAGTTTACGGCGTAACGCTGTCCGGTCGGCGATGTTGAATCGGCGACCAAGTGGCCGAGGTGCGCATCGCTGCGTTTGGCGCGAACTTCAGTGCGATGCATGTCGTAAGAGTTATCTTCCTTTTCGAGGACCGAATCTTTCGAAATTGGTTTTGAAAAAGTTGGCCGACCGGTGCCGCCGTCGAACTTGTCGACTGAGCAAAAAAGCGGTTCACCAGTGATGACGTCGACATAGATGCCAGGTCGAACATTGTTCCAATATTCATTTTGAAACGCGGTCTCGGTGCCGTTTTGGCGGGTGATCCGATATTGGTCCGGCTTCAGGCGCGAGCGAAGTGTGGCGTCGCTCGGCAGTGGGCGGTTAGGATCAAACCCCGTCGTCTCCTTGCTCATGGCATGCCCTGCAAGCGTAAAATAAAGGACGATGCCAATGAGGAGAACGGCCATCCCGAGCCCCACGCACAAGCTCACTCGTGAAGTGTCGTCTCCAGTAATTCGAGTGCTGTTCATCTGGTCGCCTCGGTGCACCAGTGAAACAAAAAAATCAGACTCAAGTCACTCTTTTTTTTCGAACGGCCGAAGATATTCGGTGTAGCCTTCGGCTTCCATTTTTTCCATCGGGACAAAACGCATCGCGGCCGAGTTGACGGCGTAACGTTCGCCAGTGGGCGAAGTCGGGTCTTTAAAAAGATGGCCGAGGTGCGAATTGCTCAGCTTGGCGCGTAATTCGATCCGTTGCATGTTATTGGAAGTGTCGGCCTGCTGAAAAACCGAATCGGGCGAGATCGGTTTGGTAAATGTGGGCCGTCCGGTTCCGCCATCGAATTTGTCGACCGAACTAAAGAGGGGGTCGTTGGTGATAACATCGACATAGATGCCGGGGCGAATGTTGTCCCAATATTCGTTTCGGAAAGCGGTCTCGGTGCCGCTCTGGCGGGTGACGCGATATTGGTCCTCGGTCAATTTCGATTTCAGAACGGAATCACTCGGAACGGACTGGAGATAATTATAATTGCCGGCCTTCTTCTTCTCCGCCTGAATGCTGCTGTAGTGAAGAAATCCCGCCATTACTGCGACCGCGGCGACCAAGCCGAGCCACAAGCTTAAATGCGACGAGCGCTTCGAAGGATGGTGAATTCGGTGCATGGCAGAAATTTCTTTCTGGGTGATTGATCGGGGAGCCCTTTGATTTGACGAACCGCAACCCGTCAATCATCAAAGTTTCTTAAATAATACGCAGCCGAACCCGACGCCCGTTTGGCCAAAATTGCCGATCGCAGCGATTATTTTTTCTTTTCGAAGAGCGGCAGGTACTGACCGTAGCCTTCTTCTTTCAATTTTTCGACGGGAATGAAACGCAGCGCCGCTGAGTTGATGCAGAAACGCTGACCGGTCGGGGCGGGGCCGTCGTCAAAAACGTGGCCGAGATGCGAGTCGCTTTTGCCGCCACGGACTTCGGTGCGCTCCATTCCGAGAGTGCGATCAGATTTTTCGGCGACACTGCTCTTTTCGATCGGTTTTGTGAAACTGGGCCAACCGCTGCCGCTGTCGAATTTATCGAGCGACGTAAAAAGCGGTTCGCCGCTGACAACATCGACATAGATACCGGCGCGATGATTGTCCCAATATTCATTTCGAAACGGCGGCTCGGTGCCGCATTGCTGAGTGACGTGATATTGTTCCGGCGTGAGTTTCTTTTTTAACTCTTCCGAAGACGACTTGGTCGAAGCTTGATTAGGGGATGATGGAGTTGTCATAGAGTTTGATTGAGGAACAGATTCATTCGGTTTTTGAGCGCGGGCGCGATGGAGGAAAATCAGTACCCCGAGCAAGGCCACAAATACGACCGCGCAGAAAATCAACATTCCACGCGATGACGGTGGCGGACGCTTCGGCAATTGAATCACAAGAAAAATCTAACCACTAATCGACACGAATAAACACGAATTAGAGGACCGAGCTTCTGAGCATTTGTGTCCATTAGTGTGCATTCGTGGTTAGTTTCCTCTTCCAGCTTCGGGGACCTGAATGACGCGACGGAACGCGAGCAAACCGACCGGCGCGACTGACGCAGCGCAGGCGAAGATAAGCCACATCATTCCGGAATGGCGCGGACCCTGTTCCGGACAAAAAGCAGCCAGAATCCACCCGCTCGTTCCGACCAAAAGTTTGCCGACCAGAAACGGGAGATAGGCAAGCGAACCATACGACGCCTCCTGGCCGGGCGGCGCGATCGCTGCCGCGTATTCGTAAACACGCGGCGAGTAAAACGCTTCGCCGACGGAAAACACCGTCAGATACAGAGCTGACATGACGTAATACGGATGAATCGCGCCGGTCAGTCGCAAATAACCGTGGCCGAGCGCGCTGCCGAACGCGCCGTTTGCCGCCGGCACGAACCAATCTGTCGGCAACGCCATGATGAAGACTCCAGCCGCGCAAATGATGCTGCCGATTATGACGACGCGATAGGAAGGAAGGCGTTGAGTGAGCGCGCCAACCACCGGCGCGAGCACAATGATGAGGATGGCGTTGATCCCGGCCAGTTTGCCGACCGGAGCGTGCAGTCCCATCTCGCGATCGCCGAATTTCGGGAAGACGTAATCCATTTGCAGAAAAATCGCCTTCAGGAATCCAATCAACAGAAAGAACGCGAGCAGCCGGTAAAATGCCGATTGCCCGATCAAGCGATGGAAAAGCGCCGCGGTATCGTTCGCGCCTTTCCGGAGGGTTCGCATAGTCTCCGACCAAATACCGGAGCGAGTTGATCTCCTGTCTGAAGCCTGGCTGTTTGTTAACTGCCCGTCCGGCTCGGACCGTCGCAAAAAATAAATCGTCGGGAAAAGCAAGATCTCGAACGCGAGGCTTACGCCGAAGAGCTGTTGATGCGGCGTTGGCTGGAAACCTGCGATGTTCACATGGAGATCGAGCGAGCGAATGAAATCGAAAATGTAACCGGCGGCCAGGTAGCCGACGTTCATCAGCGCGTAGATGATCGAGAACGAGATCGAACGTTGTGCGGTCGTGGAATAAACTCGCGTCGCTGCCAGCAGAACTGGTGTCCCGAGCGCCTCTCCCACTGCCAGCGGCAGAACGCCGCACGCCAGCGCCAGCCACGGAATTGTTGTCGTCACCATGACACTCCGCGCCACCGTGCAGATCGCTACGCCGAGGAAAAAAGTTCGGCGCAATCCGATCGCGTCGGTCAGCGAACCGGCGAGCAAAGTGAAAATCGTCATCGCCGGAGCCCAAACCCAGCCGACCAGCGCGCCGGCGGCCTGATCGTTGAAACCGAGGTCCTTCGACAGCCACAACACCATCGTCTTGTTCGTGACGGAGTAAGCGGTGTAGATCAGGAACTTGATCAGGAACGTCAGCCAAAGCTCGCGCCGCGCGCCTTTGAGCACGGTGAACTTGGCGATGAAACCGCCGATTCCCCCCGGAGCGACGTGCTCCTCCGGCGCGGTGATAGTTTTGGCTGCGTCGCTCATTGGCTACAACATTTCAGCTAGAAACGCGCGCGCGTCGAACGGCGCGAAGTCTTCGATCTTTTCGCCGGTACCGATGAAACGCGTCGGGATTTTCAATTCATCCTGGATCGCAACCACGATTCCGCCTTTGCCACTGCCGTCGAGTTTGGTCACGATCAAACCGGTAAGTGCGAGGGCTTGATGAAATTCGCGCGCCTGTGCGAGCGCGTTGCCGCCGGTGGTGGCATCGACCACGAGAAGAATTTCGTGCGGCGCGCTCGAGTCATTCTTGGCCAGACTGCGTTTCACCTTTTGCAGCTCAGCCATCAAATTCGTTTTGGTGTGCAACCGTCCGGCCGTGTCGCAGAGTAGAAAATCGATCTTATCGTTCGCAGCTTTTTGAAACGCATCATAACAAAGCGCAGCTGGATCTGCACCGTATTGGCCTTGCACCATTTCAACGCCGAGGCGGTCCGCCCAAATTCCAAGCTGTTCAATGGCGGCAGCGCGAAATGTGTCGGCGGCGGCGAGCAACACTGTATGTCGAGTCCGAGCCGGGCTGGCGTTTGCGGGCGGTTGGGGGCAACCGCCTCTACCTAAATAATGAGCCAGTTTCGCGACGGAAGTTGTCTTGCCGGTTCCATTGACGCCGACAATCAGAATCACGTTTGGCTTTCCTGAGAGCGCTTGAATCGGTTTGGTCTCGGTCGGCAGAATTTTCGCGATCTCTTCGCGCGCGACCTTGATGACGTCCTGAATTCCAAGCAGCGACCAGGCTTCGCGCTCCTGAAGCTTGGCAATAATTCGCGTGGTCAGCCCAACGCCCAGGTCCGCCCGAATCAAGGCGTGCTCCAATTCGTCCCAATCGATCGGTTTACCGGCGAACTGTTGCGCCAGCGTTTCAAGAAATTTCATCTTTCTGTCATTCCGACCGAAGTGGAGGAATCTCTTACTATTTCTGAAATATCCAGAGATGTCTCGGTCCGAGCCGGACTGGCATATCGCTCGACATGACAATGAAGGAAAGCGTTATGCCGTGGGCTCTTGTTTGGAGATTGCTTCCCGCGCAGGACGGGTCAGATCTTTTCGGACGCGATCCAGGATGCCGTTGACAAATCCCCCGGACTCAGCGCCGCCAAAAGTTTTTGCGAGCTCGATCGCTTCGTTGATCGAAACCACCGGTGGAATGTCGTCGCGAAAAAGCATTTCGTAGATGGCGAGCCTCAAGACGTTGCGATCGACCGCGGAAATGCGGTTGAGATTATAATTCTCGCAGTAGCGTTTGATCTGCTCGTCAATTTCTGGGAGGTGCGCAACCATCCCTTCGATGATCGGCTGGGCGAATTCGCGCACGTTCGGTTTGACCGGACAAAATTCCCAAAAGTCGTCTATTCGTTCGGGAGTTTCGCCGTGTTGGAGATCGCGCCAGAAGTGATATTGGATGGCCGCTTCGCGCGCGCGTCGCCGTTTGCCCATATCGCTTATTTGCTCCGCAACTTCGAGATCACATTCGAAATCTCGACCGCGGCCCGCGCCGCTTCTGTGCCGCGATTGATTTCATTTTCGAGGCAGCGCTCGCGGGCCTGATCTTCATTGTCGAAACTCAGAACGACGTTGATGACGGGAACTCCTTGAGTGACCGCGATTCGCTGAAGCGCATCGGTCACGGAGCGGCTCAAATTTTCCGCGTGATCCGTTTTGCCTTTCAAGATGACGCCGATCGCGATGATGGCGTCGCCGCGTTTTTGCAACGCGAGCTCACGAACGACGAGCGGAATTTCGAACGCGCCCGGAACTTGCAGGAGCGACGTCGTTGCGCCGGGAATCAGTGCGCGCAATTCGGCAGTGGCGTGATCGATCAAGCCCTGCACGTAGGTGGCGTTGAATTGGCTGGCCACGATCGGAAAGTGTCGTTTGGCGACGCCGACAGCGCGCGGGCGAGGGGAGATCAAGTTCGACATCGCCCTTTAATGCTCTAACAACTCAGTCTCGGCAAGAGGCGCGCCGATCCAATCAGAGGCGGGAAAGCGCTTTTTCGGCGAGCGCTTTGCATCGGTTGATCATCGCCTCTTCGGCGTCCGGGCCACCGACGCTGATCCGGATAAAAACATCGTTTTTCAAAACGTAAAGGGCCCCGCCCACGCGATTTGCGGTCCAATAGGCGGAATCGCCGATACCATCCACTTTTTTTGGCGGCAGCCCTCTTTCTCTTTCCTCTTCTTCGCCGCGCTCGCGCAAACTCTTTTTCTTTTCTTCGTCGCCCTCTTCTTTTTTCGCTTCGCCTTCATAGCGACTAAACGCTTCCTTCCAAAAATCCCTGACATTGCGCGCCTGGGGCGATGCCGGATTGGTTTGGGTCACGGCAAGGCTGACCGATTTATTGAAGGTCTCGGCGGTATAAAAACATTGCGCGACGCGAAAAGCGCCGTCCGCGTTCTCGCTCCCTTTCAGGTCCTTGATCGGCGAACCCTGAAGAGACTGCGCTTCTTCTTTGGTGATGAGACTACAGGCGTCAATCTTCGGCCGATTTGAAGGTGGCGTCGCAGCGGTCTTGGATTTTTGGCAACTGACCAAGGCGGCGAGCGAAATAATCGCGAGAACAAGAGTGCAACTTGTCGATCTAAGGAAGGCAATCATAAATTAGTTCTCTTGTGTTTCGGCTGCCGGACGTGCCACGACTAAACCGGTCAGCAAAAAGATGAGCGCCGCGGAAAACAAACAATACCGGCAGAACGCGTGCAGCTGGAACGCTTGCACGTAAAGAAGCCAGAGCGTCATGCAAAACATGGCGATTACCGTCCAGGTGAAAAATTTTCGAGCACGCGCATAACCGAAGCCGGCAAAAGTGGCGAAAGTGAAAGCGCTGAAATAAGCGAGCGCGCCCAAACCGCTTACCGGAACCTTGCCGACCTTGGCGTAGCTGCTGCCGAGCACTTTAAAGCAATCCGCCGATTGACCGCAGACTGCGGTTTCACCGGACAAGAAAAGGGCTGTGAGGTAGGTCGCTTCGGCCAGCCCAATCAGCGAAATCACGGCGGCTACGGTATAGAAGATCGCTTGCAGGCGCGATCTGGTCATTCTCGGTTTTGCGCTGGAAGGCTTGGCCGATTTCATGAAGAGGGCTTGGCGTTTTTGACTGCAGCCTCAACCGCTTTGGGGAATTCGTCGGGCATCAGTTGATTTGCGGGCAGGGCTTGATTGTTCAGGAAAATTGTGGGCGTGGTTTTTACCCCGATTGCCGCGCCGCGCTGTTGATCGACGTCAACCTGCCGCTGAATTTCAGGGCTCTCCATGTCGGCTCGAAATCGGCTGAGATCAAGTTGAAGCATGCCGGCGTAGGCTTCGAACAACGCGCGCGCGTCGTTCGATTGACTCCAAACGCCTTGTTCTCGATAAAGCAGGTCGTGCATTTGCCAGAATTTTCCCTGCCTGCCGGCCGCTTCGGCAGCGTGGGCGGCGTCCTTTGCCCACTTGTGGTTCGCCAGTGGAAAATTCCGGTAGATCACCCGCAGATTGTATTTCTTCTGCAACTCATTGATCGGTTCCGAGAGGCGGCTACACGGCGGGCATTGGAAATCCCCGAATTCTTCCAGCGTGACTGCCGCATTATCTGGACCGAGAGCGTGCACCGCTTGACCGCCCGCTTCCTTTTCGGTTTTCGAAATCTTCGGGGGCGCGTTGGCGTTTAGTTTGGTCCGATAAAGAAACGTGCCGCTGCCGACCGCCGCCAGCCCGACCACGCCCACAATAATAAATGGCAGATAACGTTTCATCAGGTGAGTCGGGACATATAGCTCAGGTTTCCAATCGCACAATTGGCTATCAACGGCTGTATCGGCTTTGCCGTGTCGACTGAGTTGCCGATCAATCGAAGATCACAAAAGGTGCCCGAGCTTTATCTTCTTGGTTTCGAGATATTTCTCGTTGTGCGGGTTCGACTCGGTTCGAATCGGGACCTGCTCGACCATTTCCAGACCGTAACCTTCCAAGCCGACCACTTTTTTCGGATTATTGGTCAGGAACCGGAACTGTCGCACGCCGAGATCGAAAAGAATTTGCGCGCCCAGTCCATAATCGCGCAGGTCAGGTGGCAAACCGAGTTTCGCGTTCGCCTCGACCGTGTCCAAGCCTTCTTCTTGCAATTTGTAGGCGTGGATCTTTGCCGCCAACCCGATCCCGCGACCTTCCTGGCGCATGTAAACTAACACGCCGTTGCCTTCCTCGGCGATTTGCCGCAACGCCGCGTGCAATTGATTTCCGCAATCGCACCGGCGCGAACCGAACACGTCGCCGGTGAGACATTCGCTATGAACCCGGACCAGCGTCGGCTTGTTCTTGTCGATCTTTCCCTTCACCAGCGCGAGGTGATGCATCCCGTCGAGCGTCGCCCGATACAAATGCAAATCGAAATCGCCGTAATCAGTCGGTAACTTCACCACTTGCTCGAGCTCGACCAGCTTCTCGCGTTTGCGGCGATACGCGATCAGACTTTGGATCGTGCAGATGCGGAGTCCATGCTTTTTGTGGAACTCCATCAGCTCGGGCAGTCGCGCCATCGTTCCGTCGTCGTGCAAGATTTCGCAAAGCACGCCCGCCGGTTGCAGTCCAGCCATTTGGGCAAGATCGACAGCCGCCTCAGTGTGACCGGCGCGCCGCAACACGCCGCCGTCCTTCGCGCGCAACGGAAACACGTGGCCCGGCTGCGTCAGATCGTCCGGCGATGAATGCGAATTCGCGATCGCCAAAATTGTTGTGGCGCGATCATAGGCGCTGATTCCGGTGGTGACTCCGCGCGCGGCATCTACTGAAACCGTGAAATCCGTCCGTTGCGCTTCGCGGTTTTGCGTCACCATTCGTTGCAACCCGAGCTGCTCCGCCCGCTCGTTTGAGATCGGCACGCAAATTAAGCCGCGGCCATGCGTCGCCATGAAATTCACCGCTTCCGGGGTCACTTTTTCCGCCGCGATCACCAGATCGCCTTCGTTTTCGCGATCGGCGTCGTCGGTCACAATCACGATCCGCCCCTTGGCGATGTCGCTCACCACATCGTCAATCGCATCGAACTGAAACGTCTCCGTTGCCTTGGTGATCATTTATCGGAGCAATATTCTAGCGGCAGGCCGATGCTCTGTCGAGCCGACGACTAATGCTTCGCGCTCGTTGCCACGATTGCCTCCGCCCGATAGATATCGCGGTTGCTGCCTTGGAACTCGGCTTTGAGCTTCACTTTGAACTGAGAAAGATCGACCAGGTCCCAGCGGGTAAATTTCCAGGAAGAATTTTTCTCGCGCGGTTCATGTTCGAAGCCGGCAACGAAGTGGACTGCGTCATCGCGGACTTTGTTGGTCGCGATCTTTGGCTCGAAATAAAACGTGCGAAAGGAGCTGTCGCGGCTTCCGACGGCGTAAAGTTTCGGATCGAGATAGAACACGCGTTTGCTCGCAAGATCGACAATCCGCAGGTCGGGGTAACCGGAGCGTTGGACCTTGCCTTCAACGGTGCGCGGGAAATCGCAGCTTAGTCCTGGAGCAGTGTTGAGTAACTCGCGCAAAGTATCTTCAAAATGGCTGCTCACTTCGTTGATGCGCGCGACCTTTTGAACAGGATTATCTGCCGCGTTTAATCGCCTGGTCGTTTCATCACACGCCGCTGCGATTGCTTTTACGACGCGCCGATCTACCTCTTCTTTTGGATCGAACGCCAGAACTCTCTTCCCGGTAACATCGACAATCACTTCACTGAACGGAATCCCGCGCAGCTGTTGTTCTTCATCCAGCAGCCACGGGATCAATTGATCGACTGCCGGTTTCGCGCCGGCTTGCGCCGGGGGCACCTTCTCTTGCGCGAAGGAATTTGCCGCGAACGAAATCGCCATGAAAAAAATGCAGACGCGCATTCGGGGGTTTGAGGTGGGACAACCTTTGCGAGTCAAAATGCGGCCCAACTTTTCAGCAAGATCAAACACGATCTTTTTTCGAAAGATTTGCTCGAACTTCCCGGCGCAAAAATCGTATTGAAGGGGTGAAAGGCGACCCGTATGTGCAAGCAAAGGAATTCTTATTTCGCGGTGAAGACCATTGTCTCACGTAGTTTTGTTGCCGTTTCAGCCTGCGCGTTTCTGGCGGCATGCAGCCTCATCGCCCATTACGACCAGGTCGCTTACGAACACGCGACCAGCGCCAAGGTGGACACGCTGGCTCTGATGGATAAAGCCACCGGCAGTTACGATGAGCATCAAAAGGAAATTGAGGCTTTAGTCACCGAGCTGAACAAGGCCTACGAATACGATCGCGGTCGCTCTCTCAACAAAATCACCGTTGCGCAGTGGGATGTTTTGCGGGATCCGAATCGAAATTTGGTCGGAGGTTTCCTAAAAATGTGGAAAGCAAAAGGCAAGCTGAGCGCGACCTTCATCGCAGAGAAGAAACTGCAGATAGCGGACGCGTTCGACCAGATCATCGGGCTCGAAAGCGGAAAGCAGAAGCCATCGGAGGTGAAACAATAATATTATGGCTAACATCGACATTAACGGCCTTCTCAAAAACGTCGAAGACCAAACCAAAGCGCTCGCTCAAAAACAATTCAAACAATACACCCAGCAAGCGGTCGGCGATGTGAAAGACCTGTTGGAGAAGTCCAAAGCAGATCTCAAACGCTGGGTGGAAGAACTCGCCCGTGGCGAAATGGACAAGGACGAATTCGAAAGTTTGGTCAAGGGACAACTCGACGTGGCCGAAATGCGCGCCCTGAAACAGGCCGGTCTGGCCGAAGTGCAAATTGAAAGCTTCGTGAACGGCGTTGTCGACATTGTTGTGAACGCCGCGTTCAGCGCGATCAAAATCTAAATAATGAGGATCGCTGTTCCCTGAGAAATTTTTATGCCTTCGACCGACCCAACAACGCTGGCAGTAATTAAAGGCATCACGGTTGTTCAAGACGATGACGGCCGCGTTCATTGGGAGAGCGGAGCCGCCGTAGATGCGGACGGTGCCAACGGGCAAAACGGTAATCCGTTCGCTTATCGTGAGGATGATACCGGGCTCGATGCCTTAGCCAACGCCGGCTATCCAAATAAGAGTTGGCGCGACGTGCTGGTTGTCGATCCCGCCACTGACCAACCAACCGACGACGGCAACGGGAATTGGTATTCGAGTACGACTTATGTTTGGAAGGGCAGACCTTTGGCAACCCGCTATGTCGATTCAACCGCGGTGCCTTATGTCGTAGTCAATCCTCATGTCCGTGCCAAAGCGAAAGGTGTCGTCATCGGCTGCAAGGCGCGCGTTACTTATAAGACCAAGAATAAGAACAAGACGATTGACGCCGTCGTGGCAGATGTGAGCGGTGGCAACGACATCGGAGAAATGTCCATCGCCGCGGCAAAGACGCTCGGTATTCCGGATAGCCCTCGCCACGGCGGAGTTGACGCCGGCGTGAGTTTTGAATTCTGGCCCGATCAAGCCGCCACTGTCAGCGGAGAAGTTTACGAGCTTAAACCGGCAGGACACTGATCGCTAGAAATCGCTAATGAGCACATTAAATAAACGATCTCCCAAATGGTACGGATGGTTGCCGGACTTGCCGGATCATCGCGATTTTTCCTACAGCGTGGTTGCGCCACGGCTGGCGGCTTTGCCGGCGAAAGTTGATCTCCGTTCCAAATGTTCGCCGATTGAGAACCAGGGAGAGATCGGCGCCTGCACCGCCCACGCCCTGGTTGGCGCACTCGAGTTTCTTGAACTCAAGGACGGCTGCAAGTTTGTCGATCTAAGCCGGCTCTTTGTTTACTACAACGAACGCGCGATTGAAGGGACAACGAACCAGGACAGTGGCGCGTTTCTTCGTGACGGAATTAAATCACTCGCCAAACAGGGTGTCTGTCCGGAAAAAGAATGGCCGTACAAGGTGAAAGACTTCACTAAGAAGCCGGCCACCAAATGTTATTCGGACGCGAAGAAACATCAGATCACTTCCTATCATCGCATCAGCACGATCGATGAAATGCGGACGTGTCTGGCCGACGGATATCCTTTCGTGTTTGGGTTTACCGTTTACGAAGGGTTCGAATCAGCCGCCGTCGCGAAATCGGGCGTCCTGAATTTGCCGGACAAAAAAGAGAAAGTCATGGGCGGCCACGCGGTCATGGCGGCTGGATACGACGATTCGCAAAAGCGATTCATCATTCGCAACTCCTGGGATACCGATTGGGGGATGAAAGGCTATTTCACCATCCCTTACGATTATCTCGATCCCGCCAAAAATCTGGCCGACGACTTCTGGACCATCCGCATGAGCGAGGAAGGCTAATAAATTGTTAGACGAAGAAATGTTCGCCTTATGCCTTATATTACGAACGTTCGTCTAATTCTCGTTAGATCCGTGCAACCGCTGTAGTGCTAACTCAATGGTTAAGTGGCTCACTCTTGCTCTTCGTGTGCTTGGTGTCTGGGCGTTGCTTAAAGCGTTCGAGTACACATTGACCGGCTTTGATATCGCCACTGGCCTGTATCGACCGAGCTACGACTACACCCTTGGCGGAGCGATGGTGCACATGTTCGGCTTTTTCTTTGTCGGAGCATGGCTTTTGCGCGGCGCTCCAAAAATTGCCGGATTTTTGGATGCGGCCTCGTCGCCGGAGACGCCCGCTCCCAATTCAGCGCATGACGGACGCACTAGCTCGGCAAAAGAGATTTTTACGACTGTGCTGCGGATCTTCGGAATCTGGATTCTGCTACGAATGTTAGATTATTGGCTAGAGGCCTTCGACATTGCCACAAAACTGTATAAGCCGGCACACGATACGATCGGCAATTGTTTTACTCATATCGTTGTGTACTTCATCTTAGGTTGCTATTTCCTTCGCGGCGCTCCTGGGATTGTACGGCTGGTGTATCGCGCCGAGGAGAATGCTGAACAAAAAGAGCACGAAATCTAACCAATCGATGAACCGAATCGCTGCCGTCGTGAGGACCAGCTTTTGCATAACACAAAGATCCAGTGCGAGTGCAGCCTCGCTCACCGCAGCGATTCGCTTATCTCTTTCTCGTTAGACCCATGCACACGTGCATCGTTATCATTCTACTAGCTTGCTGCGCCGTAGCGCACGCGGGAACATTCACCGATAAAGCCACGAATCTCCACTTCCCCGATCAGATCGGCGAATGGAGAAAAACTCTCGTGCATCAGTTTCCCGATCAGAAACTCGGCGTTGAAATCAACTACAAAAGCCACGGCGACGCGATTGCGTCCTTCGTTGTGCACAGCGGCGGCATCCCAAAGATTCCCACCGGTGCGGAGAATAGCGTTGTGCAAACGGCCTTCGCCGTAGACGCACGGGGAGCCATGGAGTACGTCCAAAGCCGCTTCAAAGACGTTAGCAAAGTTCTGGATAGCAACCCAGATGTGAACTACAACGGCAAACGTGCCACGCTGCTGGCGACGGCTTTCCAGTTTTCCGGTGATAAGAAGTGGCTGCAGTTTCTGCTGATGACCGGCTACAAAAATCGTTTTCTAAAGCTGATCTACACGCAGCCATTTAATAACCCGAAGACAGACATTCCCGAGGGACAGAAGAAGCTTAGGAATCTAATTTTGTTGTGGCTCGACAAGAACGAAGAAAACAAGGACGCGTTCTGGCAGTGACGGGTCTAACCAAGCGCTGCAGCCAACTCGCGAAAGCTTTCGGAGTGGCTCAGCTTGTTCTCGTTAGCCAACCTCGACGGCTTTTTCGAGCAGCGGTGTGATATTGACGATCGAGCGCTCGTTGCGCGCGTGGATCATGAACAACGGCTCTTCAAGATCGACATGTTCGCCGACTTTTTTGATTCCGGAAAAACCGACCGCGAAATCGATTCCGGCGTCCGCTCGTTGACGACCGGCGCCGAGCATCACCGACGCGCGCCCAATTAGCTCGGCGTCGATCTTTTTCACTGGGCCGGCGGATTTCGCCGGCCAGGGCTGAATAATCGGCGCCCGATGTTGCTCGAGAATTTTTTCTACCACCGTCGCGTCACCATCTTGCGCGTAAACCAAGGAAACAAATTTCTTCCAGGCGGTCCCGTCCTTTAGACGTTTTTCCAACTGTGCTCGCGGAGTCTCCGAAACCTTCTCAGCAAGATCGACAATCAACTTGATCAGATCGGGCGGACCGTCGCCTTGCAAAATCTCAACGCATTCGGCCACTTCGAGCGCATTTCCAACCGATCGCCCGAGCGGCTCATCCATCGGATTGAGCAGATACGACGTTTTCACTTTCATTGATTCGCCGACGCTGGTCATCGCTTCCGCGAGCTGCTCGGCTTCTTGTTTCGTTTTCATGAACGCGCCGCTGCCGAATTTCACATCGAGCACCAGACGATCGAGATTTTCCGCCAGCTTCTTGCTCATGATGCTCGCGACAATCAGCGGTTGCGACGGCACGGTGCCGGTGACGTCGCGGAGCGCGTAAAGTTTTTTGTCCGCCGGACAAATGTCCTCGGTCTGGCCGATCATAAATACGCCAATCTTATCGAGCTGCTTGAGCGCGCGTTTTTCGTCCAGGTTCACATTGAAACCTGGAATGCTTTCCAGTTTATCGAGCGTCCCGCCGGTAATGCCGAGGCCGCGTCCGGAAACCATCGGGACCCAGACTTCATCGCACGCCAGCAACGGCGCGAGCACGAGCGAAACCTTATCGCCGACCCCGCCGGTCGAGTGTTTGTCGATCTTCGGCGGCGAACCTTCCGGATATCTCAATACCCGGCCACTTCGCATCATCGCCTCGGTCAACTGATGCGTTTCAGCCGAAGTCATCCCGCGGAAGAACACCGCCATCGCTAATGCGCTCATTTGGTAATCGGGGACGTCGCCAACGGTAAAATCTTCGACCAGGCTCTTAATCTCCTTGGTCGTCAAGACATGGCCGTCCCGTTTCTTTTCGATGAGCGATGGGACATGCATTTGAAATCTTGCAGCGCGAGCCGTGCCAAAAGTTGCGCGTTTATTGACGCACTGCTCCGCTGTACAGCTTTTTGGCGAGGTTCAAAACATAATTGCGGGAAACAGTCTGACGCCGGTCGTGTGCCATGATATCGATGAAGTCTCGGAATGCATCGACCGCCTGGTGAGGTGTCGGTGCCTCGCGGGCGGTGTAGAGATGTCGCGACGCATCAATCGCACGGGCAATCGCAGTCTCTGAAACCTTTAGGACGCGGCTGAGCCTCTCGACGCATTCTCGCTTGAACGCCTTGGGGTGGGGGAAACCGTTTTCATTGTGAAGCCAAATCCACATGGTGGATTGCGGCACATGAACTCTCCGGGCGAGCTCTCGAACAGAAATCCGTAATCGGTGCCGGGCAGAGTCGATCAGTTTCTGAAAGGGCGAGTGGGGGCTGCGGTAGTGAATCAACCGGCCGCAAGGCGGAACGCGCCGCGGTTTAGTGCGTTGCGTGATCAACCTGGGCACAAGCGGACAGGTATCGCGCTTTTCTGAGAAAGGCAAAGTCTTTTGTGACAGTGCCTTTCTTCGAAAGGCGCAAGCAGCCGATCATCTTACGACGGTGTCTTTCTGTGAAAGCCGTTCCGAGCGGATGAATGCCGCAATTGGTTGGCGTTGTTGTCTTGCCGATTACAACCCGATCGGGTGCCAGGCTGTCTTCATTTCCACTGTATCGAGGATCCAGTAGGGATTTTCCGCTTCGGCGCCGCGCCACATTTTCTCCGAAAGATCGCGGCCAGCGTAGCGTTTCACGTTCAATTCGCCACCGCGCTGCAGCTCCGGGCCGAGTTTTGCGTCGCCGCTTCCATCAACAATCGCGTTCACATCCATGTGCCCGGCGATGTGCGGCGCGAGCTCGGCCCGATCGCCTGCAAGAATATTGATCACGCCTGGCGGCAAATCGCTGGTGGCAATGATCTCCGAAAACGTCAGCGCGGGCAGCGGTTTCGTCGTGGACACGAGAACGACCGCGCAATTGCCGCTCAAAATCACCGGCGCGACGAGTGAGACGAACGCGAGCAGCGACGGTTCATCCGGACAAACGACGACGACTACGCCAGTTGGCTCGGGCGTCGTGAAATTGAAATGCGAACTCGCGACCGGATTTACCGTCCCAAAAATCTGGCTGAACTTGTCCGTCCAGCCGGCGTAATGCACGAGCCGATCGATCGCCAACGTTGTCTCCGACGAAGATGTCGAACTTGTAGCTTTGTTTGATCGCGCGATTTCGTTTTGAAGCTCGCCGCGTCGCGTCTCGAGCATTTCCGCAGCCCGATACAAAATTTGCCCACGCAAATAGGCGCCTTGCTTCGACCAGTTCGGAAACGCGTTTCGGGCAGCCAGGACCGCGTCCCGGAAATCTTTCTTCGATGCGCGACAAAAATTAGCCAGCAAAGCGCCGCCATTTCCGCGAGCGGGCAGCACCCGGCCGTTTTCACCGCGGACAAATTTTCCGCCGATGAACAGCTTATAGGTCTTTTGGACCTGAAGCCGCGCGAGCTTTCGTTGCACGAAGGTGAGGATTGCGTAAACGGGGGGAAAAGAAAATGCTAATCAGCGCTTAACCCTCGATGGAAAAGTCAGAGAAAATTTTTATCGCAGGCCACCAGGGAATGGTCGGCAGCGCGCTCACCCGTGCGCTCGAAGCTTCCGGATTCACCAACTTGATCAAGCGCGATCGGAGCCAGCTTGATCTCGGTGACGCCCCCGCGGTGACGAGGTTTTTTGCGAAAGAGCAACCACAGGTCGTCATTTTCGCGGCTGCCAAAGTCGGCGGAATCAAAGCCAACAGCGACCAGCCGGTCGAGTTTTTGCTCGAGAATCTGCGCGTCCAAAACAACGTCATCGCTGCGGCGCACGAGAATGGTGCGCGCAAACTTCTGTTTCTCGGCAGCTCGTGCATTTATCCCAAGCTCGCGCCCCAGCCGATCCCGGAAAGCGCTTTGCTCACCGGGCCGCTCGAACCGACGAACGAAGCCTACGCGATCGCCAAAATCGCGGGCGTGAAGCTTTGTCAGGCATTTTCTCGCGAGTACGACGCGAACTTTATCTCCGCGATGCCAACAAACCTTTACGGGCCTAACGACAAGTTCGATCTCGAGACATCACACGTGCTGGCGGCGCTTTTACGAAAAGCGCACGAAGCGAAGAAAACCGGCGCACGCGAGTTAGTCGTTTGGGGGACGGGCACGCCGCGTCGGGAATTTTTGCACGTGGACGATTGCGCCGCCGCTTGTCTTCATCTTCTCGAAAAATATGATTCGCCCGAAATCATCAACGTCGGCTGCGGCGAGGACATTTCGATTCGCGAATTGGCGGAGTTGATTTGCGACGTCGTAGGTTTCGACGGCGAGTTGACGTGGGACAAAACGAAACCGGACGGGACGCCCCGTAAACTTCTCGATGTTTCCAAATTGCGCGCGCTCGGCTGGAAACCGACAATTCCACTTCGAGACGGCATCGCGCGCACCTACGATTGGTTCCTAAAGAACGCGGCTAAATGAAAAAACTTCGCGTCGGCGTGGTCGGTGTTGGTCATATCGGCAGCAATCACGCGCGGCTCTACTCCCAAATTTCGTCCGCGGATTTCACCGCGATCTACGATGTCGATCTTGCGCGGGCAAACGCGATCGCAAAAAAATACGGCGCGACCGTCACCAAATCGCTCCATGAATTTACTGGGCTCGTCGACGCGGCTTCGGTCGCGACGCCGACGAACTCGCACCACGAAATCGCGCGTCCACTTTTGCGGCGCGGCAAACATTTGCTCGTTGAAAAACCGATCACGGAGAATCCGCAGCACGCGACCGAACTGGCGGAATTGGCCGCGCGGAATCAATTGATTCTCCAAGTTGGCCACGTCGAGCGATTCAATCCGGTCTTAAGTGCGCTCGAAGCGCGGCTGACCCATCCGCGCTTTATCGAAGCGCATCGCCTCTCGTCTTATCCAAACCGCAGCACCGATATCGGCGTGGTGCTCGATCTCATGATCCACGATCTCGAAATTATTCTGCATCTCGTGCGGTCGCCCGTGCAGAACATCGACGCCGTCGGGGTGCCGGTGCTAAGCAAAGGCGAAGACATCGCGAACGCGCGGATTCGTTTCGAAAACGGTTGCGTCGCAAATGTGACCTCAAGTCGGATCAGTCCCGAACGCATGCGCAAGATCCGCGTGTTTCAAGAGGACGCCTATCTTTCCCTCGATTACGAAAAACAGAGCGGCGAGATTTATCGGCGCGAATCGGGGAAGATTACGCGCGACAAAGTCCCGATCGAACGCGAAGAGCCATTGAAGCAGCAGCTGGTGTCGTTCATCGAATGCGCGAGCACCGGGCGTCAGCCGCGCGTCTCCGGGTTTCAAGCGACCGCTGCACTGGAGCTGGCGGTGGAAATTACCAAGCGAATCGGATCGAGTGGCTAAGACGATCTATCTTGTCGCGGGGGAGGCGAGTGCGGACAATCACGGAGCGGCCTTGATGGGCGCGCTGCGCAACGCCGATACCGATCTTCGCTTCATCGGACGCGGCGGACCGCAAATGAAAGCGGTTGCTGGTGAGGACTTCCAGAACTGGATCGAACAATCCGGCGTGCTCGGGTTGTGGGAAGTGATCAAACATTACGGTTACTTCCGAAAACAATTTAATGAAGCATTGCGCGAGATCGAAAAGAGCAAACCAGACGCGGTCGTGTTGATCGACTATCCGGGGTTCAATTTGCGCCTCGCGCGCGCATTGCGAAAGCATGCGCCGTCGCAAAAAGTCATTTATTACATCAGCCCGCAAGTTTGGGCCTGGAACCGCGGCCGCATCAAAAAGATGGCGCGCTGGCTCGATCTGATGCTCTGCATCTTTCCGTTCGAAGCCGATCTCTACAATCAAAGTGGATTGCGCACGATCTTTGTCGGTCATCCGATGGTCGAGCGGCTACGCGGACAAAAGATCGACATCGAGCGCGATCCAAACCTCATTGGGTTGTTTCCGGGGAGCCGCGCGCGCGAAGTTCGGAAAATCTTTCCGATTCTGATCCAGGTCGCGCACGAGTTTCGAAGCTCGAAACCAAATCTACGTTTTGAAGTTGCCGCGGCTTCTGATGAACTCGCGAATGAAATGGAAAAAATGTTAGCTCCACAAGATCCACATTTATTCGAAATCAAAATCGGCCAGACCGCCGAAATCATGCAGCGCGCCTTTATCGGAATTGTTGCTTCCGGGAGCGCGACGCTCGAAGCCGCTTATTTTCGGATGCCGTTCGCGCTTATTTATAAAGTTGCGTGGCCGACTTATTTCGCGGGGCGACTTCTCGTAAAAGTAAAATATCTCGGGATGCCCAACGTTCTCGCCGATAAAGAAATTGTTCCAGAGTTCATTCAACATGGCGCGAGACCAAAAGATCTGGCCAGGGCCGTCACCCGATTGCTCGATGATTCACACGCGCGCGAACAAATGATTTCCGAGTTCGCCAAGATTTCAGCGCAGCTCGGCGAATCGGGCGCAAGCGAGCTAGCTGCGAAAGCGATCATCGCTGAAATCGGTTAGATCGACATGACAGGAAATTTCCTCGAAGACCGGCGAACATTTTGGGCGCTTGCTGCGCTGATGCTGGTTTTGTTTTCCGTAACCAATTTGCCGTGGGAACTGGACGGTTACGATCAGGCCAAACAGGCGTGGACTTCGTACGAAATGGTGACGGAGGGACATTGGTTTTATCAGCGCACGTCTGATGATCAGGGACTCGCGACCAAACCTCCGCTGACCGGGTGGATTTCGGCGGCCCTGTTTTTTGTGACCCGATCGTGGGACGTCGCGTGGCGGTTGCCTTCGCTGGTGTGCGCGGCGCTGATTGCGTTCATGTTGTTTCGACACGCGTCTCGCGCTTATGGAAATGTTGCCGGTCTGATCGCGTTCGCTGCGTTCGGTTTCAATTTGTTGAGTCCGCGCCTGGCAACGCTCGTTCGTTCCGACATGCCGCTGGCCCTCGTCATTTTTTTGATCGGACTTTTGATCTGGGAAAAAATCAGGACCGGCGAGCCGTGGCGAACGCAGGATCAATGGTTGATGTTTGGTTTGCTGACGGCGGGAATGTTGATCAAAGGCCCGATCGTTTACGCATTTTTGCTCCCTGGGATTGCCGTTTATCAATGGCGTGCTCGCAAAACGAAGGGCCCGAGTGCGTGGTGCGGTTGGTGGCCATGGATTGGATCGCTCGCGATATTCTTAATTTGGGTGGTCGCCGGATGGCTTTGGGTTCCGCGCTTTTACGAATTGGTCATCGTCCGCGAATTTCTGGCGCGCTTCGGTGAGGTCGGCACGCACGTGCACCGCTCGCAATCGTCCTTCTTTTATCTACCGCATCTGCTCCACAAATTTTTCCCGTGGAGCGCAGTTCTGATCGTGCTGGCGATTGTCGATCTTCGCGCCCGGGGCTGGAATCTTCGCGCGGCCTTTAAAGAAATGTCGCCGGCGACGCTTTGGCTGATTTGCTGGAGCATCGGCGGACTCATCCTGATGTCACTGATTCCTTCCAAGCGCGTCGACCGAATTTTCCCGGTCATTCCGCCGCTCTGTTTGCTCGTTGCGGTCCAAGCGGCACATTTCCTGAAAGACGAAAAGCAGCGTGTTCGAAAGTTTCGATGGGTGGCTGCGACATTGATTATCGCCATCCTCTTCAGTGCTGGCTACGCCGCAAGCCGAGTTGTCGGCGGTTATCGCGATCATCGCGACGCATTGTCGATCTTCGGCCGGCAAGTTCGCGACGAAACGGCGAAGAATCATTGGCGCTACGAAGCGGTTGGATCGACTGACGAAGGATTGCCGCTTTATTTAACGCGGCCGCATTTTTTGAAACCCGAGGTCGCGGTCGCGAAGTGGAACAATAGCGAAATTGATGCGCTGGCGGTGCCGGCAAATCAGGCTCTCGACTTCCTGCGCGAATTGCACGGCTCCCGCCGCCGGTTTGAATCGGCCTCGCGAAAAAATCTTCGCCGGCCAAATTACGTTTTGCTCACGCATTAGCGGCGCAAAAGGCTCGACTTTCGCGCCCGGCATTTTAGTCTCGCGCGCACGCCAGATGTCGATGGAACATTTTCCAAAGAAAGAGATCGAAACGCTGTGGGCGCCGTGGCGGGTGGAGTATTTCGAGAAGGAACCGCGCGACATGGAATTTCTCACGTCCGCGGCACGGGCGAGCGATGACGCCGCCCATCTGGTGATCACGCGCCGGAAAACAGCGTTCTTGATGATGAATCGTTACCCGTACTCGGTCGGTCATTTGATGGCGGTGCCTTATCGCAAAACGGCCGAGCTTTCAGAGTTAGGCGAAAATGAAATCGTCGAGCTCTGGAATTTGGTGATGCACGCGCAGGCGCTGCTGCGCACGGCGACGAGAGCGCAAGGCTTCAACGTCGGTTTGAATCTGGGCGAATGCGCCGGCGCCGGGGTGGTCGATCATTTGCACATTCACATCGTGCCGCGCTGGAAGGGCGACACGAATTTCATGCCGGTGCTCGCCGGAACGAAAACCATTTCGGAAGGATTAGGCGCGGTCTACGAAAAGCTGATCGCGGCGCAGGAAAAAATGGAAAAGGAGCGCACACGATGAATGGCAGCTCATCGTGGATCGAACCGCCACCGCCCCAGCGCGGGCTCGGTTGCTTTGTCAAAGGTTGTTTGATCCTCGTTGTCTTTTTCATTCTGCTCGGTCTGGCCTTTGTCGCCGGAACTTATTACGCGGCGAAATATTTGCGAACCGAATATTTTTCCGCTCACCACGATCGTTTGCCAATCAGTCAGGCAACGGTGGAAGAGGAAGAAGCGGTGCGAGGGCGTTGGGATGCGTTCGAGAAAGCCGCTCACGCAAATCAATCCGCCCGAATCGAATTGAGCGCCGACGATCTGAATGCGCTGATCGCGTCTGAACCGAAGCTGCACGGCAACGCTTACGTGACGATTGAAGACAACACCGCGCGTTTGCAGTTGAGTATGCCGCTGGGAAAGGCGCGATGGTTGACCGGGCGTTACATCAACGCGCAATGCTCAGTCCAATCGGCGCCAAGCGGAAAGCCGGAGGCCGCGCTCATCACCAGCATCATCGTAAACGGCCGGCCGGTGGGTGAAGAATTCCTCAGTTGGCAATACGGCGCCTGGTCCTTCAAACGTTATCTTTCAGATTGGATCGGTCAGACGAATTTGAAGACGTTCGAGATTTCCGACGGCAAGGTGATTTTGGAAACGAATGGGACGAATAGCGGGGACGACCCGTTTGCGTCGGTCACGTCATCACCGTCCCCAACGCCGTCGTCGACGCCGTGAGCCGCGCTGCGCGTTACTGCATGATCTCGCGCGCGAAGACGTTGAGCTGTCCGTCTTCCTGTTTCCGCACTTCGGTGATCTCGAGTGGTCGCGCTTCGTCGCGACTAACTGTCGATCCTGGCTGGGGCGGCGTGTAGCCGGTTGGGAATTCGACGATGATGCGCGTCGGCGCGGCGCCGAAATGCAGAACCGAATCGGTAAGCTTGCCGCGCGGTCGCAAGACGGCGCGATTCGCATCGGAAAAATTGACGACGAATTGTCCTTTCAAATAAATTCGCTCGCCCGCGGTGCCGCGATCGGCAATTTCCTTGAGATCGCCGGTGGCAATCAGCCGACCGATCGGCATTTTCCCCGGCGGAAAAGTTTTCCAACTTCCACCGCCAGTGGTCGACGCCAATGTGCCCACGTCGGGCGCACCCGGCTGCACCGGTTGCGCGCGCACTGGAGTATCGACCGGTTGAGCAAGCGCGATCTCGGGTGCGGACCGCGTCGCTTTTGCGGGCGGAGCTGCAGCTGGACTTTTTGCCGGCGCAGGAGGCGGTGTTGTCTGAGCGATCGGCGCTGGCGCGGCCGGCGCTGGTGTCGATTTTTCCGCAATGACGATGGGTGTCGCCGAGGCTGAAGGTTGCGGGGTGGGTTTGCCTTTGGCCAATTTGCCTTTCGGAGTGGGCGTTACTTTTGCGCCGAGTTTTCCTTTTTTAGGCGGGACTTGCACCATTGCGGGAGTCTCAACTGCTTTGGCCGGTTCGACGCGCACGAGCTGATTTTCCGGCGGCGGCGGCGTGCCGCTTGGAACCAAACCTGGAATTGCAACCTGTGCCGGCGCCTGAGCGCGCGGTGTTCCCTGACGGAATTGCGCGTAATGCATTTCGCCGCGCAACCGTGCTTGTTCCTTAAACAACGGCCAGCCTCCTTCAAGATTCAGACTCAGCGGCGGTTCGAGACTGAAAGTGCCGGTGCCGCGCATCACCGTGTAAGTTCCGTAAAGCAACGGGACCGAAGTAAGCATGATCCGCCCATCGGGAAAGCGTTCGACGTGAATCACCGCGGAAAGATCGTGGGCGCGATCGAGTTTAAGTTCCAGACCCATGGAGAGGGTTTGTTTAATCAGCGGCAGCGTTTGCGGCTCGGCCGGATAAAGATGTTCCATCAACAGCTCCGGGCTTTCAACTGAACCCGTCAACGCGACCATTCCGGACGTGAACAAATCGCTCGAGCTCAGCTCACGCGCTTCCATGATCACATACCGACCAACGACGTAGGGGACGAGCCCGCGCACCTGCTGAAAGTTGCGAATGAAATTTCGCGCCAGCTCCGCGTTGGTTTTGGTCAGCTCAGCCGAACCCATCGCGTTGTAACGATCGTAAAGTTGTTTCGCGCTCAAGAATTCGCCGGGCGGTGCGGCGGTTAATTCAAATCGCTTGGGCGGGTCGATCTTGTGCAGCTTTTGCAGAATACGATAACTGTCCGGCCGCTCC
>DASQBB010000008.1:0-111556 GCA_035635435.1 Chthoniobacterales bacterium | reverse complement strand
TGACCACGGTCAAACCGCCGATCCCGGAATCGAAAACACCAATCGGTCGCTCGTCGCTCATGCAGCGGCAAAGGTGCGGGTTAGCTTTTCATTTTGCAAACACGCTCTGCTTCTCGATGATTGAATCCGAAAATGGCCGAGCTCTCCAAAACCTACGATCCGCGGACCGTTGAGCCGAAATGGTATCAGCGTTGGATCGACAACCACGACTTCGAGGCGGACGCGAATTCGAAGAAGAAGCCGTTCTCGATTGTGATGCCGCCGCCGAACATTACCGGCGTGCTCACGCTCGGGCACGTTTTGAACAACAGCATCCAGGACATTCTCGCGCGACGCGCGCGCATGCAGGGCTTCGAAGTGCTTTGGCTGCCGGGAATGGACCACGCCGGAATTGGAACCCAGACCGCGGTCGAAAAGTGGCTCCGCAAAAATGAAGGCGTCACGCGTCACGATCTCGGCCGCGACAAATTTCTTCAGCGCGTGCTCGAGTGGCAGGACAAACACGGCGGCATCATCATTCAGCAACTCAAGCGGCTTGGCTGCTCGGCTGATTGGTCGCGCCAGCGTTACACGATGGACGAAGGTTATGCGCGCGGGGTCGCCGAAGTTTTTGTCGATCTTTATAAGAAGGGGCTGATCTATCGCGGCCGGCGGATGATCAACTGGGACCCGGCTGCGCAAACCGCGTTGTCGGATGAAGAGGTCGTCAACAAGCCGCAGCGCGGAAATTTGTATTACGTCCGGTACGAGATTGTCGATCAGCCCGGAAAATTCCTGGAAGTGGCGACCACGCGCCCGGAAACGATCATGGCAGACACCGGCGTTGCCGTTCACCCGAAAGACAAGCGATATGTCGATCTTGTGGGCAAAGAAGTCTGGCGTCCGATGCCGCGCGAAAAAATTCCCGTGGTCGCGGACGATGCGATCGATCCGGAGTTCGGCACGGGAGTTCTAAAAGTTACGCCCGCGCACGACAAACTCGATTTCGATATTGGGCAGCGTCACAAATTGCCGGTCATCGACGTTCTCCATCCTGATGGAAAAATAAATTGCCCGGCGGTTCCTGAACTAAATGGATTGGACCGGTTCGAAGCGCGCAAGAGAGCGGCCGAGCTTCTGCAAGATCGACATCTACTCTCCAAAACCGAGCCGTACGAAAACAACGTCGGGT
This sequence comes from Chthoniobacterales bacterium, assembly GCA_035635435.1. GTDB lineage: Bacteria > Verrucomicrobiota > Verrucomicrobiia > Chthoniobacterales > UBA10450 > AV40. The sequence goes on along the minus strand of DASQBB010000008.1, from coordinate 110,385 downwards.
TTAGCGACCGCAGCGAAGTACCGATCGAGCCGCGGCTGAGCGAGCAATGGTTCTTGCGTTATCCGAAAACCAAAGAAGCGCTCGCGGTCGTCAAAAAGCATCTCATCCGTTTCTTTCCGAAGCATTGGGAAAAAGTTTACGCACAGTGGCTGGAGAATATTCAGGACTGGTGCATCAGCCGACAGGTCTGGTGGGGACATCGGATTCCGGCGTGGTATCGCCGGAATCAGAAGTCAGAGGTCGGAGGTCAGAAGTCAGAAAGAGTTTATGTGGGGATCAAGCCGCCGCCTGATCCGGAAAACTGGACGCAAGATCCCGACACACTCGATACCTGGTTTTCATCGTGGCTGTGGGCCTACGAGACGATGGACGCGACAACGCGGAAGAAGTTTTATCCGACAAGCGTGCTCGTGACCGGGCCTGATATTATTTTCTTCTGGGTCGCTCGCATGATCATTGCCGGGCTCGAGTTCAAACCCGACAAATCCGCCAAAGTCGAAGAAAACATTCCGTTCCACGACGTTTTCTTCACCGGAATCATCCGCGACAAGCAGGGTCGCAAAATGTCGAAGTCGCTCGGCAATTCGCCCGATCCGCTCGAGTTGATCGACAAATACGGCGCGGACGGTCTGCGATTTGGTTTGATGCGAATCGCGCTAAGCGGCCAGGACATTCGCTTTGACGAAAAGCAAATCGAAGAAGGCCGCAATTTCGCGACTAAACTTTGGAACGTCGCTCGCTTCCGGCAAATGCACGGACCGAGTGCCGCTACGCCGAAGATCGATACCAAGAAGATGTCGATCTTCGCGATCGAGGTGCTCGCGCGATTGAATGAAACGATCGACGCGATTGAGAAAGGTTATCGCGATTACGAATTCAACACCGTCGCGCAGCGCCTCTACGATTTTATCTGGAGCGATTACTGCGACTGGTTCGTTGAGGCGGCGAAGACTGAAATCTTCAGTGAGGACGAATCGAGGAAGAAATCCGCCCTCGCGGTAATGGATTACGTTTTGTCGGCGATTGCGCGTCTCCTGCATCCGTTCATGCCGCACATCACCGAAGAGCTTTGGTCGCTGCTCGGTTTCGGAAAAGAATCGATTCAGTTGGCGCCGTTGCCAAAGAAAATCGCGTTGAAGGATGTCGATCTTAAGAAACGAAAACTGGTCGCGGCGATTTATAAAACGATCCAGGCCGGTCGGAATTTGCGTGCGCAGGCGCGAATCCCGTCGAATCAGAAGGCGAAGTATGGGCTGCGATCCAAACAAAGCGGATTAGCTAACGAGCGAGAGACAATCGTGCGATTGCTCAACGCATCGGAGCTGATCATTGATTCGAAATTTAAGGCCGGACCGGGAACTCCGATCGCTCACACACCGCTTGGCGAAATTTTGCTGATTGTCGATGTTGATCATGCTGCCGAGCGTGGGCGGCTCGACAAGGAGATCGCGAAAGTTGAGGAAGAGTTGCGCACGGTCGAAGAGAAATTAAAGAACAAATCGTTTGTCGATCGCGCGCCGGCGTCCGTGGTCGAGGAACATCGACAACGACAAAAGAACTTCGCCGAACAGCTTAGAAAGTTAAAAGACGCTCGCGACAAGCTCGATTGAAACTGGTTTAATAGATGTCGATCTTGTAAACGCGATGAGCCTCTGGAAAAAGCTGCTTTGGTTTGCGGTTACGTTGCTGGGCTTGGCGTCGCTGGCGGTGCTGGCGTTGTCACGCGGTGAGCAAATCAGCGCGCTTTGGATCGTGACCGCCGGATTTTGCGCGGCGGCGATCAGTTATCGGTTCTACAGCAAATGGATCGCGACCAAGATTCTTGTCCTAAATGATGAGCGCGCGACGCCGGCGGTGGTGAAGAACGATGGCAAGGACTTTGTGCCTACGAATCGCTGGATGGTGTTCGGACATCATTTCGCGGCGATCGCGGGACCAGGGCCGTTGGTTGGACCAGTCCTCGCGGCCCAGTTTGGCTTTTTGCCGGGAACACTTTGGATTTTGATCGGTGCAACTCTCGGCGGCGCGGTGCACGACATGATCGTGCTTTTCGCGTCGGTGCGGCGCGGCGGCAAGACGCTCGGCCAAATGGTGAAAGAGGAAATTGCTCCGGGCGTCGGTGTGCTCGCGTTGATCAGCGTCCTCGCGATCATGATCATTTTGCTGGCGGTGCTCGCGCTCGTGGTCGTGCAAGCGCTTGCGAAAAGTCCCTGGGGCGTGTTCACGATCGTGATGACGATTCCGACCGCGCTGATCATGGGCTTCGGTCTACGATCGGGAAAATTCAACGTGACCGTCATAACCATCATCGGCCTAGTCGGTCTTGGCCTTGGCGTTTGGGGGGGACAGTTCCTGGCGAATTTTCCGGCGATTGAAGCGTGGTTTCGACACGACGCGATTTGGATCGCGTGGGCAATCATGATTTACGGACTGGCCGCATCGATCTTGCCGGTCTGGATGCTTCTCACTCCGCGCGATTATCTGAGCACGTTCTTAAAACTCGGAACGGTGGCTGCGCTGGCGATCGCCGTTATCGTGATTCATCCAACGCTGCAAATGCCGTCGCTCACGAAATTTATCGACGGCTCGGGGCTGGTTTTCGCCGGGCCGGTATTTCCATTTGTCTGTATCACGATCGCGTGCGGCGCGGTGTCCGGATTTCATTCGCTAATCGCTTCAGGGACAACGCCGAAGATGCTCGGACGCGAATCGCGCATCCGCGACATCGGCTACGGCGCGATGATCACTGAGATGATGGTCGCGCTGATGGCGTTGATTGCCGCGTGCGTGCTCCAACCGGGCGAATATTTCGCGATCAACACCAAAGGAACGCCGACTGAAGTCGTGCAGAAAGTTTCCGCCGCCGGATTTCCGGTGACGGAAAGCGAGATGTCGAGCTTGGCGACGAATCTTGGTGAGCAAACAATGTTTAACCGCGCCGGCGGTGCGCCGACGTTCGCGGTTGGGATGGCGCACATGTTTGCGCGCGTCTCATCGAGTCCGACGGCGCTGGCGCTCTGGTATCACTTCGCCATCATGTTCGAGGCGCTCTTTATTTTGACCACGATCGACGCCGGCACGCGCGTCGGACGATTCTTGTTACAGGATTTATTAGGCAACGTTTGGAAACCGCTCGGCAACACGCGCTCGTGGAGTGCCAATTTTGTGACAAGCGTTCTGCTGGTCGCGGCTTGGGGTTGGTTTTTGTATCAAGGCGTGGTCGATCCGCTCGGTGGCATCAATACGCTCTGGCCGCTCTTTGGATTAGCGAACCAACTGCTCTCGGTGATCGCGCTTTGTCTGTGCACGACGCTCCTGATCAAAATGCAGAAGACGCGGTATTTGTTCATCACGCTTCTTCCGCTTTGCTTCATGTGCGCGGTCACGTTCTCGGCCGGTTATCTCAAAATCTTTTCGTCTGATGCGAAGCTCGGATTCTTGAGCGGCGCGCAATCGTTCGCGGCTCAGGCGAGTGGCATGAGCGATTTAACCAAAGCGGGCGAGTTGTTGCGGCAGGCGCGGGTCTGGCAATTTGACGCCATCGTTGCCGGATTTTTTATGTTGTTCGTGTTTCTGATCGTGGTCGGCTCAGCGAATCAGTGGTGGCAGCTGATTCGCGGGACAAAACTGGTCGTGCTGCGCGAGAGCGAGTTTGTGCCGGTGACGCCGGTTACGACTTCGGCTGCGATTGGTTAAGTCATTCGCGTGTCTTTGAACACGTCTTTGCCTGTAGCAAGGCGTTCGCGAAACAATCTAACGGTTTCGAGCGTCAGCGGGTAGTTAATCTCCGGCGAAGCCCAATCGTGTAGTGTTTCGCCAACGCGCTCCGCCTCCTGCGTGTCATCGTCCCAGTGAAAATAATCGGACGCGACCATGCAGAAGGCAATAGTCTTGAGGTCGGCAGGATCCAAACCGCCACTCAAGACAGCGTCGCAGACGCGAATAAGATGACTCGTGTTGACGTGGAACTCGCCTTCAAGTGAAGCGATGTGGTGCTGATACATTTTGTCACCGAGCTTCTCGACAGTTCCGACAAGATCTTGCCGCACGACATCGGTCGTCACAGCACCCGTTAGGAAATCGCGAAGTGTCGCTTCGTGCATAGCGTCCCAAAGCTAAGCCTGTCTGCTCGGGTGAACAACACTGTGCGGCGTTGGTGCTGCGTCGGAAAAGAACTAAAATAGTCAGAGATCCTTCGGCTCCGCTACGCTTCGCTCAGGATGACAGATTAATGTTTGCTGACCGGCGTGAAGGCGTGGTCGAAGACGTAGTTGGCGACGTTGCGGCCCTGGGCGATCGCCTGGGTTTTGTCGAACGACCAGTGGATGCCGAGATAAATCCGGCTCTGGCCGTTTTCTTCTTCCGCTTGCGAGAAGTTCGCGAACGAGCGCGGCATGTAGGGACGCACATTGCCGGCGTTGTCTTTGGTCACGCCGTTGAACTCGTCGGAGACAAAGGTGAACGCGATGTTATCGGTCCCAAAAAATCTTCGGAAAGTCTGAAAAAGCGCGCCGCCAAAGCCGGCGTGCCCGGACGGATACGCTGGAAATGGCGGGGTGAAATTCGGACCGGCGAGATTGCTCGCGGGCGCGCCGAGCGGCATGAATGTGGAATCGGCGGCTGTATTCGGATTCCCATCAGTGTCCGCTTCGCGAATGCCGGCGACCGGTCGCCAGAAGTCGTAATAATATTTTGATTCCCAAATCGACATGCCGGCGTCGGCCATGGCGGTATTGGCGAGAGCGAGGAGTCGCGCAAGATCGGCGGTGCCGAGATGCATCTGGTCAGCGATGTGAACGATGATCTGATTGTAGAGCCGCGGCGGCGCGCACAGGCTCGGAGTTCCATCATAAGCCCAGAAAGTTCCGATAAATGTTTGTTCGGGCGTGCGAACTGTCGGAGTCGTCGCGCCGTCACCGCCGAACGATTTTGCTTCGCTGTAAGCTACTAAATACTCCACGCTGCTCATCGCCGGCGGAGGGGGCACGCGAAATTGACTGGCCGATTGCACGACGAACGTTTTGCATTCGCCCCAATGCGCGCCGAGCGCGATCGGAATCAAGCTGATCGGGTCCTGGCGCCAATAGCCGGGCATTTGGTTCGGGAAATAATCGATGCCAAAACGCGGCTCGGGAACTTGCGAGCCATCATTCATGCGCAACGCGAGAATCGCCGAAGCCGCGCGTTGGCCTAACGAAACGCCGTTGGCGCGTTCGTTCTTGTTGCTGACCTTCGCGAGATCGTCGGCCAGGAGTGAATCGAACGCCGGCGCCTGCGACGGATAAAGCGCGACCAGTGTATCGTGCGCGGCCTGAGCGACGGCGGCGTCGAGCGAGACCGGCGGCTTTACCGGCTGAATTCCGGAGTAACTTCGGTAGCCACCGAGCACAGCATTGACCGAATCGAAAATCGCGATGTGAACGATGGCCATCGCGCGGCTCGCACGAGTTGGTCCGAGTTGCTCGCCGAACGTCCGAATCTCGCCGGCTGCCACCGGCGTGTGATCGAGCCCGCTGGCGTTAATCGCGATCGCGTTCCAGCGATGAATGGAGTCGAGCGCATTTTTTGGCGCGAGCGCGGTGCGTGACGTCTGCACACCGTTGAAGCGCGGGCCGAAGAAATCACTAAAGCTCAGCGCACTCGCGTTGTTGCTGAAAGATAGGCAAAGCGCCAAAAGGAGTGCGGAAGATGATCTCATATTTCTTACGGATTAGTCGCCATCTGGGGCGAGGGTGGAGCGGCAAAGAGGTTGCCGTTTTCTGCGGAAAAACTCAACTGGAATCGTCTGAACAGAGCGATTTACGCAGCAGGATCCGCGCTAGTGGATCGGTCGAGAACGCGGCGAAACCGGTCTGCTATTTGCGGCGAAGCGGAACGACGATCTCTTCGTCGCGGCGTCCAAGGATTACCCGGCCATCTTCAATTCTCTTGACCACGACCTGATAAACTTGAGTGCCGACTTGGAGGCCGAACTGCTGGCCTTCCTGCATCGCTTTGCCATTGATGATCGCGAAGCGGGTGGCGCCGTCGAGCGTGATGGTGCTGACGAGGAATGCGCCAGGCGGAACTTCCCCTTGGTCGGTCCCGCCTGTCGCAACTTTTCCGGTCGGTTTCCAGCTAATCGGCCAAAATGGGCTTCGCGTTCCGGCGTCAATGTGGAAGGAAGATTTGTTCTTGAGAACGGTCGGAGCCGGCTCTTCGGCTGACTTGTTCTTTGATTCAACTGGCGCAGGCTCGTCTGCTGCCTTGCTCTTCAGCGCGACCGGGGCAGGATTTTTGCCCGCCGCCAGTAGAAGCGGCGCCACCAGGATACAGATGAGGGAGAAAAATTTGTTCATCGTTTTTCTACGACCGTGGTCGCAGCGATTGCGACCTGTTGAAATTGGGGCTGCTCAGCCAGGAGGTGAATGTTCAGTTTGGTAATGGAAAGGAGCGGCTGCGTGTTCTCGAGTTCGGCGATGGATTTACCGAGGGCGGCGAAATCGGCCTGAGGCAGGTCGATCAGCCAATTGTATTTGGTCCAGGCGGCGAGCTCGTTTTGTTTGAAATTGGTGTTGCTCTCCAAGCGCGCGATCGCGCGATCGATCCCCTGATTGGCGAAGAAGTTTTTGGTGCGCGGCGGAAACCAGGCGATCGGCGCGCCTTCAGGAGTGAGAGCCTTGAGGGCGGCGAAACGAGCCATCGCGTCCTTAGCCTGGCGCTCGAGCGTGGCTGCTTTGGCCACTTCCGACTTGGAACTGTCGATTTTCTTCTGGCGATCGGCGATTTGGGTCAATGTGCCGCCGCGGGCTTTTTGCAATGGCCCGAGGAAGAAAGAGAAATAGACGTAGAGGAGAAAGACAAAGCCCATCGCGCTGAGCGACAGTTTCTTGATCTGGTCCTTGGATAATTTAGGAAGATTCATCGTTTTTCTGCTTTCTTCGGCCGGGCGCCGGCGTGCTAGCGGGTTTTGCGACGGCGCTGGGATTGAAGGTGATAGACAAAATATATCGCGACATCGGGACGTTGGAACCGCCGATGTTCGCCACGGTTTCGACGTCTTCGAGCGTTTTGAATTCTGCTTTTACGCCGTGATAGCTTTTGCCGAGCTGTTCCAGCAACATCTGTCGCAGATCTTCCGCCGCCGATCGAGGCTCACGCGCCGCGGCCACACCATCAATGATGATGGAGACTCCTTTGTCATCTTCCAAAACAGTCGCTTCCATACTGGTCAGTTGCGCATTGGGCGGGACACAGCGTGAAAGTTTTTCCAGGAACGGTCCCCAGAAGAAACGATTGTCGATGTAATCATCAAGGACGCGGGTGGTGTTGATGAGGTCGGTCAGCTCGGCGGAACGTTTTTGCGCCTGGGTAACTATCGGCTCGAGTTTTTTCCATTCGGCCTCGACCCTGTTGAGCTTGGCTTTTATCTCGAGGGTCTGATACGCGTTCCAGGCGTAATAAAGAAAGAGCAACGCTCCGCAGCTGCAAAGCACGAGCATTCCAATTTTGAGCGGGTCGCGTTGCCGCTGCCGCTGCTCAAGAATTTCCTCATGCAGGAGATTGAGATGAAGTGCCATCGGTGCTCGTCAGGTTTTGAAATATTCGAAGGCCGCTCCGCAGGCGACATTGAGTGAGACGAATTCGTTAGGCAAAGTCTGGCGCTTCGCGGCTGGCAGCGCGACCTCGCACGTTTCAAGTGGGTCCCAAATTTCGCAGGGCAAGCTCAGTTCGTCACTCAGTGTCTGCAAAACTGTTTCCGCGCGAGCCAGCCCGCCCGAAACAAAAATTCGGTTGATGCCTTCTTCGCGCTGGCCTTCAAAAAATCCAATCGAGTTGCGCACTTCCATTCCCAGCCGCGTCAGCGACCCGCGACAAATTTCGGTCATTCCTTCATCGCCCTGTTGAATCATCAACCAGGCGGCATCGGCATCGAGCGCGTCTTCCGCGGTCAGCGCCTGCATCAGGGCTTTGCCGCCGTAATCGATGCTGCGTACCAGCACCAGCTCGCCTTTGCTGCCGATCAGCACCGTGCTTTGAAGATGCCCCATATCGAGAAGAAGAAAGGCCTCGTTCGCGAAAATTTCGGGATAGGCAAATTCAAATGCGTTAAAGGAACAGAGCGGGGCGAGTTGAAGCACCTCGGTAGAGAGGCGGATTTTGTTCGCAGCCGTGACAATTTGTTTTACCTGGCTTCGCAGCATTCCGCCGACGAGATACTTCGTCTGCGTGACAACTCCGCTCTGCACGGCCGTTTTGCTTCCAGCAGCCGACGGTTTTTCCGTTGTCGATTCGCCATCCGTGCGACAGGAAACCGGCGCGACATCGAGGACGAAATCTTTGCATTCCTGATTCAAGACCGCCAGCCCGTTCAAACGCAGTGCGTTCCTGAGCAAATCGACCGGCGTGTCCGGCTGCTCGATGATGCGCAAAATTGTGCTCGGGTCGGAAACCGCGAACGCGCAAGCTTTCGCGCTACCGCCCAGCTCGCGAAGGAGTTGTTTGAGCTCTCGGGAAAGGTCTTCGGCCGAGGCAAATTCTTCCGGGACAGGTCGAGACGCGAAGCTGGTCAGAATAAAGCGCGAATCGCCTTTGCGTCGAAGAGCAACGCCTTTGAGAACGTGCTTTCCCAAATCGATGCCGACCACAGAATCTGCGCGTTTCGCCATGATGCTGCAGGGTCATGTAGCGGGAAACGTGCCTCGCGCTGGCGCTTTTTGGACGGCGCGTTGCGCTTGGCCCTCGAGAGGGCTTCGCTAACTCTTACAGTTCAAGCCGCTACCGCCGTTCGGTAACCGAAAAACTCGCGCTCTTTGATGATCCGGACCACTTCCGGCGGCACCATTTCTTCCCAGCTCTTGTCGCCGGCTTTTAGTTTGGCCAGAACGGACGGCGGATAGATTCGCAAAAAATCTTTCTGATAATCGGCGATCTCTTCGATGTGCCGGTTGTCGATCAAGTATTGGAAGAGCGAGCGAAGATTGGGCGCTACTTCAACCTGTGTCGCGGTCGTAATTTTCCCAGTCTTCTCGTCGATCATCGGATAGACGTAAAGCTTCAGGCCGTGCTTAAACATCCGGCCGAGCGCTTCGAGAATTCCGCCCTCGAGATTGAGATAATATTTTTCGTCGAAGATCTCGATCAGGCTCGGCACGCCCATGACCAGACCGATCATTCGATTGGTGTAACGCGAGAGATAACCGGCCAGCTTGTAGTATTCCCCAAACTTCGAGATCAGCACCGTTCGTCCGAGCGCGCCCAGAATGTCCACCCGCGCTAAGAAATCGGCGTGATTGAGTTGCCCTTCCGAAAGCAAATTTTCCAATGTCATTTCCATCAGCACGATCAGATCTTTTTCCGAGCAACCAGACTCTTTCAGAAATTGTCGCCGCGCGCCTTCCAGCATGTCGTTCGTCGCGTAAGTCACCGGCCGAAAACTGCCGCGTTCGATCAGGATCGCTTTCTTGTGCAAAATCTCCGACGGCTGGACCATCTCGCCATCGGCGGTGAACATCACCGCGTCGGTCAGACCCTGGCTCACCAGTTGCAAGCTCATCAGCCGATTGTCGATGTTGGCGAACGCCGGACCGGAAAATTTAATCAGATCAACCTGAATTTTTCCCGGCGCGAGATTTTCCTGCAGCGACGAGATCAATCGCTCCGGTTCGGAATGGTAAAACGCGCCGTAAAGCAAATTCACTCCGACCACGCCGAGCGCTTCCTGCTGGTCGACGTTCGATTCGTCGAGCATCCGCACGTGAATGATGATCTGGCTCGGTTCGCTGCGCGGCGCTGGTTGAAAACGAACACCGAGCCAACCGTGCGATTCGTTGTGCTCCTTGAAACTTCTGGCCGCCACCGTGTCGGCGAAAACAAAAAACGCGCGCTCGTCGCCAAGTTTCTTTCCCAGACGCTCCAACAAAAGGTCGTACTCGTGGTCGAGCATCGTGTTCAGGCGCACTCGACTCACGTAGCGATCGGCAGGTCCGTAGATCGCGTCGCTGAACGTCATGTCGTAGGCCGACATTGTTTTCGCGATCGTGCCGGCCGCGCCGCCCACCGTGAAGAACCGGCGCGCTACTTCCTGACCGGCCCCAATTTCGGCGAACGTTCCGTACTTCTGCCGATCGAGATTGATCTGGAACGCCTTCCGGTTCGTCCCGACATCCATCTCCGCCTTCATGCAAATACTGTAGCGGCGGTCTACGACCGCCGCAAAAAGGCGAGATTTTACATACGCACCTGCTCGGCGCTATTCGCCGGCATCCAGCCGCGCAAATTATTCGGCAAGGCCGCGTAAATCCAATCCCCGCGCTGACTGACGATTTGGATTTCGCTTCCGGCGGGTAGCGTCAAAACGCGATTGGCATTGTCGGCCGTGGCGAGACGCGCTTCGACATTTTCGCCCGTTACGATTGCCAGTCCTCGACCGTTTTTTCCGTGGCTAAGTTGGTAAACCGCGACGACGGCCAGTGCGAAGATCGACAACGACAAGATCGACAATGCGATCGCGCTGCGACTCCGTCTCCGGCCAAAAATCCAGGCTGCAATCGAAAAAATCCCGATCCAAAACGCGACTGCGGCGGTGACGGCGTATTGATTTTCGTTGGCCAACGCGAACAACCGTTCCCATCTACTTGGAAGCAATTCGAGCGCGCGCGCTTCATCACGCGCGACCCGCAGATTTGCCTGCGCTTCCGGATGATGCGGTTCGAGCGCGAGCGCGCGTTCGTAATTGAGAATGGCGCGGCCGAAATTGTTTTGTCGGAAATAAGCATCACCCAAATTGTAGAAGACATTTGGCGTGTCCTCTCCGGAACGGACCAGCTCCTCATAGTCGGCGATGGCCGCTTTAAAATCGCCGGCTGAGTATTCCTGATTGGCTTTGGCAAATTGCGCGCTCGGTTGCGCCATCAAAATTGAGCCGCCAACCAACCACAGAACTGCGCAGCTAAAACCAATTCGGATTTTCATGCGCGCAAACTTTCCAACAACCGAAACACTTTTTCTCGCTCGTCGTTTGAGATTGCCCCCGCACCATTTCCACCCCCGCTGAAACGCAACTCATCGCTGCGTTCGAATAACGTCCGCAGCTGGGCGCGCTCGCTCTCACCCAAATCAAAAGCCTTCGCCGCGGTTTCCGCGTCGACCGCGTTCGGGTTAATATTTTTCGCGAGCGCTGTTTTCACCCGCACGACGCGCGATGCATTGGAAAAGTATTCCTTCGGCGATAACTCGCTGCGACGCAGTGTTCGCAAAAGCTCGCTTGATTCCTGTTGCAATGCCGCTATCCGCTGCGCGTCGCGATTGTCGATCTTCGCCTTCCGAATTTGCCAGCCAACGAATCCCAACAACAAAATCAACGGAGCGAGCTGCGCCATCCAGAAAACGGGACGCTGGCAAATCGGCGTGAACGATCGAACGCGCCCGAGATCGCTCATTTGATACAGAATATCCTGCGGCTTTGCCGTCGGAGCAGCTGTAGCTGCTGTCGTTGTCGCCGGCGTTGGTGATATTGCTGGGGCCGGAGCTGCTGCGACAGTTGGCGCCGGCGCTGCTCCGCCTTCAACCTGGATTGGAACAGCATCACTCCGCAACGTCACGTAATTTTCCTTGATCGGATCGAAGTACGCGAAAACCAACGGCGGCACGGCCGGTTTCTTTTCGTTAGGTGCGATCACCATCTCGAAAGTTTTTTCCCCACTGATTCCGACGTCGTCGTCCTGTTTAAATTTCGAGGAGGGCGGATATTTGTGCCAACCGCGCTCGTCCTCGAGCGTTGCTCCATTCATCCGATCAAAATTGCCGCGACCGCTGATTGTCGATGTTACCGTGATCGGGTCGCCGACTTGCACAGTCTTCGGCTTCGCGTCCGCGGTCATCGTGAAATTGCCAATCGCTCCGGAGAAATTCGGCGGCGCATTCGGCGGAAGCGGTTTTACGTTGAGCGTCGCGGCTTCGCTTCGGATCGGAAGCTCGGTTCGTTCGCCCGTGCTTCCGAACGGATCACTGAAAAACGGGTCCGAGAATGGATCATCTAAATTAAATAGGTCGAACGGCGAGCGCGGACGCGTTCGCGGCGAGGCGCTCGGTCGCCGCGGCAGAACAACAACCGCTTTCGCCGTTACCGGTCCGATTTCAAATTTCCCGGGCCGGGCGGCGGCAATGGCGGTCTTAAAAGTGTAAACCTGATAAGTTCTGCCACCGATTGTTTCCACATTCTCGCGCGGTTGCTGCAACTTTTGGGTCGTAAAACCCTGACCGGAAAGTTCCGGTCCCTCCTGAAGCCGGCCCCGCGCGCGCGGGTCAAATCCCAGTCGAATTACCGCCGGAATCATCTCGCCCACATACGCGTCTTTTTTGGCGACGACCAATTCCGCGAACGCGAGCTTACTTGCAACCGTGCTTTGCCCGCTTTGGGCCGAACCGCCGGGGCCGCCGGAGCTGCTCGATCCCTGCGCCACATTCAATACGAGCTCGGGCGTGCGCAGCGAATCATTTCCAACCCGAACTGTTTGCGGCGGAATTTTGAAATGCCCCGCTTTCAACGGCAGGACGGTGTAATTATAAGTCACGCTGCTGCTGACATCGAAATTGCGCATCTCGAACTGGCGGGACGTGCCGGTCTGATGAATCTCAAGACCGTCGATCGAAATTGTTTCCGGAACATTCGCGCTGTTTGCGCCGTTCACTTTGATTGCCAACTGCACCATCTGTCCGACCGCCGGCTGCGAATCGCTCAGCACAGCCGTCACACTCGGCGACGCGCCGAGGGCAGCGCCGCGCGCAAGAATCAACGCCAGCAGTGAAAAACTAATCCTGAAAGTTCTTCCGTATATCGACATCTTCCTCAAACCCTTGTCCGCCGTAGCCTTGGCGAAGGCGGATCAACTTCTTCGTCACCAGTCATTATAGACATGGCGTCGCACCTTGCGTTCATCAAGCTGGACCCGTTGTTCCTCGTCTTTCATCGATTTCAAAAGAAGCTCTGCCTGTTTCTCGCTCATCTGCCCCTCTTTTTCCGCTTCGGCCTCCGCTATTTGCGCGGCTTGCTCCGGCGACTCCGGTTGCTTCTCACCATTCGCTCCCTTGATTTCGCCGGCCAATTTTTTCTGCGGTGAGGACGTTGGCGTCGCCGACGGTGTCCCATTTTCTCCCTCACCTTCGCCTTCACCGGGAGAGGGCGATGGTATTTGATCTTCGCCTCCACCCGGAGTCGGCGATTCTTCCGGCTGTTCCTGATTGCGCGAAGATTGTCGATCTTTCTCGTTCTTGTTTTCGCCTTTTCCGGGCGATGGCGACGGTTTGTTCGCCTGTTGTTGATCTTTTCCTTGCGAAGGAGTCGGACTTTCGCCCGGTTGCGACTGCTGATTTTTTTGCGGCTCGTTTTTCGCCTGCGCCTGGCTCGACTTGTCTTGAGAATCTTTACTGCTTCCTGATTGGTCTTGGGACTGCGCCTGCTGGTTCTGTTGTTGTTGCTGCGGCTGTTGATTTTGATCTTTGCTGGAGCTGCTCTGCGATTGCGATTGTTGCTGGTCCTGGTTCTGGTCGCCGCCGTTTTGCTGCTGATTTTTGTCTTTCTTGTTTTGCTGTTGAGGCGGCGGCGTTGGCTTTTGTTTCGGATGCTGCTTCAACCGCTCAATTTTCTTTTTGACCTCCTCCAGATTCGCTTTGGCCGCTTCGTTCTTCGGATTCAGCCTCAATGTGGATTCATAATGTGACGCCGCGTCGATCAGATCCTTGAGCGTGCTGTCGTTCGTCTCGTCCATGTCAGCGCGATCTTCGAGAGTCCGCCCGAGATTAAAATGGCTGTTCTCCTGAAGTCGTTTGTCCGGCGAGAGCAGCGCGTCGCTAAACGATTGCAGCGCTTTATTGTAATCGCCCATTTTGAAAGCGGCGGCGCCGGCATCGAATTCGATTTTTTCTTTTTCCGATGAATCCGGGTGCGATTGCAAATCTTCTTGGAAACTCTTGTAGGCGTCGTTGTATTTTCCCTCGCGATAAAGATTCAATCCGGTCGCAGTTCCAAAAGCTGGTCGCGCGAAAATAAAAAGGAGCGCTGTCGCCGGCACTGCAATCTTCGACCATCGCGGCAAACGAGCGCGGACGCGGGCCCTTTTCCGTTCGCCGATCAAGATCGACATCGTCAGCGCCAACATCGCCGCACCCAGCGGCCATTCGTAACGCTCAATCGGTCTCCGTCCCAAGCGCGCGTCGATTTCGGCCGCCTTCATGTTCGCCAATCCTTGCGAATAAAGTTGCGACATGGTTCGCGGCCCGTCGTCGAGATGCAGGTAAAATCCGCCCGTGGCCTGAGCGAGTTCGCTCAGCCGCTTTTGGTCGAGCTTCGATTTCACAACTTGTCCGGCGGAATCCTTCACGAACGCGGTTCCGCCGTCTTCGCTGTTAATTGGAATGAGCGAGCCCTGCGGTGTGCCGACGCCGATTGTGAAAATCCGCACGCCTGCATCGGCGGCGGCTTTCGCGGTCTTTGCCGAATCGCCACTGAGCTCTTCGCCATCGGTGAAAATGATCAGCGCGCGGTTCCCGGCGGCGCTTTTTCCAAATGTGTTTACCGCCAGATTGATCGCTTCCGAAATATTCGTTCCGCCTTCGGGAATCGTCTTGGTGTCGAGATCGTTGATTGATTCGACAGCCGCTTCGTAATCGATCGTCAGGGGCGCTTGTAGAAAGGCGCGGCCGGCAAACGCGACTAATCCGACGCGATCGCCTTGAAGTTGGTTAACCAGATCTTGAGCCGCAAGTTTTACCCGTTCGAGCCGGTTCGGCTGAACATCATTCGAAAGCATGCTGCGCGAAGTATCGACGGCGAAAAGAAGGTCGAGCCCTTTGCGTTTGACGTCTTCGTAAATGTAGCCCCATTGCGGCCGGGCTAGACTGACGATCGCGAGCGCAAGTCCGAGCATGAGCAAAGCAAATCGCAAAACGCGGCGCGAGCGATGCACCGTCGCCGCGAGTTGCGGAAGCAATCGTGGCGAAACGAACTCGCGAAGTTTCGCCACTCCCCGCTGCTCGGCGCGCGCAAACAAAACCGCGAGAACCGGAATCGCGAGCAATCCCCAAAACCAGATCGGCGCGCCGAAACTCATAATGTGGGAGCGGCCTCAGTGCCGCGATGTCTTGCAAACTTCTTGTCTTTTTCTCGGGACGCTAAGGTCCCTCCCACTTTCAAGATCGACATCTCCTTCACGGCAATTTCTTCCAGATGGTTTGCGCCAATAAGAGTTGCGCGACCAGCAGGCCGCACCCGCTCATGAGGCAGAGCGGAAACAAATCGCGGTACTCCTGATATTTTTTCACGGCCACGGTCGATTTTTCCATCTTGTCGACGTCACTGTAAATCTGCTCGAGCGATTTGGTGTCGGTTGCCCGGAAGAATTGTCCGTCGGCAATTTGCGCAACTTGTCGCAGACCGGCTTCGTTAAATTCCACGCGTTGGTTTTGATAGACCAGATTGCCGAGCACGTCGGTCATTGGCCCGCGTTGAGTAAAAATCGGAGCGGGCGCGATGCCATTGATTCCCGCGCCGATTGCATAGAAGTGGACCTTCAGCGCTTTTACTGCTTCGGCAGCCGTGTTTGGTGAGATTTTCCCAGCGTTATTTTCGCCGTCGGTCAGTAAAACGATCACCCGACTCTTCGAATGTTTGTCATTCAATCGATTTGCGGCCGAAGCCATCGCCGAACCGATCGCAGTCCCGTCTTCCACGAGTCCAATGCGCACTCGCTCGAGATTTTGCAGAAGCCAATCGTGATCCAGCGTCATCGGACTAACGACATACGGCCGGCCTGCAAACGCGATGATGCCGATCCGATCATTCGGCCGGCCCTCGATGAATTTGCGCGTGACTTCGCGAATTGCGTCCAGCCGCGTCGCCCGGTCTCCGCCGATGGTGAAATCTTTGGTCAGCATCGATCCGGACACATCGAGCACGAGCATGATGTCGATTCCGCTCGCTTCGACCTGAGTGAGGCTTTTCCCGAGCTGCGGCCGCGCAAGTGCAACGGCGAAGATCGCCAATGTCGCAAAAATTAATGCACGCAAAAACTTTCCGACGCGGGCGGCGCTTTGTTTGCCGATCGCGCGGAGCGTCGATGTCGATGAAAAGGTGAGCGCGGCAGCCGGTCCGCGTTTGCCGCGCAGGTATGCAACGAGCGGAATTGCTAACAGGAGCAAGAGGAGCCACGGACGCGCGAACGTCAGCGCGGTGTTTGACGGCCACCAATCAAGCAAGCGCAAGTTGTTCTCCTTTCACAAATCGCGTCGCCTCTTCCAGCAGAAGGCGGCTGTCGGCGGATGTTGCTTCGTAACGCGCGAATTTGATCAAGTCGCAGCGGTTCAAAAAATCTTCGAGCAGAAATTTTTCATTGTCCGAAAACGGCGACGACTTCGCCAGCGCGGTGAGAAATTCGACCGACGTCTGTCGCGTTACCGGCAACGCGTACTGATTGGTGACGTAGCGCCGCAAAATATCGGAGACGCGAATGCTAAACAGATACGAATTCGTGGTTTCGATTTCGCCCGCAATGATCTCGAGTTCCTCGATCGCGATCTCGCGCGGCAATTTTGGCGGTTGTTCCGGTTTGCGCTTTCGCCTGAAGAACCAAACGATCAAGCCGATGAGGCAGAGTCCAACAAAGCTCGCCAGAAAAATCGCCCATGTCGGGACAAACGAGTAATCAACCGGTGGCGCAATCTCGTGAAATGGTTGTTGAGCGAGGAAGATCGACATAAAGGAAGCCGACATTTGCCGGTCAGCGGGTTGTAACGCGGCGTTCCCGCAATTTAAAAAACGCGCGTAGTGCCGGCAGATAATCTTCGCTCGTGCGCAGCGTTATCGCGTCAATGTTGTTGCGCCGCAGCGTTCGCGACAGTTCGTGCGCCTTTTCATCGGCCAAATCACTGAACCGCGCTCGCGTGCCGCGATCAGCGGTATTGATTTCGATTTGCTCGCCGGTCTCGGCGTCTTCGAGGGTGATGATGCCGACGTTGGGCAATACCTGCTCGCGTTCGTCCTGGATGTGGACGGCGATGAAGTCATGCCGGCGGCCGCTGACCGCGAGCGTGTGCGAGAAATCCGGCGCTTGAAAATCGGAAATGAAAAACACGACCGCGCGCCGCGTGACAATTTTGTTTAAATAATCGAGCGCGAGCGCGGGATTCGTCCCGCGACTGGCCGGCTCGAAAAACAAGATCTCGCGAATTAGTCGAAGCGTGTGCGAGCGACCTTTCTTAGGCGGGATGAAAAGCTCCACCCGGTCGGTGAAAAGAATCAGGCCGACCTTGTCGTTGTTGCGGATCGCGCTGAAAGCGAGCAGACAAGCGACTTCCGCAGCCAGCT
The DNA here is from genome assembly GCA_035635435.1 of Chthoniobacterales bacterium. Taxonomy (GTDB): domain Bacteria; phylum Verrucomicrobiota; class Verrucomicrobiia; order Chthoniobacterales; family UBA10450; genus AV40. Next base: position 93,044 of record DASQBB010000008.1, on the reverse strand, counting down.
CGCGTTTCGATTGAGTGGCGCTGCCGAAATTTCCGGACGCGCTAACATCGACAATCAGCATTACGGTCAGCTCGCGTTCTTCGGTAAACTTTTTTACGAAGGCGGTTCCGAGTCGCGCGGTCACGTTCCAATCGATTGCACGAATTTCATCGCCCGGCTGGTATTCGCGCACGTCTTCAAAATTCATCCCGCGCCCCTTGAAGACGCTGTGGTAATCGCCGGCGAAGACGGTCTCGACCAGACCCTTCGTTTTAATTTCGAGCGTGCGGATTTTTTTAAGAATCTCCGCGGTTCTTTCCTGCAAACCGTTCATCGCAGCTCAGGGAACAGGTAGGCCGGCAAAAATCCGTTCAATAATCGTCTCGCTCGTGACCGCTTTGGCTTCGGCTTCGTAACTAACGATGATGCGATGCCGCAAGACATCCGGCCCGATGCTTTTTACATCTTGCGGCGTGACATAACCACGTCCGTTCAAAAACGCGTGAGCCCGCGCGCCGAGCGCGAGATAAATCGTGGCGCGCGGCGATGCGCCGTAACGAATCAATCCTTCCAGAGGCAAATTGTAGGAAGTGGGCTCGCGGGTCGCCCAGACAACATCGACAATGTAATCCTTCACCCGGTCGTCGATGTAGATTTGGTTCACCACATCGCGCGCGGCGATGATTTGTTTCGGCTCGATGACCGAGTCGACGCGCAAATCGGGCGCCGACGTCGCCATCAAATCCAGAATCGTGCGTTCCTCTGACTTTTCCGGATATCCGATATTCAATTTGAACATGAACCGGTCGAGCTGCGCTTCGGGCAATTGATAGGTGCCTTCCTGCTCGATCGGATTTTGCGTGGCCAGAACGAGAAACGGATCGGAGAGGGGATAAGTCTTTTCCCCGATCGTGACCTGGCGTTCCTGCATCGCTTCAAGCAACGCGCTCTGCACTTTGGCCGGCGCCCGATTGATTTCGTCGGCCAGAATTAGGTTGGAAAAAATCGGACCGAGCTTGGTCGTGAATTCGCCGGTACGCGGATTGTAAATCAATGTTCCAATTAAATCGGCCGGCAAAAGATCGGGCGTAAATTGCAAACGCTGGAAACCGGTCTGGATTGCGGACGCCATCGTCTTGACGGTGAGCGTTTTGGCCAGACCGGGGACGCCTTCGAGCAAAATGTGTCCGTTAGCGAGCAAGCCGAGCAATAAGCGGTCGACCAGATATTTTTGGCCAACGATGACGTGCGAAACTTGCTCGCGCAGAGGAGGGATCCAGCGGCCCAGCTCCTGCACTTCACGGGTGATTTCCTGCGTCGATTTCATACGCGGTTTTGAGACAAAGGTAAGGCCGACAATGTTCGATCAAACTACGCTGCGGACAAGCGGCCGAGATGCAATTATTTCCGACGCGTCTCCGTGCGCGGGCGCAGGGTCAAAATAATAGGCAGCCCGGCGTAAGGCTGGGCATCGCGAATTCGCCTTTCGAGATAACGCGCGTAGGATCGAGCGAGCAATCGCGGATCGTTGACAAACAACACGAATTCCGGCGCTTGAAGGCGCCGATCTGTCGCACCTGCTGCCTGAGCCGCGTAAAACAGTTTTAATCGCCGGCCTTTAACCATCGGCGGCGGATTTGCGGCGAAAGCCGCCCGCATCAACCGATTCAAAACGCCGGTTCCGATGCGCGTAGCCGATGCGCGCTCAATTTTGCCAATCAATCCGAAAAGCCGGTCGACGCTCTCGCCAGTGCGCGCGGACGCGATCAACACCGGCGCGTAATCGAAAAAGAAAATTCTCTCACGCGCTTCATCGGCGAGTTCGCGGATCGTCTGTCGCTCGCCGCGTTTCGGCTTAACCAGGTCCCATTTATTTAGAACAACCAACCCCGCCTTGCCCGCTTCCTGAATCAATCCGGCGATTCGTTTGTCCTGGGCAGTCACGCCGCTGGTAAGATCGACAATCAGGATGCAGAGATCGGCCCGGCGAATACTTCGCTCGGCGCGCATCACACTGAAAACCTCGACTGAGCTGGAAAGTTTGCCGCGCCGGCGAATGCCCGCCGTGTCGATGAAAAGAAACTGGCGGCCGTCGCGCTGATAAGAGATGTCGATTGAATCCCGCGTCGTCCCGGGCAATTCGCTCACAATCGCGCGCTCGCTTTGGACGATCGCGTTGATCAACGACGATTTGCCGACGTTCGGCCGGCCGATGATGGCGATGGAAAGTGGTTGAGGGTTGAGAGTTGAGGGTTGAGCGATGGATTCCGCGGGCGAGGGGAGCAGTTGGTCGATAATGTCTAACAAGTCGGAAACGCCGCGATTATGCTCGGCGCTGATCGAAACGATTCTCTCAAAGCCCAACGCATCGAATTCCGCCGCCAGAGACTCGTGCTTGTCGTTGTCGATCTTATTAACCACCAGCACGATCGGCTTTCGCGATCTTCGCAGCGCGCGCGCGAGATCTTCGTCAATGGGCGAGAGGCCGTCCTTTGCATCGACAACAAACAAAAGAAGATCGCTTTCGTGGAGCGCGTCTTCCGCGGTGCGGCGCACTTGCGCGGTGAGATCCTTTTCGCCGGCGCCGAAAATTCCGCCGGTGTCCCAAACGGTGAAGGGCCGTTCTCCGCGCGAACAGGTTGCTGAGATCCGGTCGCGCGTGATCCCGGGCTGATCGTGAACGATCGCGATTTTGCGCCTGACTAGCCGGTTAAAGAGCGCGGACTTTCCGACATTCGGTCGCCCGATGATTGCGACGTTCGGCAGTTTTGCCTGTCCGTTCATCGCGGGTCCCGGTTGAAAATTACTCCCGCGCCGCGTGCGCGTGTCCCGCGGCCTGGAGTTGGCGCACTCCGTCCATCACGTAAACGATGCCGGAGACAAGAGTGAAAATCCCGGCGACGGCGACAACGAAAAGGAGCGGAAGAAAGCGCAATTGCAGCATGACCCAGCCGATCGCGCACATCTGGCAAACGGTTGCAACTTTTCCAGTCCAGACCGGTTTCACCCGCATTTTGTCGCCGATCAGCAAATGCAAAATGAGTGCGCCAACCAGAATGACCGCATCGCGGCTAATGACGAGAACGGGGAACCACGCCGGAAATCTGCCGTACTCGGGATCGACTTCGCTCCAGTTGCTGATGCTCAAAGTGATGATGCCGCTGAGCAGCAATCCCTTGTCCGCGATCGGATCGAGAATTGCGCCGAGCGCGCTCCGCTGTTTGTAGCGGCGCGCAATGTAACCGTCGAGTCCGTCGCTCACCGCCGCGATCAGAAAAATAGCGATGGCGGTGAAGCGCTGCCACTCCAGCGCCTCGCCGCGCTGGATGCTTTGACCATAGTAAATCGCCATGGTGACAAATGCCGGGATCATCAGGATGCGGGCAACAGTGATTTTGTTGGCAGTCGTCATCGGCTTTTACTGTAGCGGCGCTCTCTGAAACGCCAATTGTACTGTCGCATTAATCATCCGGCGGTCCGCCTGCGCGCAGCTGCGGCAGCCGCAGAGGTGCCTCTCTATATAGTACTACGCAAATAGCGGCATTCGATGGACGGGGCGGATTTGGCAGGAAAACAACGAAGCGGCACATGAACCAGTGCCGCTCCGAAGGGGAAAACAGCCGCGTGTGATCCCTTGCTCCAAAAGTAAATACGGGGTTCCCGGATCAAAGTTCGCGGTTTTCTCAAAAATCCGCTCTTCTGTGGCGGCAGGCGTCTCGCCTGCGATGACTTGATGCCGGTCCGGCTCGGACTTGGCGGAAGCGGTTCTCGTGACTACACTTCTCAGCTGTTAAAGCCGCCGATGTGGCGAAATGGCAGACGCAACGGACTTAAAATTACGATTTTAGCGATTTCGGCGCCTCTCAGAATCGATCAAATCGAAGTCAATTTCCCGGGTAACTCGCGAAATCCGGCGGATTTTCAACGGTTGCCGAAGGGCGAACAGCAACAGACTCATTCTTGCACAAATTCTTGCACACGGGCTCGTCGTATTGTCGTGGAACGTCGCCTTGGCACTTTCGCCGATCTCGGCCGTACTCTCTGGGTGTGAACATCCGCAGCGCACAAGTTACGTCGGCGACATGGCGAACATGCTGACCCGGCCGATTACGATCGTGATCGAATCTGGAAGCGGGCGATCGGGCACAATGCTGACGCGGATTTCTTCGGCATTGAGTGATTTGGAGGCGAGCAGCTCAATCAGGATCCGGGTGATATCGAGGAGAAACGTCAGGCCCTGACTGGCGTTTTCGCCGCACAGGACGGTGGCCCTTCGCAGCCCATAGAGCGCGACACTCTCAGCCAGGAGATTATGATGATCGGACGCGCGCGCGTCTTCGGGGAGATTAATATATGTATTCAGCAAGGCCGCGTCGAAAGTTCCGCGGATGTTCTCGAGACCGAGGTAAACACCGCCGGGCGACTCCGCTGCGGAAGGTCCGCCGATAAGGCCGGAAAGTCTAGTTTGGCACTCGGCCGACAACCTTACGACGGTGGATGCGCCGGAGCCTTTGATTTCGACGCGAGTCGGATAACCTTAATGGGAAGTAACTATTCGGAGAAAGCGTTGATTACGAAAAGCCAGGTGATGCGTCTAACTCCCTTGAGCGAGGGAGTCTCTTCTCCCGCCGGGTAGGAGTCGCCGAGATATTGTACGAACAGCAGAAGTGATCCGGGACGCACTGCGTTCATGCTCTCCTCGAGGTTCGATACTAGTGCCAGCCAATGTTCGTTGCTACCCTCCATAAACAAATATTCTGACTTGTAGGCGCCCTCTGGGACGTTCCCACCTACGTTGTTCCAGTCCCTCAGCAGATCTTTCCGCAATGGAGATAGCGGTCGATGTTGACCTGTATATCTAACCTGGACCCGAAGCAGCGCGTGCCCACTCGCAACATTAGAGGTTGCATGATAATCGATCTTTCCTGTTGCAACGATGTACGGGAGTTCAGAATTGATAATGCCTTGAAGTGTGCCGGGTCGGTATTTATTCAAGTCATCAAAGTCGGACTGTGCCTCTAGTCCAACTTCTGTGAGACACGCAATACAGCCAATTAACGCCGCCGTACGGCGAGATATGGTTCGTAGTCTGCAACCGCGAAGCGACTTAAAAGGTCGCATGATGTAATCGAATCTTGCCAGCAACGATGTAAACTGACAAGAACAAATTGTCTCCAATTTGTGCGCCAAGAGAAGCCGATCTCACGATTACGCATCTTTCAACATCGGTGTTCGTTGGAACCTTGTGACTGAGCCTAAACCGACAGCGTGAGGGTCGAGTCTGCAAAGCGCTGTTCGGCATCAACCTTACGGTGATGCACGCCAGCCCTTCATTGCCATGCAGCGGATCTTCGCCAGCTCGCGTTGCGTGGCGTCCGTTTCATCTGCTGTTGCCCGTTCACAATCTGCAGCGTCTTTTTTCCATTCGGACCGATCCTTCGTTGGGTTGGTCCAGCCCGGTGGTGCACTTGCGCAACCAACTAAGAGAAGCGCTAACACGTAATGCATAAGTCCCTCCCTTGTTGATCCACAAAGTGCTCCCCAACGCGATGTCGACGGAATTCTCCCGTACTTTTTTGCGGGATTCTTCCGTCTAATCCCCTTGCTCACCTGTGGGGAATCGGATAAAAGCGGAGTCACAAACCCTAGGTTTTACCTCCACAGCCGTTGCAGGCAAGCGCAAAAAGAACTGCTCGATCAAGTTCGGGCCGCGGCCCGAGGGAAACACGATCCCGACAATGACGAGCTGCTCGTCAACCAGTCGTTATGCTCGACCGGATGTTCTAATCACTTTCGCACGTGTAGCAAAGGTCCGACCCAGGCATAGCGGGTTTCTTACAGAATCGACACCTGCGCGGGGGATGACTCAAAGTAGCGAAATGACGACTATTTACTTATTTTTACTTATTTCTTCTTAGTTTCTTGTTGCGTCTTAGCTTCTTTTTGTTTCGAAAGCCATTGCTCATTGGACCTGTTGTTTTCAGCTACCGCTTTTTCGGCGGACTTATAAGAATCATATACCTTACCAATAGCTTGTGCAGGATGTTCGACCAGCCAGCCCACGTCTTGCCCCGATAGTTGCTCTCCCGATCCGAAGGTTTGTTTAGATGTCTTGCCTTCGACTAGAGCGGTACGGAGCTCCAAAAGCTGCTGTTTGTGTGACTGGGCATCTGCGATGGTCTTGTCCATGCCGCTCACAAGGTCATCCAACACTTTGATTGCTTGCTTGCTATCTACCGTGTTTGCCCTTTGTGACGTGTCTTGAGCGAAGCTGGCAGTCGCGGTAGCCAGCAGAGCCCCGCATATAGCTGTAATAAGTTTTTTCATTGTGATCTATCCTTTCTTGTTCTGTTTTGGTTCTAGCCCGCGCGAGTTCGGACGGCTTACCGGAATTTGTCCGAACTCTTTGGGGGTAATTCGTCGTCTATCAGAACATCCGCGCATCGCCAAGCAAAAAAACAGCAGGCAACCGCCTGCAGCCCAGGGGCGAGGACGGTCAGTCACTCTTTCGTAATGTCTCCTGACGATATTTCTACGACTACAGTTCCACCAACCCAGTACTGCGTTTCACCGTCAGGCATTTTGTATTTTTTCAACTCGGAAACCTGGAACTTGTCACCCGGCAAGAGTGATCCTAGAACCTGTCCGGCAGGCATTTGCCCTGTTGCTACCTGCCGACGTACCCGAAGTACCCTGACCCGCTCACTTCGGGTAAGGATGCTCCCCGGCTGGATTTCTCCTTTTTGAATCGCATCGATATCAACATCAAAAGCTAGCTCCGCAGGGTCCAACTTTTCGCTCGAATCCAAAACACCAAGCCGACAGTACAATGTCTCGGCGGGCTCGGCTATTTTCACGACCGGCGTCATTTCAGGCGTGGCGACGGCAACTGACGCGGGTTCAAAAGGTGAAGGCGATGGAGATAACGTCGCGGGGGCGGATACGGAAACAAAGATCCCTGGCGAACTATTTGGCAAGGGCGTTGGCGAAGTAGGAGCAAGAGTACCCGCCGATGTACGTAGGAGACCAGTCGCAGCAATTTCCGCTGAAGCCGGGGGCGTTTCCTTTTCTAAGAGCGTCGTCGGTGCTTCTTTAAGAGGTTCGTGAAGAGGATCAAATACGTATTTTGTTGCTTCCTGAAAAAAAGCGTAGTCGATCCACACAAAACCTGCATCTCCCCAGTTTGGCCCATATGAGTTCATAACTTCATATGCAGAAAGCTCATCATCCCAGCCCACTAATAACATTGCGTGGGCGTTTCGAAGTTCGTCACGGTACCCGCTCCATACCGGTTTGCCATGCTTTATTGGAAATTCGTTTTTCTTAAAAGCTTTATCGACAAACATACCCACGGGCAGCGGTTGCTGTTTATCTTGGAGATATGCCTTTATTGTGTGCTGATCGCTCGGCAAAATCGTATCCTCACGAAAAAGACTACGGTGCTTACGGGCGTCCTGGTCCGCTTCGGCTGAAGGCGGAACAAGCCAATCGTTCATGAGCTTCCGGTCGCAGATACCACGCTCCCGTAAAACCTCGAAGGCGTTCTGAAAACTCACTGCGGCATTTGGCAATGGATTGCAATTGTCGCGACATTGGCGCCTCACTGTGCAGTGATACAAGTACTCGGGGCTTAGCGCCTGATCCGGGTAGACCTTAGCAATGTATGTCATAAACGCGTAACCAACCGCCCACCCGACGCACGAATTATTAGCAACTCCTTGATCCTGAGGGGGAGGCAGTTTGGAACGAAGCGAAAATGGAAGAGCTATGCGCGGTCCACCGAATGCCTGGGGAAAAGAGACAACGGGCCTTTGGCTGAGCTCTTCAGAAGTAGGAAGCTCAAGGCCTGTGGCCCGAATTTCTTGGGCACAACTGCATGAAGGGTAAAGTGCAATCGCGAACAAGAAGATCGCAAAAAAAAGTGCGCAATAGCGCTTCTTGGGTACAGCGGTGCAAGCTAATCTTCCGACCAAGATAGCGCGTGGAAACACACCGAAGATGTTAGCAGACCTCTCACTAGGGACAATGCTGAAGCGCACCGGCGATTTACCTTCGGGTACGACAGACAGCTCGTTAAAAAATCCTCGCTGAATAGAAGTTTTTTGAGACCTTCGCCTTTGATTTGTCGTAATATCTCTTTGGAGGTTTTTCGTTATGATACGTTTTGTCGCCGCCCTGCTCGTTATTGTTTGTGCGCTAAGCGCGGATGCCAAGCAGACCCGTTCGCGAAAAGGCCATTCAAAGTCTAAGAAGCCCTATTGCGCGGTGCAAACAATCACCGCCTGTGCCGATGAGGGCTGTGGACCGAATGGAGAGCCTGAACTGAACAAGCGCAAGAATATCCGCTCGGACAATCGTCAGCCGGAGAATCAGACAATAGCGTGGATGAAGTCGCTCCCTGATCCCGATCCCGAGCACTTTAATAAGTCGAACCAAGACCGAAGCGAACTTGCGCAAATTGGCGAGGGCAAGAAAATCCGTGTAGTGGCCTGGGTGCTCGATGTTCGCGCAGAAGGACAGGAAACATGCAACTGCGGATTAACTGCCGCAAAAGATACGGACAATCACTTGGTGCTCGTTGATCCGAAGCTGAAGAAACCGACGCTGGCGCGATACGAGCCGCATTCAATCACGGCCGAGTTCGCTCCGCGCGTTAGACTTGATCATCCGAAGTTCACACGAGCGAGGCTTGCGCCGCTAATCGATCCGAAATGGAAAGGCGGCACAACCAAACCGAATGGAAAATTACTGGTGCGAGTAACGGGCCTCCTCCTGTTCGACTCGTATCATTTCCTAAACAACGCTCTCACTCGCGAAAACAATTGGGAGATTCACCCGATTCTGCATTTTGAATATTGTTCAACGGCTCAATGCACTGCGGACAGCGATCAAGGCTGGAAGGACTTGGAGAGCGAATAAAGCCGAGCCGTTCTAACGTGTAGTCTGCGCCCTCGCTTGCATCCCCGCCCGTGCGGATTAGAATGAGGGCGCATAGTCTCCTTTCTCGTCATAATACAGATGGGTCACGATCTCGTAATCACTTCTGCCAATGCAACTGGGAAGTCACTTCTTTCTTTCTGTCAAAAGGTTGGAATATCGATCCAATCGCAAGTAGAAAGGCCAAGAGATCGTCGCACGTAGGCAACTGTTTCTTAACTGTTTCAGTTGCCTCTACAAAAACACGAGCGAACAATGGAGAAGGCTATGAGAAAAATTGTTACCTCTGACCTTAGCTTTGACTGCTCTTGCCTTTTGGGGTCTGGCGCAGCGCAGGAAGAGCGGGGTCTGCCTGCCGAAAATTAAACATTAACGTGGTACTCCCGACAGACAACTGTCGCACCACGCCACCCAAAAGGATATACAAAAAATGAATAGAAAGAATAGTAATCGCAATATCTGGGCGCTGACACTGAGTTTGTGTTTCGGCGTCATCTTCACTCACGCGACGGGATATGCTGCCGAGGCAAAGGTTTCACCCGCCCAGTTCCGCAGTAGGCTGCAAGGCCACGATAGACAGCTGACGTCGATCGAGGCGTCGTTCACTCAGATAGAGGCCGCTAGGGCGACTGCGGACAAGGACAAGTACGCCGACGCCCTCAACGATACCATGGCCGCGTACGCGAAGGGGATGATGGAGTCGTTTGACACGGCCACGAAGCAGGCCGAGTTGGCAAATAAGTCGCAGGGCAAGGAGGGCAGCATCGCGCTATTGAAACAGTTCGAGGATCTTGCCGCAAAGCATGAGAGAACACTGAAACAGCTTGACGCGCGGGCGCAGAAGATGAAGGCCCCACCGGAGGCCAGTGCCTACGAGCCTGCAGAGGGTGATAATGGTTGGTCACTGCTCGAGAAGATCGGTGATTTCTTCATCAGCCCGGCACAGGCCGCGATAGCAGTGTCGACTTATAACCAGTGCCACCAGTCGCCACCGAACCAGGCTGCATGCGCCCAAGCTATTGTTAATGCCGTTACCCAAGGAAACGCCGCCCGCAACGTCTTTAATACCTGCTGGAATAATCAAGAGAGCGTTCGACCAAAATGGTGGAGGGCTGTGAAAAGAGCGGCCTGCACCGCCGTGCTTGTGGCCAGGCTTGCCTAAGCCTTCCCGAGCGTCTTTTGCGGAAAATTAGGCAGGGATCGCAAGACGCGCACATGCATACTGCCTAACGAGAAGTAGACGGCATCTTGCTGCAATCTATACCTTGCCGCATAGAGGCTTTGTGCGCTAAAACACTGCGCGGTGGCGAGCCCTCATTTATCCGGTCCGATCTCCCCAAGACTGCTTGATCAAGTGCGGGCAGTGGTCCGATTCAAACCACTACGGCCCGCGGATGGACAGAACGCTATCGCCGGTCCAGCCAACTGCGTGACATAAACCTGTTTACGTGATTTATGCTCGCATACGGCCTCGTTTGCATCCCTGCGGCTACTTCGGCGATCTGAAGCGCGAGTGCCGTTGCGGTCCCGTCCAGGTGCAGCGTTATCGCCAGCGCATCTCCGGCCCGCTTCTCGACCGCATCGATCTCCACATCGAAGTTCCCGCCGTCGAATACCGCGACATCTCCAGCACGCGCACCGAAGAACCTTCCACCGCGATCCGCGAACGCGTCCAGCGCGCCCCGCGAAAAACAGCACGCCCGTTTCCGTTCCGACACGAAAGTGAATTGCAACGTCCGGATGGGCCCGCACCAGATCAAGCGCCATTGCCAGCTCGGCGACGAATCCCAGGAATTGATCCGCGTCGCCATCACCGATCAGCGTCTCAGTCTTCTTTGTCTTTAATGCTTTCCAGAAAGAAGAAGGAGGCCAAGAGGGTTAATTAAGGAATGAGCAATTAGAGCGGTCAGAGTTCTCGAGATCGCCAAAATAGATAACCGAAGATGAATCCCATTAGCAGGGGTCCAAGCGAGGATGGACCCAAATGTGTGTGATAAAGGAAACGAACGAATGCGCTAGAGCTAATCGCTACTACCGCACCCTTGTTGGCGAGCCTTTGTATGATGTAGCCGCACACAAGCGTTTCCTCGAATAGAGGATTAATGATGATAGTGGCTAAAATGCTACAGAAGATAGGCCAATTGCAACATCGCGTGGATGATTAAAGGAGCTAGGTGCAAGCCAACCTATCACGATACTAACAGCGAAGAGAACAATGCCGATTGCAGGAAAAAGAAGGATTCCCATTGCCGTTAAGCGCCAGCTTGGGCAGAGACCAAGTTGGCGAATCGACCAGCCTCGGATTGTACCGAGCAAAACAACGAACCCAAAGATCGCGAGCTGAATTGCACAATCGCATAGCCGAGACAAATCACTGATGACGAATTGGCCGGGGCTAAACGCAGCAGCAATGGAATTCCAGACGGGAAACGCAAAGGCGACGAGCAGCACCACCAAAAATTCAGTTCGTTCTGAGAAGGTTCGTGCTAATGTTGTGACCTGCGGGATCCCCTTCATGAAAAACAAGAAGCTCATATACAGATCCGCGCGAAGTCCATTATTAAACTCTAGACCTCTTTCAATGGCTGCTAGGGACGGACATTACCGGCTCGCGTCTTTTACCGGATAGAAAGTGTTTCGCAACTGTTGCAATTGCGAATCAGGTGACTCGTGACGTTTAATCGCCAAAACTGTGACTCGGATCGGAGGTCGTCGGTGATCGAGGATTTTTGTGATCGCTGGATGGCTGGTCTCGTAGTGAACCAAGCTCTCCGCGCGCGCGGGGACCTTACGTGCGAGATCGGTCACGTGTCGTACAAACAAGCGAAATTGCATTGGCAGAAGCTCCATGTTTGACACACATCTTTTCGTCACAGCCGCGCCTTGCCAACGCCTTAAGAACGTGTCCCGGCTGGCGACGCTGCTCTTATGGATCGCATCCCTCGCAACTATCTTGAGTGGATGTCACGAGAAAGTCATTGAGGACGAAGCTAGGAAACGCGGACTAAGCTCAACGGACTTCCCGCAGATTACCGCGGACATTTTTAAGCCAATGGACGGTGGGATTGAGCTTTCTCCTAAAGAGGTAAGGGGACGAAACACATGGAATCTTTGGAGCGCGGGGAACCAGCGGTTTTGGGATCGTGTCGCGCACGACACTGGTGGCTTAGTCGATCTTTTGAAGATGTTAGACAACCGGAAATACCGGCGGGATGAACGCTTTAAAACGCTCGGACTCATCAACCAACCAGGTTTTCGCGCGGCCTCGAAGGCAGATGAATTTGGTTTGTGGCTAGACGAGGAGGTCGAGCAGGAGCCGGCTGGAATTAACGAAAATGTTTATGGCAAACCCTCAGGCGTTCTCGGATTTCGACTGTTTCCTAATCCGGATTTCGATCAGAAAGCACGCAAGAATTGGGACGGTGCTGAGTTCATGTGCAATCCTTCTTATTATAAGAATCGGAGGCTCATTCGGCCTTACCGTATTGGGGTTGCCTGCGGCGCCTGCCATAACGCACTGAATCCGAGTCACCCGCCGATCGACCCTGAACACCCCCGCTGGGAGGATTTAGCTTCTACAATTGGCAACCAATATCTTAACGAGGGAAAGGTTTTTGCATGTAACGCCGAAAAAGGCGATTTCTTTTACGAAGAGTTATCCGCTCAACCGCGCGGCACCTCAGACACGTCGCGGATCGCAACCGATCACATTAATAATCCAAACGCGATCAACGCGATTTTTCTGCTCGCCGAGCGGGAACGGATTTGCACCGCTGAGAAAATGGCTGGCGGAACGCTCTCATTTCCCGGTGAGAAGGAAACAATGTGTGTGCCGCACATTCTAAAAGATGGCGCGGACTCGATCGGCATTGGAGGAGCAGCAATTCGGGTTTACGTGAATATCGGAATGTTTTCCGAGTATTGGTTGACCCTGCACAATGCGCTCATCGGGCTTACTCCACAACATCCTTTCGAGATTCCTTATGCGCGTGAACATTCAGTCTACTGGCTCGCCACCGAAGAGCGTTTGCCGTACATCGCCGCATTTTTTCGAAATCTCAAGCCTTACCATCTTGCGGACGCGCCCGGAGGACGTGCTTACATCACATGCGATCAAATGACGATGAATCGAGGCAAGGAAGTGTTTGCAGAACGGTGCGCAGCCTGCCACTCGAGCAAACAACCAACAGGACTCGACCCACGCTGCGCCGAAGCTAAGGCGTGGTTCCGCGCAGAAGTGATGAAAGCAGATTTTTCAAAGGATAATTTTCTATCCAATGATCGCCGATATCCGGTGACTGACCTCAAAACGAACACTGCCCGCGCATTCGCGACGAACGCCAAGAGTGGTCACATCTGGGACAACTTTTCGTCGCAAACGTACAAGGACCTCGATCCTGTGGAGCCAATACAGTTCTACAACCCTTTTGAGACAGAGCGTCCGATCAAGTTCTCACCAAGACAGAAAAACACTGGGCCAGGATATTACCGCGTCCCATCCCTCGCGAGCCTGTGGAGCTCGGCACCTCTTTTTCACAACAATGCATTGGGTAAGTTCACCGGCGATCCTTCTGTTGCTGGTCGAATGGAAGCGTTTAATGATGCGATCGAGAAATTGCTCTGGCCTGAAAAGCGGTCGGGTAAGGATTCGATCTGGCGAACTCAAAACGAATCCTCGCTGTACTTGCGTTTCCAGTCTCCCTTCAGCGTGCTTGGATTTTCGCTGCCCGACCGGTGTCTGGTTTTAGGGCCGATCCCCAAAGGCACGCCGATCAACCTAATCGCGAATTTGGAGCCTGACCACAGTCAGATAACAAATCTGGCAGCAAAGATTGGGAAGGCGCTTTTCCGAATTCATTCGCTTCACCTATCATCAGAAGAAGCTGCGACCGAGCTACTCAAAACGGTTCCTGAATCAATCGCGGCGAATAAATGCCCTGACTTTGTCGAAGACAACGGGCATTATTTTGGAACAGACTTATCCGATAATGACAAGCGCGCACTGATCGAATTTCTCAAGACGCTCTAATCAACATGAGTCGAGGTGACGCGGTATTTGAGCGACAGTTATCGCAGACATACTGAACATATACATTGCTCGCTTTCGGACCCTGCGATGGCGCGGCTTCGATTCCCCGCGCGCAAACGACGACTACCAGGAACGCAATCGCACCAGCAAGTAACGGAAAAGCTCTCATTGTGCATCACGAGCCGGAACCTTACAAAGCCCACGAAGGGAACGTTGCCCCTTCCAGAGTTTGGCAAAGCTCCGTCATAATTCCCGGGATGGCGTGCCTGAAAATATCAAATTCTCTTGTAGACGCGCTTTCACGCCTTTCGAGGCCTTTATTTTCTGGCGATTGCAGTAGCGACAGAAACAGTCGGGGAACAGTTTGTGTTTTTTTTGCTTATTGTGAGTTTTACGGACCAGTTTTGATCATAGAATGTGATCGCTCGCCGGATAAGGACGATTACCGAACAATTTGGGTTTCGGCTGTTCCGCTACTGTTTCACTCGCATGCGCCGAAACCTTGCGCTTACAATTCATGTTCGTGAAGCGTCTGCCTTTTTTTCTGGGCTTGGTGTTTCACGCAATCCGCGTGGCGAATTAGAGAACGGACATGAGCAGTTACCTGTACACGACCACCAATCGGCAAAGCGCGAACGCAGTAGTTGGAATGGAAATCCTGAAGAACGGAGCGCTGCGGTTTGTCAAAGGCTCGCCCTTCTCGACCGGTGGCAGAGGATACCGGGCCGCGGAGAGCCAGAACGCAGTCTGGATCGATCGAAATCTGCTATACCCAGTCGACGTCGGTAGCAACTCGTTCGCTATCTTTCGCAAGAACCCCGACGGCACTCTAACTCGATTGAGCGACAAGCCCGTCCCTTCGCAAGGCAACAGACCTTGCAGCGTATGTATCAGTGACGGCATCCTGTATGTCGTGAACCAAGGCAACGGGAGCTCCGGCGGCAAGGCCCAGCCCAACATCGCCGTCTTCGCCATTGAAGACGAAAAGGTTCGTTATTTTCCAAGAAGCAGCGTCCAGTTGCCGAAGGCCGAGTCGCCTCGACAAGCCATTGTCAATCGCCAGGGCACGCTTCTGGCGGTGCCGTCCATGGGAGCTCATGGCAGCCTTCTCCACTGCTACAAGATCGACAAGGGTGCCGCGCCGGGGCCCGGGTTGCTGACCGAGCTGAAAGACAGTCCATTCGCGATTACCGACGCCGATTTTGGGTTCGGCTCGGCATGGAAATCTGACGGAAAGACTTTGTTCATGACTAACGCGGTCGGCAAGGGTTCGGTGGTCCGGCTCGCCGTCGACGCTATCTCAGGCCAGATCGCGGAGATGGGACGAATAACAGCGAAGGGCACCGCCTGCTGGTCGGCCCTCGGTCGAGATGAAGAAAAACTTTACGTTACTAACGCCGACTCTCTGATTGTTTTCGACGTCTCAGACAACCGACTCGAGCAGCTCCAGAGCGTTGACGTGACCGACGTTCCGAAGCCCGTGCTGCATGATCTGATCCTAGGGCCGGACGGCAAGTTTCTTTACGCTATTGAACAGCGAAGGCGGCGGATCCTGATCTATTCCATTGCCGAGGATGGGCGAGTCGCCTTGAGCGGTAAACTTGCGATCGGTGTTCCGGGCTACCCCCTGGGTCTCGCGATCGGCTAACGCGGATCGTCTCTTTATCGCTACCGCTGGCTCAGTGATCTTAGAGGACTGGGCTTGCGCTAAGCTTGGATAGGTCGCTTCACAAAAAGGCCAACCACGAACTTCACGACCCTCCAGAGGCCCAGCAAGGCCAGGAAAACAACGACGACACCGACTCCAAGCGCAGTGTTGATGATACACTAGTTTCTCGCGCTCAAGACCGACTCGGGCAATTCGGACTTTTTTCTGCTCCGCCGTCAGCCCCACTCCATCCGTCGGGCAGCCCGCCAACGTCAGCATAAGGCTGATGCCGGCAAGACACTCGCCCTACGAAGAGGTGTATTACGCGGCGGAGTCGATGCAGCGCCGGTGAAATGGAGATGGGAGGCAGCAATCGCTGTTTCAACGTAGGAAGTCTCGCGCGCGGTTGTTGCAGTCGCGCTTGGACGGATATTCAGATACTGAGTTGAGTTCGCACCCCTTTGGATAGCCACATGATTTTATGGTCCAATCCGGCCTTTTGGAAAGCACGCTGATAGCTCGCGACGTCTTCTTTGAAGTGACTCCAAACGGACTGCTCGTAATGGATTGGGATGAGTGTCTCCAAACCGAGGAGCTTCGCCATCTTGACTGCACCGGCCGAGTCGAAGGTAAAACGAAAACAGCGCGGGAAGGGCGGCCAAAAATGCACCGCGCCAAGATGCAGCAAGGCGGTGCCAACGTTGAACTTGGCGAGTTCGCGCAGCTCGTCGAAGTAGACGGTGTCACCGGAAATGTAGAGTGCACCATGTTTCTGACTGTCCCATTTTAGGACGAAGCCGCATACGTCCCTAGTGCCGGGTAACCAGGCTGGGCCATGCAGCGCGGGTGTCGCGGAAACCGTTATCATCTCTCCGCCGCGCCCCTGAATCGTCGTACTACCCCACTTAGGCAGCCCGATCGCTTCCTCTTTCAGGAATTTCTTACCGTGTGTGTTGGTAATGATGGCGCGGGCTTTTGGAAACAGGGCCCTGCCGCCATCATCGAGATTGTCGGAATGATGCGCATGGCTGAGCAGAATTGCGTCGAGATCGGGAATTGCCTCAGGTTTCAGAGCAGGACCTTGCATGCGGGTGGCTCCGATGAAGGGCGCACCAAATGAATAGTAACGCTCGCCCTCGTCGAAAACCGGATCGGTAAGAAGACGAACCGAGTCGATTTCGAGCAGCACGCACGCTGTCGAAACGTGGGTGATGAAAATATTCGTAAGGTGAGCCTCGCTTTTCTATGCTCGGATCGGTTTCTTGAAAAACACGCGGACAAACTTAACCAGGAGCTCAATAAGCTTCCAGAGACCCAAGAGCGCCCAGGCTATCGCTACACCGAGTGCTATCCGGATAATGGTTTGATTTCGCGCGCTCAAAACCGGGCCAGGCTTGGCGTCTGAATCGGGCCACGGCTCTGCAAGGTAGGGAAACTCATCGAGGAACGGTTTGTCGATGGTCGTTGCACGCGGAAACTTGGGAGACTTATATGAGAGCTCCAAAAGTAGGGTATCGCCGTAGCGCGCGAGCAGTGCAGCGACGTCATCGTTAAGGCACCGTCCGTTAGGATATCCAGCATTAAAGCGACTGCTGTAAATCATCACATCGGGCGTGAAATCCCAGGGGCGGTATTCGAAGAGGTTGTCGAAGCCGAACTTTACGAAGAGATCCCGCATGAGACTGGGATTTTCGTTTTCCTTCTTAAGCGCAGCGACGTGGTCTTTCGGGGGGAGCGTGTTGAGCAGATCAAAACGGGGATTCTGGGTACGAAGAGATCGCCCAACATGGTCGAATTGCTTGCCGTTTTTGTCCGATGTGGTCGCCCAGCACAGCAAATCCTGCTGTCCCTCGGGAAAGCAGGAAATGGGAATGATCATAACCATCGCGACGATATTAGTGCCGAAGAACCTTGGGAAAATGAACGTATTGGCCTTGTAGCCTGTATAGAGATGGATATCGCCAGCATTCCTAAGAACTTCGCCTGCCTTCTCCTTTAAAGTATTGTCGTTGTAGACGTGAACGTTATCAAAATTCTTGAACAGTTTGCTCGGGCTGTGGATGGCCTGCTTCTTCAGCGTCGTGTCGTCGTTGAGTTGAATCTCAATCGTGACATCAGAGCTAATTTTTTCTGGATCAGGAACGCTGCCGCCATAGCGCCCAAGTTCGTCCGCTTTGTCGAACAAAACGCGACTGTGGAGGTCCATGTTAATAGAGTAGGTGTAAGTCGATAGGTCTAGAGGCGGCGCCTTTCTCAAAGCCGGGCGGACACAAAGAATCACCGCGAGTGCCTTAATCTGAGCCAGCTCCGCCGGCTGCAGGTTCAAATCCTGACCCTTGTTGCGTGGAAAATCCGCAAGCTTGCCATCGTCCTTGATCGGAAACACAAAAAGGTCCGTGGTATTGCCCGCCAATTTCGCAACGGCCATGGCGTTGGGTTTGCCATCATCGAAAATCTCCATCCCCTGCGGCAAATGGATCGGGTCGGCATGATCTGACGCACGCAGAGGAACGATGAAGGGAAATAAGGCCATTCCCAAGATCGTCAGGCAAAGAATGAGCATACGATGCAGAGGTAGGATGTGAGCTCTCGATGTTTTCATCATTCGTGGACGAACGCTTCTGTAGTTGCGGTGGATCAAAGGAACGCAGGTTCAATCTTCGGCCGATTTCTTGTCAACCGTTATCCACTGTTCACAAAACTGTTTCTTCTGGTCGATCTCGAATAGGGGACGTATGAATAAGGGCCAATCTAAATGAGAGTACGACAAATTGTTTATTCTCAATGCAATCGTCACCAATTCCGCTCACGGCCAATCCTTTTACCGCTATTTTGCTGCGGATTGCTCTTAACGATTTCGGTCTTTTCCTGAAAAAGACTGTCGGTTTTAGCCGGCCGCAGACAACTAACGGTTGGGTGTCGGCGCGGCGAATAATTTTCTTCTCCATATTACGGGCTTTTTTTCCCGTGGTCTTGGTCGCTGTGCTCGAACTCGCGCAGGCAGGGAAAGCGCGGGCAGCAGAAACGTTGAATCCCATCGGGGCCCGGGTGAAAGCGAATCCCGGGGACTTCGTCGCTTGGAACAAGTTTGCAGACGGCGAGCTCCGGTTGCTCAGCGCCACAGGAGATCTCGCGCATCTTGCTCACGCAGCCGCAGCGGTTGAGCAATCACTCAAGACTGCGAATCCAGAGTTCAACCACGGAGGCTTGGCCATGCGCACGCGCGTGGAGTTGGCATTCCATCGCTTCAAAGAGGCTCAATGCGACGCGGAACAATTGCGCACGCTGATGCCAGACAGTACATATTCGCTGGGACTTCTCGGCGATGCTCTGCTTAATCTGGGCGAGTATGCAGCTGTGGAGCGCATCTGGAATAAGATGTTTTCCATCGACAAGAGCAGCCTGGCGACGGAGCCGAGGCTTGCGCAGCTTGACCTCGTTCACGGCCGTGTTGAAAGCGCGCGCGAGCGCCTTCTGAAATCGCTTGAATTAGCGCGGAAGCTCGAGCCGGAATCGCCGGACGTAGTCGCGTGGTGTCAAGTGCAAGTCGGTGAACTCGCGTTCCGATCGGGTGACTGGGAGACTGCCGAAAAGCAATATGAAGCCGCGCTTTCGGCGCAGCCTCATTACTATGCGGGGCTGGATCATCTGGCCGAGTTGCGTGGCGCGCAAGGCAGGCTCGACGAAGCGGTCGTGCTCTACAGTCGCGTCATCGAGCGCCTGCCGCGGCCGGAGTTCATGCAGGCGCTCGGCGATCTCTACCTTTTCTCAGGAAAAGCTGGCGACGCAAAGCCGTGGCACGACCGCGCTCTTGCCGCGTACCTCGCATCGGTCGAGCGCGATGAAACACTCTACTTCCATCATCTCGCCGGGTTCTATGCCGACTCGCTTAATGAGCCCGAGAAGGCCGTAGAATGGGCACGTCGGGATCTCACACTGCGTCACACGATCCAAGCTTACGACGTGCTAGCTTCGGCACTATACAAAGCAGGAAAAATCGATGACGCACGTGACGCGATCTCCAAAGCGCTCGCCACCGGCACGCGGGACGCTCACATCCTTTATCACGCGGGAACAATCCTCATGGGTGCCGGCGATATCAGCGGCGGCGTAGTCAAGTTACAAGAGGCCGTTGGAGCAAATCCTCGCTATAACAGCTTTCATGTCCATCGCGGATGATCCGAGCTCTCTTCTATCTCATCCTTGTTTATGTGGCGACGGCTCTTGAGCTTTCGGCGCACCCGGTTGCCCAGGGAGCGATGAAAATCGAGGTTGCGCCTGATAAGATAAAAGTGGTGGCGCGAGTCTCGTCGGAGGAAGCATTCGTGGCCCTGGCGCTGGGAAAGACGACAGAGGCCACGACCCTTCACGAGGTCTGGCAACGTCACGGCGACTACTTACTCCACCATATACACGTCTTCGCGGACGACAGGCCCTTGACGGGCCACCTTGGTAACGTAACGCCACCCGCCGGTTCCGCAGCCAGCGACAACATTACATATGAGCTCTTATTCGAACTGGCACGGGATCAACTGCGGCCAAGTTCGATGACCATCAAACAAGATGTCCTGAACGAATTCAGCTTCGCCCCAGGTAATGCATGGGAGGCCACCTATATCGTCAAAATCGCGCAAGAAAACCGGCTCCTGCGGGAGGGTATCCTCCTTACTTCACGCGAGCCAATCAACGTTACTTGCAATTGGGATCAAGCCGCGAGTTCAACCGGCCTGCGAACTGAAACTGCGATGGCATGGGCCTTTTTGCGGCACGGCATTCATCATATTTTGGGCGGATACGATCACCTGTTATTCATCGCCGGGCTTGTTCTCGCGGTAGTAAGTCTCTGGGACCTGGTCAAAGTAGTAACCGCATTTACGCTCGCGCATACCTTGACACTTACCTTGGCGGTCCTTGACGTCGTTCGTCTCTCGAATCGCATCGTGGAGCCGATGATCGCGGCCAGCATCATTTTTGTCGCCGTCCAAAATCTCGTCTCTCCTTCGCAGGCTCGCGGGCGTCTCAGGTTGGCGATCGCCTTCGGGTTCGGCCTCTTTCACGGCCTTGGTTTCGCAGGCGGCCTCCTTTCGGCCATGGAGGGCATGCGGAGCGCGGCGGTGGCCACGGCCATCATCGCGTTTAGCCTTGGCGTCGAGATCGGACACCAGGCAGTAGCGCTACCTCTGTTCGCGGCGATCAAGCTCACCGAGAAATACAACCGGCAGACTAATTCTCCAACCGGGCTGCCTGTTTGGATTTTGCGATTGGGTTCAGGCGCGATCTGCGCCGCCGGCAGCGTCTATCTTGTGGCCGCCCTGCGTTGACCTCCATGCCCTCAGTGTCGCTGCGGTTCATCCAAATTCTGGCGCCGTGTCTCTGCATCGTGTGCGCGGTTGGCGCCTGCGATCACTCGCGAACGCTGGAGCCGCGGAGCCAGGCTATCATCGTCGTCGGAGCCGGTCCAGACTTGTTTCGGGAGATGGATGGCGGACTCGACCTGACAGCGGATGAAATCAAAGGCCGAAACGCATGGCACCTTTGGACTGCTGGCAATGATGCTTTTTGGGATGAAATGGCCCGTAAGAGTGGCGGAGTCGTCGATCTCCTAAAAACACTGGATTCACGCCAGCGCGGTTCCCGCTTCAAGGAATTCGGATTGATCAACGAGCCTGGCTACCGGCAGGCAAAGGCGGCCGATCAATTTGGTCTATGGCTCGACGAGCCAATAGGTGAGTCCTCGCCGGTAGTTGGTCCGCAGATCTATGGGCGTTCCACGGGAGTTCTTGGATTCCGGCTTTTTCCCAACCCCGCTTTTGCCGGCGAAGCGCTTGCCAATTGGAAGGCAGATTCTTTTTACAGCGATCCAAAGTATGCGGCCAATCCGGCACTCATCCGGCCTTATCGCATTGGCGTAAGTTGCAGCGTGTGCCACGTTGCGCCGAATCCGCTGAACCCGCCCAACGATCCGGAGAACCCCGAGTGGAAAAACCTGGCGTCGGTTATCGGTAATCAGTACCTGCACGAGGGCAGGGTGTTCGCGCCGGGCGCGAAGCCTGGCACTTTTTTCTGGGAGATCCTTCGGGCTCAGCCGCGCGGCACCTCCGACACGTCGCGGCTGGCTACGGATAACATTAACAATCCAAATGCGATCAATCCCATCTTTCTTCTCAATGAGCGGTTGCGAATAGGGCACGAAGAAGTTTTGTCCGGGGAAACCTTATTGATCGCAGGGACACAACCGCAGATGAAAGTGCCCCGCGTGCTAAAAGACGGCGCGGACTCAGTTGGATTCACCGGGGCGGCCTTGCGGGTTTTCGTCAACACCGGCCTTTTCCATCAGCATTGGCTGGAACAGCATCAGCTCCTCTATGGATTGAAACCGCAAAAGCCGTTCAGCGTCCGGCGCGCGCAGGCCGAATCTGCCGAATGGCGCGCCACCGAAGCGATGCTTCCGAATCTCGCCAAGTTTTTCGCGCGGCTCGAGCCGATGCACTTAGCCGACGCTCCGGGAGGAAAAGCATACCTTACCTCAGACCAGGCGGTCCTCCATCAGGGCCGGACGATTTTCGCGCTCCATTGCGCCGGCTGTCACTCCAGCAAACAACCACCGTTGGACGCCGACCGCCAAACCTGGTTTCTCTCCCAGAGCAGGGATCCGGAATTTTGGAAGGACAACTTTCTCTCGAACGAGGAGCGGTATCCGGTCGCGGACATCGGAACGAACGCCGCCCGAGCTTCAGCAACAAATGCGACGCGCGGCCATGTCTGGGATTCGTTCTCGTCTGAGACCTACAAGACACGCCCGGCCCCCAGTCCTATTAAGGTCTGGAACCCTTACACCGAGCAGGAGGAAACATTCTCCTTCCCAGCCGATGGGCGCGGCTACTACCGCACTCCATCGCTGATTTCCATTTGGGCTACGGCACCCTTTCTTCATAACAATTCAATCGGGCAATTTAAAGGGGACCCATCCGTTAAAGGGCGAATCGAAGCGTTCAACGATGCGATCGAAAAGCTTCTCTGGCCGGAGAAGCGCCTGGGTCGTAAATCGATCTGGCGGACGAGCGCCGAATCTTTCCTCGAAGTTCCCGGCGACTTAATTCCAGAAGAAATTCGAAGCTTGCTCGGAAAAGAAATTGATAGCGACGGTGTTTTTCGGCTCGGTCCAATTCCCAAAGACACGCCGATAAACCTGCTCGCCAATATCGATCCGCAGGCTGACCCGACTCAGCTCGCTGAAATGGCGCTCAGGATCCGCACCGTGCTGGCCCAGGTGCGTGACGAGCACCTCGATCCCGAAGCGACCCGCCTCCTCATGAAACGTGAGCTCGCGCCGATGCTTTTCAAGCTCAGTAAATGCCCGGACCTGGTAGAGGATCGCGGGCATCTTTTTGGCACGACTCTCGCCGACGTGGACAAGCGGGCGTTGATCGAGTTTCTGAAAACGCTTTAAGGCGCTGGTGACGGACAAGGCTCGGTCCGTGCCAGGACCAGCGCTTCCTCCAACCTCTTGTCGACTGATGAAGTCGGGGCCCCGGCCCGTTCCAGCCTGGCTTCCGCGTTGAGGTAGCGCAGAGCATTTCCGAAGAAGTAATCTTTGTAGTGGCACCGCAGTTTCTTATGCAGGAACGCACGTTGCGTCGCTAACAGGACCGTGTCCCGATCAGACGCGTCCGGCAGGTACCAGTCAGTCCCGTAAATCAGCTTCTTACTAAAAGAGTACTCATACGGCTTCTTGTCGTCATCCTTCTGAGAGTCATCAAACGATTTGGCGAGGCGATCGACGAAGTAAGCTTGTCTGTCGGCGGAAACCAACTCGGCATGGGTGGTAATCTCGCAGTAAACGTTAGGGTACGTTCGGCACAGCTCATAGACTAGTTTGCCCCAAGCCGAAGCTTTCCCTTCGCCGAACCAATAATCCGCGCCGCCGGCATGCCCGAGACAAAAACGCAACGTCGGATGAGTTTTCAGGAAATCCCGCCAAAACGCTGGATCCGAATGGTAGAAACCATAGCCCTTCTGGGCCTCAAATTCTCCCGTGCCGGCGTGGACGAAGACGGGAACGTCCTTTTCGATACACCACTCAAGGAGTTTTCTTAGATTCTCATCGAGAGCGCGATTTTTGTCCCCCGGCAAGCCTCCATAGCGGGCATCCCATTGCTGACCCGCTATCCGGGAGCGAATGCCTGTAGGCCTGGCTTTTATCTCGTTCCCCACCGGCCGATAACCTGAGGGCGGATAGACCTTCACCCCCCACGCGCCCTGCTCTTCGATTGCGGATCGGACGAGTTCGAGCGCGTCCCCGGAGTGCTCGCCGCGCCAATAGTCCCGATAAGGATTATAAGCGACGAAGTAGATCATGTCCGACCCGGGCCGGTTCTGGAATTCGGCCATCCGCCGAACCTGTTCCTTCTTGAAATCGAGAAGCTCTGTTCCGTTGGGCGGTTGGTCATACACTGGCGCCAGATCCATCATATGAGAAAGCATTAACGGCCTGTCGTCGCGCATCGGCACGCCTTTATACTGCGAGGCAAAAAGCCGGGACATGTCGGCATCGTTCTGAGTTAAGAACCAGAGGAACCGGACGGCGCCTCGGAGCCCGTTAGTTTTCTCCTCCAGGGCGATGCCTCGCATCCCATCAGTCTTCATTTCCTTCGCGCGGACTTGTTCTTCCATTCCCATCATGTAGGCTGCGGCCATGACGGCCATTCGCTGGGGCAGGCTCATTTCGTCGGCCACCTTGTCGAGTGCCTTGAGCTGTTCGCTGGGAGATTTGCCTTTGCTCCAGCAACCTCGTTCCGCAGCCTTGTCGAGGAGGCCCAGAAAGATGCCGCAGATAAGGCCCTGGTCCCGGTGTTCGTGAGCCTGCGATTTCAATTCGCGGCGCGTCACTCCCGGGCTGCCTGCCGCCGGGGCCAGCTCCGTGCGCTCGATCAGGGCAGCAGCCAGAGTTTTCGCGCATGAGTCCGAAATCAGCCAGGTAATCGGCGGAAACGCGTCGCGCTTACCGAGCAGAACCCCCTTCAACGGAAGATAGCGCGCGTTGAAGGTGTGGGTGTGGATGTCGATAATCGGGCTCTCGCGCGTCAGCGGATCGTTCGCCGGCGAGATGGTCGCCAGTTCTGCTCGAATTTTCTCCTGCTCCGCGGTTAGGCGCGGTCCGGTCGACTGGCATCCGCTCACGATGACCAGGAGAAAGAGGAAGGCCGCCGTCGTTCTCGCTCCAGCGAACTGGAACAGCTTCATTTAAGCGATCTCAAATCCCGGCGCGCGACGCTTGTGGGATCGTTGCGATCTTTACGCCAGACGGGGTGGTGAAAGTGCACGACGAAATCGCCGTTATGCGAAGCAACGGCTTGTTTAAACGTCAGAGTCCCGATTGGCTTCCACTCTTGCCCCAGGACACGCTGCAATAAAGTGCGGCGGCCTTTCTCGGATACCTCGATTCTAAAGACAAGGTCCTGGCTGGGCTCGGTGTCTCCTCGCTTGTACATAAGACCAAGAATTTCATCGCGGAAATCCCAATCGTTTGGATCCGGCGGAGGCGTTTCGGTGATCAGCTTTAGACGCATGAAACGCGGACAAGACGTGGGCGTTCCCTCAGGTTTTTCGAGCTCGGCTATCTCATAAAGCTGCCGCTCCGACGGTTGCCGGTCCGCCCGGAGCAACGCAACGATCACGACCAGAAAAGCAAGCAGTCCCGAGCCGCGCTTCAGCAGAGTAACCGGCGGCGAATTTGTCAGGTCGACGTCGAGGATTGAATTAGTAAACGCTCCGCCGAGATCCTCCTGAGTAATGAAATGGGCGCGGGGCGTTATCCCACCTGGACCATCCTGGAGTGGGAAAATCTTCCCGACGAGACCCAGAGAGCGGTTACGCCCGTTCCGCGGATCGTTGCCACCTAACGAGTATCGGGCGATCACCCGTCCCACCATGCCAGGCGCGAAGTAACCGGTGTAAGCCGGGCCGGACCAGTTCTCATCGATCTGCCATGTTCCCTCCAGGCAGATGCCCATGCCATGGACGAGGCGGTGGAAACCTTTTCCATCCGGGCCCCAGCGCAAATCCGCGTGTGAGCGCAGGGTTCGCTTGGCCGCGCTGAGCATGGCGAAGTCTTTCCAAAAACGGACGATCAAGCCGCGCGCGAGACTTGCGAACGGTTGCTTTAAGATCGGCAGGTTATTCTCGCCGGGTCCTTTCCAGGCGCGGTAGTATTGCCCGTTCAGATCCGGATTGAACAACGCATCGCGAATTTCCTCGAAGCTCGACGGCTTCAAATCCTCCGCGGTTACCTCCTGTTTACCTTTCGGATAATGGATTGGCACGGCCGGCCACCACTTGCAGCTGCGACGCCCAAGGTTATAAAACCACGCGAGCAGAAAAGCGAAGATCAGACCCGCGCCTCCCAGGACCCTCAACAGTTTGCTATTTGGTTGCTCCATCGCTCCGTTCATGCCTGCCGGGATGGGATCGGCATACACGAAGCAGAGGAACCAGATGCCGAGGAGAGTGAGCGCTATGGTGAGCCAGCGCGCGCCCCAGGTTCGGACCGAGAAGAGAAGGAGCAAGGCGAGGATGACTAGGACAATGACTTCCACCCTCCAGAGCGTGCGCCAGGTCGTGATCTTTAGGTTGGGCGCGGCGATTGCCGCCGCTTCCGGAGCGCGGGGAACAGGGTAGTTGTCCATTGTCGATCCTGCTGGAGCGACCGCGTCTATTTCCTTCTTTGTCCATCGGTCCGCAAGGTATGGGAAGGTTTCGCCAAACTTCTTGTCATTCGTCGTTGCCCGCGGGAATTCCTTTGACTCGGCGTAAGCCAACTCGAGGAGCAGAGTCTCCCCCGCTTGTGCGAGGGTCTGAGCTACGTCGTCCTCCAGCCACCGGCCATTAGGAAAACTGGCCGGCTTCCGCAAGTCGTAGACCATGACGTCCGGCGAAGAATCGTAATGCCGGTGCGCCTCCAACGGAGCCAGAAAGGTAGCCAGGATATCTTCCATCACGGTCGGATAGGCATGGACCCGGGTGATCTGCTTTACATGGTCCCGCGGCGGGAAAGGATTGAGATACCCCAAGCGCGGCAACTGCGTGCGGAGAGATCGGCCGACGTGGTCGATCTGGCCGTTGTGATGGGTCGTTGCCCACAAAAGAATCGGCCCATGAACCGGAGGCTCCGGAGACCCGGTCAGCGCAACCCCATTCTTCGGAATAGCGGTGAGCGGAATACTGGCCACGATTCCCACGACGTTCCGCCGGAAAAAACGCGGAAAAATGAAGGGATCGTCGAAAATGTTCGTCAGGACGTGGATCGTTTCGGGGGGGAAACTCGCCATTTGCGCTGAAAGGTTGTCCCTGTCGGCCGAAGTAAGATCATTGATCTTGCCGGCAGGACCGATGAAACCGGTGAACACGGGAGCGTGGGTAAAGAACGAGTGGGCGTTATCTCCATCGCCTTTCACGCCGAGTTCAAACTCCATCACTCCGTTATCCACGATACCCTCCGGTTCCATGATGACGCCTCCGTAGAGGTCCTGCATGGAACGGTCGCTCTGGTAAGCATTGATAAGATCACCGCGAATCTTAACCGCGGCCTGCCATTCTCCCTGGGCCATGGCAATCGCGTCCGCATCCCCCCTCGTGTTCGCCTCCTTCAAGGCGGCGGCTTTTGCGTTTACCGTCTTGTTCGCGTCTTCGATCTGCGGTGGCGGCGATGGGCGACCGTCGGGCCCCTTGGTCTCCGGAACAAAGCGGACCTTCGGATTGAAATCGAGATGGACCCGGAATTTGTAGCCATCGAAATTCAGCGTCTTGGTCTGGGTAGGTTGCAAGGCGCGGCGGACGCAAAGGCTAATGACGAGGCGTTCCGCTTCGCCCAGCCGGCCCGCGTCTGCGATGCGGTGTCCGGCCCGGTCGACGACGAAGGCGTGCAGATCGGTGATGTTCGCGTTCGGTTCTTCCTGGAGAGCAAGAACGTTGAGACTCATTGGGTCCGCATGGTCGGAAGCCCAAAGAGGAGTAACAAGGGCGGCTGGGAAGAAGAGCGCAACGGCTAGAAGGCGAAGGAATGGGATTGTTCTCATAAGATATGGGAGTCGGATCAACGAAAAACTCTTTCTGCGATCTGCTGGCCGATGGCGCGGTAGCTTTCCCACTGAATGTCGTCAAAGACCTGGTCGTAGGTCGGATCCTGCGGGAAGCTTGAGTTGGTAGTTCCGTAATTCAGAATGTCCTGGGTTAAGCCAGCGGCCAGGCTTGGCTTAAGCATGAGGATCCAGGAGGTCGTTCCGTCAGAATAAGTCGCTCGTGCCAGCGAGGCATAACCCGGACCTTCCCGTTTAATGTTCGCCAGGAGGTCGATCTCCGCTTTGTTAATCCAGGCGGCGATCCATGGCGGGATTGAGTGCGGCCCTCCGGGAGCCGCTGCGTTAAACGCTTCCTGCCCGATCCATTCGATCTCGACACCAAAATCCTCCCGGGCCTGCTGCATCAACAGGGAAATATCACTCCAACGATAGTCGGGGTCTTCCCCGCCATCGGGCACGATCATGAAACGGACCCGGCGGCGCAGCAGCTCGTAGAGTCCGGTTACTTCGAAGTGGCCGCCGTCACTTAGATACCAGAACCATTGGGACGGCCCGCGGAAACGGCCGCGGAATTCCGCCAGCAACATGCTTTGCGCGCCAAAAAGCTTGCTCGGGAACCGTTTGATCCTTCTCCAGAAAGGGGGCGGATACCGGCCGGGACGTTCGGACGGAAGAATGCCCGAATCCCACCAATAACCCAGCCGGATATTCACCAGGCCCATGAAAAGGGAGAGAGACTCTTTTGTGTTGCGTCCGACGCCAGTGGAGAAGGCGGCGCCTGAAATTGAGGTCCAGGCTGCCAACGAAAGCTTCTCTACTTCCGCGCTGTCGGTCTTAGTGGATTTGAGAACATGGAAGGCGTTTGGATCGCTCGATGCCGGAAGAGCCCTGACCGCGGTCAGCCGTTTCTTCGAAGCCGGCAGGTCGTCTTCCGCGTCGTAGCCGTCGCGGCGTCGCCGCCATTTTTGCCACCAGGGCTGAGCATCCGGCGCGGTCCACCTGGAGAAGTAACTCAGGCCGACGCTGATCCCGTGCGGCGTGATACACATCGGAAGGCCTTTGCGTTCGCGCACCTCCCGCTCGGAAGTAACGTCCACCGTCTCATTCACACAGACGTTGATCAGATGAAGCGGACCGCCGTTGCTTTCGGGATGATACTTATCGAGCGGAACGTCGTCGTCCGGATTGGCCTGGGAGACATCGCGGCCTTCGTTAGTTGGAGAGCCATAAATACGGGCTTCGTTCGATGCGCCCAGAAAGGTGCGCGACAACCTCGATGCGTAGGTAGCTCGCAGGGAGGAAAGGTTCAGAAAATCCATGGCGCGGCCGAGGACCGCGGAAAACGCGCCGGTTAGCAACACCAGTGAAATACCGCTCGCGGGAAAACGGATAAAAATCCGATGCGCGAGGACATCGAGGACAAAGAAAGCGAAAAGCGCGAGCGGAAGCCCGAGAAACGTCGCTATCCGAATGTAAGAAATCTTGTCCTTCAGGGCGCCCGAAACCTGGCGCGCGGCGTTCATCCCAATCCAGCGGAATAGCGGAAGCACGGGCGCCAGCGCCACCAGGATAGCAAGCGAAGCCTTGGCCACAGTTCCCTGCGCGTAGCGGATCGCCACGGTATCGAGCACCGCCCAGCCGGTGAGCATCCCGAAAATCACCAGCGTTTCCCCGAGAGCTTTGCTCAGCCGGTTTCGCACGATGCTGCCGACCTTTTGGGCGGAAGCGATCGACGAAGAATCGCGGATCGCGCCCCATCGCGCGACTTCCTGCCAAATCCACGCCAGCAACAACACGCCGAGCGCACCGCCCGCGGCCACGGTAAAGTGCGGCACATATAAACCAGCCGCCGCACCTACTACGAGCACGAGCCAGGCGAACAAGGAAAAGACGGGATAACGCCGATACGAACCGGCATTGGGAGCGAGCCAATAGCCAAGCGTCGCGGGAATGACCGCGATCCCAAACGTCAGCAGCGGCAACCACCACCAAGGCGACAATTCCAATCCCCGAAAATGCCGCGGGCCAAAGAGCGGAGCGAGCGTCTCGGACAATCGAATCGAACCGTAACGGCTGATTACCGGGCCCGCCACGTGGGGGAGCCAGGCTAGGAATCCAAAAACGGTAAAGAGCAGCGCCGCCAGAACCAGATGGAGCGTAAAGATGTTGCGCCAGAACACGGCTAAATTGAGGCGCGCATCATCCCCCCCGGTGGCAAATATGTAATTTGCCTGAGTCCGGAGCCACCAAAGTACGGGCGAACGGCTGTTCGAAAGGATGTCCTGGACGCGGCCAACCGGGTCCTTGGACTCACCCACGGAGGGACGCGTGAAAAGCCGGCCCAGAAAGCTCCCGGTGAAACCACCTCCGGAAACGGTGGAGAGAAAGTCGACATCTCGAAGCCGGTTGAGTTTCGAGAGCGTCTGCAGAACGCCGAGCGCAAAGGTCGCGCTACGAATGCCGCCACCTGTCAAAGCGATCCCAACGCTATTGTCTGGTAATCGGCTCTCGTCCTCGCCAGCCCTGGCGCTGTCTTCAACACCTTTCTCTTCACTTGAGCGGTTGACGCAGGGTACCGCGAAGACCACTTCTCCGTGCGCGATGCGGCGGCGTTCCCGGACGGCCTCCGCTTCTGCTTTTTCAAACTCCGCGGGATAGACACGCGAGTTCGCGTCTTCCAAGAGCGTGTCCGCCGCCTTCTCGCTCACCATGAAGATCGGGGCAAGGATGAAATAACCCGGAATTCTTGGGAAAACCGAAGCATCGACAACTCGAAGGTTGTTAACGCCATGAACCTTGAAGTGGCTATCGAGGACCGCGCATTTATCGAGGAGATTCGCGGGATCGGCCTGCCATCTATCGGAACCCATTCGACAAGTGCAGGAGGCGTGGTGCCCCCAGGCCTGGGTCTTCACCCATTCCTCCATGTCGGTTGAGTAATCCGTTATCCCGGTGCCGGGCTGAATCTCGCGCACGAATTGGTCGGGATTGCGCGCGTTGACCTTGCGCATGAAAGCGACGGCATCCATGACGGCCGCCAAATCGCGTTTACTGTCCTCCAGACAGGCGTCGTTGTTTCGCTTCCGCTCTGCCAGCTCGGCGGGAATCGTTGTTCCTGCCTGTTCATGCTGGAGATATTTGCCCGCGATTTCGGCGGCGACCAATTGCGCTTTCTCATTGAAAGCGTCGAAACAGATTTCAGGCAGCGCGAAAGGATCTTTCGAGCGCAACCTTACGGTACCGTGATGATTCGAAGTATAGGCCTTAAGGATCACCCAGCTCCAAATCTTGTGCTCTTCTTCTGTGGCGCCCAGGGTCGCCTTAAAGAGTTCTCGTGACCAATTCCAATAGTATCCTCGAAAAGCGGCTGGCGCTCCGAAGGTGAAAAGGTCCGGTTCGGGCTCGTTCGCGTCCTTGGCCGGCTGGGAGCGGCGAATAACAGCCAGGGTTCCGCCGTTGGTAGCGTAAAGACCTGTTCGTTTCGCGAACCACTGCGCCCGAGCTTTGTCGTTCGGGTCGCCCGGTTTAAAGCTAACTGTGTTGAGTGAAGCCAGCGGTTTGCTTAACTCGCTGACAACCGTAACTTCATAACGATCCTGAAGATTCGCTCCTACTCCAGGTAGATTGATCACCGGCAGGATTGCATCCTCAGTTGCCTGGTAGCTCTTGTTGCCACGGCTGTCCGTTGTGACCGTCGCTCCGAACAGTCCAGTAATATTCTTGTCCCCCAAATGTTCGGCATCACCGATCCCACTTAGCATGAGAAGCTGCGGGGTGTTGAACGCACCTCCGCAAAGGATCACTTCACCTCCAGTCTTGTTGGCAAAGTAGCAGACGCGCTTCTTCGGTGGCTCCTGCTGCACCGGACTGGCTTCGTACAGGTAATCGCCCACCGCACATTCGACTCCGATGGCGCGAGGTGCGTCGTCCTCTTTCTCCCCCTTTTCGAACAGGACGCGCGTAACATGCGCGCCGCTCCTGATCACGAGCCGGTCCGGATACCGGCGCTGGGTGGTCAGAAGAAATTCGCGCACTCCAAACCGGCGGCCTTTGCCTGGTTCGCCCTCGCCGTCGTCCGCGCAGCCTCCTTCGATTCCGATCGGAATCAGAAAGACTCCCTCTGGGCTGACTCGTCGGGTATTGATGTCGTTAAAATCAATCGCCTGGACCACGCGGGCGCGGAGCAACGCGTGCTTGACAAAACCAATCAGGCGATTGTTCCCGTGCAAAACGGCCAGCGCGGCCTGCACGATGACCCGAAAGAACGGCCGGTCGGTTTCGGCGATGGTTGAGACCAGGAAGGGATCGATCAAGTTCGTGGGAGCCCAGCCTTTAAAGCCGTGTCCACCCTCGTCGAGGATTGCGCGCGGATCGAAAAGCAGGACAATCCGGCGGTAGAGACTGTAGATCAGTCCCAGCAGCTTCTTGAAAAACTGGTCGTAAACCGCGAGGTACTGGCAGCGCTCGAATTTGGCGAAGTAACCGCGCATCGGTCCCGGCCGCCAGGAGTTATCTCCGGTTACCTCCGCGATATAATTCCATTCCTTGTCATTCGGCGCGATGGTGATCATCGCGTGATGCGCCGTGCATCCGCCGATGCCGGAACTGCGCGGATAAAACACGCCCTGTTTCGGTCCGTCCGGAGGCCAATCGACGTACTTGGGATTTATGTCACCGCCGGTATCGGGATCACGGCTTTGATTGTACTTGGCGTCCAATCGCTGCCGCTCTGTGTCCTTGTAATGGCGGACAGAGAACATCCAGCTCATTTCCGCATCTTCCGAAGCGGCGCCGTAATAACCGGGAACTTTGGTGACCTCGCCGGTCTTCGCGTCCTGATACCCACGTGATTCAGTCTTCGCCGGATCGCGCCCGGCTTCGATGATCAGGACTTTTTTTCCCGCCTCGGCCAGCCGCGCCGCGAGAGGCCCTCCGCCAGCGCCGGAGCCGACTATGATATAATCGAAGTCGGAATGCTCCTGGTCTCGCGCCCGGCCTTCCTCGAGTCGATTCTCGACCTCATCGACGTGTGGTTCCGACGCCAACGAAGGATCGAACTGGGGATTATTCATGCGGCGGCTTTAAGGCTTTAATTTAGAGCGTTTTGAGAAAAGCGATCAAGGCCTCCTTGGCTTCGTCGTTTTTGGCCGGGTCTGGATCAAGGACCTCCCCGAAGTAATGTCCATGATCGAGAACGAAGTCGGGACACTTGCTCGCAGCCATCAAGGCGGGGCCGGCTTGTTTCGCAATAACGGAGTAGGCTTCTTCCCCGATCAGGCGTCGATTTCGGATTTCGACGCTGGCCTTAAGCAGCGCCACTAGCGCAGGCGCAACTTTATCGCGCTTCGTGGGGTCAAGATTCATCAACAGATTAACCGGCGTGCCGCGCGGAATAGGGCCCACGTTAATGCCCTTGTAATTCGCGTTTAGCCAACTGTTCGGAAGAATGGCTAAGGGGAGTGGGACCTCCTTCAGCTCGCCGGTCAGGAACTTGTTCGCCAGGATGCCAACCACCAGGACGATCAAGGTTGCTATGATAAAGACGAATTTCGTCAGCCACCTGAGCTCGTTCCGGGTCAGGAGGAGAAGGACGCCACCCGCCCCAATTGCAGCGACAAGCAGCCAGAGCCAGAGGCTGGTGTAACCCATCAGGTCGGTCGCGGCCATCATCAAGACGCCTGCCATCATCCCATGGCCACCGCCACCTCCGGTGACAATCAACAACGCAGCCAGGGCGAGCGCCAAAAGCAGGAGCAAGATTCCAGCGTGCCGGGCCCGGCCCCAGAAAATCAGGATAATGAAGATGACCGCAAGCATGAGCCATATCCAGAAGCTCAGTACAGAAAAAAGAAACATCCCAGGACCGATACCGACATAGCCGATGAGCAGACCCTGGATAATCAGCGGTGTAAAACCGGGTTGAAACGTCGCATAAGTGTCGACCGGGAGCCGGTAAATGTACCCGGGATCGTTCGCCGAAACAGCGCTCCCTTGCGCCCGCAAGTCGCCGGGAGGCACATAGGTCCTTCCATTGCGCTCGTAGCGGGGGCGTTGCTCTTTCCAGAGTAGCTTCCGGATGGCGTCATCAAACCCTAGCATTCGCCCCTTGACACTGGTGTCGTGGGTATAAATGCCGAGCGCGTTGTTATGAAAGAACGGCGCGGTCGCCCAAATGCTGATGAGCGTCGCCGGCCGGAAGTAACCCGGCCCGCCGCTGGTGCGGCCATCATCGAACTCGTCGTTCGTTCCGAATTCATCACCGGACTCGCCGCTATAAGGATTGAAGTAGCGAATCTTTCCTACGGAATCCAGACGCTTGAAGGTCTCCGATGAGTAATTATCCCACACTTGGCCCGCCATGGCGTTCGTCGCGAGGGCGCGTCCGGCGTAAGTGCCGACGAGAGTAATCGGGATGCGCAACTCGTTGGAAAGGAAGTTATCCTTGATAAAAGGGTCATCCTCGCCGGGCTTGGGCGATTCACCAGCGATCTGGTGTATCCGCTTGCGAAAGTCGCCCATCGCAGGGCTTTTCCTGAAATCATCCCAGCGCCGGTACTCCATCGGCAAGGTATAGATAAGCGGGTTCGCATCGGCCGCGGGTGCCGGCGCGTTGCTCCAACCGCCCGCGGGCGTCTCCCGCGTGAAGCGCAGATCGAAATTCTGGGGCAGCTTGCTCGAATGGCAAATGGCGCAGTTATTCAGGAACACATCGCGGCCCGCGTCGCGTTTGGCCTGCGGGTCCTGGTCCAGAAGCTTTTGGCCGAGCGGCTCCATTAATACCTTGCCGCTGGCATCAAGTATCGCATTCCCGTCCGGCCCCCGCACCACGTCCTGGGCGTCCTTGAGTTTCATCGCCGCCGTGCTCTTGGCGATCTTTCCCTTGTGCCCCAAATCGAAGAAGTGCGCCATGTAAGGCACACGGAATTTCTCGTTCACGTTCCAGAAAACCGAGTTCGCCCGATTCACGGCGATTCTGAAGGGCCTTTGCGGGGTGTAACCTAAAATCAGGTTCCCTGTCCTCATCCATTCCTCGGAAAAGACGCCGATGTTCAACGGCACGCGCGCAAGCGCGCCGAAGACGCCGACGCTGTCTTCACCGGGTCCCAGCACCATTGGAAAATGCCGGTACGTATCTTTAGCGTCGGACATGTGACTTGTATCCGGATCTTCAATGCTGGGCAATTGAAGGTTCTCCCGGCTTTGCAGTTCGGTGGGTTTGGTCGCCGCGCGCGCCAGGCGGGCCGGCACGTCGAAGATCGGGTTGATGACGTTGGTGTTATTGATGTGATCAGTGCTGACCAGCGAAGTATCGACCGACCCGGGAGCCTGGCTCTTTAGGAAATGATGAAGGAAATTGGGTCGGTTTAGCAGATTGCCGAAAGCAGGCTGCGGATCCCAGTATTGCGCGCCGATGATGGAGGAAAGGTTCTCCCATTTCGGCTCATCGTCTCTAACGGGGGGATTAAGCGGATGCTGCGCGACGTGGCAGAACCCGCACGACATCGTTACGCGAAATGGACGGATCAACTTCGGATCGGCATGAATGCCCGCTTCGGTGTAGTATCGGCCGTTCGTTTCTTCGACCTGCTTTTTCCAGTATTTGCGGGCTCCCGCGGCTCCGTCCGTCTTCGCGAAGAAGTCCGGATTCAACATCAACCGCAATCCGAAAATGCCGCTAGGGTAACCATAGACCTGCGGATCGAGACCGTCGTAAGGCAACCTTTCGCGCACGACTTCCGGGATATAATTCTTCAACGGATCGTCGTCCGAGCGCTTTTGCTCCTTCCATTCCTGTTTCGTCATCCATGGCTCGAAAAGCTCGGTGTAATGATTCTGCGGCGGCGCGGGGCGGTAAACGGGGTTCTTTAGTTCGCGTCCCTGAGCATCGTAGTATTCCGGCTCAGCTTTGTAACGGTCGCTGTAGCTTCGTCTGGATTTTACCCATTCCTCGTCCACGTCGCCGAATGGCTTGAGCCGCTTCGGCGGTGGGTGCAGGAGCGCCTTCTCACCATCTGCCTTATCGAGATAGAGTCCCAGGATTTGCTCGTTCGAACTTACAAATCCCGGCTGATTTATCAGGCCCGCGGTCTTGAACCGGTTTGCACGCTGCCGCGAATCCATCAGGATCAAGAAATCGTTCAGCCCGTAGGCTTGTTCCTGCAGCCAGCCCCAGAAGGCTTCGTTGCCGCCGCCCCACAGTAACCAGGTATTGCGCCCGCGGATGCCATCGCGATCTGCGGGGTCGCCGAGGGGATCGCGTCCGTTGAACTCGGGATTCGGCTTGTCGCCGACCTCTCCGTCTTTGTCCTCGTCGAAGTCCAGTGGCACTAGTTTTCCGGCCGTTTCCGAAAAGACCATGTCCATTTGCCAGAACAAATCGCGTGGCTCCGCAGGAAAACATTTCGGTGTGCGTGGCGCGACTGGCGTACCCCTAAACGTGACTCCGCCCTTGGCTTCGTCGACAGCTTCGCCTTTGATCGTCCCAGGCGGATATTTACCGTGCTGCCAATCATAATGGTGATAGGCGTCATTCTTACCCGGCGCTGCCGAGATATAGTTAGTCGCCTGCCCATTGGCGCGAAGCCGCAGACCAAGCAGCACAGCCGCCGTCAGCAGTGCGATGCTTATGGCTGTGGTAACAGGTGATTTCATTATCATTGTCGTAGGGGTACTATTCGTGTTGTTTATTGAGCCGATTAATCTGTTGGATTAACTGGCGGGTTTTCTCCCACTGATTCCCTGACAATTGCGACTCAAGACTAGCCAAATCGTTTTTGACGGTTTGTTTGAACACACCGAGATCGGGCGGCAGTACCCGTTCCCACGTGCTAAGAATCACTACGGCGTTGTAAACCGCGTCGCCGGTTTTTTCGAAATCCTGATGCGGGATAGCCATAAACGCCTCGCGAAATTTCTCTACGGTCGCGGCGTCGGACAATTTCATGAGAAATTCAGAAATGTACTGGCGCACCTCTGCTTGATTGTCGCCAAGCAGGGTAACGAGCACGGTTATATCGTGTTGATCTGTAACGGCCACCGGCTGTGATATGTGGGCGAGGGAATAGGCCAGGCTGATTCTAAGCCGTGGCTCCTGTCCACCCGCTTCGAGCATATTCAAGAGCGGCTTTAACGATTTTGGACCCTGGGAAACCAGTGAGGTCCGAGCTTGCTGGCGCTCCTCAGTTTTTTGAGAGTACAGCTGCTTTAGCGCCTCTGTTGTTTTCGCCTCACTCTGACCCGAAAGAGTTGAACTTGGTTTATCAGCGTGGCCATCTAGACTCAGCCTCCCAAGCTTCTCGAGCGTGGCGTCCGTCTCTTGCAGTTGCTGTTTAACGTTGGCTCCGGCAAAAAGTGGCCGATCGAACATTTCGACATTTGTCGCCGCCACGTATAACGGGTGGTTTGAAGTGTGTTCGCCCAATGGCAAAACATTCGAAGCGGGGTGAACTTCGGTCGACGCAGTGGGTGCCTGCCTTAGCAACTCACTATGTTTGCTGGCCAGCTGCTGAGCGACTTCTTTGAAGAGTCCCGCAAGCTCGTTGTCATCGAGTAAAATTGGTTCTTTAGAGATCAGATCAGTCAAAGCGTCAATCGAATGCCGTGCGTCATCGTAGGTAGCTGGGCGGCGAAAATCTTCTGAGATGTCGAGAATATTGCGGATGCAGAATCGAAGCTCGGCAATATGTGATTCATGCTGGGAATACTCGCCGATCTTTCCGAGTGCGCGCAACGCGGTGGCTCGCACCTTGTCGTTTCGACTTTGGCGAGCAAAGCCAACCCAAAGTTTGCGTTTCTCTGTCGCGAAGCCAATGTTTGTAAGAATATCATCATTCCCTGTAAGTAGTGCCATCCGTAGCGGAATAAGCTCCTGGCGCTTTGGATCCTTATAAGTCTTCGCGTTAATATTTGCTTCCGTGATCATATCGAACAGATCGATCACCATTCCGGCATGGTCGCTTCCCTCCAACTGTAAATCCGACAAGTGAGCGAAAATCTTGTCAGCGTATACCTGTGTAATTCCTTCACGCTGTACACGGGCATTCAAAATGGCCGCCGTTGACGCGATCGCGATGCTGACAAGAACGTTTAATGCGGTGACAAAACCGACAAGCTTACCATTGCGGGCTGGTGTGCTCGTTCTTTCGCCGCTTTCGTTACGCATAACAAACGGTGCGTTCTGGGGGTACCTCGCTAAAGTGTAACTTTCTGGGCAGGATACTTACATCACGGCCTTAGGTGCGAGTGAAACAGTTTGGTGAACACTTCGAATGATAAACATGGATTTAACCAGGTGGTTGCGACTATCTGATTCGCAACTGTTTCCTTGGGATCGCTTTTGTTTATTTGATAAGTTGCACTCAACCCGTGGGGCTTGAACACTACAAACGTTGGTCGGAACACAGCCTTTTTCCACCGGAGGCGTTTCCCCTTCTGAACTCGCTCTGTATCAGCGGCAGCGATGAAGAGATGCTTTTCCTGATTAAGTTTTTGCTGGAGCAAGGACTCTCCAATGACCATCAGAGAATCGTCTGGCCTCAACTTTCCCGCGTAACCGATGGATTACCAAATGGTGCGGCAAAACAAATCTGAGTTGGCGATCAAGGAAAAACAGGACGATTTGGATAGTACGTTGTGTAGCGGGTAAGCCCCAGCCCGCTAGAAATCCAACATTTTTGAAAACTTGGCCTTTCAAAAGCCGTATAGGTTTGTGATGAGCCTTTCTCCCCCAGAACGAAAAGGCCTGTCAGGCCCGGTCGCGGCGTCGCTGATGGGTCTCCCGTCTCCTGCTGCTGATTTCCCGGCATCTAATGGAGCAAAAGCTGCAACAATATTGCGCCTATTGCGACAGCTAGCACTAAAAAGTCGGCAAAAACAGGCGCGTCCCTTTTATTCCATTCGGACGGTCGCGCGCCGTTTTGATGTGCCCCTTACAACCGTGGCTCGGATCTACGCCCAGCTTAAGAAAGAGGGAATCCTGGGCAGCGTTTGGGGTTCGAGCACGGTGGTCGAACCATATGAATTAGACAAAGAATTGCGAATTAGGGGTATTGTTGCCTTGCCCGCTTCCCTAAAAGCGTTTTGCGCCCTTCGTAACTACCGAATTCTTTTTGAGAACATGCAGACGGCGTTATGGAGGAATGGATTTGCTACTAGACAGCTGTTTTACGAAAACGGCGACGCCGCCAAACCTGCTTTTAGCGAGGCTTTGCTGCATGAAAAAGTCGATGTCGTGTTATGGCTTTTGCCAGATCCTGCTGAGCTAGCCGGTAGCAAGCGGCTTTTGGATCGGGGCGTACGAGTTGTCAGCCTAGTTGATTCGCTTATCGCAAATGGTAGAACGGATTACCGGTTAAGCCGGCTACATGCGCTCAAGGAGGTCCTCAATCTATGGAAAACGAAGGGGATTCGTTTTGTGACGATAGTTCATAAATCAGGTTCTGGATCAACTACCTCCTCGTTGGAGGCCATCCGGAAGTGCCTCGACGAAGTAAGAATGGCTCATACTCTTGCAATGGTTTCGTCGTCGCCAACGGGTCAGGCACGTTCATTATGTCGACAAAATAACACGGCTATTATTTTTCCTGTATCCGAGTCCGCGCTTCAGCTGGCCTACGAACATCCGCGAGACTTTGCCCTCCTGATAAAGCAGCATCCAGTGCTCCTGATGGAAGGAATGCTAGATCTACCGATTAATATTTCATCGCATGTCGGCGTTGAGGCGATTGAATTTGACTGGCGGCCGGTGGTAAATCGCCTTGCAGGCGATCTCTTCAAATGGAAGCGGCTATCCGGAGCGAAGCCGATAATCTTTCATGCCAAGTGCGTGCACCAGCGTGTAAAAGGCTACGCCGCTGCGGCATGATTCGATTTACCATGGAAGAATACAAGTTCCCGAGGAGGTCATCAGACATTACACGATATTTCTTAGCGAGGGAGCCCGTGCGATAACTGTTATTACAAACGCTGATGGAGACTCATAACAATCATCCAAGAGCGCAGCCCATGGTCCGTTGGTACGATCCGGGGCAATTAATCACTACAGCCCAGCAAGTTGCAGTGTCAACCCTCTTCGGAAGATATTCAGATCCGCGGCTGGTTGAGTCATTCGCTGCGGCAGATCTCAAAGTCTATGACTATCGTCATGATGAGAATGGCAAAGAACGCGACGAGATTTGGATCGACTATGTCTCGGATACGGGTGACGGCTGGGATTCTACTTACGCGGTGGCCTATTATGCTACCGAACCGACGTTGTCGTTCCGTAATCAGAAGCAGGGCGGCGATCCAATCAAGACCAGGCCAGGTCATATACTAATTTTTGGTGGTGACGAAGTTTACCCAACACCAAGTCGGACCGAGTATCAGAACCGACTAATCTTTCCATACGAAATGGCGTGCAGGCACACGCCGGCGCCGCATCCCGAGGTTTTTGCTATTCCCGGCAACCACGATTGGTATGATGGACTTATTGCTTTTCGGCGATTGTTTTTGTCGCAGCGGTGGTTTGGCGGCTGGCAAACGCGTCAAACAAGAAGCTACTTCGCGCTCCGGCTACCCGGTTGTTGGTGGCTAATTGGGACAGATGTGCAGCTCGGTTCCGATATCGACGATCCACAGGTAGGTTATTTCGAATCCGTCGCTAAAGAGATGGGGAACGACGATCGGATCATTCTTTGCAATGCCGAGCCGCATTGGATCTACGCTCATATTTACGAGGAGTACGACTCGAGCGTCTACAACGAAAGTAACCTCGAGTTTCTTGAGAAAAAAGTTTTTCGTCGCCCAATCGATATATTTATTGCCGGTGATCTACATCATTATCGCCGTCACGAGGCAATTTCTGAGGGGGCTCCACGGCAAAAGATAACGGCGGGCGGAGGCGGAGCTTTTCTACATCCTACCCATGGACCGGACGTATCCAGTATCGGCGATAACTTCGTTCTGAAAAAGAGTTACCCCGGAATCAGGGAGTCGCGCCGGTTGGGATGGAAAAATCTTTTATTTCTAATCCTTAACTGGCGATTTGGTTCGCTAACGGCGATTTGCTACCTGGTCACGGGTTGGTTGACGCTGGCGCCACTCAGCTCGTTCGGTATCCATCAATTTCTTAAAGCGGTATACATCACCTTGCGCACGGTCATCGTGCAGCCGTTAGCTGCCCTGTGGATAGTGCTCGTCCTGGCAGGTTTTTATTTTTTTACTGACACGCATTCACCTACCTACAAAAAGGTGGCGGGATGGACTCACGGTTTAGCTCATCTAACATCTGTCTTTTTTCTGGGTTGGATGGCTGGTTATATTGCGTGGAAATGTTTCGGGCATCATGCAATTTATTCTCTGACCCTGGCTGGACTCATTCTCTTTATCGGTGGCTGGATTATTGGGCCAATCATCATGGGACTTTATCTGGCCATCTCTCTAAACATATTCGACCGCCATCAAAATGAGGCGTTTTCTTCGCTTGCCTCCCCCGACTGGAAAAACTTTGTTCGCTTCCGGATCGATAAAAGTGGATCGCTGGCGATCTATCCGATCGGTATTCGACGCGTTCCGCGAAAGTGGAAATACGACGCCAGACTTGAGAGGGCCGAGCCGAACGATCCAAGAGCCAGCGGCGCGGAGTTAGTCGAGCCTCCGATAGTTATCTGATCCAACTGTTCTAAGAGTGTTTCATTTGAGAATAACACGCGCGGACGGTTAAAAGGCGCTTCGAAGTGAGGATGAAGTATGAACCCGGCGAACCTGTTCCGGAGTCTGGTATCTACACGGCGGTCCACGAACGCTGCCATGTCAACCGGCATGAAGTGACCTGCATCCGCAATGAAGTGTTTCCTCCCTGCCGCGGGTGCGGTTCCAAAGTGCGATTTAATCTCAGCCGATCGGCCAAGCACATCGATGAGTACCCACTCTTTAACTGATGCCATTCCAGGAGGAACGAATGCGAAAAACACCCCGCTTTAGAAAATGCAACCTTTAGAGCAAAACGCGTCTTTCGCACTGCGGCGAGTCTGATGAAAAATGCAGAGATTACGTCCGCCGTCGTTCAGGACATCATCGGCCATCAATCCGCCGCTATCAATGCGCATTACACGCACATTGACGATAGTGCGAAGCGACGCGCCCTTGAAACCCTTCCTGATGTGGTGGCAACCAACGCGTCTGGGCCTGCGTAAGCCCTACTCACCCTGACTCTTCCATTCGCCACTGCTTTGGCAGTGCGATAGGTGAGATCCGTTCTAGGATTGTCGTTTAAGTAAAGAGAAAACGTCGCCCCCAAATCACGCCTCATCGCTAGGATGGACTTCGGAAAGTTTTCGCGATTCGGCTGCTCGATGAAGCCTTTTACGGCAAAAATGACTTCTTTTGATGCGTAAAGCGTCATCTCGAAAAATTCCATTTTCAGATATTCGATTACATCGCTTGCTTCGTCGATGTCGGGCTGGCGGCTAGAAAGATACTTTATGTTTTTGGGTTCGAAGAAAGCGTCCATATACAAAAGACACGATC
The DNA here is from genome assembly GCA_035635435.1 of Chthoniobacterales bacterium. Lineage (GTDB taxonomy): Bacteria > Verrucomicrobiota > Verrucomicrobiia > Chthoniobacterales > UBA10450 > AV40. The sequence continues at coordinate 50,866 of DASQBB010000008.1, read as the reverse complement.
TGTATCTTCTCTCCTTCTGCTCCAAGACGTTGAATTCCCGGGCGTTCTTTTTGTCGAGGAGATACGTGATGTATCCGCCAACCACACCGCCGACACCAAGAAGGGTCAGGGCGGAAATTATTGTCTGAGAAAAGGCATTCATAGATCGACAGAGGTCGTCACTTCATTCTACAGACGAATCGCCTCAAAGGGAAACCTGCTTGGCTCGCTTGACAATTTAACGGGAAAAGGTCGAGCGTGAATAAACGAAAGGGAAAATATGCCAGATGATTTAACGGAACGCGGCGACCCAGATCAGGACCGGATTAATGTCCATGAAGACTGGGAGCGTAAGCGCTGGGCAGACAAACTCGGAGTCTCCGAGGATCGCTTAAAGGAACTCGTTCGACAGAACGGGCCAATGGTCGACGACGTAAAGAAGGCACTCGGAAAACAAAGTTAGCCCAGAAAGTGCAGAAGCATGTCCCCTTCGGGATCATGAAAGGGACACAAAGGGCAACAAATGTCCCTTTGGAGTGCGCCAAAGGGCCTACTCCCGCTTTGCGTTACCACTTTGCGAGCGCAAAGAGCGTGACGACATCCGTTATGTTTGACGAGCCGTCGGGTAATAGGGACCCTATTTTGAAATCCGACTGGTTAAGTCGGTATGTCTCATTCTATTCCCCGCGGCCGAAGAAAAGCCATATTGACAGCCGTCCCAACGAATTTCCGAAAAGTGGTTTCGGAAAAATCTAGCCGAGACAAGCGTTAGTCGATGTTTCTCAAAATGCTCCAAAACAAAACTCCGCTTGCCGCAAGTCTGGGGCAATCAGTCGCTCTCCAAGTCCTTCCAGTTCGCGTCGCTGTCGGAACGACAGACCTGGTTTGGCGGGCAGTATTCGAATTTCAGAATCGGATGAATCTCCCAGTTGTTTTCGCGAACGAGTGCTCCATCCAAAAAATGATGCGAATCGAACATCAGATACCCGGTCACTCTCACCAAAAGCGCCTTACCGAGCTTACCGCCTTTCCAACTTGCCTTGATCGGGCGCGAGCTACGGATGAGCGGCAGCAGCTTCTCGCGTGTAAAGTGTGGGTGATTTAACCTCACCCGCGGAGTAAACTCTGCCGTGATTGAGTTGCATTCCAAGCACTCTTGTCTCGGATTCTTCAGTGCGGGATCGATCAATACGATGTGATTGTCCGTATCACGCGGATCGGTCAATCCACAATTGCAGGTCTCTTGACTTCCGGGACGAACATCCAAAGCCCAAGCCCTGACCCTAATCTTTGCTCCCTCACCAAGCGTCTTTAATTCAGCGCGAGCGCGATTTTCCTCAGTGAAATTTTGTGGGTCCGGCAATGATTTCATCCACCCAATTGTGTGATCAACTGCGGGCTGAGAATCCTCACCACTTCTGTTCTTCACCTTATTGAGCTCCGGATCGAAGTTTTTCTTGTCACCCGGCGTCTTTGGACAGCCCTCAAGTTTACAATCGGTAATAGTCTTTACACCCGCGCAATACGGCTTTTTCGATTTCGAGTGTGTGCTTCGTGAGCGTGTCTTTGCGTCGGCGCTGAGCGCACAGACAATCACGAGAACGGTGGCGACACAGCGCGTCATTGATTGGCCTCAACAATGGAATACGGCAAATCCGAGAAGAAGTTTTCAAAATTTTCAAATTTTTACAAGGCCACGTTCCGTTAGCAAATCTTCAAGACTTCCGACCTCCGAATGAGAGGGCGAACGTCTGCGGCAGATCCTCCGAGGACTGCGGCCAGACCGCAGACCATCGCCTGTTCTCTCATACTGGTTTTACGGGTTAAAAAGGAAAATCACCCGTTGCCGCCAAAGAAGGCGTCCTTCGCCAATTTAAACTTAAGATCGGGCGAGTGTCTTGTGTCGGGCCACCGTCGCGCTTTGCAGCTATATGCCCAGCATTCCTACCGAATGTGTCCGGAGACGAGTTTCGTCATCTCGAACATGCCGACTTGGCTCTTGCCGTTGAACACCGCTCGGAGCGTATCGTCTGCATTGATTTGCATTCTTTTGTGTTTGTCCTGGAGACCGTTCTTCTTGATGTAGCTCCATAGCTTCCTAGTGAGTTCCGAGCGAGGAAGTGGCTGCGAACCAACAATTGCGGACAGTTTTTCGTCGGGTTGGAACGCCCTAGCAGCAGCGTTCTCAACGGCGTATAGCCCATCTCCAAGAGACTTGATAGATACTGTATCCGGCCTGACTTTCGATGATTTTATCATATTGCTCCGAGAAGACGGGCAGAAAGAATCTCGGCCCATTGCCGACCCGACTTAACAACGAAATCCTGCTTTGATCCCATCCACTGAGCTTGTTCACGCGCTGTGCTAGTGTCAACAGAAAGCGTACCTAAAACGGTGCGCTGACTGGATGTAGCTGATCGGCCAAAAATTGGAATCGCAACCATGAGCTTCCGATCCTCTCTAATCTTGCTCTGCTGGTCGATCGTCATTTTCCACGTTGATTGGTAGTTATCGCGGGCCTCGATTAGATCGGCAAAAATCACCTCCCGACGCGTCCACGCAACGCCCGTTGCCCCAGCATCTTCCTGCAGTTCCAAAGTCCGGTCGGCATCTCCGTCACAACCAAAATGATACGCGACAACGCGTGTTCCTCTACCAGTGGGAAGCATGACTAAGGATCGCAAACCACGCGCTGGCGTATTCACTTCAAAATCCTCAACTACTGCTTTCAAGATGGGAAGGATGAGGCCATCGGGAGCACGCAATAACTTTGGCTCCGCACTGGTGTCGCCCAGCCCCCACTGTCGAGTGAAATGGGCTAAGGTTGCTTTATAGCCAGCCTCAAACAATTCTTTCCTAGTTTTCTTTGCGATTTTAAAATCGAGCGTTTCGATTCCTTTGGGAATAGGTACTACAACATGTTCAACGTCGCTCATGACCGACGAGACAAGTTGATCGCCTGACTCCAATGCAGTCGCGAGCATATCGCCGCAGAAATCACCGAATCTGTAAAGCGGCGGCGGGTCCTTTTTCGATGCGAGTAGATCAAACGCAATAATTGGCAAACCATCTCCTTTGCGCTCCTTCTCAAATACAGAAAGAGGCAAATTGCTGCAGACGCCTCCGTCTACTTGCAGTTTTTGGTTGAAGCTGACTGGCTTGAAGACGAAAGGATAGCTCATCGACGCACGAACGGCATCGATTACGGACCAATCTCCACAATGTCTGAGGGAATGGAAGCGCGGGGCGCGGCGATGGAGATCAGAACTAACCGCATAGAAAAGAGGACACTTCTTTTCCGCAAGAACATCGAAGGTTATATCATCGTCCGCGCGAGAGCCGTCCTTTTGAAATTCCGAAAACTTTGTCTTTTCGCAGATCTTAGTACGAAGGAATTTCTGCAATTTTTCAGCGTGATAAAGGCCGAAATCCGTCAAAAGAATTTTGATTAATCGCCGATGATCCCATGCTAGCCCTCCGGTTGCGCCTATCGCACCTAATTTGGAATACCATCTCTTCTTATCCTTCCATATCGTTACCAAGCGATCCGAAAGAGATTTTAACTCGTCTAAAGCTGCTCCTCCATCATCGAGGAATTCGGTAAATTCAATTTCATCGACAGTGACTTGTTCAAGTTCACGTCCGGTGTATCCCACGGCAGCAAGCAGGGCGACGATGCTCCCCGCAGATGTTCCTCCGTATCCAACAAACTCCAATCCAATCTCTTCGGCCGCCTTCAGGCATCCTGCTAAGGCGGCTCCTTTTACGCCCCCGCCATCTAGGACCGCGTAGGCCTTACGTTTCATCCGGGAGGTAGACTGCTTCCATTGGACCGCCAGCGTGGTAGATTTCTGCAAATCTTAATAATGTGTTTATTCACTGGCCGGCCAGGTTGCAACAAGCTTCGGGACGGTTCTAAAAGACATTGTCCCTTGGGGCGGCTATTCGTCCGAGCGTGAGTTCATTTTATCAGAGGCTACGGGCTAAGGAAAAATGAATGAGGGAGTTCGTGGTGCCGAAGACGACAAGTTAAGAAGAAAATCATGCTTTCAGGTAACCGACGTCGGCCCCTGAGATTTCTTCGATTCTGTTTTCAAGAGATTTGGCGTCCCGCCCACTCTCTGGTTATTGCTTCGTAAAATAGTCGGCACCCGCGTTTATCGAAGCCCACTCCTCGCCAGGCGCGACTTGCTTTGTCATTTGCCAGAGTGTGTTGAGTTGTTTGGGATCCTTCGGATCAAGCTGCCCAACCCATGCCGTGATCGCCTGAAAATCTTTCCAATGAACGATAAAAGCAATTAAGTCTCCATCGGCGTAACCTTGTAAGGTGCCGGTCGTCTTCTGGCCACTCTCGCTCACCGCACTCTCATAGCTGCCACTGAGCACATCGTTCTTCTGCGAAATTGTCATTTTTGACTTAAGTTCGTTTATCCAGACTCCGGAAAAATCGACAAAGGTTCCTGTCCCTGCTTTTGCCCGTGAAAGCGATCTCTCTTGTAACATGCGCGGTAAACCTCGGCGTCAATATTCCAAGCACTTGACCTCAATTGTCCGGTACGGTTCGCTTTTTCCTACTTCGTAGGTCACTTCAACTGATTGGTTTAAGGCTCGTTCAAAATCTTTTGTCGGTTGGCCCTGCGCGTCGAGAATCTTCGTCGAATCGACCACCAGCCTGAATGAAACCTTTTTTTCCGGTTCACATTGAACTTCTAGCACGTAGTCATGGATGTTTTTGAGAGCGAGCGGCGAATGTAAGGTTAAGCCAGCGCCGCGGCAGGTCGCCACGTTCTGCTTCGTTTGTGCGAGCGCCGGCAAAGCGCCAACAAATACCGCGAGCAGCAGGCGTCCGAACAGTAGGCCAAATGGATATTTCTGAGGGTCGAACGACGCGGATTTGAATGAGTTTTTCATGATATAAGTTGTGTTTTCTAAAAACCGTTCGGACTCAAAATCGGTCGAGAATTTCGAGCTGCGCAGGCCGTTGCGATTTCAGCGTGCCTTTCGCTGCTCCTCGCTCGAGCTGTGCAGTAACTCTTTTTTGTGATGCCCGATGTCACCATGTTTGTGTCCATAAAACGCCACTTTGTAGTAATTTTTCGCGATATTACCACCGCCGGTCCCACAAATAATAATAGGGCCGTTATCCTTCGCGAACTTAGTATGGCCGGCTATCCAATCGTGGTTCTCAACGGTTGTTTCGATCCGGCAATCCTTGGGGAGTGAAATGCCCATTCTTTCTAGTTCGCCACGCGGATTCATGAAGAAGCTCAGAAGTTCGGCGGGTGTGGACTCCCAGAAATGGAGGTGCCATGGCTCGTCTCGAATGATTGACGAACGGGCGGATAGATCTACGATTTTTTGAGGCATTGGATTTGGGCTTTCATTGGCCGTGGTTGATGTTTTTTCGACATTCTACTTTCACTGTTTTCTGCGGCAAACTGGCCTACGAAGGCGTCTAAAAAATAATACGGCTTTTCTTGAGCGAAGTTCCTGATTCCTTTCAATTATCTGCCTCACTTGCCGGTTATCGGTTCGTTTTATGGAAGGAACGGATTTTTGAAAAATTCGTCCACCTAGTGGTTTTCGCTGTCTATTAAAGGCTTTACAACGCCAGCGTCTCAGACCCCCAAAACGGGACAAGCGCGGTGTTCATTCACATAATGTAATCTACGAAAAGGCTTGACGTTTAGTCGGCCGATTCGCAGTCTGCGGTTTCATTCATCAACCCCAATCCCCCTTAAAATATGAGAACCCCCCGTTGGTTTAATCGCAATCGTATTCTCTCAAGTGCGCGCGTCATTTCTGCGCTCATCCTGCTATTGTCCGCAGCCGTAATGGCTTTCATGGCGGCATCGCCGCACGCCGTGGCTCAGCAGGCAACTGCGCCCACCCCCCCGCCTGCGGCTGTGCAGCTGTCGGCCGAGGAGGCCAGGCTGCGGAAGGACTGGCGCATTTCCATGGCGGAGGTGCCCCTGCCGAAGAAGGGGTGCTTCGAGTCCTCGTATCCGCGCAAGGAGTGGAAGGAGGTTCCTTGCACAACTGCGCCGAACATTCCGATGCCGCCGCGGCAGGGAGCTCGGCCTTTCGTTGTGGGCAACGGCGATGACATCGCGGCCCAGGCGCCGACCGGGTTCATATCCACGGCCATCGGCTCTTTCGACACCGTCACGAACGTGACGAGTGAGAGTGGACCGATTGGCAACAGCGGCCCAGCGATAGCTAACGCCTATACGCTTCAGCTCAACACCAATTTCTTCACGAGCACCGTGTGCGCTGGCTCTCCGAACCTGGGGTGCCAGGGTTGGCAGCAGTTCGTATACGGGAACGACGGGTCTTCGGGCATCGGCTTCATTCAGTATTGGCTTATCAAATACAACACGACTTGCCCCGCGGGTCAGGGCTGGAACCAGTTCTCGTTTACTGGATCGACTGACATCTATTGCTGGAAGAACAACACTGGGGGGGCCGTCGGAGTCCCGAACCAGCTCATCACCAACCTGGGGCAGTTGAGCCTGAGCGGCGCAGTCAGTGCGGCTAACGATTCTGTCACCGTATCCACCGGTGGCACTGTCTACGCGATCAACGGTGACAATGCCGTCAATGCAGCCGCGGGTTGGCAGGTCGCCGAATTCAACATCTTCGGCTACGGTGGCAACAGCGCTGGCGGTGGGATGGCGAGCTTCAACAGCGGAGCGGACGTCGTCGCCAGGACAAGGATTATTTACGGAGGCACTACTCCTCCGCCCTGCGTGGCGCAAGGTTTCACGGCGGAGACGAACAACCTCAGCTTCGGGCCAACCGCTCCCACTGCATCGCAGCCGGGGCCGGCAGTCATCTTCAGGGAGAGCATCGCCGGCGGCGCGGCGTCGAATTGCGCGGCGGCAGTCAGCGTGGGCGATACTCACTTGGCGACTTTCGGCGGCCTCTTTTACGATTTTCAGGCGACGGGTGATTTTGTCCTGGCTGAAGTTGATCCCGATTTCGTTGTGCAAACAAGGCAGGTTTCGGGAGCGCCAACTTGGCCGAATGCATCAGTGAACAAGGCCGTCGCGACTCGAATGGGCAAAACCAAAGTCGCCATCTGTCTCCCATCGGCAGGCAACGACACTGGGGCGAGGCTCGATGTCGATGGCAAGGCGACACAGCTCGAGGACGGCAAAGCGATTTCTTTGCCCGACGGTGTCGACATTGTACGAAGAGGCAATGTCTACGTGATCATGGGACAGAGCGGCGATTCAGTGCGCGCGACCGTGAACCCTACCTGGATCGACGTCGCGGTGGGCCTCGGGCGTTGGCCAGCGAACGTGCGCGGCCTCATCGCCAATCCCAACGGCAATGTGAACCAGATCGAGGCGCGCGATGGAACGGTGCTCACGAGCCCGTTTTCGTCTGAAGATCTCTATCATCATTATGCTGATAGCTGGCGCGTTGCTCCCCGCGAGTCGCTCTTGTCGGTTTGCGGCGACAAGGAAATTGAGCGTGGTATTCCTGGAAAGCCCTTTTATGCGAGCGACCTCGAACCGAACGTTCGAGACAAGGCGCTCGCAGTTTGCACTGCAGCGGGCGTAAAACCGGGACCGCTCCTGGAGGCCTGCACTCTCGACGTTGCAGTGATTGGCAACGACGACGCTGCCAAAGTGTTTGTTGACATGGGAACTCCCGTTGTTTTTGGAAAGGTCGTCACCGCTGCGGGCGAAAGAGGGCTTGAATGCAGACTGTGCTGGCTGTTGCTAGCGCTGTTAGTTGTGATCGCATTGATTCTGTGGGTGCTTCTGATTCGAAAAAGGCGGACGGCTCCATGATTTCTTGCGATGAAGTGCAGCAAATTGGCTCAATCAGGCTGCCGATTTGTTTTGGCCGGAGTTGTAACGGATTATTTTTTTAGATCCGGTCGGACTCTTCGAGGACAAAACGAGCCACTGTTGAGAGGATGGCAGATCGTTGCTCACTCTGCAGAATCCAGGATTTCCCCGAGATCCTCGCCTTTTCTCTCATACTGGTTTTACGGGTTCGCCAGCGAACCAATCGCTTGGCGAATTAGAGCCTGGCGGCTCTTACGGGTTTTCCGTTGCCGCCTTCGGCGGCTATTCGCCCGAGGCGGCGTGAGTTCATTTTAGCAGAGGAAACGGTTTAAGGAAAAAGAGCCTATTGAAATCTTGTCCGTTTGCGCGCGTTTTGATAATCAACGCCCTGTGGCTAAAAAGCGGAGGAAAGCGGCTAGGAAAAAGAGTGCGAAAAAGCGGAAGCGCAACGGCGGATCATCTCGAAGCGAGGGTCGACAAGGGCCCCGAATTTACCCTGTAAGCGACACGCATGAACCGCCTCCCCGGAAATCGTAACGCCAAAGCCGACGGCCTGCGCGGCACTTGATCGATCCCAATTGCCCAGGGCTTATATTTCAGCTACAGTTTTTCATGGCCGAGAAGCGCGATCATCCTAAGCAACCAACCCCAAAGCCTCGTCCGGAACCCGAACGGTGGCGGAGAATTGATGAGTCGACGAAGCACGAGGGTCCTAAACCCCATGGCGTTAGCGATACGTTGGAGCCGCCTCCTCCAAAACCGACTCCAAAGAAGTCGTAATTCATGACTGAGCCAGAATCGACTGAGCTATTGGAGCACGACAGGCGGGAATTGCACAACCTGCTTTTTGGTGTTCGTCGTTCAATACGCTATCACAATCATCGTCGGCGTTTTTTTGACGCGTTTGATAAATTCACGAAAATTCTGGCTGCAGTTGCGGGTTCGGCAGCATTTGCAACTGCATTGAGTCAACACCAGACGGTAACTGGCGTTCTGGCGGCAATTATTGCCATTTTTTCTGCGGCCGACCTTATTATCGGCGCTGGTCCGGCTGCACGACTACATGCTGACTTAGCGAAACGCTTCGCAGAGCTCGAAGCGACAATCGTTCGTCTTGGTTCACCGAAGCCCGAGAAAATAAGAGAATTGGTTGCCGACAGATTGATGATCGAGGCTGACGAGCCTCCAATTCTGCGAGTCCTCGACTCTGTCGTATATAATGAATTGTGCAAGGCGTTGGGTTATGAGGAATGCGACATGGTAAAAATCGGCTGGTTTCAAAGCCTAATGTCGCAGCTCGTCGATCTTTGGCCGTCGAAGATCAAAAAACAACCACGGTCGGCTAACTCGACGGGTCCTCAACCTCTGTCGGCTTGACCGACTGAATATTAGCCCCGAGGGGCGTGGATTCATTTGTCTGAGGGGAGCGACTGGTTAAAAAGAAAAAGGGGTCACCGCCCCTCATACCGAAGGCATAAGAGGCGGCGTTAGTTCCCCCCAGAACTACTTCCCAGATTAAGATTCGCGCGAAGAGCGGTAAAGAGTTTTTGAATCCTCCTAACACCGGAGTTCGTCCTTTATCGCGTGTCGAGTTTGAGCTCGATATCGGTCAACACCAAATCGACTCTCTTCGACCCCAAATCGCGCCTCATCACCAAGATCGTCTTCAGAAAATTCTCGCGCCCGGGATTCTCGATGAAGCTCTTAACAGCGAAAATGACATCTTTAGAGGCGTAAAGCGTCATCTCGTAAAATTCCATTTTCAAATATTCAATAACGTCTTTGGCCTCATCGATGTCCGGCTGCCGGCTTGCCAGATATTTTATGTTTTTCGGCTCGAAGAAGGCGTCCATATACAAAATACATGATCTGTATCTTCTCTCTTTCTGCTCCAAGACCTTGAATTCTCGCGCTTTCTTTTTGTCGAGCAGATACGTGATATATCCGCCGACGACACCGCCGACACCAAGAAGGGTCAGGGCGGAGATGATTGTCTGAGAAAAGGCGTTCATAAAAGCGACCTAGGTCGTCAATTCATCTTAGCAGAACGAACGGGTTAAAAAGAAAATCACAGACCGAGCAACGTCTGCGAACTTGTTATGACAGACTCTTGCGCTTTGTGCCCCGCTGGAAACGTCTCGGCCAAGCGCGTCACGAACGGTTCTTCCACCGGTAGAATCTTATCTTTGACCCGCGTCATGTCGAAGAAGTCGGCTTTATCAATCTCTGGAAACTGCTTCATCTGACCTGATTTCGGCGGCCATTCCATTTCGAACACATTGCTCTTAATTTTGCTGAGGTCGCAATTTCCAGAGAACGCCCAAGCATAAACGACCTTTCCGGATTTATGGCGGATTTCGCCCAAGGGAATGAATGGTTCCTTCGATTGCGCCGACACTTTGCGGAGAAAACGACCGTCGCGCGCTGGAATCGACAAGGCGCGCAAGCAGAGATCCAAAAAAGTCGCAGGATGGTCGCCGCGATCAGCGCCCCGCGCACGCCCGAACTTGTTGACGACAGAGTCAAACTGGGCGAAAATAACGGTAATTCGATGCAAACACGTGCTTCAATCAGCGTCTTCGGCAAGCACTTCTGGATCAGCCGCGTTATTGGCGGCACAAAGACTTCGACCGTCAGTGCCACACAGGAACAGTGCAGTTCTGGCAGTGGCGCCTGCAACGGAACCTGCGGAAAAAGTCCGACAGAACGCTTTATCCAAGCAGCTCGCCAGTCGGTTGGACGATAGGCCTGAATCAGTCTTAAATGATCCGGTAATTGTCGCTGATTACTGGAACGAAGCACCGTACTTCGATGAGCCCAAGCTCTGGCAGATCTCGGTAATTCTCGCGTCTTCTGACGGCGGTGATGACCAAGCGGAAGCTACTCACGCCGGTGGCGCGGGAGTTACGAAATCTGACGCGGTGTGGAAGGCAGCAGGTGAAGCTGTAGAGAGATGGTCACTCCTCCCGTCACAAGCTGATTGCTTTGCTCAGGCAACATGGTCTGAGTTGTCTGATGCCGCTTTCGATCCAAATTGCGTCGTGGCTGGAAGGATGCGCTTAGCACCGGAACGTCGACATCTTCGTTTAAGCTGGGTGCAAGCTGTCGATAATCTAGAGCGTACTCGATATATCCCCGCTCAGTTAATTCTCGTCCCATTCCTTTTTCCAGAGAACGAAACAATCCTTCGATCGCCGATCACTACCGGAGCAGCTGCAGCATTGGATGAGAATGAAGCAAAACGACGTGGGTTACTTGAAATAATCGAGCGAGACGCATTCATGCTGTGGTGGCTGCGACAATGGGAGTTAGGTTTGCTGGATTCGGGTGAGGTTGCCTCGCTTTCTCCAACGCTTTCGTTCCTAGTTGAGGAGTTTCAACGCTATCGGTTTGAACCACATTTTCTGGTTCTGTACACTGACGCTCCGGCCGTAATCGTAGCCTGCGTTTTGGAAGATCAATCATCATATCCCAAAGTGCGATTTACAGTTGGCGCAAGAGCGGCATTGCGAATCGAAGACGCATGCCGCGATTCCCTCCTGGAAGCTTACCAACTACGTTGCTGGGTCCGCTCGCTGCCTCAACACTTTACCACGCCCGAAACGTTAGAGGGACGTGCTCGCTACTTGCGATCAAATGTCGCGGAAACATCCATAGAAAGAGCGCTGAAAAAGGTCCATGTCATCTCAGTGCAGTCTATTGCGGACATGACGACCGTCTTCTCGCTTGCAAATTTCGCGCGTGTGACCGGCGCCGATGTGTTCTTCGTTGATCTGACGAGCAGGTTGCCTCAAAAAACGTGCGATGCTGGTTGGATATCCGTTAAAGCGGTTGTTCCCACGTTCCAGCCATTATATCTCACCGAATCGCTCCAGGATATCGCATGGGAACGAATTCAGCGCATAGAAAGAATGCTCGGATTAACCAGTTCCTACGACGCGCAGTCGGTAAATCGTATTCCACACCCATTTCTTTAATGCGTTTTGCACATGATATTGAGAAATCGCTGACAGGTGTTTTGGATAGTCACGCGCTTGGCAAGCTAGTTTCTGGTGATCCGACGGCGGACGAAAGCGAGAGCCCCAAAGCATGGACGTCTGTTGATCGGAAATTGTACGAACGATTTCCGTATCGCACCCTTCAAGTGCAAACGCGCAGTGAGGAACATTTTGATAGTGCAATCGCGGCTCGTACATCAACGAGAGTCTTCGATCCAAACCGAAATGTACCGTTGGAGATAGTGTCCGGCGTAATCTGCTCCGCTCTCCGGGACATCCATCGAGGAACCTTTATCAGTCGGCCATACCCGTCTGCAGGCGGACGCTACCCAACCGAGGTTTATTTAATCGCACAGAGAATCGTTGATTTGCCGTATGCTCTCTACCATTTTGATCCATCACAATGCCGATTGTGCACTCTTTTCACAGACGGAGCTTCGGTACGTCGTGCTGAGCAATCGTTCTTGCGCACTAGCGCCGCAGATCCAGCGGGCATTTTAGTGTTTTCGTCAGTTCTACCGCGAATCTGCGTGAAGTATGGTGCGCGCGGTTATCGATTCGCCCTACTCGAAGTTGGTGCTGCCTGCGCACTCGTGGATACAGCATTTACGATGAGAAGCCTTTCAACCGTCTGGATCGGAGGATTCATAGATGACGCTCTTGCCGGTGCGCTAGGGATCTCGATCGAAACAGAGTTGGAGGTCCCGCTTATAGCCCTTGCGTTTGGCTACGCACTCTAACAGATCGGCAATGACTGCGGGTTTCCGCTATGAAACTTCGCTCTGCAGGCAGAGTCCCTAGGCAATTGCGCTCACGACCTCATTTCCGATAAATCCGTTCGACGCTTTTATTTCGGCCGGCGGAGTCGGCGAATCAACTTGGCTGGGTCGATTCGGTATGTGCGACAAAAGACAATCAGCTCTACGACATCGACGCGACGCTCTCCCGATTCGCACTTTGCAACGAACGATTAAGGCTGCCGTATTCGCCTCGCTGTTTGGGTTTGGGTTAGGTCAGCTTTGATCCTGGCTTCGCGCAGCAGCTTGAGAAATCTCAGATACGGTTGGGAGAATCGCGTCTTTCGGCGAGTTCGCCTCGGCATGCGGCGAACGTCGATACCAAATTCGGTTATCCCAAAATCGGATATTTATGTTATAACGAGCATGGTTTTAGCTCCTTTGCCTATCAGAATCCCAAATTGGTATATGAACAGACCGATAATCGGTTGGCTGCCCGTCTTAGTTCTCACTCTGATATTGATGCACTTCTTGGCGGCCCATTGTACCGCGATCACGCTGGATGAAATCAGCCTAATGCTGCGGTCGGGATTTTCGAGCGAGACGATCATAAAAGAAGATCTCATCGGCGGCCGTGTTTATGGCACGTTCAACGCCGAACAAGAGAAGGAGTTAAAGGCGCTCGGTGCATCGCCGGATCTGATCGAGGCTTTAAGAAGTGGCAGATACGCAGCGACCGAAAAGGAAACAGCGGACTTTCTTCAACGACAGCACGCGGCTAAGCAAGAGGCCGCTAACCGAGTGGGAGAGCAGAGTCGGCAACGAAAGATCACTCAACAAACTGCGGAGTCATACGCTGCGAGCCGGCAACAGGCTGCTGCACAGGCAGAAGCAAATCTGAATCAGAGAGTAATCAATGTTCTTTCGACTCCTGTTTCAGAATTTGGCACTCCTTCCGCAGATCAGCAGCGCGTTTATGCGCGGGCGAAAGCGGTTTCGCTAGAGCAGATCCCTGTAGAAATGAGTACCACCGTGCGCGGTGATCGAATCGACGCAAGAGCCGTCGAACGACGCCAGCTGTATCAGCAATTGATTAGCGATGAGGCCTTCGTGCGAGAGACTTTAAGGTAATGGCTTTTTCGAGTACCGGCTGAGCAATGAACTCTCCTGACCAAACCGTTTGTCGCGCCGCAGTCCTAAAGGCGTTAGCGGAAGACTTGGAGCAGTTCGACATGGTCGTGTATCTCGACCGAGAACTTGAACGGAATATGATTTATGGAATAGACCTTCGCGCGTCAATGGACGCAGAGGAAATTGCGAGGAGTTTAGAGGACCTAGTAGATAATCACCCGCACTTGATCAATTGGGAACGGTTCAAAGATCTGTCGGAGGAATCTTGGGGCGAAGTCGCCTGGTCGGAGATCTGTTGGAATCTCGGCTAACAAGGCACGCGCAGCCGCCAGAAATACTCAATGATTCGAGTCGCTCGGTCGGTCGATCCATCCGATGAACCGAACGAGTGCTTCTAAAGTGGAGGAGAAGCGGTGAGCACCATGTTGATCGACACGAAGTATATCCTCGGAGATGTCAGTCGGGCCTCCTCCGGCAGATTTTATTCCGACCTCATTGAACAGATTTAACCAAGTCTCATTGAATTCGAGCTGAACGCACGATACGCCTTTGGTGCGAACGAATTTTGTGACTGTTTGATTGGTGCTCGCAGCAAAATAGTCTTGAGACAAGTCTCTAAAGCCTGCGTCAATGAAACATTCACTCAGGTGACGAAGCCAGACACCATGTCCTTTGAGCGACTTACCTCCCATTGTTCCGAAATCAACATCGTATGGCCGATAGAAATGTGATGCGTGGAGGTCCAAAACTAATTTGGGATGGTACTTGTCGAGCAGTTTAGCGAGAGTCGATTTGTACTCATTATCGTCGTAAAAGTTCGGGTCTGAAGGGGATTGCCGCGTTGTATAAATAACCGGCGTTTTCGCGAGGCGGTTCAGCAGCACGGCAAGAGCGCACGTGCCAGCATCCGCAAATTTCGATTTACCTTCTCGGATCTGCGCCGTCGCGTGTGGAGCGCTGATGAGCACGTGTGACGTACCGTCTATTACTGAGAACCACGGCTCTCCTTGATTCGGTGCAACATCGTAGTTTTTCCGTTGGTCCCATTCCGTCTTAATTGCGAGTTCGACGTCTTCCGTTTTGACTATTGCCTTCGGAAAAAGTGACGCTGTGCCGCCCGACGCCACCGATGATGAGCAGAGTGCCGACAGCACACCCATCGCGGTGATTACGTGTGCGGATTTCAATGCGCGTAACAAAACTTGCCGAGCACGTGAGGTAAATGCGAGGGCTGGTCGGGTTCTCTGAACTACTCTTTGACGCATTTAGTTTGGCATTTGCTGTTCATAGACGATCACCGCGAAGGTACCTGATCCTGGTTTGCCGCCCAGCCAGTCATTTTTCAGCCCATTGGGTATTGTATCAACCTCCACGAGCGGTCCGCCTAATTCTATGTTTTGCGTTTTCGCGTAGTACCCACAGGCGCCGATCGCCAGATCGCGGTGATCATCATTACTATTCGGATGAGAATCGGCCGTGTCTAGCAAACTCGATCAGCGAGCTGCCGCTTCCAGCTTGTTGATCGATGCGAATGGCTTCATCGCTCGTTGCGACATAAAGGATGTACTTCGTACTGTCTTTTCGGGCGTTCACTCTCCACTGCTTCACCATAATCGTAGCCATCGACGCCCCGAACTATGGCTGAAATTGGTCGAGTGGCTTCCAAACCGAATCGCCCCTGCTCGTACATGAACCCACGTCGCCGAGCGTGCACACCTCAAACTGATAAACTGGATGGATCTCCCAAAGCGACGCTCGCGGGGCACCCGTGCGTCCTCCAGTTTTAGTCCTGTGAGCAGAGTCATAGAATAGCTGTCCCACGACGCGGATGGGGTGATTTTTGGCAGCGTTTATTTGCTCTGGCGTCCACTTAGGCGGCCGAAAGTGCGGGCTCATTTCAACCGTTACACTTACAGTTTCGGCCGCTGTTGGCTTTTCAGCCAAGGGAATGTGGATGTCGTTTTCTTCGTTAGAAAGGCGATTGCAGTTGACGCTTTCACCGCCCTCGCCTTTGTCACCCGTGTCCGCATAGTCCGCTTTGTTATGGATCACGTAGATCGTGAGGCGAACGAGGTTTCCTTCGCCAATCTTTTGGTCATTTACGACGAGAAGGCGGCCGAGCTTTGTCTTTCTGATTTCCGCATTAGATAGATCAACGCCACGGACCTTCTTAGTTGCGGCTTCGAGCTCCAGCAGACCGTGGTAAGAAATATCTGTCGGAGTACCCGTTAAGCAGAAGTTGTTCTTTGCGTGGTTCTCAACGAGTTTTTGCTCGTCAGGAACACTACCGCCTTTTTTTTCGCCATCGATACTGCAGCTGTCATCGATGATCGGATGCTTCTGTTTGATTGAATCGAATGGCAATGTGCAACCTGGATCAAAGGCTTTTCCCGTCGCAGGGCCGCCGGGTGCCGGCGTCGGCGATGTTTCTCCACCAGCTGACATCGTGGCGTTTCTGGCCCAGACCCATCCCGCGGCACCATTTTGCGTCCGAATGTGGTAATAGCCGGTGCGCTTCCTCTTTGAGATCAGTGTCACCTGTGTGCCAGCTGAGAGTTCTTCCAGAATCTCGCTCGACGAATTAGCCGATTTTCGCAAGTTGCTGTTGTGGTTGAGTACGGCTATCTGCGAGAAGGCGCTCGTCGCAGAAAGGATGACTACGATCAATACCAAAGCACCGATACGCTTGGAGCTACTTCGCCACAACTGTGGCAGTTCTTGCGACTTTGTCGGCATTAGCTCGGCTCCTCCGTTTATGTTGACCAAGTCTTAGCGCAGCAGATTCTTCGAGCCGAGAACGTCCTTGATGGAGCCATCATGCAGCGCGATGGTGAGCAGATCTTGTTCGGTTAAAACCTTGTCCGCTGGTGCAGAAGCCGCGAGTGCAAGCGTGATGATAATTATTCTAAATCCCAATTGTCTTAAAAATTGCCTTTCGCCACTTTGGCTTACTATCCAGGCTGACGAGCTTCTTCCAACTGCGCAACAGCCGCTGACAAGCTAGCGGATTGGCCCTATCGAGGTCTTCGACAAGTGTGCAGAAATCTCCAACTGTCACACCCCGATCTAGTAGTGAGACTTCGCGCTTTAGTGTTTTTTCAATATCAACAAGATCCTCAGTGAAGACGGCAAATGTCTCATTACCGTAAAAAGAACGAGTAGACGGTTGCAGTTCAACTCCAATTTTTGTTGAGGGTTGAAGGGAATTGTCTGAAACCCCGAACAGCCACGCGATCCAAGAGCGTGTTTGCTCGGTTACAGATGGCAGTGTTTCCGACTCAGACATAGCGAACTAATAGGCGCAATTATCTTGGGAGCATACAATCGAACAGCGAATTTCCGCTCCAAGATCGTAAAATCCCTCAAATATTAAACTGCCCGTCGCGGCGACGCCTGCAGTTCGACCGAGGCTACTTCGTCCGAAATCCCTTAACCAGCCCCAATTGCCGGGTCTTCCACCAAGTCTGCCAGCCCAACGACTGAGCTGACTTGTAAACTCCGGATTCTTAGGAGTTCCGAATGCGGTGCTTCTTGCAGCTTCTGCAGCAGTTTTTGGCATTGTTCCAAACCCGAAAGTACCCGCAGCTGAACCGAGTACTGCGATCAGATCGAATCGTTCTTTCTCAATGCAATTTGCCAAACAGTCCAAATAATCATGGTTACAACAAGCCAAACCAAGCGGATCAATCATATTGATGGGATCGTTGAAAACGTAGCCATAGAGATTTATGCCGCCTCTCTCTGCGATAGGGTCTCGGCTTAGCCACTTCCCGGTGACCGCATCATATCCTCGATAAAGAGCAAGATTTACACCGCTTGGTTGATGAAAATAATAACCCGTGTAGCCAAATTCCGCATCGAGGTCGCCGCTGAGTTTATTTCGGTTTCCCCATGCATCGTAATCATACTCCGCACGGATTGCATTGGTCGCGTCTACGAGTTCGCGGACACTACCCAATTGATCCCGCGTATAGTAATAGCTGGTACCACTGATTTGTTCGCCCTGACGATAAAAGCGGCGCAAGACGTTGTTGCTGGCATCCCTTTCCTCCGCGATTCGGTTGCCAGTCCACACAAATTGTTTCGTGCTGTTCACTTGAACAGTCGGGACATTTTGTAACGTCACATTAATCGTCTGGGAGGTAGTATTTCCCTTTGCTTGCGACGCACTGATCTTGAGCGAGTAGCTCCCGGCGGTGAGACTCATCGTCTGCGCGAGGCTACCTGTATTCTGAACCATGCCCGCCTGATGTCCTTCCGGAGCAGTAACAGTTCCGGTATAAATGCTGTTGTTTCTGGTAATGCCAGTCGTCGCTGTAAACGTCCACGGCGTCGCGTTCGTCGGATTGAACACATACTGCCCGCTTACCAAGACCGGAGTTTCAAAACCGCCGTTGCTGATTAGAACGGTGTTCAACTTGATCGCGTCCACTAACGCCATATTTGTTCCGCCGTTTGGATTCAGACCGGTAATGGTCAACGTATAGGTGCCGGCAGTCAGGGAAACGGTCGGGAAAGTGGTGACGACGTAGTTGCGGCCGGCAGGCGTAAGGTTCGAGTTGATGGCTGGCGGAGGCGGCGGGGGGACGTTCTTTTCCACGATTTTCACGCGCCGTCCTAAACCGTCATAGGTAAATTCCGTGCGTGCCGCGGAGCCATTATAATTGATAGCGGTCAATCTATTGGCGGCATCCCACTCATACGTCTTGGCTGGATCGGCAGTCAGATTCCCATTGGCGTCGTAGGTGTAGCCGGAATTGGTCAGTTGGTTGACGTCGTTGAAGGTAAAAGTGCCGAAGTCAGTTCGGTTTCCAGAGTCGTCGTAACTAAACGCAGTGCTCGCGTAAACATCGTTCGATTGTTGTTCGGTCAAATTCGTCAACTCATCCGCTGCATCGTACATCGATCCGCTCATGCCGAACCAACGCTTGGGATATCCGGTCGGTCCGAGCTGGCGGGTTAATTGCGTGATCTCGCCGTCAGGATCGTAGATATAATCGAACTTTGAGAGAATCGACGCGCTGACGTCATTATTCTGAATCGTTTGAAGGCGGCGATCGCCAGTATTCGTCAGATAAGTGTAATTGGTAGCTTGGCCGTTCGGAAACGCCGTGTTTAACAACCGCGGCGTCACGCTGTCGTAGGTGTTCGTGAATGTCCCCAGCGGGTTTGTAACCGTTCCAACTCGCCCAAGTGAATCGTAGGCGCGGCTGCCAGTCACGCCATTCACTGCTTCGCTCAAGACGCGGCCGACCTCATCATACGTATAACTGATCGTGTCATTCGTGAGTGGCCCATCCACCGTTTGCAATTGTCCCGCGCCCAAAGAGACCGAACCCGTGATTGGTTTATATGCGTACGTCGTCGTGCCGGTGCCGTCCGCCATTGTGAGGAAACGATTGTAATTCGGATCGTAGGTGAAATTGACCGTCGGTGTTGCGATTTGAGCGTTGGTGTAACTGACTTGTTTCAAATCGTTATCGGCGAAGTATTGGTAGTTCGTGGTTTGATTCTTCGAGTCGGTCATCGACTTCAACCGGCTCGTGGTGGTCTCGTAAATGTAAGAGATCGACTTCGTGTCATGGAAAACTTTTGACGATACGCGGCTCTGCAAATCGCGATTGAATGTCGTTGTCTTATTGCGCGCGTCGGTAATGCTGGTGAGCGAGCCACAGGAACACCAGCCGAACTGCGTTGTTCGGTTTAGCGGATCGGTGATGGAATCCATTTGGCGGTTGGAATTGTAATGGCGGGTCGTCCAATTTCCGCGCCGATCCTTACTTTTGGTGAGATCCAAAATGTTTGTCAGACCCTGCCCAAAGTCCTGCGTGTACTGAAACTGTTCTGTTGTCAGGTCCGGATAAGTGATCTGAGTTGGACGGTCCAAATTATCGTAATCGGTGGTAGTGGTGTAGTTGTCCGGGCTACTGGTAGCGAGGTGAACACGATTCGCACTGTCGTAGGTGAAAGTCGTTGCCGCTGAGCTGCCGTTAAAGAGCGGACTCGTGATTGATGCCAGATAGCCAACGGGGGCGGTCGTTCCGTCGCCGTAGGCATAGGTTGTCGTTTCGTTCTTCGCATTTTGCACGGTGGTTAACTGGCCATACGAATTGTACCCATAATTTGTGATCTCTCCGGCCGCATCTTTGTCGGTGAGAGCTTTGTGTTGCGAATTGTATGTTAGAGTCCGCAACGTCTCATTGTTCGCCCCAGTGGTCTGCCGAACTTTGAGAAGGTCGATACTATTCGTATCGTAATCGTAGCTGACTACTCGGCCGATTGGATCGGTGGATTTCGTCATCCTACCGATGCTGTTGTATTCGTATTGCCAAAGCTGAGTGGTGCCGTCATCAAGCACGCGCGCGATTTTCGTGGGGAAGCCATTGGTGCCGACGAAACGAGTATCTGTTTGGCCCGCGTACAAATAGTAAACCGCATTCTCCAGCGGCATTTTCTCGCGCTCCTTAATGTTTGCAGCAGAACCACCATCCGACGTGTGCAACCATTGGGTTAGCTTTGCTTTAGTGAAATCATATACCCCGTTTACGGGCGGATACATGGCGGTGGCTTTTTTGTCCCAGTAAAATGAATTGCGAAACTCGTAGCTGGTGTTGAGGATACCCAGTCCCGCCGGAACATCAGGCTGAGCATCGGCAATTCCGGGAGCCTGATGGCCATATTCGACCCGCTCGACAGTGCCTGTTGGATCGACAGCTTGAATCACGCGCGCGTTGCCGGACGGCGGTGTAGTCGCGTCCAGCGAACTTGTTGGCTGCGAAAATGTTGTTGTTCCATACGGCGTGGTCATCGAGTTGATGAAATCCGTTCCCGTCGCGTAGCCGAATTGCGAAGTAATACCGATCGCGTCGTGAATTCTTATCAGTTGGCCGTTTTGATAATCAAAAGTCGCTGAGCGGCCCAACGGATCGGTGATCTGCGAGATCAGGTAAAAGTCGGGCAGCACGCCCGGATCGTTGCTCAGGTGGGTGATCGTCGTGGTTTGATTAAGCGCATCCGTTACCGACGTGATCCTGAAACTGCTGTCGTAATTGAAAAGGGTCGTGTTTCCAGCCGGATCAACCGATTTTGTCATATAAACGTTGTTCGAGCCGTAAAACGGGATGTAATCCCGCAGCTCGAACACCTGCTTGGAACCGTCAGGCAGATTGCGTTCAAAACGCCCTGTAGTCGGATTCGGAAAGACCGTTAGCGTCGCCCCACTCTGCGGATCGGTTGAAAAAGTTCCTGAAGATACAGTATGAAGCTCAGAACCCCCGCTCGGCAGGAAAATACGCGTCGCGTAGGTCGGCGCGATTGTTGGATCGCCATCAACCCACGCAATCCACTTACAAACCCATTTCGATCCAAAATTGCTGTGGGAGTGGTTGATGGTCGGGCTCATTTCACGCTGATTGTAGGTGATCGTGAAACGCATGTCCGGCCCGCGCGGAGGCGTGTAACCAACCGGTGTATCCACAATGTTCAGGCTGACGGTTTGTAAATGGAAATTGTAGGTCGCCATGGGTCCGCAATTTGAGCCGCAGTCCGGTTTGGCCTTCGCGTCGCAGGTTTTTGTTCCAGTGGGGTCGTGATCACCGGTGTTGCCCATGCCCCAAACTTTCTTAGCTTCTTCGGCTCCGATTCGCTCCCAGCCTTGCGGGAGATCGGCATTGGGAATCAGAAAATAGCCAGTCGACTCCGCATCTAGGGCAGCCTTGCTCACTAGAATGGGATCGCCAAAAGTGGGGTCTTCGACGACATACCGATCATTTTCTTCACGAACCAACGCAGCGTAATGGTTCGCCTTCCAATTGACGACGGACGGCACAACAACTTTCGAGCCGGGAGCGCGTTTCGCCATTTGGTAGTTCATTCCCAATTCCCCCGATAATTTCCAAACCTCATCTAAAGACATCCCGTGATCGGTTGATTGCGCCGCTAGTATTTTAGGATCAGGTGCATTGGTGGGATGATGCGAAGCGCGGATTCGATCCAGAGCGAAAGGGCCGCATTTGAAAGCGTTGCCAGGCTCGTTATGCATCATCCAAACGCCTTCACGCGCAGCGGTCACTTTTTCTGTTGCTGGCCCAATCATTGGTCGATTCCCTATCTCTTTCAGAATTTCCTCAACTCGAACGCGCCGACCTAATCGCGCGTTGAGCTCAGCCAATTCTCCAACAGCGCGATCAATCAGCGGCTTACCCAGCTGTGATTTGTCACCCCTTCCGATCGTCCACGCTTCCTCCCACGCATCGAGCGCCTTGAGAAACCAACCGGTATGTCGGTATTCAAGCCCAAGATTCGTAAGCAATGCTGCGCGCCAAGCGGAGCGCGGAAATTGATCGAGAAATGAAAGAATTGCGGAATGATCATCCTGGTCGCGGCGATTTCCGTGAGCATGAATCGCAGCGAACAACGCCGCGTTCTCCTCCGGCGTCGTTTTGCCGGCGATTGGCACGAGCGGCTCTGGAAACCAGCGACAATGGAAAATGTCGGCGTCTGTTGGTCCAGCAGTCGTCAATTGATTTGATCGGGATCGGTATAGAGAGGCGGCCCCGACAATTACGATCGTGACGAGTATTACCGCGAATATACGACAGATTAGTTGTGTTGTTTTATTCATAAACAGGCAAGCAGTGTGAACGATCAGATCAGGACAGTTTAGCGGCTGAACTGCGATGATGACTGTTATCGCAATCTTTCAGGGGGGGTGAGTTCACGCGGCCGCGATGGTGCCAGTTTCCGCTTTTTTTGTATATACGGCAATCGCCGCACATTTTTCTACAGGGGGAGTATGCAGTGGCGCGAGGCAAAAGATTTCTCAAAATTTTTGCGAACTTCTTTCGACAAAAACCGTAGTACCTAATTGAAGGGTTATGCCGGTCGGGAAAAATGCACCGCGTGGAAACCGCGGCAGAGCGAAACGACGAGCGATGGTGTTGGCCGCTCCAGAAGGCAAAATTCGCTTTGCTGATGCGGCTGCTCGCCGATGGCTAGCGCAATTTTTTGGCCGTCCGGCTCGCTCAGGTGTCTTGCCAAAAAAGATTAGCCGCTGGTTAGCAAAACGTAATCGTCGAAATCATGGCAAGTCGCTAGTGGCAGCGAAAAAGACAGCTCACTTGTACGTGAAAGAACAGGATTCGTACACGGACGATTTGATCATCCTTTTACTTGAGTTAACCAAAGGAAAAAGCGATGAGCGGACCCGGCGACATCGCAAATTGACGCCACGCGAAGGTGAGGTGTTGTTTTGGCTCACGCAAGGGAAATCGAATCCCGAAATCGGCGCGATTTTGCATATCGCGCCAGCCACAGTGAACAAGCACTTGGAGCGAATTTATCCAAAACTTGGGGTCGAAAATCGGACCGCAGCGGTGACAACGGCCTTGCAGATCGACAAGTGAACGGACCTGGGCGGTCGGATTCGATATTTACAATTTTGTGGAAAGTCGTTAGGAAACGAGGTGATTCGATGTCCTCCCAGCAAAATAGCGTAACCGTTCAAGTTGTCGGCGGCCCCACTGTATCCATTCCCTTTTCGGCGGGAATGAATGCACAGCAGGCAATCGAAGGAGCGTATGATTCACTGAACAAACAATCGGAGTTTACCTACGGGCTTCAATATTTTGGAGCGAGGCTTGGGTATCTAGTCGTCATGATAAATGAGACGTACGAGAGTTTTATCTCGTCGGCTCATCCGTTTTACTTTTGGGAGTTTTTTGTCAATGGGCAGCCCGCGAAAGCCGGTATCGACCAAACAAATTTGAACGCAGACGACGTAATCGCGTTTGAGCTTAAGACGTACAGCCCCAATATTGCGGCGGAATCCACGCTGCACGCAAAATACAAGGCTCGAATCCGCGAGGCCTGAGATTGAGTTAGCTCGAAGGCGGACTCCGAAGAGAATGAAATCTTGAGGAAAAGTTATCCTGGTGTTGCCGACCTAAGGCGCTTCGCAGGGCACGCCGACGCGCGCAAAATGCGCATCGCGGCTAGATAATCTGAACCCCCTAGCAGTACCAAAGGAGAATTTGCCGTAACGAGTTCGAGCCCCGTAGGCTCCGCTCCTGGAAAATGACATTACGTCAAATTTTGCGTCAACTCCGCGATTGTGAGTCGCAGCAGTTGAGTGGTACGGTTAGCAGCTCGTATGGAAAAACGCTTCCTGGTTTTCGGTCCGAAACTTGAGCTCGATGCCTTCGAGCAAGCGGCATCGGACGCCGGCGTAACAGTAAAGCGTCAAGAGATCCATCAGCTTTCTGCCGACGTAACAGGCGTCGCCGAGGTTCTGAAACTCGTCTTTTCCAAAGAAGGGGCTGCGATATTCGTGGCGTTGGCGGCAATCATCGAAGCCTGCCTGGCGTCAAAATCTTCTCGCCGGATACGATTCACGAAAATCGAGGGCGATAACGTCGTGAGTTTCGATGCTCGCGGATTCACGAAGGACGAGTTGGCAGAGCTTCTAACAACCTGTCGTGAATTGATCGTTTATGACGAAAAATCGAAAGAGTCTTTCTACTCCCCTGACCCACGTCTATTGAGCGACGCAGATTTGGACGAGCGTGACAATATCAGTTTCGAGCAGGTCAAGAGCGAGACCGAAGAATTCGAGCGCGTCCTCAAGCGCTTTGACATTCAGATTGCAAACGGTTCGCCGCTCGAAAAAATGTGTTCCGACCTGCGGGATCTCGAGAGCGGCAAGTACACGATCGGCGACACGATGGAAGATTTGAGAATTCGGTTTCGCCCGGCTTTCGGGCTGCATGATCTTATTCGGCGGATTGTGCGACTGCAGAACCAGCCTGATTTTCCTTTCCTCGCCGACCACTTGCGACTTCTAAACAAGGGGACTATCGCGCAGAACGTTGTAGCTCCAACAGATCAAGTCGCCGCGAAGATTTTTGAGCTCCTTATCGGGCTCGTTTGTATCGAAATCGGAACCGAAACTCGATTGGATGGTCCCCTTCTTTCCTACGGCGACAATCCAGATACCTTGACGCGACTGGACGGGCGGCGTTGGGGCTTTGCGTGCAAGGTTCTGTCGGGAAGATCTCCGAAAACGATGTTCGATCGATTGAAAGAGGGAATTGAACAGATTGAAAATTCCCCCGCCGAAGTCGGTTGCGTGATTATCAATCTGAAGAATCAAATCGACCATGAAAAAATGTGGCCAATGCTTAACGCAAAAAAATTTGCAGTGGGGGAGGAAACGCCGACTTATGGGTCTTGGATTGATTATCGTGCACCGGTAGAACTCCTACGACAGCACGCGCGCGAGCTTCACAGAGATTTTATCGCCGAAAACGGAGCCGAAAATGTGCGCAACCTGTTCGTTGGGAAAAAAACCATTCCAGGTGCGCTTCTCTATTTGCAAACAGCAACTGCTATCCAGTTCGTCGAAGGACCCACGAACACAGTGCTCCGCTATTCCTATGTGATGGATGAAGAACTTTCCGACGCGGACTTGGCGACATTGGCCCAAGTGAATGACGCGATTCAGCATCACGCGACATGAGCGAGCCGGCGGATGTCATGGCTGGGTCAATCGATCTGCTCGCTGCTTTAGACGACGAACTCCGGCAAAAGATCGTGCCGAGCTCGGCATTTGAGCTGAGTGAGCGATTGGAACGGTTGTCGATTGGCGTAAATCATCACTGTCCGATTTTTTACCGCGATGCGCGGATGTTTCGAATTCGCCAAATGTCGAGAAAACCGACGCTGCTCATCGAAGTTGGAGAACCGCCGTCTCAACTCTCGCGAATTGGCCGACTGAACGACCAGGGACAAAGTGTTCTGTATCTCGCTGATTCGCCGGAAACGGCATTCGCCGAACGCGGAGCCACCGCCGGAGATTACTGCCTATCGGAATGGAGAGTAACTGCCGAAAAGTTCGCCCTCGCGAATGGCGGTATTCCACCTAGAATTTTAGCCGAACGCTTTCCGAATGAAGAAGGCTCGGCCGCCGCGCTCAATTCGAAGTTCCCTCCGAGACATGATGCCAACGAAATTCTGAAGCTCTTTGCCGACATTTACACATTGGATGTCGGGGGCGAACTTCTCTTGTATCGATGGTCAATCGCATGCGGAATGGTGAACGGCTTCTCGCACAAATGTGATCGGAACAGCGCGACCGAAGTCGCCGGCAGTTTGACGCGATGGACTGGCCGCCATCCTTTCGGCGCGATTGCTTATCCAAGCGTAAGAACGGATCGGAAATCCTTAAACTACGCTTTCAATGACCATGGAAGATCACAGCTCAAGATCGATCACGTTCAGTGGGTGCGACGGTTCGATGATGGCTCATACGCAAGTTTAGATTTTGCAAACGAGTTCGACGACAAAGGCGTGATCCATTGGCAGAATCGGCCGGCGATGTTTCAACTAAAGCCAGGAGAAAGAGCAAGAGTGATCAAGACCGCTGAAACGGCATGGCGATACGAGACGGAAGATGGCACTATCCCGTGGTTCGCTTGAGCACCCCTTTGGTAGATAACTTTTAGCTCCGTTCGCGCCAGGGCGGGATTGTTCCAATTCCCGTCGTTTTCGCGCGAGATGTGCGAAAAACGTTTCGCCCACACAAATTTGACTCGCCGCGGCTAGTTATGGCGAAACAACCTGCTTACTTCGACAGCCAGGCTTCAGCGGCCCGCTAGTCAAATCGTTACAACCGCATGACTCGCGGGGCGACTTAAAGCTGAGACATCCACCTAATGACGTGCTCGAAGCTTGGCGAGGAGTTGTCGTTCAACTTCGCCCTGATCGTAACTTTGCTGCACTGGAAGCCGCAAGATTGGCAGCGAAGCGATTTCAAGGATTCGATCGACATCGCGATCTCTTGCTTTCCGCTCGGGCAGTCGATGGGATGAATCGTCCAACTCGACAGCGATAATTGGGCAGAGGGCGGCGTCGCAGATCACAAAATCGATATGTTTCGAGCAAATGCGCCTGAAGTTTGCTTGCCACAGTCGATGACGCTCATCGGCTTCGACTAGATCAGCGAGTCTTATTTTCGCAAAGACGATCTTCCGCCCAACGATCCGGCGCAGAATGTCATAAAAACATTTTTCGGCACGTGATAGCAGGAATTTTCGCCGTAAGAACGGCTTCAGAGCTACGTCCATCAAAGAATTTCGAGCACGTCACGTGCCTTCACTGCCACAGACGGATAGTAAGGCTTTGACCTGTCGCGATTCTTCTCGGCGGCCATCGTGAGTCTCAAATCGCCGCGATTTCAATCGCTAAGCCATGCTTGTGCGTCAGTCGAATAACCTGCTGCCCAAAGCCAGCCTCCAGCCGTCTAGCCCCTGCTTCCGGAGTGATGAACACGAGCTTTTTCAATGGCTCATTCCCGATCTCGCGCTGCACCCAAGTCTTGAATATGTCCCGATAAAACTCCATGTGGGTGTTGTTGGGAGATGCCTTGAGTTCGTAAGCGACTTTTTCATGTTGATCCACCAAATCGATTCTTTCACCGCAATCACTTCCGATAACACATTCTCCGACAAACTGTCCTGGAAAGGCATTTATAACGGCCTGTTGCCATTCGCGGCAGATTTGAATTGCTGCTTTTGTCGAATGGCTCTCGTCGCGATTCGGGAGCCAAAGCCTGTTGTGAATCATACGCGCTAAGTTGATTACTTCATCTTGAACACATGTCTTGGCTTTACCCGACGTATGCTCATCAATCGGATTACCGGCGCCGGAGAACGCCTCGAACGGTGTTGGCACTCGATTCTTTAAATTCTGGTACGCGGCGCGGAGAACATCATCATCGTATCCGGAGTCTCCGCCGTATCGTACTTTGAATGCGCCGAACGAAATGAAACTGCCGGCGCTGTTCAGTAGTTCTGCTGTAACATCCAGTGGGATCTGCCGGCGGTCATGCCGCGCTTCATCTAATTCTGTTGAGCCGCTGACCCTATGATCCGCAACTTCCTCGCCTGGTCCGCTTCCGTTGGTAGTGAGCAGTCCTTCTTCCCGCAGTTCGTGGAACAATTCTCTTGGAAAATCGTCACCCGAGCGAATGCCGCGGCTCGCTAGAATTTCGAGCGCGCGCGGCTCAACTTGGTAGGTCGCGTGCTTGATGAGACGGCCTTTTGTAAAGCTATTGGTTATAAAGTAACCGCCATCAGATCTGCGATTTAGTCGCGGCATCGGCAAATTGGTCAGCAGGGCCCGCACCAAGGCCCCAAACATCAGGCCATGTTTCTTTTTTGCGTCGGAGATGCCGCAGATGAGGCTTCGATGATTTTGATTTCGTCGGGAGTCAGGCCGTAGAGCGCAAACACGAATCGGTCGACCTCCCGCTCCAAAGCGCTCACGTCCGCCTCGGTATTTCACGCTCTCGTTGCCAGGATTTTCTCAACAATTCGGACAATAGGCTTCTGTCTTGACTCCTCCACAAAAGCGAATGGAAGCGATTTGAGCATATTAATATATTGCCCGCATTAAACGAGCAACATTGCAGCTAGCGAATATGGATGAGACTTTTGCCAACCAATGATGGGCGAGCTTAGCGAAAATAAGACCAAATACCTGGATCCCGAATCGGGGCGGGATCTAACGGCTGAGGAACTCGCAAAACTACCACCGGAGGAGCAAAAGCGAATTATCAAGCACTGGTTCCTCGAACACTACGAAAATCCTGCCGAGAACACGCCATACGAGTCGGCCGAAGGTGGTTACATATATATTTGGGGTGGTCCACATGAGGCAGACGAAGTTCTCTGGTCAGAGTTTTGCGACATTATTCCTGAGAATTTCCTCCTAGAAATAGCTGAGGAGCTTGAAGAGGAATGCGGAACCGACGAATGGGCGTCGATTCCTGGACCCGAGGATTTCGATCTCAGTTATCTTGTCTCAGATTTTTATCCCAGATTTGAAAATGGGGTTGAGACCCTTAGAAGGCTTTTGGGTCAAGAGATAGATGAGAACGATCAAGCCTCGTTCTTTGCACTCTTGTACGTGAATGCGATCACGCTGTTGGAAGCCTACCTTTCCGATGTTTTTATCTCTCTTGTCGTAAAACATCAGAGTCTGCTGCGAAAATTCGTGGAATCCGATTCAGTCTTTAAAGCGCTGAAAATAACCACAGCAGATATTTTTCGACAGATGGAGTCGATTCCTGTTCGTGTGAAGAACCATCTGTACGTGCTTCCATTCCATCGGTTAGAAAAAGTGCAAAAGATGTATTCGGCAGTTCTGGGAATCACATTCCCACCTTCGATGATTGAGATTCTGAAAGCAGTCCAAGTTCGGCACGACATTGTCCACCGGAACGGTTTGACTAAAGACGGGGCGCTAATAATCCTTCCGCGCGCCGATGTTGAGAATTTGCTGATCCACGTAGAGCAATTCGTCAGTCAGGTTGACAGAGAGGTGCGCGAACTTGCGCATGGACTTGCTGCTTCGTGAGATTCGTGTCGATAGGCGCTGGCGGGAAAGGAATAAGTTTTTGCTTGTGAAGTGAATCGGATTTGTTCTGTAGAACTTTCAACAATTCCTCGATATTTTCTATCGCCAGCGGCCCAGCGTGGATCGTGTTGTCCGATCTCTGTATCCTGATGCGGAGTACGTTGCTTTGCCGATCCACTGGAGTTTGCTGGTCGAATAATTATGTCATTTGAAAAGCTCCAAGACACGCTCAGCACGATGCGATCGACTGGGCAGCTCGGATTCGAGGGGCTGATCGCCACATTGTTCACCTGTCTCACTGGATCGCGATTTTACGTCGCTCGATCCGGCGATCAGCCAGCGGACGCAGCTAGCAGCGCCGCAGACGTAGCAATTCAGGTGAAACGCTACAAAGAAACCACATTCAGTGAGACACAATTCGAGGGGGAATTTCACAAGGCTTGCCGATTATATCCAAATCTCGACTCGTACATTTTTGCGGCGAGTCGACCAACAGCTCAGCTCATCACGCTAGCTGAACAGCTGCAGCAACGAGAGGGCATTGACATCTTTCTGATCGGTTTCGATAAACCCGACTCGCCACTACCAACGTTGTGTCTGCGATTTTGGCAAAGCGAGCGAAGCGTTTTCTTGAAAAGTGTTATCAAAAGCTGCCGTTCGCCCTGCCGGCGGCGGAAGCACAGAAACAAATCGCGGAGCGTGCAGAGATTTTTGCCGAGAAATTATTCAACGAAACGGCAGATGAGCCTGCGACTGCCAAGCGAAAGATTCGGTAAGTTGGTATCATTACAGGATGAAGCAATCGAGGGCACTTCGCAATAAGCTCGCCTCTCGGCATCTAAACGACGGCGCGCGCGGTAAGGAGAAGGAATTCGCAATCGTGTCTGGATTCCTGAATCGGCTGCAACTCAATCCAGACGAGCTCATCGCAGGCGAACGGCCGGATTTTGTTGTTTCATTTGCAGGCGGTGCATTAGTTGTTGGTCTTGAGTTGACGCTTCTAAATGCGGATGCACCTCGTTCTCGCGGCTCGCCGGAGCGTAGCCTTCACTCGGCATGGAAGGAAATCGCCAGACTCCTTAGAGACCGTCTACTTCGTGAACCGGAGCCGCTGCCAAATGTTTACGGCTCTGTCTTTTTCCGAACTGCTAGCGCCTCCGTGCTCTACGATATCGATCGCGATCAATTCTCCGAAGAAATTGTAATAATGCTGCGTCGAACACCACTCTCTAAAGCGGGATCGCAGATTACCGCCTTTGATCCAATGATAGCGCCGTTATTGGCGCGCGCCGTCGAACATCTGTATGTGCGCCTACTCCCTTCCGAAAGCGGATTGCTGTGGTGGTGCGCCGATCTTCAATCTGGTCAAGTCGCCGACTCGAGTGATGCAATCAAAGCGACGATAGCTGAAAAGCAGGAAAAGGCGCGCGGTTATCAATGGGGCCGTTCGCAGGAGCGCTGGTTGCTAATTTACGCGGCCGGCGAAGGATTATCAGATTTAGCGTCGGCTCCCGAAGACCCTGGCATTGAGAAGTCCGACCCCTTCACCCATATCTTTCTTTGGGACAAGTTCTCAGAGACCATTCACTGTCTCTCTCCAACGTTCGCGACTGTGGTTAGAGAAGGCGAGACAATATACCATCAGCATTTACCGGCGATCGTTCGAGAGTATGTAAAGGATTCCTCGATGATGGACATCCACGGATAAAAACTTTGAGCGCGCGGCGAAAGCGCAAATTGAAAGTTAAGACGGTGACTATTTCTTAGAGTCGATCCTGTATTTTCTGAACTTTGTTCTATAGGTGTCCGGCCCACCTTCGAGATATGTAATCACCTCTTCATTAACAGGCGAATGGTCCATTGAGCCGGAATACATCACCTTGCCGCTTGTGGCACCGGCTTCAAGAATCGTAAACTTATCTGTGTCGGAGGCCACGGCCAAACTCGAATTGTGCGTGGTAAATATGAATTGGCGCTTCTCCTTACCGCGTCTAATTTTTGTGCACATGTCTTCCCAAATAGTTCGGATGTCTAAAGAATCCTCGGGTTGATCAATAACGATAGGAAACATGCCGTCGCTTAGCGCGACGATAAGCATGGCTGTGCATTTCTGTCCGACTGATAAACGGTTGAGCGGCTCAAACTTGTTTTCACCGACGTTATAAAGAATCTCCGGTCGGTCTTTCGGAAGCGCCTTGTGCTCCAAGGATAGTAATTGTTCAATTTGAAACTCGCTGTCGAGAAATTCCGACAGGACAAACATGCGTTCTCTGTCGATACCGACATCCTTCGCGAGAGCCTCTAAAAATTGAGTCTTCCCGAAGACTTCATGCCGGATAACCGCTTTGACAAATGTCCCGGGGTCCGATTTTTCGCATATTAAATTGATCTCTGCGTCTTTGAGGTACGAGCCTTTCTTTAGGGCGTTCAGGCGGCTTCTGAACTCATCAACGTTGGACGACTCTTGTATTCCAATTTTCAACCGGTTCCCTGATTCTTGTTCAATAGTCTGACACCTCGTTTGCCGTTCCTTGCTATACGCTTCATATTCCCTTTTCAGGGCCGTGATGGTCTCATCCCGTTCAGTTGAAATATCTTTGATTTGGTCACTTCGTTGTTTAATTGGCACGAGTCTTTGCTGAAGGGTTTCGATCTGCTTGACGCATTTCGCTCTTTTTTGCGCTAAATTCTTGTAGTCACCACCTTCCTTTTGCACTGCGTCGCTGTAACGTTTCTTCGCGGCTAAGAAATCCGGCAACCATTTAGAGTATTCCGTTTCAACTTGCTGTTTGAACTGAACTAATTTCGCTGCCGCTTCTTCTAAGCCTTGTAACAATGAATCTTTTGCTTGCGTATTTACATCCTGAACCCGCCGTAATGCGGGATCGGAAGCATGTGTTTCAGGCAATGCGGGAACTTGAACTCGCCCATAGTCCCTTCGGGTCGTGTCGAGTTGTTTGATAAGATCGTCGACGAAGGCCTGCTGCTCGCGAAGGGCGCGGTCTTTCGTTTCCTGCTTTGTATATTCATCAAAAATCGGATTCTTTAACTTTGCATCAAGCGAGACCAATTCCTTATTAGATGCGGTAATCGCTTCTTCGATCTCCTTTTGCGTCCTGAAAGCCTCTAAGCTTTCCGCAAGAGCACGATCTAATTCTTCCATTTTGTGGTCGAGATCGGCGATTTTCTGTCGGAAGCTTCGAAAATCAAAAAATCGGTCGATAAAGGCAATCTGTTCGTCCTCGCTCTCGGCAATTTTGATGATTTCGTTCTGACTGAGAAACAGGATCGGAAAAACCTCGGCTGCGTTGCGGACGTCGCTCGTGTAGGGATGATCTTCTGCGGGGTCCCAGACACGGCTGACAACGAACTTCATCCCTGTTTCATCGACTATCGCAACTTCTACCGTGCCGTAGTTTTCCAGTCGTTGCGCAAGTTTACTCTCATGATCCGCCAGAATGTCCTTATTTGAAGGTTGTTGGTTTAACGCAAAGCGTAAGAATTCAATCAACAGGGATTTACCGGCTCCTTTAGCGCCCAGAATACTGTTTAAACCTTGATGGAAAATTGCCTCAGCGCCATCGAGGAAACCACCAGTTACCTTTATTCTTTCGATATATGGAAAGGTAGTAACAGCATATTCGTAATCCTGCCGAATTCTGACATCTGGGTCGGCAAGACACTGACCTAAACCGTCGATATTGATTTGGTCTAGTTTGAAATACGAACACCTGGTGCCAATTCCTTCGAGTCCATGACCGTCTGCCTTCGCGGTTGGATTATCTGAAGCTTGGTAGACTGCCAGTTTCCTTTTATATGTTGTGTCAGTGCCGTCGAGTAGATCGACGACTCGCTTACGTTTCTTAGCCGCTTCAGCATCTTGAAAGTCCGTTCCTTCCGCCGCTTTTATTGACGGACATTGGACAAGAGCTGTCCGTTGCTCGCCCTTCATATCAGCCAACGCACCCTTGGTTGAATTCGCGTGAGCTAATATTGCTAGCCCTCCCCTTTGAGCAATGATCGCGGCAACAGCGAGAGGGTCGTGTTTAACCAGTGTATCGATGTTGCCGTACTGCTCTGGTTTGAGCCCTAGGTTGCCGAGTAAACTTTCGATGTCCCTAGTGCAGGCGGATGTGTCGAATAAGGCGATAAGATGAATGCCGCCTGTTCCGGCTATGCACGTGATTTCCACACCTGGAAAAACAACCAAGCCTGTTTTCGCTGCAGCTTTTTTCACTTCGTCAACCCATGCACCGCTGTTGTGGTCAGTCACCGCGATTCCATCCAGTTTCTGTACCAATGCTGCTTTAACAATCGCGTCCGCTGTTACGTTGCGGTCGACAAAACATTTTGAGGCGGGAGTATGTAAATGAAGGTCCAGTTTCTTAAAACGAAGACCCTCTCGATGAATTGCTTGGTCCTTACTCATTCAGACACTCTACCACGACGTGAACTGGTTTATAACAGGGTCGATTCGATGGCTAACGGCAGTCCTTTTTGCTCTACTGCCTAATGATATACTCAATAAATGGGCCGCACGGGAACCATTAATCGTGCCGTCATTCAAGAACGCGATTTCGATATTCTGCGCGGCCTTTTCGAGTCGCGCGTGATGACCACCGCGCATATCGCGGCGCTGTATTTTGACGGCAAAAAAGAAGCAGGAAAAAAGCGCCTCCAAAAACTCAAAGCGGCTGGCTTTATCAGCGAGCGAAAGCGTCGGGTCAACGAGCCAGCTGTTCTCTCTTTAACCCGTAAAGGGCATGCGTTGCTGACCGACGAGAACGCGATCGCGGATTTTCCGCGACTCTTGGCAATGGCATTCGAAAAGCGCGCGGACGTGAGCCCGCTTACGATCCGGCACGAGCTGGAAGTAATGGATGTGAAGGCGGCGTTTTATTCGGCGCTGAAAAACTCAGAGACGTTCAGCATTGCTGAATTCAGCACTTGGCCTCTGCTTCACCAGTTCCGCGCCGTCAGGCCGGGCCACGAAACGGAAGTTCTGGTTAAGCCGGACGGCTTCATTCGCATTCACGAGAAAGAAAAGGGCGGCGCCACTTCCGAACACACCTTCTTTCTCGAAGTTGATCGTTCGAGCGAAACACAAGGGACACTCGTTGCTCGTGCCGGCTGTTATCTCGAGTATTACAGATCAGGCGGCTTTGCCGTTGCGCATGGCGAGCCGCGTTACGTATACAAGGAATTTCCGTTTCGCGTTCTTGTCGTCTTGAAAAATGCTGAGCGACGAAACAACACCGCCGAACGATTGCTCCAAAGCAGTCCGCCAATCCGAACGCTCGTTTATCTCTCCACGTTCACGGAGGCACTCGCAGATCCAGTTGGTAAAATCTGGATTCGCCCCGTTGATTATCGAGAGGCAGTAAAAGAAAGCGGCTTTGAGAACCGAGTGCCACGTCGTACGTATCGCCGGCAATCTGAACGAGAGAATGCTGTAGAACGTACAATCAGAAAAACGGATCTGACGTGATCAGTCGTCCTTAAAAATGTCCGTCGGCTCTAATTTCTCCGGCAAAGACATTTGATCCACATATAAGATCCCGTTTAGATGGTCGATTTCGTGCTGAAGAACCCTCGCCAAAAACCCTTCAGCTTCTATCTCCCGCCGCACCCCTTTTTCGTCCTCGTATTCAACTTTTACTGATAGAGACCTTTCGACTTTTCCCTTAACGTCAGGCAGCGACATGCAGGACTCAAACTTGGTTTCTGTTTGTGTCGACTGCCTCGTAATCTTCGGGTTTATCAATAATTTATTTGGTAACGCCTTGTTCTTACTGACGTTTACGACGCAAACGCGGCTTTGAATGCCAACCTGCGGGGCGGCCAAGCCCACGGCTATTTTGTGACTATGGAAGGTGGCCAGTAACGCGGCCATATCTTTCTTTAATGAGTCATTGAATTCCGTGACCAGTTTGCAAGGCTCTCGCAACGAAGTGTCCTTCGTAAAAAAATCGCCTGTTTGCAGTTGAACGAGCGGAAGCGGTTTCACCCTAATGTCTCTGATAGTGCGGGGTCCATCGCATTTCATAGTAGTGATACAGCTTCGGGTGCGGGATATCCCAAATCACTTCTCCGCCATTCGCTTGAAGCGTGTCAGAATCATATGGTTTGTGGGTTCCCATGGTTGCTTTGTGCTCACAGGTTGCTTGGCGAATCCCAAAGAATTCGTTGCCGAACACTCGCATGGTTAGAGAGGCGGTCGGTTCTTCAATGGTCGTGGAAATGAACGGAGTAGCGGTGTTGCTTTTATCCTCGATATTCCAAACAGTTTCGATGTCGATTGTTTCGCCCTTCTTTAGGACTCGATCGAAATGCGTCTCATACCATTGAAAAACTGCACCACGATTTGTTAGCTGCAGACGATGTTCATCGTGTTGACTCCTTACCCGAACGTTACCTGACCCGGTCCAGTTATACTTGTCGGTGAAATGACCTAAATCGTTGTGAAGAGCCTTCAATTTCATTTTCTTACGGTAAACAATATCTTCGAGAGAGTGAAATCGGATCGAAATTTCCTTGTCCAGAACCAGAAAATCAAAATCAACCTTCGGAAAGACCGGAATCTTGCGCACGTTAGCCAGGTATATTTTTATCGCGATTATGAGTATCGCGACAGTGAGCATGCCAATTGCGAGCCATCGGTATTCTTGAAGCGCCTGCCAATGGGGAGCAAGCGAAGCGATGACCCCAAGCGAAATGAGCCAAGCGAGCAGAGCACCTAGGCCATGGACTACCAATGTGTAAGACGTTTGACCCAAGACAGCTTTAAAGAAGCCCTGCTTGTTCATCGGTGGGAAGCTATCCCACTTGCTTCGCTCTCACCAAGCCAAAACTCCCGTTTTCTACGGCCAAGGTTGACTGGTGAACGATAGATTTGATTAACCCTGCATTATGGTAATTATAGCAAAACTCAGACCAGTGTCAATCGCTGACAGCCGCACGATGAATTCCTATTATTGGTTGTCAAGCTGATTCCAAGCCAAGTGTTTCCAATCAAACAATAAAAAGCGACCCATTGCGGGATCGCTTGCGCTAGAAAGTTCTACCGAACCCGATTTGCCAGACGTAAGCGTTGTGATCGCGGTTTGCGTTTATGCCGGCAGTTGCCTCTCCGAGATTGTAGTATGTAAAGCCTGCGTTGGCCGTCCACGGTCCGAATGATTTCGGGAGACATGCAAGCGGCACCGAGGCATTGGCCGATGCGGAGAAATAGCCATAGGAATTGCCGGGATAAAAATGATTACTGCCTTCACAGAAGGCACCTTGAACATCGATGAGTTCAAGGAAATGAAGAATCCGCTCGTTCCGAAGCGGGTTGAAATCGAGCAGAAAATTATCGCCTTGCAGACGAGCAAGGCCGATCGGCTCGAACCGCTTCGAAACTGGATTTCAGAGGCAAATCAGGCCAATTCGTGGGTAGCCGAAGAAAATTGGTCAAAAATGAAGTCATTTTTGCTAAGAGCCGGCTCGAACCGACTTTTGCGCTCCCAAACGCTTCGCGTTTCCTTTAAAAAACCCTGGGATTTCCTCGCTGAAACCAACCTCGCCGTGCGTCGCACGAACTCGTTTTCTGAGGTGAACTCTCGTATGGTGGAGGCGAGGGGAGTTGAACCCCTGTTTATGCGACGACAGCATCAGGAATTTGCGCAGAAATGTCACTCTTTCGGCAAAACGTGACATCACCTAGCGCGGCCGAAGGGAAAAAGAGCGACGTCCAGTTGCTGCTTTGTCTATTAAATGGTTAAGCAATGGCAATGATGTTGTCGCCGGTCGTTCTTGTGACATTGCTGTTTCGGGGAGGCTCTTTTAGAGTGACTTAATCCGAATGTTGGCGAAGGCAACGCGACCGGTGTGGGCTTGGACACCGATAAAGCCGGATTCCGGATCGATAGTCGGTGGGTTACCCCGGATGGTGTCGTCGTTGCGCCGGATAAAGCGGGTTGATGGCTGCTCGTTCAATCGCACCGTGTAGGTCTGATCGCGCACTTCGATTTCGTAATGATGCCATTGACCCGCAGCAAGTTGCTGCGTGTTTTGATATTGCTGCTGCCCGGGAGCGGTTCCGGGCGCTTTGATTTTATAGATGGCTCCGGTGTGACTAAAGAAAGCTCCATCTTGTTCGTCGGGGAAACGGATGTCGCGACGGGCTTCCTCGTCGATTTGAATTTCGAATCCAGTATGCACAGCAACAAAAGCTGGATTGTCTGCCGGATCAATTGGGTCTGGTGCCGGATCAGCAAGCCGCGGATCGCGGAAGCGTACGAATACGCCGGAGTTGTCGTTGTTCGGCCCAAAAGGGTGCGAGAGCAGGAAGTCGAGCTTCAAGATGAAATCTTTGAACTTTCGGGATTCATAGAAGAGTAAGCCAATTCTTTTCGGATCCGGTTGCGCGATCATCATTCGCTCGAACAGCGAGAATGAACCACCGCCTGCCACGCGCCAGTTCGCGAACTGTTCTTTTGTGCCGTCAAATAGATATTGGAATCCACTCTCAACAGTTGTGGGCGGAGCAGGCGTTGGAACAAGGCGGTCTCCAACCCGGCGTGCGAGGGCGACACCGGATAGCATTGGATTTGGTGAACCGATCGTCGGAAGGAGAGCCGGTCCCACAACGTAGAGATTGTCGATCTCCCAAATGCGACCCCAATCGTCAGTTACCGAGGATTGGGGCGACTCACCCATCCAGAGTGTGCCGGCTTCGTGATGAGTGGAACTGAGGGTGTCAGCACAGGCAGAAAAGTTTGGGGGTTGATCTTGCCACTGGGCATTGTCCGTGGCGTTAGGTGTGGATAGATATTGGATCGGTCCGTTATTGGCCAGAATCTCGGCGACTTTCAGGCTCATCTTATGCATGGCCTTCCAGAGATCGTTATCCTTCGTTCGGCCGCGGTCGTTAGGATCGGTCTTGCGCGGGTCATCCTGATTTGACCAGTTCGTCTCGAGCCTAACTCTGGCACGAGGAATTCCATTGCCATCCAGGGGACCAAGGGCGACGCGGTTCTGCGGGTCGGCAGAAGTTTTGTCCCCAACCATTTCACCGATACTGCGCACGGTAATGACAACCCATTTATCCGTCAGATCTTTGAACTGGTCGAGATCATCGATGTTTGGAATTTTCTGAAATAATTCGGCTTCAGAGTTTTTTCCGAGTTCGCCGACGCCAGATGCCGTAATCTGGAAATGATAATGACCTCTGCTGCCGTCGATGGCATGTGTGTGAATTCCCTTCACAAACAAAGCCGAGATTTGCAGTTCTCGTGTTTCTGGATGCAAGGATGGGTCTAGGCTTGGACCGAAAGCACTGCGTGGGACTCGGAAAGTCAGGTTTGAACGCAGGTGAGCCATCAGATTGCGACCAATAAGATTTTTCTCTGGGACCGTGTTGAGGGCGATTCGGGTGTTCTCAATGGTGCCCAAAGCAAGAAATACTTTACCGCCAGGAGGTACTCCAATGCGTCGTTCGACGCCTTGATTTTTCGCCCATACTCCGGAGATCGTGTTCCCATTTCGATCGAGGCGTGTCACGTAAGCGTTGCTGACCACCATAAGGCGCTTTAGCGCATCTTGCTCATCCGCGGTTGCGGCGGATTGTTGAGCCTCGCCCTGGGCCACTCGCGCAGCGTATAGCAACAGTTGGACGCCATTGAATTTGTTCAGTCCGAAAAAGCCGGCTCGCGGTGAAGCAGAGCTCACTGCGAGTGGCGCTTCAA
This sequence comes from Chthoniobacterales bacterium, assembly GCA_035635435.1. Lineage (GTDB taxonomy): Bacteria > Verrucomicrobiota > Verrucomicrobiia > Chthoniobacterales > UBA10450 > AV40. The sequence goes on along the minus strand of DASQBB010000008.1, from coordinate 12,077 downwards.
GGTCGAGTGGATCGTTTAGCGTGCCTAACTTACCTGCCAGCAGATCCTGATCCGCGATGGCTGGCATTCCAATAATCCCTTCGAATAGTCGGCGACGCATTTCGGTGTGTAATGGCCCAAAGACGAAATCGTTCGTGGTGTCGGTCCCAATCTGCCGCGCAGCCTCATCTAGATATGATTCAATCGGGCCGGCGCTGTCACGCGGTAGGACTTTCTGTTTGAGATCACGCCGAACACTTCTCGGCCAAGATGCGTCACTGATTTCAGAATCGATCAAATACGGCGACCAACCTCCCCAAAACACGGAACGTCCGCCGACGCAATAAGCGAGGCCTGGAAACTGTTTGTTAAAATCCATTGGGCTGTCCGAAACCCATGGCTCGCCCCAAAGTGTACCGGGATTATTTTTTGACGGTGGCCCGAAGTTTCCTGGTAAATTCTGGACGTGCTCGGACAGTGCGAATGGCCCTGCTTCAAGTACCAAAATGCGATGGCCACGTGTGCGGTCGCGATTGAATAGATGACTTGCTAAAACAGCTCCAAAGCTGCCACCACCGATAATAATAAAATCGAACATCCGTGGATTTGGTCGATTGATGCTGTTGACTGCTTCTTCGAGAGTGTTGCAGCCATAGCGACCCAGAATATCAAACGTGAATAGCGTGTCTTGGGGGATCGTGACAGTCGGCATAAGTGCCTGTCCTATTTTTTCTATATCTATCTTGTGAAAAGATTATAGAACGGCATGTTACTCACGCCGAGCGTTGGTTGTAGCATAGTCGATCACGTCGATGTCGAATTCAAGAAACGACATCGACGGGGACCTGGACAATGATATCGCTGCCGCAAAAGATGTTTACTTCGGTATAGTCGCTTTCGGTTGTAATTTCGTCGTAGCGGGCTGGAACCCAGGATACAACTTGCGGCCAAATACCAGGTCGTTGGACCAGATGCAGGTCGAGCAGCAGAATCGCAGGATTAATTCCCTGCGGTTCTTTCTTCGTTAGCAGGGCATAGACGCCAGGATTGCCTACTCGGACTTCGCCGGTTACATGGAAGTCATCCGGCTTCGGCGGCATTGTATTTATCCAAGCATACCAATTACGCGTTTTTGCTCCCTTACATGAAATAACCTGTTGTTGTTCAACTGTTGTAGTTGCTGGTTTCACTTTGTTTTTCTTATTTTGCGCCTGCATCGCGCTTACTCGCTCTCTAAGTCGATCCAGTTGTCGTCGCTATCCTCCTCGCAAGTTTTCTCCTCGGGGCAATATTCTAGTTTCAGAACTGGATGTATCTCCCAGTTGTTATGTCGCTTAAGTGCGTTGCGACAAAAGTGTTCGGAGTCAAACAGCAGCAAACCGGTCACGCGCACGCGCAGCTTGCCGCGTGTAGGCGTTTCCCCCGGATCCCAACTAGGATCGATCAAAGACTCCAGCCTGTCCTGGGTGAAGTTTGGATGATCTAATCGCGCTCGCGGCGTAAATTCCGCCGTCTCCGAATCTTCTTCGTCTGCTTGGAGTGTGGGGTTTTCGGAGTCGGGGTCAACTAAGACGATATGATTGTCCGTGTCCGGAGGCAATTTGAGTTTGCAGTTGCACGTCTCTTGGCCGCCTTTGCGGGCTGCAAGCGCCCAAGCAACAACGGTGATTTTTTGGCCTTCTCCCAATTGCTTCAAGGATTCGCGATCTTCAGAGTCGCAATCTGCTTTGGAAGGATTTTTCAGTGCCTTCATCCATTGGATGCTGCGGAGCGTCGGCGACTGGTCGTCGGAGCGAATATTCTTGCGTTTGTTTAACTCCGGATTCCGACCCGTGCCACAGCCTTCGTCGGGACAATCCGTAATATCGTTTACCCCTGGGCATGGAGTCGGCTTGGAGCGAGCACTCGTCGAAGAGCGTTCACTTCGCTGCGCTTGAGCAGCGCAAGCGACCAAGGATATGGCAATCGTTAGTGCAATCCGAAGGTGTGTCATAGGAAGAATGAAGTGATGAGACCTTAGGGCAACAGAAACTGTTTCAGCACGCAATCGAAACAGTAATGAAACACCGGGTAGCTCCCGCGATGGGTGAGCAAAAGTCGAGATGAGGATTAAAAACAGTTAGGAAACAGTTTGGAGATGCCTTTGATTGACTGCGGAGGTGCGGTAATTGTTTATCCATGAAGCCACAGATCATCCGCCTTACCATTCTCTTCAATGCCCTAGCTCTTTTTTCAACGTTCGGTGCGACCGCGAAAGTAACGTTTGTATCACCGTGCAGCACTACGGGTAATCACGGTGTTGATCGCTGGCCGGCTAAGACCGATCCAGAGCGGGTACCTGCCGACAAGTCAAAGGTTACGCCGATAACTCCGTCTCAAATGTTCAAATGGGCGGGCGTGGGAACAAGCGTTAAGCCGACAAAAAGTTCTCCCCGAATCGCGTCTGAACAACGCTGGTTTGCTTTAACCGGACGCGTTGCAGGCATTAAAGTTGAAGCCGATGGCGACATTCATATTGAGCTCGTTGATGCTAGCGGCAGTAAGCCCGGAATTGTCGGCGCTGAAATTCCACCGGGCAAAATTTGGTGTGAATATCGAAAGTTCGTATTCAGTTGGACTGCACAGAAGTTTCCATTCAGTTCCAGCTCCAAGACGCTCACAGTTAGCGGGCGTCACCTAACTACCGTTACCGGCAAAGCCTTTTACGACGTTGACCACGCTCCAAAGGATCGCTCAAACGAGCGCAGAGCGCCATTCAAGCCCGGCTATTCGGTTTGGGAAATCCATCCCGTAATGGGTATTACCCGCTGAAGACAGAGCAGTTTGGCAATCGTTAGCTGCTTGGTGCAAAACCAGTTTCCACGGGCCTGGTGTAGGCACATCTTGCAAGAGATCCCTTTCGGCGTGCTACGTTTTGATTGCGGAACGAATGAGTTCGGCAATTCCGAACTTTCCGCCCTGTGTCATCTCGGCGATGGGATGCCACGTACGATCCTGCGACAGGAAGGAATGATGATCTCCCAAAAGAAGACCGACAAAAACTTCAGCCGCGATACGCCCGCCCACGGGACCTAGGCGAATGGGCGTTGAGTCCTTAACGAATTGTTGCTGTGCTTCGCTAAGGCTGTGCTAGGAAGAGCCTATGATTAACTGTTTCAGAAGTGTTTCACTTGCGCGGTCCTGCGCCGCAGATTGCATGATTCATGTAGAAGTAACCGTCGAACTATTTTATCGCGATGATGACGGATGAACAGATGCAACAAGCAAAACAGCATGTGAGTCGTTATTGGGGAAAAAAATCATGTCCATGCTGCGGAGTGCTAAGCTGGTCCGTTCAGGATCGGATCGTGATATGCCACAACGTAACGCAAGACATGGGCGTGGACTTAGGTCAAGGGACGCCGCTCATGGTGGTTCGCTGCAACAATTGCAGCTACAGTTTGTTTTTTAACGCCCACACAATCGGGCTTGTGTAAAGGGGGGCGTTTCTGACAAGAGTGCGCTATGCTTCTCGTCGTAAGTGAAGAACCCGTCTTGGCTGCTCGCGCAAATTCCAAAGCCAAGCGATGGCAACATTGGTCGTAAAATCAGTTTCGTGAGGTGACCGTAGCACTTGGGACAGACTGAGATGGCCAGTGGCGAGGATGGCGGGTTCGCCGGCCTTAACCAAATATCGGTGACAGTTACTGTGACGAATCTCGCCGGTAACGTCTAGCATTCATTCCAAGGCTTAGTATTACGTGCTGGCGGGGCCAGTGCGATCGGGGTAGGGAATAAACCGGAACCGCGAATTGTCAGAGCAAATGCATATTTCATTCGAGACAAATTAGGGGCGGACGACTCACGAAAATGTGACCTTTGGCGTGAAGGGTGACATTCCTGTTCCCCGGTCGATCGACAACGAGCGCCTAAAGCTTATGAGGTTCGCTTTCCAAGTGGACACTCGTCGCCGCCAGAAAGGTTTGCCACACCGAGCGTGGGATAAATTCGCTCAAAAATTTATAAGTCGTCGGTAATCAACGGGCCAGGGTGGTGAAATTGGCAGACGCGCCAGACTTAGGATTCCCAAATCGTCGTTTTCAAAACATCTCTTTTCGTTTCAACAAAACAGCGGACTTACGAGAGCAAAGTGCGATTTCTAACGATTAAAGCGTCGTTTCACGAGCGACGAGCAGAAACGGCGTCATTCTAGCACAAATCCTAGTACACAGGCGCGCAGCTAAGGTTCGGAGAAGAGCGGCTCGCTCGCGTGGTTTGGATTCGGCTCGACGTTGGATCCGGGCGGTGTAAGGCGTTAGTCTGACCGCAGATAACAAGCGGCGTGACTGAAAGTGGGTGAGATTTTCAAGAGCGGTTTTACCGGCCTAAATGTGCACTTGTAACAGGATCAGTTCGGTTTGGGCGATCGCTCAAGGCTTAGAGAGTCTCGTTAAAAGGCTGTGGGCGAGACGATAACTGTTCCCCAACTGTTTCTGTCGCCATGTTCCCGAAATTTTCATAAGAACTCGCTTAGATCGCCCCTGTGTACTAGGCGTGACACACAAAGTGCGTGTAACACCGTATCCGTACACCGAAGGCGTGAACCTAGCCAACGGAATGATCCTAGCCTGTTCGAAGTTGCCTGCGATGTAGAACCGCCCACGTTGTGAAGCTGCAAACACGGTCAGAAATTGTAAGCTTATTGCGAGGGCAGGTTGCCTGCCCAGTTCTTGCAAATCTCGCGGAACTCGGGTGGCTTGAACGAATGTCTGAAAGTTGTTTCAGCTGCGCGACTTTCCCAGAAGCCGAACCTGCGACTACAAATTCAGTATTCAAGTATCTGGCCGCCTTAGGCTTGCTTGTTGAACGATGCGAGGCTGCGGGTCACTACGTCGCATCTGACCTAGGGCGAAAAGTCTTCGCTCGTCACGGGTCTTTCTGTATTCTTAACTCATATCAAAACTTTTTTCAGGACCTCACATCGTTGCTTCTCGTTAGTAATTTAGGCGGCAAGCCGGTTGTGAATCGATTTCGTAATGTCCTAGGAAGTGGTCAACTGCATTCACGCAAATTTTTTTCGCCTGCACTTCAGATGCTTGCTGGGCGGTCATTTCCTTTTCTCGTGGATCTTGGATGTGGGAACGGTCAGTTTCTGCAGCAAGCTATAGAGCTAAAACTAGCTCGGAAGCTCGGAGGCGTTGACGTCTCTCACGTAGCGGTAACTGCAACGGCTACCAAAGTCGGCGGAGCTAGGGCGTGTGTGTGTTTGCATGCCGTGGAAGCCGACGCTTACGTGGTGAGTATTTGGAGCAAGAAACTGCCCTGGTATAAGGAGGCCGGTCTATTCTCACTATGGTTCGTCTTGCACGAGTTTTCTCGAAGCGACCCACGGGTCGTCCTTCGATTTCTTCGTGAGATTAATAGTCGATATCCATCAGCCGAACTTATTCTAGGCGAACTTGTGAAGTTGCCCGACCACGCACTCGCCAACAACAGAACGGAATCTATAATGCCTGAATTTTTGTTTTTCCATGAACTCTCCGGTCAGGGAGTACTCTCGTGGCCGGAGTGGCAGGAGATACGGCGCACGATGCCATTTCAGGTCGTGACGGAACGTTATCTCGATAGCATCTTAGTTGAAGACGGCACTACTCTTCCGAGCAGCTTTATTTGGCACCTTAAACCCTTTTAGCCTTGATAGTCTGGTGCGCTTTGTTCGTCCAAGTATAACCGTCTTGCCCAATCACCCCTCGCACGGCATGTGTTGTAATGGTTGCAGCAGGTTCACATTCCCCGATGCGTTGCCAGCAGCCAAGAGTGCCAAAGAGTACGACGTTCGAATTTAGAAATGCGATGGAAGCCGCGCCTACCGTGTTTGAGAAACGATGAGCTATCAAGTGCGCCTGACGAAACTCTGTCCCAAAAAACTTGCTAACTTCTTTTGGCGAGCAGTGAGCGTTGTCTATTCAACGACTAACGTCGAAAAGACTGTCCGCGCGCACTGGGTACCACACTGAGATTCGAACTGATCGATACTATATGAACAATCTTCGGTTCGCTCTGCTCCAACTCCGAAAATCGCCGGGGTTCACCGCGATTGCAGTGCTCACATTGGCCCTCGGCATCGGGCTGAACACTACAGTCTTTAGCTTGATCAACGATCTGTTTTTCCGCGGATTGCCTTTTGTCGAGCCGCACCGCATCGCGCGCATGTACGCTGAGGATAAGGGGCGGGGGCTCGTGAATTTTCCGCTCTCGGCACCCCGGTTCATGCACTACCGCGACGGCCAGACGATCTTCGGCGGGTTCGCTGCGCAAACAGGGGCAGCGCTCACACTTTCTGGGATCGGCGATCCAGTGCAGGTCTCTGGATTTCGTGTGACTGCGAATTATTTTGACGTAATTGGTGTTCGTCCAATCCGCGGCCGAACTTTTTGGCCAACCGAAGAGGAGGGCGCGGACGTGGTCATAGTCTCCAAGAATTTCTGGCAGAGCCGGCTTGGTGGTGAACCCGATGTGCTTGGTCGCAGCATTACGCTGGACGGAGTGCCGCACACAATTATAGGCGTGGTGCCGAATATGCCGGTGACGTGGGTCGGGCCAAACAGGAATGAGGTTTGGATAACGAAACCGTTCGCTATTCCTGGTTTTTCGTACGAACGCATGATGCGCGGCACGGCTTTTCTTCGAGTTATTGGTCGGTTGAAACCGGGCGAGACTATCGACCAGGCTCGCGCAGCATTGCCGTCACTAGATGAGAGTTATCGTGCGCAGTATCCCGACAAAATTGACGCCAAGTTCGTGACGACCGTCAAGACGCTACCAGAAGATTTGACCGGTGACCTACGACCGACCTTCGTGACGTTGCTCGCCGCCGTCGGCTTTGTTCTGCTAATCGCGTGCAGTAACGTCGCGAACTTGTTTCTCGTGCGGTTCAGCGGACGGCGACGCGAGATCGCTTTACGTTTGGCGCTTGGTGCACCCCGCGCAAGCGTGGTACGGCTTTTCGTGTTTGAGAGTTTGTTTGTGAGCGCGATTGCCGCAGTTGTTGGCGCGATCCTCGCCTGGCGACTGGTCCCCCTTGTGCCGAAAATGGCGTCTGACTTTCTTCCTCTTGAAGCGAACAGAGTGACGGGCCTGTCGGCTCAAGTTCTCTGCTTCACCATAGCGCTGTCGCTTCTCGCAGGTCTAGTCATAGGTGTTTACCCCGCGTGGCAAAGTTCACGCGCAGATCTCGTTGGCGGACTTAGAGAGGGAGGACGCGGAACCAGTGCCAGCGCACACCAGCAACGGTTCCGAAAAATCTTAGTCGGTGTGCAGGTTGCCCTGTCGATGACTTTGCTAGCAGGCGCCGGTTTGCTCATTGTCAGCTTCGTCCAGTTGAGTCACCAGGACACTGGATTTCGCGGCGAAAATCTCTGGGTGGGCTTCGTCACATTCCCTCAAACCGCATATCCGGATAGTAGCTCGCGAAAACGCTTTGTGGAGAAGGCGCTCAACGTGTTACGAGCGGTGTCGGGATTCGAAAGTGTCTCGGTAAGTGGCGATTTTCCGCTTGGTAGCGACAACGCGACGACCCTTTATGCTCGGACTGACCGCGAGATGCCGCCAATAATGCAACGCGCAAGCGCACCTGCGCACCAGGTGGCGCCGGGATATTTTCAAACGTGGGGCATTCCGATCCTATCTGGGCGAGACTTCGACGAGCACGATGTCGAGGATCGACAGAATGTCATCCTAATCAGTCACGCTGGAGCGCGGAAAGTCTTTGGAGAAGAAAATCCGATCGGCAAGACGCTGCTGGTTACGGCTCTAAGTGTCCCGGTTGAGATCATCGGTGTTGTCGGGGACGTACGCTCGGATCGAATTGCCCAGCCTAGTGAAATGGAGTTTTACCGCCCATGGGCCCAGGAGAACTTTCCCTTCATGGCTATCGCGATTCGCAGTAAATTCAAGACCGAAGCAGTAACAAGATTGGTGCAATCCGCGATCAACGGTATCGATTCGGGGATCGCAATCGCCCAGCCGAGATCCATGGATACAATCGTTGCGCAGGCACTTGGTCAGTCACGGCTGATGATGGCATTGCTTAGCGTTTTCGCTTGCGTCGCGCTGCTTTTGGCAGGGGTCGGGATTTACGGCGCAGTCGCTTACACGGTTGTTCAGCGAACCGGCGAAATCGGTGTACGAATGGCGTTGGGCGCGCAAACTACTGACGTGCTCCGCCTGGTCGTTTCGCAAGGGATGAAGCCGGTCGTCGTCGGATTGATCGCCGGGCTGCTGGCGGCGCTTGCACTTGGACGATTGCTCACGTCCCAACTTTACCAAGTCTCAGCGTATAACCCGCTACTGCTCAGCGCGACAGTTGCAATTCTTGGGGCGGGAGCACTGCTCGCATGTCTGGTGCCTGCGTGCCGCGCAGCCCTCGTAAATCCGATTCAGGCGTTGCGTAGCGACTAATCGCGACATTTAAAGCTATGTTAAGCGAGTTTAGGCATCTAGATGTGCTCTAAACTGCTGCAAGGCATGCAACCAGCGCGTGGATGCTACCCGTGAGGACACCGATCGACATGGAGCAACTAATTTGAAGAACTTCGCCTATATATGTCGGAGCCCGCGCGTCAAATGGTTTGAGAGCATCGTTCAAGGCGGACGGTCACAAAGCTCTATAGATTAGCTCGGCGTAGCTTCCCCGATCGCAGCCCGAACGCTCGGACGGTCCAGCTGATAGCGCAAGATTGTGAACAGACAGATCGATCCAGTCAACCCGAGTGCATTTGAGGCGCCGATGCGCTGCGATACCCAGCCCATCATGAGGCTCGCGATCGGTAGAGTGCCCGTGAAAGCCATCGTGAAGAGGGCTGTGACGCGACCGCGTTTCTTGTTCGAAACCAACAACTGGATCGTCGTGCTGCTCGAAACGAAAATGAGCACGCTGCCTAAACCAATGCAGAACACGCAGGCCAAAGCAATAGGCAAAATCCTAACCCACGGGAGTGTGATTAGCATCACGCTTAATAGGGATCCGCCAGCCACGATCACGCGCCCGAGTCCGTTTGTGGTTGAACGCATTGACAGGTAAATCCCCGCAGCCAGCGCGCCGCAACCCGCGCTGGACATGAGGAAGCCCAACGCTCGCGCATCGCCGTGAAAGACGTCGCTGGCGAATTGCGGTATGAGGACGTAATAAGAAGAGCCAAAAAAACTGATGAGGGTCACAAGCCGCAACACCGCAAGAATGGCCGGATGATTCCACACGTAGAGCACTCCGTCGAGCATGTCTGAGAGAGGGTGTATCTTCTCGGTGGGTGGTGCAGAGGGGCGGAGTTGAATCAAGAGTAGTGATACTATCATTGCACCATAGCTGACTCCGTCGATGAGATAACATATCGCGGGGCCGAACGTGGTAATTATAAATCCGCTTAACGCCGAACCGATAAATCGCGCGAGATTAAACATTGAGGAATTTAGCCCCATCGCATTGCCCAACGTGTCTCGGTCTTCGACGAGGTCGATTAATAGGGCGCCCCGTGTGGGCCAGTCGAAAGCGTTAACGATGCCTTGGAACGCCCCGAACGCGAGCAAACCATACTCACCGAGGCTTTTGGTAAAGGCCAGCGCCGCGAGTGCGAACGATTGGAGCATTGCCGCCACCTGCGTGACCAAGAGCAGGTGTTTGCGACTCATTCGGTCCACTAACATGCCCGCGATGGGACCGAGCGCGAAATTTGGAGCCTGGCACATGAAGCCGAACAGCCCGACGGAAAATGCGGAACCGGTGAGCTGATACATGTACCAAAGCATCGCGGTCTGTGTCATCCAAGTGCCGATCAGCGAGATGGCTTGTCCGCAGAAATAGAGCCGGTAATTTCGACAGGATAGCGCGCGTAGTGGGCTGGACATCATCGTCGGGAAAGGTATCCGTTTGTACCTGAGTTCTGATTCGTCATTCGGCGAGTCGCATTGACTACGAACGCCAAATTTCAACTGCTAGGTGATGTAGAACAACTCTGCAAATATTTGACCATTAGGCTAGTTTTGCGTGTATTCCTCTCATTCCACTTTCTGGCGCTGAACTAATAGGTTCGCAGTTGCTAAATCCTTAGAACATAACCTATTCCGCTGGGTCTATTTAACATTTCGCAAATCGCGTAATATTTGAGCACGTCCTCCCGCCTCACTTGTTTGAGCCTGCTGAGATCTTTATCAATCTCCATCCAATCGAACTGTGGAATAGACTCCACTCTTAATCCACAACTCGTAAACAGTTCAGTAGCCTCTGTCACATTAAAATGACGGGCGATCGGGGGCAAGTATCGATCAATTATGAAGCGAGTTTCTTCATTTAGGTCGACCTCATCCCCACCAGATTGCTCGACCACAATCTTATTTTCAATATAAGATAGCGTTGGGAAGTAACTCCTTATTGTGCGCAACAGTTCTATTCGGGTCCTTACGTCTTTCTGGTTTGCTGTAAGGAGTTTTGTTTCGATTTGTCGAACAAGATCTATTTCTGTGCGGCCATGCCGGCTGTAAAGCCATATGTAGAGCACCCCGTCACTCGTCAGGGAACGGATCAACGTTTCCAAAGCCGCTTTCATGCGGTCGATGTGATGGAGAACGCCATGACAAAATACAAAGTCGAATTGTTTGTCCCACGCGAGGCCATTGCATAGATCCTTGTGATAGAACTCGACGTTTTGTAAATGCGCGTTCTCTGCAAGTTCAATGGAGCGATAGGACTGATCCACACCGACGATTCGAGCTCGCGGAAGTAGCTCGGCCAGCAATCTGGTGACAGCGCCAGTTCCACATCCGGCGTCTAACACTTTTACTGGTTCGTCGCGGCCCTTGAAGATTTCCCCGAGTAACCTGCATAAATAGTCGCGAAAAGTCCGGCCATGACTATGGTTCAGTGGATACGGAAACTGCTCATAAAACGCGAGTTCTTTTTCCGTGTCCCATTTTTCTGTCGAATAGTTGTCCAATTGTCTCGATTTTCTCGGTTAACTTCCGAAAGACCACAGTCTCAATCTATTGATTTTGAAGAATCTGGGTTACTCTGCTTCCAAGCGACTCTATGTGAGGGAACTTCATTATAGTGTCATCATTTCCTGAAACAGGGTGAACACGAATCTGCGCAAGGGGTAAACCGACATCCCAACCCCGCATTGGTGCTGCTGCATTACCGCATAGCGTGCTGAAAAGATTTACTACAATGGGTACATCTTTGGGGCGGTACGTCCCTAGCGCTATCGCCATGCTGCGTCGCCTCACCAGTACTTGTTTAATATCTAAATTTCCAAGCCCGACTAAAGAGCGAGGTATTAGTGATAATTCGCGACACCGTTCAATGAGAGCATCCAAACCGAGTTTCTTTGCGATTGTTTCTAGTTCTGTCGTCGGTCGTAAGTCTCTACGCTCTGTCGTGAGCTCATGTCGCACCGAGCCGAGCAGAAAGTTTGCTTCAACATTCTGCTTCATGTCGCTCGAAGTTTTTATTCGCTGCGCAAGATACCATTCCGGGTGGTACGTATCGAATAAGCCGAGAAACTCCACGCTTTGATCTCTACCAAGAAGTTGCGTTGCAATTTCATAGGCCAGCATTCCGCCAAAGCACCACCCAGCGATGCGATAAGGCCCAAGAGGCTGCACATTACGGATAGCCCGTACCATTCGTTCCGCCAGTCCCTCCATATTCGTTATGTAGGAATGGCCAAGCGGTGTCGGTTGCAAGCCGTACAGTGGAATGCTTTGATCAATAAATGGTGCAAGTAGATCTATGTACGCCATGAGTCCCCCTCCATCATGAACTAAAAATAGCGGACGGCCAGTTCCTATCTTTCGAACGGGTATAGCTACATTGTCCAATTGAGGCACACCCAACGCAATTGCCTGGGCGAGTGATTTTATGGTAGGCTGTCTAAATAGGTCGGCAGTAGATATTTCGATTCCAGCTTGTTTAAGCGCGTTAACTCCTTGCACTGCCAATAGTGAATGCCCCCCCAACTCAAAGAAGTTATCGTGCCGACCCACCCGGTCTACCTTAAGCAACCCCTTCCATATCTTGGCTAAACTCTTCTCAACCTCGCCTAGCGGAGCTTCGTACTCGGGCACTG
>DASQBB010000007.1:0-72441 GCA_035635435.1 Chthoniobacterales bacterium | reverse complement strand
AAACCGCCGTGGACCAGAACAACATTCTTCACTGCCGCCGATGGACTTGTTTGTGCGATTACAGTTCCGCAGCCGAGCATCACAGCAGCGGCGCAGAGGATCCGGACGGTTCGAGAGCTTTTCATAACTAACACCTCAGTTGTGCGAGCGGGCCCTTCGATCGCTGGTTGCCCGGCGGAAAGCGGGTCAGGTGGAGCTCTTTTTGCGGAGGCGCCTAACCGACTTGGCGCTGAAGAAAACAGTCTGACTTCTAATGCGAAAGTAAAGTTACACTTTCTAGTTAACGAGTCGGCCACGCACGCAGTGCGATTTGCGCGACTCGACGTAGTTGATCGGGACTGGCGCCGTCGGCTCCCTGAACCGCCATTCCGTGCAGCACAGTCATCACGTAATGGGATAGTTCGGCTGGGTCGGCGTTTGACGGAAGATCGCCTTCCCGCTTTGCTCGCTGAAGGCGGCGACGCAACGCAGCTTTGGCTGCGGTGCGGAGCGCGGCTATTTCATTCCGAACAGATCCCGCCGCATCTCCGCACGCCAACGCACCCTGGACGACAAGGCATCCTGCTGGAGTCCGCGGGTCGCTCGGCATGTTGGCGGCGCCGAGGAAAATTTGTTCGATAACATCTCGCGCCTTCCGCGCCGCCAGAGCCTTTCCAAAAAAGGCAAGTGGTCCGTTCATGTATCGATCAAGAACTTTGCGAAAGAGCTGCTCCTTGTTGCCAAACGCAGCGTAAAGACTTGGTCGATTGATGCGCATGGCCCGCGTGAGATTGGAGAGTGAAGCGCCTTCGTAACCCTTCGCCCAAAAAACGTGCATGGCGCGATCCAGGGCCGCGTCAGGATCGAAGGCGCGCGGTCGTCCGCGCTGTGTTGTAACAGTTTCTGATTGCATACCGATCGGTAAATAAACCATTTGACAGGGTTTTGTCCAGGGCCGAGTTTTATACCTATCGATACAGAATGAATTCAACCCCAATAAAAATGGAGACAAACAATGAATAGGAAACTCGAAGGAAAGATTGCTCTCGTCACCGGCGGCTCGCGCGGCATTGGCGCCGCCATCGCCAAACGCCTGGCTACAGACGGGGCGAACGTCGCCATCACCTACGCGAAAGGTGCGGATGCAGCCGCGTCGGTCGTTAAGGAGATTGAACGCGACGGCGGAAAAGCGATCGCGATCCAGGCGGACGCCACTGATGCCGACGCGAGCAAAGCCGCGGTCGATAAGACCGTCGCGACGTTCGGCAAACTAGACGTCCTGGTAAACAATGCCGGCACAGCCATTCCGAAAACATTTGAGGAGACGACGCTGGAAGAGATGGATCGCGTGATCGACATCAACATCCGCGGCGTTTTCATCGCGACGCAGGCGGCGCTGAAGCACATGAAGAGCGGCGGTCGCATCATCATGATTGGTTCGTCCCTGGGTGAGCGGGTCCTCGTGCCTGGGCTTGTCCCCTACTCGGCCACAAAGGGAGCGGTGAAGATATTTAGTCAGGCGTTGTCCAGAGAACTCGGCAGCCGGGGCATCACAGTGAACAACGTGCAGCCGGGTCCCATCGACACAGAGTTGAATCCCGCCACGAGCGAGTGGGCCGTGCCGCAGAAGGCCGTCACCGCACTCGACCGGTTCGGTCGCGTTGATGAGATCGCTGCCATGGTCGCGTTTGTCGCCGGTCCGGAGTCTTCTTACATCACCGGAGCAAATCTTACCGTGGATGGCGGAATGAATGCCTAACGAAAGTCAGCGAAAACGAAAGGCGAATCATGAAAGAAAAACAGATTATGCGGCGGTTGCAGCTGGTAGCTCACGGAGAACCCTCAGATGTGATTGAACTCAAAGCACTCCCCGAGCCGGCCCTCGGCCAAGAGGATGTTCTCATCTCGATGGAAGCGGCGCCGATTAATCCATCGGACTTCTTGTACGTCCGCGGCACGTACGGCGTCCGGCCGGCCTTCCCATCCTCGGTAGGCGCGGAGGGTGTTGGCCGAGTTATCAAGATTGGATCGAAGGTTGATGTCGCGCTGCAGGGTAAGCGCGTCCTGATTCTTCCGACGTACGAGCAGGGCAGTTGGGCAGACCAAGTTGTCGTTCCAGTGCGCAACATCGTGCCGATGAGCGACGAAGCAGATCCCCTGCAACTTTCAATGATAGGGATTAACCCGATTACCGCCTATCTCTTGTTGAACCGATACGTTTCCTTGATGCCAAGCGACTGGATCGGTCAAACCGCAGCCAACTCGGCCGTGGGGCAGTACATCATTGCGCTCGCCAAGCTCGCCGGAATCAAGACGTTGAATGTTGTCCGCCGGGAAGGAGCTGCCGAACAAGTGCGGCATTGGGGAGGTGACCGCGTAGTCTTGCAAGGCGACAACCTGCAACAGGATATTGAAACTGCTCTCGACGGGAAGAAACTTAGTCTCGTCCTCGATATCTTGGGGGGAACTCCGGTCGGAGACTTGGCCAAGTCGCTTAAGATGGGCGGCTCGATTGTCGTCTTCGCCATGCACAGCGGGCAGTTCCCAGCGATCTCGCCCGGAGACTTAATCTACCGCGGCCTTAGCCTCCACGGATTCTGGCTCATCAACTGGATACGCAACGCGCCCCGAACAGAGATCCAGGAGATTTACCAGAAGCTGGGCGACCTGGTAGCTGATGGATCGCTCTCCGCCGCAGTCGAGCATGTCTACCCTCTTGAGCAGTTCAAGGAAGCGTTCGAGCAATCTTTGAGACCGAATCGCAGCGGAAAGATTCTGTTCAAGTTTGGGGCCACGGATGGAACGGATCTCAAGAGCGGCACCGAGGCAAAATAAAAACCAACAATATGAAAGAAAAACAGATTAAGAATCCAGGTCCAGATCACCCGATCTCCATCGAGCGCAATCCCGCTCGCGTTGTCGTTTCCGTTGCGGGCCGTGCGGTGGCCGATACCCGCAACGCACTCACGCTTCGCGAAGCGGACTATCCGCCCGTTCAATACATTCCCCGTGAAGATGTCGATCTTACTCAATTGGAACGGACAGATCACGCCACCTACTGTCCGTATAAAGGCGATTGCAATTATTACAGTGTTCCGGCCGGTGGAAAGAAGTCGGTCAATGCCGTGTGGACGTATGAAGATCCGTATCCCGCCGTTGCGCAGATCAAAGGACACGTCGCGTTCTATCCCGACCGAGTCGATGAAATAACAGAGCGATGAGGAAATTATCATGAGTCAAACGACACAAGAGAAAAACAAAGCGCTGGTGCTCGACGCTTTCGAGACATTGTTCAACAAGCGGGACTACGCGGCCGCTGAGAAGTATTGGTCGGCCAACTATATCCAGCACAGTCCACACATTGAACCGGGTCGCGAAGGACTGTTCAATTTGATCCGGAGCACACCCGACACCCTGCGTTACAAACATCAGCTCATCGTCGCGGAGGGCGACTACGTCATTGTCCACGGACGCTTCACAGGATACGGCCGACCGGTTGCCTGGATCGCCGCGGATATTGTCAGGATCGAGAACGGCCGCCTCGCCGAACACTGGGATGTCCTGCAGGATGAAGCGACCAAAGCCGAATCGAAGAGCGGTCTGCCGATGTTTGGCGACCGCTTCACGGCCTGATCCGTTTTATTAAGTTTGTTACGCCGCGCCGGAATAAAGATCGCGCTGCCAGATTTTAGCGGCGGCTTCGTCGCGCTTCGACATCAGAAACTTTTCCCACGATTTTGTTTCGTGCCAGACCGGCGCGAGTTCCCACACGCAGAAGGTCGGCTTATGCATTCCGTCGCGCGGCCAGAGAGCGAAATCGGCCATGGCGTCGCCGTTCTTGTAGAAGAGCGTCTCCCAAACTTCGTTGTTCCCGCGCCAGGTGTTGACGATCAGAAAATAAAAATCCTCTCCGCACCGGTGCAGAATGACAAAGCCCAGTCCCTTCGCTTCCAATTCTTTTTGCCGCGAAAGAAACGAACGGGCCAGCCGATCGATCTCATCCGGTACTTGTCGATCTTCAGGCCCCAGTTGATACCACTTCAACACCGCGCCGCTGGTTTCGATCGACTCGCCGGGCGTCACCTGTTTCGGGCCATGTTCGTAATTCTGACCAACTCCCAAATCATTCTCTAAAACCGCATCCATTATTGCCATATCGCTAACTTGATTTGGAAATCTTGCTCATCACTGGTCACATGTCACTCGTCACTTCCCTTTACGCACAATCAAAGTTGAACGACGTTAAACGAACATGTTTGGATCAAGAAGAGAAGACTCGTTCACGCCCGCGCCCGCGGCATCACCGGAACTGACACCAACCAAAACTGAACGACAGGCCGATGCGCCAAGAACGCCGACGGCTCGAGGTTTCCTTTCAAGCGAAGTGTCGATCGAAGGTGATTTGAGCTTCCGCAACGAGCTCCAGATCGACGGCAAAGTGAACGGCAAGATCAACGCCACTGGCACGCTGATTGTCGGCAAGAGCGCGCGCATCCGTGGCGAGGTGAGAGTAAGATCGGTGACTGTCCAAGGCACGATTGAAGGAAATGTATTCGCGTCGGAGCGTTGCGTTCTTGAAGCGGGCGCAACCTTGCGTGGCGACATCGAATCACCACGCCTGTCCCTTGATGAGAACGCCTCGTTTCTCGGCCGCGCCAAGATCACCGCGAACCGCGGGTGATCTCCTCTCCGGCCGGGACGACAAAGTCTTGAAATGCTCGTCGCCGTCAGAGATGAATTATTCGTGAACTACGTCTTCGCTGTCGCTCTTGGGATAGGAATCGTCGCGGGCCTGCGTTCGTTGACGGCTCCCGCGGTCGTGGCCTGGGCCGCGCATCTTGGCTGGCTGCATCTGAGCAATTCCCTATTCGCCTTCATGGGATCGACAATCACCGTCGTTATCTTTTCACTCTTGGCAGTCGTCGAGTTAATCGGCGATCTGCGACCTCAAACGCAGAAACGAACAGCGCCCGCCCCGCTCGCAGCCCGCATTCTCATGGGCGGTCTTTGCGGCGCCTGCCTTTATTACGCGGCAAGTAATCAAGGGTGGATCATCGGCGCGATTCTCGGTGCCGTCGGTGGAGTGATCGGAGCATTTGCCGGTTACGAGATCCGGAGAAAAGTAGTCGCCGCGTTGAACATCAAAGACGTGTTCGTCGCCTTGCTGGAAGACTTGGTCACAATCGGCCTCGCCTGTCTATTCGTGACGCGCTGACTAAGTGCCAGTCCGGCGCGGACTCTCGCAAAATCGGGTTAATCCTGTCTAACTCTTGAGTGAATCAGCGGTGCCTTCGATAAGATCTGCGCGGCGGACGGTTGTTCGATGAAGCATTCCGGAAACTCCACCCGATCTGGCCGTGCGGCGCATCGCCGCCTCCACGCGGAGAATTTCCTGGTAGTCGCGGCTCAATCTTTCGTTGCCGGACTCGCGCCCCCCTGCCCCGCTCGTCGCGTGGCGGCGCAGCCTGATTGTAATCGAAACCTTCCGCCTTTTTCCGGACGATTCCGCGACCGATGAAACGCTCGAGCGAACGCAACGGTCCCTGATCTTCCGGCGTGATGAAGCTGATCGCATCCCCCACCGCATGCGCGCGGCCCGTGCGTCCGATGCGATGCACATAATCCTCCGATTGCATCGGGAAGTCGTAGTTCACCACGTGCGAAATCCCATCGACATCGATCCCGCGCGCGGCAATGTCGGTCGCGACCAGCACCCGCACCGCGCCCGACTTAAAATCTTTCAACGCCCGCAGCCGTTGATTTTGCGAACGATTCGAATGGATCGTGCCCGTTTTAATCCCGCTGCTTTCAAGACGCCGCGCGATCTTGTCCGCGCCCCGTTTTGTCCGCGCGAAAACCAGCACCGTGTCGAACATCGGATCGCCTAACAAGTGCAAGAGCAATCCCGCTTTCAAATGCGGCCGCACTTCGTAAACGAACTGTGTCACCGTCTCCGCCGGATTCGCGCGACGACCGATCTCGATAATTTTGGGCGAGCGCTGGAACTCGTGCGTCAGCTTTTCGATCTCACGCGAGAGCGACGCGGAGAACATCAGCGTCTGCCGTTTCTGCGGCAACGCTTTCACGATCCGCCGAATCGGCGGAAGAAAACCCATGTCCAACATTCGGTCTGCTTCGTCGAGCACGAGAAACTCGATGCCCGAAAGATTGGCCACCCGTTGACCCATCAAATCGATTAACCGGCCCGGCGTCGCTACCACAAGATCGACACCGGAACGCAAAGCCGCGATCTGCGGACGTTCGCTCACTCCGCCGTAAACCGTGGCCATCCGCAGCGGAACATGTTTGGCATAAGCGCGCACGTTCTCTTCGATTTGCACCACCAGCTCTCGCGTCGGCGCAACTACCAGAGCGCGTGTCCCGTGTTTTTGCCCGTTGTGCATCGACGCCGCCAGCCTCATCAGAATCGGCCAAACGAAAGCCGCGGTTTTTCCGGTGCCGGTTTGCGCGATGCCAATGACATCATGTCCCGCGAGAATATGCGGGATCGCCGCGACTTGAATCGGAGTGGGCTCGGTGTAGCCGGCGTCATCAACAGCCTGCAAGATTTTGGGGGAAAGATTCAGCGCACGAAATGGCATGAAGCCGGTACTATCGTCCGTTAGGCACCTAAAGCACCTATTATATATAAGAAGGCAGGCGAAACGCCGCTTCTAGCTCGCAGCTCTTCTCTCTGCTTGTCACTCGTCACTCGTCACTTATCAGATAGTTCGGTGAAACCGATTGACTTACTGGTAGCGTGGACTATCAGGCCCTAACGCCCAGCAAGCGAGCATCCGGTTTTCTCAACCGGTTCGGCGGCAATAACAACAGACCGTTGTCCGTCGCGGTCTAAACAATGGGCATGGTCCGCTCTAAGACACGAGGTATTCCTCGTTGGAAATAGAAATGAAAAAGTTAATGAAAACAAAAACAATTGGTTTAGCGCTGGCGCTTTCGGTCGCGACAGCCGCAATGTGTTTCGCGAACAACCCGACATTGGGCACGTGGAAACTGAACGAAAGCAAATCCACCTTCGGCGACGGCGCCGGTAAAACCACGCTGGTGGTGTGGGAGAAAGTTGGCAAGCAGCAAAAATGCACGGTCGAGGGAACTGACGCTGACGGTAACAAAACTCGCAGCGTGTGGACCGGGAAACTGGACGGCAAATTCTATGCGATCACCGGCGATCCGCAGGCCGATCAACGCTCGTTCAAGACGAACGGCGAAAACACCATCGACATGGTGACTCAGAAGCATGGCAAAACTGTTGGTGACGGCACGATCGTCGTGGCCACCGATCGAAAGAGCCGAACGGTTACAAGCACGATGACCAACGCCAAGGGCGTGAAGGTCACGAGCACGTTAGCTTACGATAAGTCGTAGCCTGTAATTCGGCCGTAGACGCCCACGCGTCTTCTGCCAACGATACATTTAGTGAACAGTGGCCGAACGTGAAAACGTTCGGCCGTTTTGCTACTTGCTGCTCCGGATTCCGGATTCAGCTTTCCACGTTTCAGTTTTTCAGCTTCTCAGCGTTTCAGCGTTTCCCCAAACTCAAACGATTCAACCACGCAACCTCTTGAGAATCCGCATCGCGTTCGTCATCATCACCGTCACAGTCGCGGCCACGATTGTGATTAGCGATCTCGGGCGCCGCGCGGACAGACGCAAATTGCGGGAAACGATTCTGGCAGAGCTTCAGCCGGTCCTCTTAAAGAACTGCACCTTGAGACGCTTCGGCAGCCCTAACGATGGCGGATACCTGATGTGCGAAAATCTCATTGAACCGATCGATGCGGCCTATTCCTACGGCGTTGGCAGTAATGACGACTGGGGGTGCGACGTGTCGCGCCGGTATCACGTTCTAGTTCATGAGTATGACTGTTTTGATCCGGCGCGGCCGACCTGCAATGGCGGCACGCTGATATTCCACAACGAATGCATCGGCGACCGGACCGGCGAGCGGGCATCGCGCTTCTTCGACACGCTCGAAAACCAGATGCGGAAAAACGGCGATCCGCCCGAGTCGGGCCGGCGCGTGATCATCAAGATGGATATCGAGGGTGCAGAATGGGACGCGCTCCTCGCAACCTCCGACGAATTTTTCTCGTCGATTTCGCAGATCGCCATGGAGATGCACGGCTACAACGATCCGAAAATTCTTGAGGTGCTCCGGAAACTGAAACGCAACTTTTACCTGGTGAACCTTCATTTCAATAACTGGTCGTGCACGTCGGCGGCGGCGCCGCTCCCGGCGTGGGCTTACCAGACGCACTGGGTCAACAAACGGATCGGCGTGCTCGATTCGACCGCGCCCGTGCCCGCAGCGATGAGCCCCCTCAACGCGCCCGACTCGCCAACATGGCCGGATTGTCAGTTGGGTCGCTGATTATTTGCACACGAATCATACCTCTCAACTTCTCAACGTCTAACTGGGACTGTAACATGAGCGCCATGAACAAGATTTCGCGCCAGCTAATCGCCACCGTCATCGCGGTCGCACTTCTTTCACCGGTGATCGTCCAGGCTAGATCGAGATCGCATGGTCCGCTCAGCGAAGACGCTGCCCTGAACCTGCTTCTTCAAACAATCAAGCGCGACAATGTTTACGCGAAACGCATTTCACTCGATTGCGTCACTTTCGCCACCGACGAAACAACGAGGATATATTTCGAAATTGTTCTGCGGGAGAATCACAACGCCAAATGCGGCGGTGATCCCGACACGACTCCGATCGTCGACCGCTACCGCGTTAATCGCGCGTCTGGGAAAATCGAATGGCTGGATCGCGTTGCAGACAACTGGCAGCCCTACAATCCGGCGAAAATCAGATAGCGCGTTTTCTTTCCCTCGTTTCAGCTTTTCGGAGTTTCAGCTTTCAGCGTTTTCTACTTTAGCCTTTGTATTCGCTCGCTGCCGGCTCACTCACCGCTACCTCGCGGCGTTACCGGCCATGTCGCTCATCCCGGCTCGCTCCATTCTACTTTCTACTTTTCTTTAGCTGCTGAGATCTGACCCTGGTCTCTTTTCAGAGAAGCTTCATTATGGAAGCGCTTTGAGTTTGCCTGTTGGGAAAAAAGCTCGCGCCGGCTGTGGCAAATTTGCAACAGTGGTGGCGAGCGCGACACCCATTTTTAGCCGCAGCTCTGGCGAAAGAACGCTTTCTTGAGGGGGTGGTGGTACGTAGAAGTCGATGAGCTTCTCGGCCGCCTGACGCATAATCTTCTCAGGGTTTCGTTTCGCAATATCCGTTATGTCCCTGATAAAAACCTCCACGCTAACTTTGCCTGCCCCGACTTCGATCAGTTGAGCAATGAGGCGAACCAGGATTCGCTCCGCATCTGCTGCAACAGTATCGAATTTCTTGTCGATGTGCCTGATGATATCGTCCATCAGATCTTGGTAAGACACCATCGTTGTCGTTAATTCGTAGTACGCTTGTTCTGACGGACAACGAGCCCGTACCGCCCGACGAAGCAACTCGATTCGTTTTGATTGAGGAGGATACGCCGCAGAAAACTTCACTCCAATCCGCTCTAATCCTTCGAACAATAGCAAGGCAAAGACCGGAGCTGCGTATGCTATGCGGCGATTCAATCGCGTCTCAGCTCCGATGAGAAAGAATTCCAATCCAAGAGCGTCCGCGCTTTCCTCCTGACTGCTAAATTCAGGCGACCGGAGCCTTCGGTTCAGGGCAACATGGCCAAGTTCGTGTCCAAGCATAAAAATCTCGGCGTTTGTCACCAAACCTTCTATCCACTCGCGAGGGCCTGGAGCGATGGCGAATTGAGCATACTGGATTCTTTTGCCCGGCCGTAGCCATGACCAGCGAACGTGTCGTCTCCATTGGTCGAAGACTTCCGCAACGAGCTGTGCAAGCCGATCTATGCCGAGCGCGACTTCATTTTCGGGGCCCGAGTCATTGTGTCCAACATGAATTCCGGCCATTGCCCGTCCAACGGCATAGGCGAAGTCCATCATTCCCGTCGTGAATTCGATTACAAAGCCACCACCCGAAACGGGAATAGTTGCAAGATCCGGAACAAACCGGCCTACTTCGCCAATCGCGACGGCGCCGCTCGTTACCAGCTCTCTAAGCTCACCGGGCAACGCTGGAGCAAGAACCTCGTATTTTTGAAGCGCACGATCCTTTCCCTCGCGGAGAGGATATTGCGGCGGGCTGGAAGCCTGCTTCTTGGCTAGGCTCGCTTGGGCTGGCGTCACGCCACTTATTCTCTAATCCAAGATTGAAAAAAGCCGGCTCTGGCAAAGCCTTGCGCCTGACCGGCAGCCAATTCATTTAATCCGAACGCACTACAGAATAGTAAACACGCGTTGAAGAATGCGAATACCCACTCGTACGGTTCGGGCGATTTCTGCATATATACCGCTAGATATGCGATCACGATCGCTGCTGCAAAGGCGGTAATTTTTTTTGGAGCTTTGAAGAGTGCAAATAAAGTGTTGGCCGTAACGTTCACGGCCGCCGTAGCGACAGCAACACTCACAATGTTCGTCGGGGTGAAGAACTCGTTCGTCGCAGCAGCAATGACAGCGTCTGAAAACAGGGGGTTCATCATGTCAGGGGCCTTTCTTTGAATTTTCTGCAGTCTAACTAACGCTTGTCTTGCGTGGCAATCCAATTCTGACGCGGCGTGAATGTTGAGTCTTAAGATCTGGCGCTGCTGGCAAAGAAGTCGTCAGACAAGCCGGTATCAAGATCGCACAAAAGCTCAGTGAAAAACTGATTGAGCGAATTCCTGGCAAAATACTTATCGAGATAAACAAGAAAGTCGGGTTTCGGCTGATTACCAAAGCTGGACAGACCGGCGTCGTTAATTTGATGAAAGGCGTTCCTGTCGTCGGTGGCGTCATAGGCGGTGCCGTTGACGCAGCGGCTTGCCGAATTGTTGGTGACACTGCACAGAGCATCTTTCGTCCGCCGGACGACGTCCAATTTGCCTCGTGAATGCAGAGACTTCCGTTGCGGTGTCACTGCTGATGACTCCATTCGGCGAATGTCGATCTTACGGGACGTAAAGCTCGCTGCCTGCCTCGGCAAACTCTTTTGCTTTTTCTTTCAGTCCTTTTTCAAGCGCTTCGTTTTCACCGATCCCCTGCTCTGCCGCATACTTCCTGACGTCTTCCGTGATTTTCATCGAACAGAAATGAGGGCCGCACATTGAGCAGAAGTGCGCGGTCTTGGCGCCTTCTTGTGGAAGAGTCTCATCATGGAACTCGCGCGCGGTTTCGGGATCGAGAGACAAGTTAAACTGATCTTGCCAGCGAAATTCAAAACGCGCTTTGCTGATCGCGTTGTCGCGGTATTGCGCGCCGGGATGGCCTTTCGCTAAATCGGCGGCGTGCGCGGCGATCTTGTAGGCGATGACGCCGTCTTTCACGTCTTTCTTGTTCGGCAAACCGAGATGTTCTTTCGGGGTGACGTAGCAAAGCATGGCGCACCCGTACCAGCCGATCATGGCCGCGCCGATCGCGCTCGTGATGTGATCGTAGCCGGGCGCGATGTCGGTCGTTAACGGACCCAAAGTGTAGAACGGTGCTTCGTCGCACCACTCGAGTTGTTTCTCCATGTTCTCTTTAATCATGTGCATGGGGATGTGGCCCGGGCCTTCGTTCATCACTTGGACGTGCTGTTTCCAGGCGCGCTGGGTCAGTTCGCCTTGCGTGTAAAGTTCGGCGAACTGCGCTTCGTCGTTCGCGTCCGCGATGGAACCCGGCCGTAAACCGTCGCCGATGGAGAAACTGACGTCGTAGGCGGCCATGATCTCGCAGATCTCGTCCCACTTCGTGTAGAGAAAACTTTCCTGATGATGCGCGAGGCACCATTTCGCCATGATGCTCCCCCCACGGCTGACTATGCCGGTGGCGCGCCGCGCCGTCATCGGGATGTATCTTAATAGTACCCCGGCGTGAACGGTGAAGTAATCGACCCCCTGCTCCGCCTGTTCGATGAGGGTGTCGCGATAAATTTCCCAGGTCAGTTCCTCCGCGCGGCCGCCGACTTTTTCGAGCGCTTGATAAATCGGCACAGTGCCGATGGGCACGGGCGAGTTGCGAATGATCCATTCCCGGGTGGCGTGGATATTCTTGCCGGTGGAAAGATCCATCACCGTGTCGGCGCCCCACTTCGTGGCCCAGCGCATCTTCTCGACCTCTTCCTCGATCGACGACGCGACGGCGCTGTTGCCGATGTTGGCGTTGATCTTTACCAGGAAATTGCGGCCGATGATCATCGGCTCGCTTTCCGGGTGGTTGATGTTCGCCGGGATAATGGCGCGGCCGCGCGCGACTTCGTCACGGACGAATTCGGGAGTGATCTCGCGCGGAATGTTCGCGCCGAAACTTTCGCCAACGTGCTGCTGGAACAAAGAATTGCGGAATTCGGATTGCGGATTGCGGATTGGGTCCCCATTTCGCCCTTCGCATTTCGCGTTTCGCATTTCATCGCGCCCGTGATTCTCACGGATCGCGATGTATTCCATCTCCGGCGTGATGATTCCTTGTCGCGCGTAATGGAGCTGCGTGACAGCGTGCGATTTCGCGCTTAGCGGTTTGTTCTTAGCTGATCTCTGAAATCTGACCTCTGACTTCTGGCCGTTTCGTTCCGCAGCATGTTTCTCAGACAAATATCCGTTGTCCTGCGGACGAACGGCGCGTCCGTCAATCTCTTCGACATCGCCGCGATCGCGGATCCATTTCGCGCGCAGCGGCGGAAGTCCGCGTGTCACGTCAAGATCGACATCGTCATCGCCCCACGGTCCGCTGGTGTCGTAAACGCGGACTGGCTCGTTCACTTCGATCTCGCCGCTCATCGTTTTCGTGGGCGCGAGACTGATCTCGCGGAACGGCACACGAATGTTTGGGTGAATTGTCCCCGAGACATAAATCTTCTTGGAATTGGGCAACTGATCAGAACTAACCGCGGATGTCGCGGATTTAGACGGATCAGAATTCGATATCTGGTCTTTCATTTGTTCGCGGCCATTCGCGTGTTTCGCGGTTGGCATTCTCTTATCGATCTTCATCCGTGTAATCAGCGGTTAAATAAAAAGCCATGCGCGGAAAAAACGCATGGCTGAGAAACTGCCCGACCTCCCTTCGGCGGCATTACCCGCATCAGGTTCAAGGGGTTCGTCTAAGACGTCTCAGCCATCCGGCTCCCCCGCACTTTCACGCGAAACTACGGCTCGAGGAGCCGAAGTCAAAGCGTGAAAAGAAGGTAGAGGTCAGCGATCACAGATCAGAGGACAGAAACCGAGGCTCGAGTTAATTTGTGATCCTGCAAGTTGTTCGTGAAACACCGAATTGTTTTAATCTTGATCTCTTGCGCGCTCGCCGGCGATTTGTCCGCGACCGCGAACCCACCGCAGCGAAAGCAATTTCTCTGGCGGGTCTTGAATGCGCCGGCGCCGTTTTATCTGATCGGATCGATGCACGCATTGCACAAAGACGATTACCCGGCTGATTTAGACGAATTCAATCGCGCAATTGATCAATCACAGAAATTCATTTACGAGCGCGACCCGACGGCGAACGATCCAACGGACCTTTGGCGCAAGCTCAACGCGCACGCCACTTATCCGCGCGGCGTGACGATCCAACAAAAAGTGCGTCCATCCACGTTCGCGTTGTTGAAACGCATTGCCCGCATCCCGCTCGGGGCCTACGAAAGGCAAAAGCCGTGGGCGATCGCAGCTTTCAATTTAAAAGCGCAGGGAATGGAAACGGTGAAATCGAAATGGAGCATGGACCATTACATTTACGAAAAGACGCGCCACCGAGGCGAAACCGGCGGACTCGAGACGATTGATGAGTTTGCTCGCAGTCTTTACGAGATGAACGATCGCGAGAGCGAATCTTATCTTCTGGAAGCGATTGAGTACGGCCAACGCTCGCCGGAGCTTCTCAATGCTACAATCGCGGCGTGGAAATCAGGCAGCGCAGAGCGGATGTATCAGCTCTACTCTCCGCGAAGAAATGGAGTCGACGGCTACTGGCGTTGGATCGAAAAACGCAGCTCGCTCTGGATTCCGCGTATCGAAGACGCAATGAAATCGGGCAAGCCGACGATGATCATCGTGGGCGCGTTGCACTTGTGCGGTCCGCGCGGGATCATCGCGGAACTGCAAAAGCGCGGCTACAAGCTCGAGCAGATGTGACGCGCGCTATTTCGCGGCAGCTTCCGCTTTGACGTTGGTGTGGAAAATGGCCATCCAGGCGCCGTTCTCCAGTTTCCAGACCGAGCCGGCGTTGTAAGTGCCGGAAGCATCTTTGCCGTCCATCGTGCCTTCGATCTTCACCACGTAAGTCGTCACGATGACGTCCTTTTCATCAGAGAAAGCGGTGTAGTCGCTGATGGCGAACGATTTCATGTCCCACTTCTTCATGTCGGACAATTCCTTCGCCATGTCGGAGATGCCTTCGGCATAAGCTCCGCGGAAATCTTTATCGACGACTTTCTGGAAATCGTCGGCCTTCTTGTCTTTGAACGCCTGCCACGCGGCCGTCTCCTTCGCCTTGATGGCTTCCTTGTCCGGCGAAGCGATGGAAACGGCGATCGAGGCAATCAATGCCGTCACTGCGTAAGCGAGATATTTTTTCATAAGTCCTTTCGGTTGTTGATTTCAGATTAGGAAGACGGAGTGAAGCGTCAACCCCACAATAGTTATTTGTTAATGGTTGATAGTTCATGGCAGCCAAATGCAGGCGAGACGCCTGCCATCACAGAAAACCTTCGTGCGCTTCGTGAACTTCGTGGTGAGAGAATCGGATTGCGACGCGCATCGCTCCCTCTACAATTATCGGATGAAGAAATCGCTGTTCGTATCGATTCTGTGTGTATCGCTCGCGTTAGGGTTTGGTTTGCGGGCGCAGACCAAGAATGCCAACAGCCAAGAGCAAAGCGCCAAGAAGGATGAAAATGCGAAGCCGATCGATTCGTCAAACATGGACACGTCGGTGAAGCCGACGGACGACTTTTTCCTCTACGCCAACGGCGGCTGGATCAAGCGCACTGAAATCCCACCGGAATATTCGCGCTGGGGCAGTTTCAATATCCTGATCGAGCACAACAACGACGCGCTCCACGCAATCGCGGAGAAAGTGGCCAAGACGAAGGCCGATCCGAAGACCGCGCCGGAAATGCAGAAGGTCGGCGATTATTACACCAGCGGGATGGATGAGAAAACGATCGAAGCGATGCGGACAAAACCGTTGCAGGACGAGTTCGGCAAGATCGACAACCTGAAAGATCGACAAGATGTGTTGAAAGAGATCGCGCATCTGCACCTGATCGGCGTGAGCGCGTTCTTCAGTTTCGGATCGAGCCAGGATGACAAAGACAGCACGCGCGAGATTGCGCAAGCGGTGCAGGGCGGGCTCGGAATGCCGGACCGCGATTATTACACCAAGGACGACGACGCTTCGAAAAAATTACGCGACGCGTATGTCGCGCACGTGACCAAGATGTTGACGCTGCTCGGTGAGTCGGCGGAGAAAGCCGGCACTGATGCGAAAAAGATCATGGCCCTCGAAACTTCGCTGGCGAAGGCGTCCCGCACGCGAGTGGAACTGCGCGACCCAGAAAAGAATTACAACAAGATGACGCAGGCGCAGCTGCAGACGCTGACGCCGGATTGGAATTGGGGCGATTACTTCAAGGAAATCGGGCTGAGTGTGCCGGGCGACATCGACGTGCATCAACCTGATTTCTTCAAAGCGGTCAACGCGGCGTTTACATCGACATCGATCGACGATTGGAAAACTTATTTGCGCTGGCACCTGATCAACGGCGCGGCGTCCGCGCTCTCGAGCGATTTCGTGAACGAAGATTTCAATTTCAAGGAGACGACGTTGCGCGGCACCCCGAAGATCAAGCCGCGCTGGAAACGAGTGATTCTTTCGGAGGACGGCGAGATCGGTGAAGCGCTCGGCAAACTTTACGTCGCTGAATATTTTCCGCCGGAAGCCAAGGCGCGCGCGCTGGAGTTGATCAACAATTTGAAGGAAGCGTTGGCCGACCGAATTAAAACGCTCGAGTGGATGGATGAGCCGACCAAGAAAGCGGCGCTCGATAAACTGGCGGCGTTTCAGGTTAAGATCGGTTACCCGGAAAAGTGGCGCGATTACTCGACCCTCCAAATCGATCGCGGGCCGTTCGTTCTGAATGAGCTGCGCGCGGAAAATTTTGAAGCGAAGCGCGAGCTGAACAAGATCGGCAAGCCGGTCGATCGCACCGAATGGGGCATGACGCCGCCGACGGTGAACGCTTATTACAACCCGAAGATGAACGAGATTGTTTTCCCGGCTGGAATTTTGCAGCCGCCATTCTTTTACGCGAACGCCGACGACGCGGTGAATTACGGCGGCATCGGCGCGGTGATTGGACACGAAATGACCCACGGCTTCGACGATCAGGGCCGGCAATACGACAAAGTGGGAAATTTGACCGATTGGTGGTCGCCGAAATCTGCGGAAGAATTCAAGAAACGATCAGGCGCAATCGTCGCGCAGTACAGCGAATATGAGCCGTTACCGGGATTGCACGTAAACGGCGAGCTGACCCAGGGCGAAAACATTGCCGACGTCGGCGGAGTGAAACTCGCTTACGCCGCGCTCCAAAAAGCGCTCGATAAACATCCGAAGGCGCGCGAGCAAAAGATCGACGGCTTTACGCCTGAACAGCGGTTCTTTCTTTCGTTCGCGGCCATCTGGCGGCAGAAGATCCGCGATGAAGAACAAAAGCTGCGGTTGAATGTCGATCCGCATTCACCGGCGCATTACCGGGTGAACGGCCCGCTCTCAGACCTTCCGGAATTTCAGAAGGCGTTCAATGTTCCGGACAGCGCACCGATGGTCCGCGCCGCCGACAAGCGCGTGAACATTTGGTGAGTCCGAGCCGGACTGGCGGTTTTGTAACATCGACATCGTTGATTCCGGCGTTGACTTAGTTCATGTCCGGAGGTCGATACCGCGCGCAAAGCTCGCGGGCAGCGTCAAGCCAATATGGAAAACGAAATTCGAAGCCGTGTTTCAGTAAGCGCGCAGGGACAACTCGCCGGCTCTTCAGCACCAATTCGGTTTCCGTCCGCATAAAGAAAGCACCGACTTCCAGCATCCACTTCATTAGCGGCAAACCAATTTTCGTTCCCCATGCGCGACGCAACTCGCGGATAAATTCCGAATTGGGCAGCGGATTGGGCGAACAAATATTGACGACGCCGGAGAATTCGTGGTTGTCGATCAGAAATCTGATCGCGCGCACAAAATCGTATTCATGAATCCAAGAAATGAATTGGCGACCTTTTCCAGCGCGGCCGCCAAACCCGAGTCGAACAAGTCCGAGCAAATGCGCAAAAATTCCGCCACGGTCCGGACTCATCGTCATCGCGGAGCGCATGATCACTGTGCGCGTGTTCGGCAACGGTCCCGATTCGCTTACGGCCGATTCCCACGCTTTTGCGACATTAATACTGAATCGCCACGTGTCGGGAGCATTCGGCTCATCGCCGCCGACGATTCCGGTGAATTCATCGTTTGGCGCATCAAATCGATGCGCGTAGATGGTTGCGGTGGCTGCCTGCAACCAAACGCGCGGCGGTCGTTTTGCGTTTTCGAGCGCGCGACGAACCGCGCGAACTGAATCGACCCGTGAATCCATGATTTCGCGGCGGTTCTTTTTTCCGTAACGGCAGTTCACGCTCTTGCCCGCGAGATTGATCACGACGTCGGCGCCCTCGAGTTCCTGTGTCCAACTGCAGAGAGTTTTTCCATCCCACTGGACGGATCGACATGCTGTGCGCGGAGCGGGATTTCGGGTGAGAACGACAACTTCATCGCCGGCGGCCAGGAAGTGGCGACAGAGAATGTTGCCGACCTGTCCAGTACCGCCGGGGATGACAATTTTCATGTCGACGCGCAGGTGTTCGACCAGGTCGCCTGGTGTTTCGGGTAGTGCTCGGAAAGCAATCGCGCCGTATTTTGCGGCTCTTGCCGAAACAAGGCGTCCGACAAGTAAAACCGATTTCGCGACAGCAATTCGCAAACGATTTGCGCGAATGGCAGCAAAATCGGATGCGCCATACGCTGGGCGTGCTCTCGATAATTTTGCAGCGCCCACAAACACATGATCCACGCCGACGCGCCGCGGTAGACGGAACCATCGTCGGAAATGACGAGCAGTTGTTCGTTCGGCTTCAGGGAATCGATTCCCGGAAACCGTTTTTGCGCCTCCGCCGATTGCAACGCGATGAAAACAAGCGGCACGAAGGCCGGTTGTTTCATCAGCCAATTACGGCAGCGAACGCACAACTCGCATTGCGCGTCGAATAAAACGGAAAGATGTTTCATTGGGCTGCGACCGAAACATGAGCTTGCGGCGGCACCGGTGGCGGTGCGGATTGCAAAAGAGCGCGCCGGCGCATTTTCGAGAACACAAAAATGTTGAAGAAATGCATGCCACCGAGCACGAGCATGACTACACCGATCTTGCGGCTGATTGTCTCGAGGATTTCGCGAAGATCGACCGGCGCCACGCCTTCCCTTAATGCGAGCGCGACGTAGCCGATGTTGATCAGGTAAAAGCCGACGACCAGCAAATGATTGACCGAGTCGGCCAACTGCTCGTTGCCACGGAATGAATCAACCAAAAAGATGCGGCCGTTCTTGTGAAGCGTATGTGCTACCCAAGCGGTGAGCGGAATGCTCAGTGCGATGTAAACAGTGTAAGTCCAGACGATTGGAGTCATGGCATTTTCCTTTCTGTTTTGTTGTTTGTCGGAGAAATTTTCATTTCAGGAATTTCAGAGCCCACGGAACCATTTTGCTTTGCTCGGACTGAGAGAGCTTTGTGATCACGCGGTCGGCCAGCTGGAGAAAGTCGCTCAGCGCGTTGAGTTGTTTGCTGAAAGCGATGGCGTCGTTGCCCTTCAAGCCTTTGGTCCGTTCGGTGCAATTTTTTAGAACGGCGAGCGCGGGTCGCAGCTCGCGCCGGCGCCGTTCGCGCATAACGATGCAAAACATTCGCCAGACATCCTTTTCCGCTTCGAAGAATTCTTTTCGCTCTCCCTTGCGAACGACGCTCCGCACCAGTCCCCAGCTCACCAGGTCGCGCAGATTGCTGTGCGCATTACCGCGGCTGATTTTGAGCTCCGCCATGACTTCATCCGTGCTCATCGGAGCCGGCGCAGTGATCAGCAGTGCATGGATTTGCGCCATCGTGCGATTGATCCCCCACGCGCTGCCGATCGCGCCCCACTGGCTGACGAATTCGTCTTGGGCCTCCTGAAGCGGGTTGGCTAATTTCGCGTCTTTCATTACTTTCAGTAAATCCTGAAAGTTCAGATTTGTCAAAGACATTTTTACCTTGTTTTTGAGGGCCAACCGGAACGCGCCTATTCCTTGGCGATTTTGCCGCCCCATCCCAAAATTTTCGCTTTGGCGCCGGCGGCTTCGGCCTCTTTGATGTTGCCGGCGCGGTTGTAAAAAAGCGAGAGACTGGTCCAGCCAATCTGGTCGTTCGGTTTGAGCGCGACTGCTTTTTTACCGGCTTCGATCGCCTCGTTGAAGCGGCCGAGTTTCATCAACGCCATCCCGAGCGCGTGCCACCCATCGAAGAAGTTTGGATCGACATCGACGCAGCGCTGATATTTTTGGACCGCGCTTTCGAGATCGCCAATGGCGAGGTCGCCGTTCGCGTCGTCAAAGATTTCGTCGCGAGTTTGTTCCATTGGAACTTCTGGGTCGCGGCCGACACGGCCGCCTCTACAGGTTTAGCCTTTGGCGAACTGCAAATTGGCGTTGCGCTGGCGGTCGCGCAACCATTCGATAAAGACGTAGTCGCGCGCATTTTTGAGATAACGCTCCTCGAACGTCGCCTTGGCTTGCTGATATTTCTCGGGATCGGGCGGCTCGCGTTTTTCCAAAAGCACAATCAGTCCCCCGTCGGTCCAGGGAACAAAGTCGCTCACGTCGCCGGGCTGAAGTTGAGCGGACACATTTTTGATCACCATCATGTCGGTGGGCTCGTTCTTCGGCTTGTCGGGAGGACTTTTTGCCTCGCCTTCCTCAGCAACAATGAACGGTTCAAGCTTTTCCGATTTCAAACCGCCGGCCTCTTGCAAGGCAGCTGGCAGCGGTTTCCCGGATTTCAGCGCATTCTTTAAACTTTCGGCTGCTTGTCTGCCTTTGTTGGCCGCCATCTCACGCACTCGTTGCGATTTGAGTTGCTCGGTAACCTTTGGCTTCGCTTCGTCCAAAGTGAGCGGACGCGCCTCCACAACTCCGGCGAGATGCAAAATGACAAAGCCGTCCGCCGTTTGCAGTGGATCGCTATTCGGTTCCTCTTTGGGCAACTTGAAGGCCGCCTGATTCAACTGCGGATCTGTTTTCAACTTCGGATCGGGCGCGGCCATGGTGAACTCGCCGGTTGAATCGACCGGCAACTGAAATTTCGCCGCGACCTGATGAAAATCGGCGCGCTTCTCGAGCGCTTGCGAGACGTCATTCGCGCGGTCGGCCAGTTTTTGGAGCGCGTCGATCCGTTCCTTGTCCTTCAATTTTTTCTGATCGTCGGTCAATCCGAGCCGGACGAACTCCACTTTCCGTTTCTCCTCGGCTTTCAGTTCCCCCTTGTGCGCTTCGTAATATTTCTTGATGTCGTCGTCACTTATCTTGATGTCTTTGGCAAAGTCGGCCGAATGCCAACGCACGAGGCTGACGAAATTCTTGCTGTAAAGCTGTTCGTAGTTCGATTTGCTCTCGCTCTCCGGAAGAGAAACGCCGGAGGCGACTACTTCCTTCATCCGCTTCAGGCAAAGCTCGTCACCGGCGAGCTCGCGCAGTTGCTCGTCCGTAAACCCCAACGACGGAAGGATCGCTCGCTCGACTTGATCATATTTTGCAGGATCGAAGCCGGACGCACCCTGCAGTGCCGGAAAATTTCGCACTGCTTCGACGACCTCCGATTCAGCCGGTTGAATTCCAAGCCGGCCGGCTTCGTGCCGCAGCACACGCAAATTGATGATGAAGGTCGCGGCTTTTAGATCGTCACTTCCACTGCCCGGCGCCAACCCATCTCGAAGGTCGGAAATACCGAGCAGACCCGCCAATTGAAACAACCGCGCATCCCGACGCGCCTCAGTCATGGTCACTTTTCGGCCGTACATTTTTGCGAATTCATCGGACCGAATCTGGCTGGTATCGCTCTTGACGAAATAAAGGCAGAACGGCAGGGCCAGGATCGCGATCACGATCATGAGCCAGTTGCGATGTTTGCGGAGGATCTTAATCATGCGTCGAAGATATCGAGAGGGGCGAAACTTTAGAGTACCAACACAAACCTGCAAATGGTACCGCTGATCAAAGCACCAAGCACCAAACCCCAATACCCAGGGAAATTCCAACCTTCAACATTCAAACAGTGGCGCGAGCGGATTGGAGCTTGGTTATTGGAGCTTCCCTGGAACTTGGTCCTTGGGATTTGGGGTTTCCGTCACTGCTTCAGCAGTTGTTCGGATCAACTCCCAAACGTTGCGAAGGTGCTGCTCGGTGGTGAGCACGTTTCCGAGACCAATCCGCATCACGGTGCAACCGCGCAATTTGGTCTGGTTCAAATAAGCGCGACCCGAGGCGTTGATTCGTTCAACGACCTCGCTGTTGAGGATGTCGATCTTGGATTTGTCACCAGCCACAAACCGGAAACAAACGACCGGCAAGACTACCGGCGACGCGAGTTCGAAGCGTTTGTCGCCCTTGATCCAATCCGCGAGCATGTTAGCGAGACGCATTTGATCGCGCAGTCGATCGGCCATTCCAACGCGGCCGAGCGAACGCCAGATCACCCACGCTTTGAGAGCGCGGAAACGGCGGCCGAGCTGAATGCCGTAATCCATGTAATTTTTTTCCGCTTCAATCGTGTCGGCCCGCAGGTATTCCGGAACGAGCGTGAAGACACGACGCAACCGTTCGAGATCGCGCACATACAGAATGCTGAAATCGAGCGGGACGAAGAGCGTCTTGTGCGGATTGATCACAATCGAATCCGCGTCGCTCCAGCCTTGGACAAGCCATTGATATTCCGGCAGAATCGCGAACCCGCCGCCGTAAGCTCCATCGACGTGCAACCAGATTTTGTGTTCGCGACAAACCTTTGCGATGTCCGCAACTGGATCGACACTCGCGGTGGATGTTGTGCCAACGGTCGCGACGGCCGCGAGCGGTTTGAATTTTTCGGCGATGTCGCGTTCGAGCATTGCTCGCAACGCCGCCACATCCAGACGAAATTCGGCATCGCTCGGGACGCGCTGAACATTTTCTTCGCCTAGGCCGAGCGCGATCGCCGCTTTCTCGACCGAGCTATGCGCCTGATCGGAAGTGTAAATCCGAAATCGTGGAAGATTTCGTCCGCTGAGCCCAAGTTTCCTTGTGGATGGCGCGGCTTCTTCGCGCGCGACGGCTAATGCGTGCATGATTCCGACGGAAGCGGTGTCATACACGACGCCGCCAAATTCTTTCGGCAATCCCATCCATTGCCGCACCCAATCAACGACTAGCGTTTCGAGCTCGGTCGCCGCGGGCGACGTGCGCCACGTCATCGCATTCACATTCAACGGCGCAGTCGCGATTTCACCGAGGATTCCCGGCGCGGTTTGGGGCCAGCCGAAGTAACCCAGGAACATCGGATGGCTCCAATGCACCATTCCGGGAACGATCAGGCGGTCGATGTCGCCGAGAATTTTCTCAAACTCTTCGCCCTCTTCGGGCGGCTTCGACGAGAGCGCCGCTCGAATCGCGCCCGGCTTGCCATTCGGCGCAACCCGCAACTGGCCGATGTGTTGGCGAAAATCTGCGATCCAATCAGCCAGCTGATGAAGTTGTTTCCGGAAAATTTCCGGCGTGGTATCGCCGAGTGACTGTCGATCTTCCATCAAAACGCGAAGCCGAAACTAAAATGAAACGCGCCAAAGTCTTCGCCGGGCTGACGGTCCGGATTCCATCCATAATCGAGCCGGATCGGACCGATCGGCAATTTGTAACGCAAGCCGCCGCCGAGCGCGTAACGCATGTCGTCCACGCCCAGCTCTTCGGAAGTCGGAAGAAGATCGCCGGCATCAAAGAAAAGTGCGCCCTGCAGCTCGCCGTAAATCGGAAACGTGTACTCGACATTGAAGACGGTAAAGAATTCGCCGCCGATCGGATTTCCTTTGGGATCCGCCGGGCCGAGCTTGCGCTCACCAAAGCTGCGCACCGTGGTCGCGCCACCGTTGAAAAAACGCTCGTCGATCGGCAACGTGGTCGGTTCGTCCGGGCCGGAATGGTTCAATGAATGAACGAGTCCAGCGCGCGCGCCGAAGGCGAGCGATGATTGCTGAAACCAGCGTCGCAGCGGTGGCCCCGTTTGATCTTCAACAACTCCCGGCGTGAGAGATTTCGGACCGAACGGTAAAAAATAGGCGATCCGGCCGGTGCCGCGGATGAGTTGAATTTGGCTGCCGAAAGCGGTGGAAGCCACATCGAGAGTGGTATTGATCAGCAAACCGCGCGGCGCGACCAGCGGACTTTCGCGCAAGTCGAGAGTTTGAAAGAAACCGAGTGAATCTACGAAATAGGACGTACGGCCGAGAAACCGGTCAGCGATCGAGGTCTGCGTGACGTTGACGTGCCGAGCGGCAAAAACCAAACCCGCTTCGTATTGTTTCGTGATCTTGCGGCTGAGCTCGACCCGGTCGCCCAGTTCGAATTTTGAATAACCGTCGTAATCAAAGGTAAACGCGGCCGCCCGATTCTTGAAACTGAAGTCGGTATCGAAAAGAAATGGGTCTTCGTAAACGACTTCGCCTTTGTAGCCACGCTGAGAAACTTCCACCGACAGAGTGACAGGACGACCGTAGCCGAACAAATCGCGCTCGCGATATTGCGCGCCTATAATTCCGCCTTCAAACGTCCCGTAGCCGAGCGAAAAGCCGAGTTCCTTGCTCTTCGCTTCTTCGGCTGAAATGTTCAGCAGAAGTGCATCCTCGTCGGCGATCGGGGTCGGCTCAATCTTGAGCACATTGAACAACCCGGTCTTCATCAAGGTGCGGAACCGTTCGTCCAAAGTTTCCGGACTGTAAGTTTTTCCAGCCAGCGAACTGAATCGCTTACTAACGAAGCTCGGGCGCAATCGCGTCAGGCCATTGACAAAAACTTCGCCGCTGAAGTGATAAAGTTGACCGGGCGAAATCGCGACATCTACCGGGATGTGGCCGTTTACTGCGGACTCCGGCTGCGCCGTCGCCTCGACCTTCACTTCATAATAACCACGCGTTTTGAAATAAGCCTGAAGACGCCGTGGGATGTCGGCCACGCGCGCGTCGGTAAAAGGCTGGTTCAATAAATCGTCGATCTGGCCCCGCAACGCGTCCGCGCCGTAAATCGTCTGACCGTGGAACGAAACGTCGCCGAAGAAGTATCGCCGGCCTTCATGGATCGGAATTGTCACATCGACCTGGTTTGCTTCATCGTGAAACGTGTAGCGCGGCTGATCGACCGCGGCGTCGAGGAAACCTTCCGCGACATACAAGCGATGGACCAACTCCGCGCCTTCCTGAATATCGGACGAGACGAATGGAAGATGTCGCTGCAGCTTTGAATAACGTTGCCGCGTCGGACCCACCGCAAACTCAAAGAGCTTCTGCGTCGGCTCGGCGGAATTTCCTTCAAACGTGACCGTGCCGAGAGTCATCAACGCGCCTTCATTGATCTCGAGCCGCAACCGATCGTGACTCCCGATCTTATAATGGACGCTCGCTTTGGTGTAGCCGTGCTTGCGATAAAAAACCTCGACAAAGAAGGCGAGATCGTCCGCTCGGGCCGGCGTCAGACCGTAGCGATCGACGGTGACGAGCTGTTCTTTTACCGCCGAACGCAAATCTTTTTCTTTGAATGCTTGCTGACCGCTGAATTCGACGGTGGTCGTGGCCTGCGCGTGTTTCTCCTGCTCCTTCGCGACGACGTTTTGCTGCTTTTGCTTTTCCTCGGCCCTTGGAACGTCGACCGCGGTTTGCGCCGCCAGCTCACTGCCGACCGCGACACTGCACAAAAAAACAAAACAAACGCAACGCATCACTTGAAACGAATCAGATATTTCACCATCCCGCGGTAATCGCCACCGACGCCGAGATCGCCGAGCAAGACAAACTGGTCGTTGATCTTGAAGCGCGCGATCGCTTGTTGTTGCCCAGTGCGTGGATCGACCGTGCCCACATCCAAATCCAACCGATCGAAAACCGAACTACTTTGCGTTCCTTGTCCTTTCTTAAAAACTTTTCGGTAGAGCTGCTGCACGAGCAACATGGCGGCGCGTCCAGCGAGCACGTTGTTATTTCCGGTTAATTCCGCCCGGGTCGAGCCGGTTGCAAGGAGAGAAATAATTTCCTCCTGCGGCAAGGGCGGCTCGCTCGTGAAAATGGCCTCGGGCGCGAGCGTTCTTCCATAAATGTAAACGTTGATCGTGTAATCGCGGATCACGGACCGGCCGTGCATGTCCATCTTCGGATTGAGCGGATCGCTCGGATCGAAATAAAGAAAGCCGGACGAAATCTCGAGCCGGCTGAACGGAAGCGTCGCATCGACATTGTCCAAACGAATCCAACCTTCCAAACCGGGATGCAATCCCGTGCCGGTTAAATGCAGATCGCTGACTGCGCCGCCATTGGCGAGATTGCCCCGAATCAGAAACGGATCCTTGGTCTTGATCGCCACGTCGAATTTCCAATCGCGAAACGGCGGCTGCGGAATCGAAAAATCGGGGCGCGATGAAGGCGGCTGCGGTGCGGGACGTCCAGGCAAACCGATTGGCATGAGATCGAGATTTTTCAGGAACTGACTGTTCGTCATCGCAATCGTGCCGGTGACGTTGGCGCTAGTAAATGGCCCGGCAATTTTGATATCTGCGTCGGCCCGGGCGGTCAGCGTGTCGTTGCGCGCGACCAGCGCACTGTCCGCCTTCAGTTGAAAATCGAGATTCGGCGTCGTCAGTTTCGGAAATGTCACGCCGCCGGTGACCTTGAAATGTCCGCCGGAAAGTTCGCCGCCGAATTGCTCAATCGTTAGGGCATCCTGCGCAAAATTCAGTCGCCCCTTGAAGTTTTGGACCGCCGGCAGCGTTGGATCGGTCATGCGCGCGACGTTGATCGTCATGTCGCCGCTCCCGGTCAAAACCGGACGCGCGATTGTGCCGCGAACATCGACATCCAACGCCGCGTCGCCATCCAATTCCTCAACGCCCGGAATAAATTGCCGCATGAAATTCACCGAGGTGCGCGGCAGGCGAATCTTGGCGGTCATCGGCGTTTCGTCGGCCAATTTTTTTTCATGGACGATCTTTGGGACATCGAACGGAAATTTTGCGGTCAGCTCGAGCGGCTGGATTTTCGCCTGCTGCAATTTCCCGGAAATGGTCAGCTGCTTGCCTTGCGCTTGCGCAATTAAATCAAAACTCGCGGGCTCGAACTTGGGCAAATTTTCCGCGCGCAGATTACGCATCTGCACATCGAGCCGCGCGTTCAAGTCTGCCAGCGTTCCGCTCGCGTCCAATTTCACATTTAACAAACCGGACGCCGCCGGTTTGAGCCCGACGTCCTGAAAAAGTTTTTTGATGTCGAGATTTTCAGATTGAAATACTGCCGTCACTTTTCCATTCGGCGGAAGCACGGCCGCGTCGGTGCCGAGATTTTTCCAGATGAAAGGAATCGAGATGTAACCGCCGGCGTACTTCGCCTGGCCTTGATCGAGCTGGATCTTGCTGATCTCGAGCGTGTCCCCTTTGGCGTGAGCGATCGCTTGAAAATCCATTTTCTCACTGCGCAGGAAAATCGTGGGAACATCCAGGCCGTCCGGCGAGTAAGTTGCATCGGCAGTTGCCTGCAACGAGCGCGCGCTGCCGTAGCGGCCGTTATCCAATGCCAGTCTTAAATTCCCGGTTTTAATCCTGGCCGCCTCGCCGTCGCCTTCCCACTCGACCACGAGCGAGCCGCCCAGTTCGTTTTGATTTCCAAAAGTCCGCAGCAACGGCTGCAGTTTCGATAAATCTGAAACGTTCGCGCGGAACTTTCCGCTGTAATGATGCGGCCCGCGAAGATCGTAAATCGCGTTCCCGCTGATGAAATCGTTCCCGGTCAGGTTGGCGCTGACATCATTCAGGTATACGACGCTGTTCCAAATGACGCACTGCGAGTTGATTTGAATGAAAACGAGATCGCGCATTCGCAGGTTCGCACCGAAGATCGACAACTGGCCGTTGGCGACTCCCTTTTTCCATTCGATCTGACCGACGACCTGGAGCGGACCCGAAATTTTGTCCGGCGACTCAGGGACCCAACAATCCGCCAGTTGCACAGCATTGAACGAGATGTCGATCTTGGCCGGCTGATCCGCAAGATCGCGCAATTCCTTCGGCAACTGATAGTCGCCGCTCGCCGCAAATTCGTTTTCTTTCCGCTTAACCATCAAACGATCGAACGTGACGATGTCGTTCTTCGCGTGGAACGATCCTTCCACCGAATCCGCGACGTAATCACGAAACCGCACGTTCGAAATTGCGAGAGTGGTTTCCGACACAAGATCGCTGAACCACGGCTTGCCTGCCGCGGCGGGCAGTATTTTCTTCGACAGTTTGATCGCGGCATTCAGGTTCTCGCCGCGACCATCTTGAAACTTGATTGATGGCGCCGTGACCGTGAGATCGCCATTCACAATCGAGTCCTTAATGTTGAGCTTGCCATTGATTTCCGCCGCTCCGCTGATTTTTTGGGGCATCGACGCTGTCACCTGCTCCAAATCCGGCAACGTTGCCGCCAGTTCGACCGTTGCCGGCGCGCGCCCGAGATCGTGAATATCGCGCGGAAGTTCAGTCGATCCGCGAAGATGAAACTCATTTTGCGCCTGAGTGATGTCAGCCGACTGCAAAGTCGCGATCCCGTTCTTCGCCGTTACTTGAAATACTCCACGATCGAACGCCGTCGACTCTTGCTTAAAATTACTCAATTCCGCGGCAAGACTCCCATTCCACGTCGCCGGCGAACTGAGCAGGCCGCTAAGATCGACATCTAACTTTTCCATCTGACCGCGCATCCAGCCTTCGGGCAAGGCCGTAAATTTGTTGATCGCATCCATCGGAACATTCGCGCCGCGAATGCGAACGTTGGTGTCGAGCGAAGCCTGCGCCTCGTGCAACAAGACCGAGCCGGAAATATTTCCGGAAGCGACGGCGTAATCGAAATTGATCGCCAGCTTTCGCGCCGCGATTTGCGCCGCATCGAAACTGACGGAGCGAAACCGCTCCTCGTCCGCGAGAACGATGTCGCGCACGATCAGGTTTCGATTCGTGTAGGTCGCGGGCGCAGACAATTTCAGCCAGGTCTGACCGCCAACGAGTTGCAACTTCTCGACTTTGATTTCGCCGGCGCGGCGCGGGTCTAGATCGAGCGCCACATGTTCAGCGACAAAATCGTGCGGACGATTGCGAACAATGATGGTCGCGTCGGAAATGTGGACGCGTTCCGGGAAAATATCAGGCAACTCGATCTTCTTTTTCGGATTCGGCGGGCGGGGTCGCAACGGCGTCTTCGCCGGATTCATCACAACCCGCGCCGAATGCACATCCGCATTCTTGATCGCGGTCGAAATCCCGTGCCGGAGCAACGTGAATAATCCGTAGTCTATTCGGGCAAGATCGACATCGATCGATTCCACATCACTCGGTCCGGTGGCGACGGCATGCAGATTTCTAATGATGACGTTGGTGAAGACGCTGCCCTCGAGCCGAAATTCGAGTTTCAAATTTTCCTTGGCCGCATAGTGCAAAGCGATGCGATGTGCCAGGCCTAACAACAGCGGCCGATGGAAAATGAGAAAAAGTCCACCCAGAATCCCCAGCGCTATTAACGCGCGGCGACGCCAATTTCCCCGATGGAAACTCGCCTGACCATGCTGACCCACGGCGGATTAACTCGACCGCACGAGGGCAAAGCGCAAATCGGCGCCCGACGAGGACATGACTTGCAGGCGAACGCGGGCCGCGCCACGCTTGTCCAACGATCGAATGAATCCGGACAAGCTTTTTGATTATCTCGAAGGCAAGTTGTCGCCTAACGAGCGCGCGAAATTGGAAGAACGACTTATGTCGGATCCGCAATTGCGCCGCGAGCTGACCCTTGCTCGTCAAATTCACGCCGGAATGCGCGACTCGCGCGAGGTCCTTGGCGTCGCAGAACCAACACTCGAAGAACGCGGCGCCGTGCTCGGCCGCCGGATTGCCATCGCTTTTTCTGTGCTCGTTTTTGCCAATGTGGTTTTTGGGATTTACGCGATCGCGTTCATGAAGAAGAAAGAGCGCGCACAAGCAAGCACGGAAAGGAATCGGAGCGAACTGACAGAAAGTCTGGCCAGGACGGCGGCGGTGGCGCTTCCGACTCCGAGCTTCGACGTTGACGAAATCAAATTTACCGCGCCGGTTGCGGAACAAGATAAATTGGCGAACAAAGTGATCGCCGCAGCAAAGCAGGCCGGCGGCTCAGGAACAAAAGGCCTCGCCGATCAGCAAGGCGTTTTACTTTTCGCCGAAGTTCCAACCGCGCGATTAAATCACTTTCGCGATTCGATGAAGAAACTCGGCGCAACTCTCCCCGCCGCTCCGGTCGAGCCAAAAGCCGGAGAAAAGGCGATTCTCCAAGTGCGCATCGTCAGCGCGCAATGATCGGGATCACGTTTGCGCTTCCGTCGGAAAGTTCCGATTTGATCCGGCGGGTTCGCGCGGTTGAGCGTTCCGACAATTTATTGTCCGGAAAGATCGAGAACCGCGACGTGACAATTTTGCATACCGGCGTTGGAGCGAAAAAC
Organism: Chthoniobacterales bacterium; assembly: GCA_035635435.1. GTDB lineage: Bacteria > Verrucomicrobiota > Verrucomicrobiia > Chthoniobacterales > UBA10450 > AV40. The sequence continues at coordinate 42,561 of DASQBB010000007.1, read as the reverse complement.
CAGCGGCTTGAATTTCTTCTGCACAAAGCGCGACCGAGGTTGGTGATCAGCTCCGGTTTTGCCGGCGCCGTCCGCGAAGAATTGCACGTTGGCGATTTGATTTTGGCCCAGAACTTTTCCGATGCAGCACTGCTGGCCAATGCCGAGCGAATTTTGCGCGACCGCCAGCCGCGGCTGGTGAAACTTTTTACATCGACATCGATTGTCGATTCGGTTGGGGAGCGAAACGAAATCGCTCGCCGAGCGGGCGCGGCAGCGGTCGACATGGAAACAGGCGCCATCGTCGCAGTCTGCAATGCCCACGCCGTTCCGTTGCTCTCCCTTCGCGGCATCAGCGACACCGCGAGTCAACCGTTTCCAATGCCGCCATCGGTTTTGTTCGATATCGAGCGGCAGCAGACAAGTCATGGCAGATTATCTGCCTATTTATTAAGACATCCCGCATCGATCTGGCGATTGTTTCGGTTTGCCCGACAAGTTGCGCGCGTTCGCGCTGCTTTAACCGACGCGATTGTCGATCTTGTGCGTTCATTGTAGCCGCTTCCCTATGGGAAGCGCCCACGCGTCGCAGAGCGACGCGACTACAGTAGCTTCGCCGGCTCGATGTGGACGAGGACATCGGCGATACGCGGATCGCTTTCTTGAATGGCGCGTTTCACCGCGTGCGCGATGTGATGGCCCTCGCGAACAGAAATGTTGCCATCGACTTCCACATGAAGATCGACATAAAAACTCAAACCCATTTTGCGGACAAAACTCTTGTCGATTTGGACAACGCCGGGAACGGACGCCGCCGATTCGCGGACACGATCGACAATTGCACCGCGCGGGGCGGTATCGAGAATCTCGTAGAGCGCGGGCCGCAAAATTCGCACGCCCATACTGGCGATCACGAGACAGACGAAAATCGCGGCCCAATTATCGGCGCCCCGCCATTTTTCGCCGCCAATGAGCGCGATTGAAATTCCAACAAACGCCGCGATCGACGTTAGAACATCGGCGCGATGACGCCAGGCATCGGCTTCGACCGCGATACTTTCGACCGAGCGACCGAAACGAATCACGTAACGAAAGAGCGTTTCTTTGACGATCACGACCATCAGGAGAATCAGCAACGTGAACGAGGCCGGCGTGGAGTGCGGCAAAAACAAAGTGCGCGCGCTTTCCACCGCAAGCCCGACGGCGGCGATGAACACACTGCACGCGACAAAAATCGCGGTCAGCGGTTCGGCTTTGCCGTGACCGTAAGGATGAGTTGCGTCCGGCGGCCGCGCGGCAAAGCGCAACCCGCCCCAGATCACGATCGAGCCGGCAACATCCAGCGCCGATTCGATTCCGTCCGCGATCAGAGCGTAAGCATTCCCGAAAACGCCGCCGGCTATTTTGATGACGGCAAAGGCGATGTTCACCACCAGCCCAATCAGCGCGAGGCGCGCGCCGGTTTGCAGATTGCTCGCGGCAGGCTGAGGATGCGACGCCGAATTCATCGAATGAGCAAAACTATAAAGGCGATTGTTTACGAAAGGCACGGAAATCCGGCGGACGTTTTGCAGATTCAAACGCAGCCCTGGCCGAAACCGGCTCCTGATGAAGCGGTCGTGGAAATGCGCGCCGCGCCGATTAATCCGGCTGACATCAACGCGATCGAAGGAAAATATCCCGGGCGTCGCGAAGTGCCGGCCATTCCGGGATTCGAAGGGGCGGGTGTCGTCGTTGAAGTTGGCGCGAATGTGTCGACCATCACCAAAGGCGCGCTCGTAATTTTGCCGCACAACATCGGGACCTGGCGAGAAGCGCTGGCGGTCAAAGCAAGCGAGCTCGTGGCAGTCCCGCCGGAGATCGAGCCCGTGCACGCGGCGATGTTGAAAATCAATCCGATGACAGCGTGGCGTTTGCTCCATGATTATGTCGATCTTGCCCGCGGCGATTGGTTGATCCAAAACGCATGCAACTCGGCTGCCGGGCGGGCGGTCATTCAAATTGCACGCGAGCTCGGTTACAAAACAGTCAACGTGGTTCGGCGCGCAGAACTGATCGATGAATTGCGCGGCGAAGGCGGCGACGTCGTCCTCGTCGACGGCGAAAAATTGCGCGACGAAGTAAAAGATGCGACGAGCAGCGCGGGGATCCGTCTCGGGTTGAATTCGGTTGGCGGCGATAGCGCGCTGCGCCTGGCCAATTGTCTCGCATTCGGAGGAACGCTGGTTTCGTTCGGAGCGATGAGTTTGCAGCCGCTAAAAATTCCAACCGGATTTCTCATTTTCAAAGACCTTCGCTTCCGCGGGATCTGGATCAACAAATGGTACGACGACGCGACCATGCAGGAACGAATGGAAGCATTTAAACCGCTGTTCGACATGGCCAAGCGCGGTCTATTAAAGACGAAAGTCGAGAAGGCTTACCCAATTGACGATGCGAAAGCGGCTGTGGCGCACGCAGCTCAAAGCAAACGCAGCGGCAAAATCATCTTCGAATTCAAGGCGTGACCGTAATTGTTGTCGGTGCGGGGATTAGCGGAGTTACTTCCGCGATTGAATTAAAAAAACGCGGCCACAAGGTCGTCCTTGTCGATCCGGGTCCCCTGCCCCATCCACTCGCCGCTTCGACTGATATCAGCAAGGCGGTCCGCGCCGCTTACGGACCGGACGAAGATTACACGGCCCTGGCCGATCGCTGCATTCCGCTTTGGCGAAAGTGGAACGCTGACTTTGGTGTCGAGCTCTATCATGAGACGGGCGTTTTGTTTGTTTGCCAGCATCCGATGCAGCCGGGCGACTTTGAATATGAGAGCTGTCGAGTCCTGAAAAAACAGGGGCATCGATTCGAACGATTCGATTCGGCAACGTTCCCTCAACGTTTTCCCGCGTTTGCCTCAGATCGATTTCAGGACGGCTTCTTTGATCCGGATGCGGGTTATGTCGAAAGCGATCGCGTGGTTGCGACACTCGTCGAACACGCGAAATCGATTGGGGTTGAACTGCGCGAACAGGCGAAGTTCGCCGCGCTCGATGAAAGCGACCATCGCGTGACAGGAATTGTCCTGGAAGATCGACACCGACTCAGCGGAGACGCCGTCGTGATCGCGGCCGGCGCGTGGACGCCGTACCTGCTGCCATTCACAAAAAAGTTTTTCCGAGCGACGGGGCATCCGGTTTTTCATTTGAAGCCGGAGGATCCGGATCTTTTCCTCCCGGAACGCTTTCCGTTTTTCGGCGCGGATATTTCAACAACCGGCTATTACGGTTTTTCGTTGAATCAGGGCGTCGTCAAAATCGCGAACCACGGTCCCGGCCACGAGATGTCACCGGATTCTCCCGAGCGTGTGGTCTCACGCGAAGACGAGAACGATTTGCGCGAATTTCTAAGATCGACAATCCCCGCGCTGGCCGAGGCACCGATCGTTTACACGCGCGTCTGTATGTATTGCGACACGAACGACGGAGACTTTTGGATCGCGCCGGATCAGGAGCGCCCAAATTTGGTCATCGCAACCGGGGATTGCGGACATGGATTTAAATTCGCGCCGGTCTTGGGCGAAATCACCGCCGACGCAGTCGAAGGCAAAGCAAACCCGCTTTTGCAGAAATTCCGTTGGCGACCGGAAATAAAGTTCGGTGAGACGAAAGAGGCGGCGCGATACCGGGGCTAATACTGCGAACCAAACGGCAGGCAGAGGGCCGATCAGTGCATGCCAGAAGCCTTTGCCAGGCTGCGAGATCAGGATGACATCAGCTTTGTGCGCGGTATTATCGCCGCCGTGCGACTGCTGATTCTATCTGTTGTTCTTTTTCTTTCCGGAATCAGCGCACTGGTCTTTGAAACGCTCTGGCTGCGGCTGAGCGGGCTCGCGTTTGGTAATTCGATTTGGGCGGCCGCGCTGATTCTTTCCAGCTTCATGGCTGGACTCGCGCTCGGGACCGCCATTGCCGCATCGTCGAAGTTGCGGATCCGTCCGCTTAAATTCTACGCGGCGCTTGAAGTTGCGGTCGCGCTGTTTGGTTGCACGATCGTTTTCGCTTTGCCGATCGTCGGCGAACTGCTGCGCCCGCTTTTTCAAACGCTCTGGAATCATCAAACAATTCTTCTCGCCTTGCGCGTTCTGTTTTCATTCGTGCTCCTTTTAATTCCAACGACCGCGATGGGACTAACGCTGCCGGTCGTGCTCGAAGACCGCATTCTTTCTCACGACGACTTCGGGCGAACCCTGGGTCTGCTCTACGGTTTCAACACACTCGGTGCAGTGGCCGGCGCTTTGATCGGCGAACTTTTCTTGATCAAAGCTTTTGGATTATGGGGAACGAGTCTGGCCGCAGGTCTCTTGAATTGCGTCGCCGCCGCAATCGCTTTGTTCCTGACAAGAATTGAACCCGCCGCCGAAAACTCGCCCGCCCAATCGCGTTGGTTGCGATTGGACTATCGCCTCCCCTGGCGACCGCTCGTTATTAGTTTCGGCGCCGGCTGCATTCTCCTGGCGCTGGAAGTGGTTTGGTTCCGGTTCCTTCGATTGTATGTCGCGTCCTCAGCCACGGCGTTCAGTCTCATGCTCGCGATCGTCTTGGCCGGAATCGGTCTGGGCGGAGCAGTATCAGGCGCGTTCTCGAAAAAAATGCGCCAATCGGCGCTTCCGCTTCTTCTGGTCGCGGCCGCGATCTTGACGCTGCTTTGTTACATCCTTTTCCCGGTTCCAAAGCTTGGAGAAGGCGAGAAAAATTTTTATTTGGAATCGTGGCCGCAGATCGCGCTGCTCTCTATCGCACTGATGTTTCCGGTCGCATTTCTATCCGGCGTTTTGTTTCCGGCGATCGCGGCCCGCGTGCAAGAAAATGTACCAAGCCGAATGAACAGCCTTGGTATCACCACGTTGTTTAACACGGCCGGCGCGGCCATCGGTCCGATGCTCGCCGGATTCGTGCTGCTCCCGAAGCTCGGTTTTCAATCGAGCTTGATCATCTGTGCCATCGGTTACGGTCTTCTTTGCCTGACGATCAGCCGGGCCGATAACTGGTCGCCGAAACATCCAACCGGATTGGCACTGGTTGGACTGTACGTTCTGTTTGTTGCGAGCGTTGCGCTGTTTCCATTTCATCGCGACGAAATGCATTTCGCCAATGCCCGGCGGTTGTACGAATCCGAAGAACAGCACCTCGTTAAGAAAATCGAAGGCCCAACTGGAACATGGCAACTGCTGCGGCGCGATCTCTTTGGCCTGCCTTATTACTACCGGTTGATGACGGACGGATTTTCGATGTCGGCAACGAATCCGCCCAATCAACGTTACATGCGTTTGTTCGCTTACCTGCCGCTGGCGTTGCATCCGCAACCGCAGAGCGCGCTTCTCATCGCCTTTGGTTGCGGCGTGACCGCGGACGCGCTCACGCACGATGTCGATCTTGAGCACATCGACATTGTCGATATTTCAAAGGAAGCATTCGATCTGGCGGACGATTACCGCGGCGCTGGTTACTTGAATTCCCTGCGCGATCCGCGCGTAACCGCAATCGTGCAGGACGGCCGATTTTTTCTGCAAGCGAGTCCGCAGCGTTACGACATCATCACCAGCGAACCGCCGCCGCCAAAAGTGCTCGGGTCGGTGAATCTTTACACCGAGCAATTTTTCTCGCTGATGAGCGATCGATTGCGAGACGGCGGCATGGCGACTTTCTGGCTGCCGGTTTACCAGCTCAATGTGGACGAAGCGAAAGCGATCCTGCACGCATTTCACGACGCGTTTCCGAATTGCGTAATCTGGTCCAGCTCCGACGAGGAATGGATCATGATGGGAATCAAGGGCGCGCCGCACCAGATCGACCCTGAACGGATCAGGAAATTGTGGAGCTTCTCGAGCACGCGCACTGATCTGGCCCGGATTGGAATCGAAGTTCCGGAACAATTGGCTGCACTATTCGTGATGGACGGTGACGAGATCGATCGCATCACGAATGGAACCAAACCGCTGACTGATTTCTATCCGAAACGCCTTGGCGACGTTACGGCCGAAGACAAATCCATCCATGAATTTACCGGCGGCTACATGCAAGCAACGTCGGCCGCGCGACGTTTACGATCCTCGCGATTGATTCAGGAAATTTTGCCGGAAACAATGACCCCTGAACTCGAGCCGTTCCTTGCCATTCGGGAAATGCGTTATCGCGCCGGCCTCAGCGAAACGAATTGGCTGGCGGAGCTGGACATTCATCTCCGCGGTTCGCGCTTGCGAGAGCCCGTCTTGGAAACTTTGGAGACCAATTCGTTTCGCATCGCTCTGGTTGAGAAAGCTGCCGATGATCTGCAGCCGCCTCCGACCGAAGTTTTACGAGATCTAATCGCAGCCGCGCTCGCCCGTCGCGATTATCACGGCGCGATTCGGCTGTTGGAAGACAAACGAACACGCAATGCGGCGAATCGCGACGATATTTTGCTGCTCACTTATTTGTATTGTTTGAATAGCGAGGTCGCCAAAGCGGAGTCGATCGCGACCGTCACGACGGATAGGCAGCATCCATTCGTAAAATGGCTTTGGGGAAAATTGCAAGCTGAGTACGGCTTCCGTCCGCCAGGGTCGGACTAGCGCGCGGCTTCGCCACTTTTTAAAACGTTGTCGCTCGATCTTCTCCGCGTCGATTGAAAATCTCCCCAGCGTCTTTATCGTTCGCGCGACATGAAGTTCTTTGGCGCTGGAATATTGGGAATGGCGCTTTTTGTTCGGCCACTGTTTGCGGACGCAGAAGGAGCCGCAACCGAAACGCTGAATCCACCACGATTCGAAGTGGCCGCGCAATCAGGCTACTTGCTCGGCGTTTTCGAGAACCCTAACAGTTACGAGATCGGGACCGAATTCATTTCGGGACGAATTCGCTGGGGTGTGAATGACAGCGACAATTGGACTCGCGGCTACAATCAATTTTGTCTCACGCTGATGGCAGAGCCGATCTTTCGCGGCGTCGAAAATCACTATTTCGGCGTCAATTTCGGCGGCCGTTACAATTTTGTCCGGCCCTACTGGCGGCTCGTTCCCTATATTTCGGGCGGGCTCGGTCTCGGTTGGATCGACAGTCACCCGGACATGCGCGGGTCGCAGGGCCAGGATTTTACGTTCAACATTTTGACCGGCATCGGCGTGTCGTATGAAATCGACAAACGTTGGAAGGTCGATGCCGGCGTGCTTTACCAACATCTGTCGAACGGCGGGCAAACCGATCCGAACCCAAGCTTGAATCTAATCGGGCCACAAATCGGCGTGACCTATTCGTTTTGAGCGCTGACCAATGAATTCGCCGCAAGAAAACGTCCTGGTCGTCAGGCGCGCGCTGCTCGATCAGCTCGGCAGTTTTCAAGGGCTAAACTTCGAGCCGCGCAAGTATTTGGACGCGATCCTGTCGCGCGGGAACAATTTCTTTTTGCCACGCGACCAGGCGGAAAAAGATCCGAGTCACAAGCAAATCATTCCCTACGTTCTGCTCACGCATGGTGACAGAGTGCTTTTTTATGTGCGCGGGAAAAAAGCGGGCGAACAGCGCCTCGTTGCCAAAGGCTCTATCGGAATCGGCGGTCACATGAACGAAAGCGACGAGTCGCTTTTTGCGTTGGATGAGGCCGCTTACCGCGTGGGTGTCGAACGCGAGGTTGGCGAAGAAATCGCGATTCAGACAAAATTCGAAGATCTCATCGTTGCGCTCTTAAATGATGACAGCACCGAAGTCGGCCAGGTTCATCTTGGCGTTGTTCACATATTCAAACTGGCCGAGCCGAAGGTGGAGAAACGTGAAGCCATGATTACGAATGTCGCGTTTCTCGACAAAAATGAATTGATGACGCGCCGCGACTCGCTCGAAACGTGGTCGCAGATTTGCCTCGATTCGCTGGAACGGCTCCTGACAATGTAGCTGCCGCCGTCCCTGGCGGCAGTCTGCCGATGAGGACATCGGCAGCTACAACTCAGCGCGTGGGCACTTGCGGTGTGAAGGTGACGTTGTCGATCTGCCAACGACTAACCGGATGCGAAGTCGCCATCTGCAGCAGGAATGGCTGCGCCGGATAATTCAGGTGCGCCGTAAAATAGCCTCTCGGCTCGAAGAAATACGATTCCCAGGTGACGTTCTCGTCGATCTGGATCGGCTGCGTCGGAACACCCATTTGGGCAAATCGCTGAATTAACATTTGTTGCGCGGACGGCGGGTTATCCAGTTTCGCCTGCGGGCCAAGATGATCTGAGAAATATTTCAGATCGTGATCGACCGTGATGCGTTTGATCGCTTCCCGCGCGAACACGCGCGCCTCGCGGTCTGTCGTCGCTTTGTTTGAATAGAGATACCACAAGCCCGCGCCAACCACCGCCAATAAGATAATGACAATGACAAGGCCCTGGCCTGACCATTTCGATCGAGAGCTGAGTTTAATTTTTTTCATCAATAACCTAATCCTAAACCTTTGATCACTTCACCGTTTTTAATCAGCGCGCCGTGTTGTTGCATTCCGGTGTAGGCGCCAAATCGATTCCGCGCGTTCACTTTGAACTGCACAACGTAACCGTAAAGATGCTGGCCGTTTTTGCCGAGATCGGCCGGCTTCGGATCGCCCTGCCACTCGATCCGGGCGCTGCCCGCGTCGACGAGTTGGTCGTTGAGCCATTTCATTACGATTTCCTTGTAGTTGGCGGGATACGGACCATACAGCGCAGGGTCTGCCGGCGAGGGTTGCTGTCCCTGGCCGAACAGATTACCGACCAAAAACAACATCGCAGCGCAAAACGCAAGCCCTTTCATCGACCGCAATTTTTCACCGACGCTCTTGTTAGTCCAGCCGAATCCGGCTTAGCGCGCCCGCAGATGTTCCTGGAAAAATTTGACGATGAGCGGCGTGACTGGTGGCGGATAAACATGGCCGAACGGATGGATGAATGTCGCCACCGGCGCGCCTTTCACCGAAGGATATAACGTGCACTTCGATCCGCACGGTTCACCTGGTCCCCCGCAACCGTTGAATTTGCGGAGTTGCTCGATGGTCGCCTGTTGTTTGGTAAACCGCGCCAGCCGGTCCTTTTCTCCGCCGTAGTGAAAGACGGGACGCGCTTCTGTCAGCGGCACCGACGGCAACAACACCGCGCCGCCGGGCGCAAACGCGGCGAACAAATTCGGTCGCTGCGACAAAAGTAGATAGGTAAACAATCCGCCGTTGGAAAAGCCGGTCGCGTAAACGCGCGCTTCGTCCGCCGAATATTTTTCTCGCAGCGTCGTCAGGATCGCGTCCACGAACTTCAAATCGCGATCATGTTCCTGGCCCGGCTCGCGCTGCCAGCCTGGTTGCTCCCCTTTTCGATCCATGATAATGCCGGCCGTTGGCAAACCTTGTGGATAAACGACGATCGCTTCCGGCCAAAAATTTTGGAATGCCATTCCGCGCGCGGCGAACTGCATGTTTCCGCCGTGACCATGAAAGGCAAAGATCACCGGCGGTTTTGCCTTGGAAGATCTCGATGGAAGAAAAACGAGCGCCTCGCGCTGAGCGCCGTCAACGGTCCACTTGGTCGGCGCCGGCTCGGCTGGGAACACATTTGAAGCGAGGGCAACTGCCGCGATCCAGAAAATCAGAGATCTCATTATATCACTATATTAAGAGACGGCCGGACAGGATGGCCGGTTACATCGCCCCGCTCCCTTGTTACGATCTTTTATTCGGCGGCGGAGTTTGTTATCCATGAAGAATGTTCCGACTGGTCCTGTTCGTGGTGGTATTCAGCGTAACCTTTCTGAGTCCCGTTCCAGCGCAACAAAATTCACCATCGACATCAACGTCGCCGGCAATCGACGCCGCTAAATCTTTCGATCCAGTTGAAGCGACCAAAGCGTGGCTCAACACCGTTCCCACCGACAAACGTGCAAAAGCAGATGCTTATTTCGAAGGCGGCTACTGGCTGCTCCTTTGGAATTTTCTGGTTGGCGCTGCGATCGCGATTTTTCTGCTCGCTTCCACAATTTCCGCGCAGCTGCGCGATTTCGCGGAAAGGGTGACCGGTTCCAGAACGCTTCAAGTGGCGATATACGCAATCGGTTACATGCTCGTCGTCGCGGTTCTGACTTTTCCGCTCGCGTTTTATCAGCAGTTCCTTCGCGAGCACCAATATGGCTTCGCCACCCAAACGTTCGGGCCATGGTTCCTCGAACAATTGATCGGGTTAATCGTCGGGCTGATCGCCGGCACGATCGCGTTGTCGATCTTATACGCGGTGTTTCGACGCGCGACGCGCAGTTGGTGGATTTGGGGAACGCTTGTTGCAGTCGTGCTTTCCTTTATCGGCAATTTTATCGCGCCGCTTTTTGTCGAACCGCTCTTCAATACTTACAAACCGCTCACCGATTCAACAATTCGCGACCCGATCCTGGCGATGGCGCAGGCCAACCAAATTCCGGTTAAGCAAGTCTTTGAAGTCGATGCCTCGCGACAAACCACACGCATCAGCGCGAATGTTGCCGGTCTGCTCGGCACGACGCGGATCGCACTAAACGACAATTTGCTCAAACAATGCACGCTTTCGGAGATTCGCGCGGTCATGGCGCACGAGATGGGACATTACGTGCTCAACCACGGCGCCAAGCTCACCGTTTATTTCGGAATCGTCGCGCTCTTTGGTTTCGCGATCGCGCGATTCTTTTTCGATTGGGCCCTTCGGATCTGGGGCGAGCGCTGGGATGTGCGCGGCATCAGCGATCCGGCCGGCCTTCCCTTGCTGACGTTGATCTTCGTGACCTTCACTTTCCTGATGACGCCGGTTCTAAACTCAATCGTGCGCGTGGCCGAGCGCGAAGCCGATCAATTCGGCATCAACACTTCGCGCGAGCCGGATGGCGAAGCCAAAGTCGCGCTAAAACTTGGCGCGTATCGCAAACTCGATCCTTCGCCACTCGAAGAGTTCATTTTCTTCGATCATCCGAGCGGCCGCGCCCGCATCCAAATGGCAATGGATTGGAAAGCCGCCCACCTCCCCTGCCCAAGTCTCGACGCGCGCGAACCCGCGACCGATTGATCGTTTACGAATGTTCGTCTAATTCTAGTAAGTCTTACGCGCGCGAATGACTCGGCGAAGAAAGTTCCTGTTCACTGGCATTGCTGCGGCAGTCGTCGTGGCAATTACTTCATATTTCGTGCTTCCGGGCATCCTTTTCGACCGTGCCGTCTGGCACTCGTTGCATGAGCAGGAGCTTTTGCTCGAGGGTGCCACCCCACTTTTCGATACCGTTATTGCTCAAAAGCTGAAAGTCGGCGACAACCTTGAACACGCAAAGAAAGTTCTGACAGACGCCGGCCAGGAGTTCAACGTAGACAGCGATTATCCGACTGGCCGGAAGTTGCAATCCATTTGCCGTGTTGGGCGCGGCGCAGCGTTCGTGATCGAGCTTCACTTAGACAGCAACGAATGCATCTCAAAGATCGACATCCGAAAAGCACTCTCAGGACCTTGAGATCACCGACCTAAGGCTGCGCGAGTGCGCGAACTTGAATCTATTTTCTGATCCGCGCGATCAGTGTGTCGGCAATTGTCGCCGGAGTTTCCGCGACGGCGATGCCGGCCGCCTTCAATGCTTCGATTTTTCCGGCAGCGGTACCTTTGCCGCCGGAAACGATCGCGCCGGCGTGACCCATTCGTCGTCCCGGCGGCGCGGTCATGCCAGCGATGAACGCCGCGACCGGTTTTTTGCAATTCGCTTTGATCCACGCGGCAGCTTCTTCTTCGGCTGAGCCGCCGATCTCGCCGATCAAGATCATGGCGTCGGTGTTTTTGTCGTCATTGAAAAGTTTCACGGCATCGAGATGCGACAAGCCGCCGATCGGATCGCCGCCGATTCCGATGCAGGTCGATTGGCCGTAACCGCGCGACGTCAACTGCCAGACCGCTTCGTAAGTGAGCGTTCCCGAGCGCGAGATCACGCCGACCTTTCCCTCTTTATGAATGTAACCGGGCATGATGCCGATCTTGCACGCGCCGGGCGTGATGATTCCCGGACAATTCGGGCCGATCAACCGAGTGCGTTTGCCGCGCATCATTGCTTTCACGCGCATCATGTCCATCACCGGAATGCCTTCGGTGATGCAGACGACAAGATCGAGATCGGCGTCAACGGCTTCGAGAATTGAATCGGCCGCGAACGCCGCCGGCACGAAAATCATCGAGACGTTGCAATTCGTTTTCTGTTTGGCTTCCCAAACCGTGTCGAACACCGGAATTTTCTCGTCGAACTTTTGTCCGCCTTTTCCCGGCGTCACTCCAGCGACAACGTTCGTGCCGTATTCGATGCATTGCCGGGTATGAAACGCGCCGGCGCTGCCAGTGATTCCCTGAACAAGCAGCCGTGTGTTTTTATCAACCAAAACTGACATAAAATTAGGAAAGCAGGAAGCAGCGTGACGCTGCACCCATTAAAAGAATCAATTGCCAGTCCGGCTCGGACTTCCTGGTTTTCTGATTCATTTTTTCTTTCTCTGATGGACGACCAATTTGTTTCCATCCGGGTCGCGGAACTGCGCCATCCAGCAAACCGGAGTCTCGTTTTTGTCCAAATCGAACGCGACGCCACGCTCTTTCAGTTTCTTGATTGCCTCGTCGATGTTCGCGACTTCGAACGCCACCGTGGTTCCATCGCGCGACGGTTTCCAGGCGGGATGACAACCGACGCCGATCGTCACCGGCCCGAGATCGTATTCGACCCATGCGCCTTCCATCGCCGTGGTCGTGGGCTTTAGCTCCAGTGTTTCCTGATAAAATTTTCGCGCGCGTTCCTTGTCGGAAACGGCGATGGCGATGAATGCGACTTCGTTTGTGATCATGGGCAGGGCTCTTTCTCGTTTTCTGGTTTGAGTTTGTGGATGATGATTTTATTGCCGTCGGGATCTTTTATTACGGCCATGTGGCAACACGGACTTTCAAACGGTTCGGCATCGAACGGAACATGTCGATCTTTCAAGCGTTTGATCGCTTCCTCGAAATTTTCCATTTCCAACGCGACGCTGGTTCCTTCCTCCGCCGGCTTCCATTGATCCGGAAAATTCGCGAGCGTGCCGCTACCGATCGCATATTCGATCCAATGTCCCTTCCCCATTTCCTCGGTGAGTTTTAAGCCGAGCACGCCTTCGTAGAATTCGCGCGCGCGGTTGATGTCCGTCACTGGAATTCCAACAAATGCGATATTTTTGATTTTCATTTTTGCTTCGCAGCTTTGACTGCTTTTTGAGCAGCGTCGCCGAGATCGTCGGCGGCGATCAGTTCGACGCCGCTTTTCTTGAGCAGCTGTTTTCCTTTGTCGACATTTGTTCCTTCCAATCTGACAACCACCGGAACTGAGAGCTTCACCTTTTTGGCCGCGTTGATGATTCCCTGCGCAACGACGTCGACTCTCATGATCCCGCCGAAGATGTTCACTAGAATCGCTTTCACATTTTTGTCGGCGATCAGAATCTTGAACGCTTCCGTCACTTGCTCTTCGGTCGCGCCGCCGCCGACATCGAGAAAGTTCGCCGGGCTGCCGCCGTAAAATTTAATGATGTCCATCGTCGCCATCGCCAGTCCGGCGCCGTTGACGAGACAGGCGATGTTTCCCTCGAGACCGATGTAATTCAGTCCATGCTTCGACGCTTCGACTTCGCGCGGATCTTCTTCGGCGATGTCGCGCATCGCCGCGATCTCCGGATGTCGATAAAGAGCGTTGTCATCGAAATCCAACTTCGCATCGAGCGCGAGCACGTCGTTGTTCTTCGTAACGACCAGCGGATTGATTTCGACCATGGAGCAATCGCAGCCGATGAACGTCCGATAAAGTCCATCGAACAATTTGCTCGCGGCTTTCGTTTGCGATTGTTCGAATCCAAGTTGTTTCGCAAGCTTCCGAGTTTGAAACAGTTGCAAGCCGGCGAGTGGATCGATCGGTTCGCGCAGAATTTTCTCCGGCGATTTCGCGGCAACTGTTTCGATCTCAACGCCGCCTTCCGTGCTTGCCACCACCAATGGTGCCGCAATCGGACGATCGCGCACGATGGCAAAATAGATTTCGCGCGCGATCTGGGCCGCTTCTGCAATCAGAACTTTGTGTACCACGCGACCGGCCGGCCCGGTTTGATGGGTGACCAACGTTTGGCCGAGCATTTTCTCCGCAACGTCGCGCGCTTCGTTCGGCGATTTCACGACGTGGACGCCGCCTTTGAATCCGTTTTTGAACGTCCCCTTCCCGCGCCCGCCGGCGTGGATTTGCGCTTTTACGACGATGTCGATCTTTCCAAGCTCGCGCGCGATCGATTCGGCTTCATCCGGCGTGGACGCAACCTTTCCGCGTGTCGTCGCTACGCCGAATTTCTCCAGCAACTCTTTCGCCTGGTATTCGTGAATGTTCATCGCGTTGTGGGCGCAATGGATTAAGCCTTGAAACCCGCCTCCCGCAATCGAAATTCGGTGCGCATGCCCGCAGATAACGAGATCGCAACAAAGATCGACCGCGCTGGTTCGTGCAAAGATTTGCTCCCATCGGCGGCGAAAAACATTCGCGATCTGCTCACAGGCGCGCCCTCAGACCTTTACGCGCGCGTCGTCGATGAACTCGTCGCCGGCGGAAATTGCGATGAGCTGAACGATCGCTTTTACAAGACTCTCGAGTTCGGGACCGGCGGACTCCGCGGGCGCACGATCGGAAAAATCGTGACCAAAGCCGAGCACGGTGACGCTTCGCTTGGCGAACGCCCGCAGTTTCCCTGCGTCGGCACCAACGCGATGAATTTCGCGAATGTGAATCGCGCCACCCAGGGACTCGCTGCCTACATGAAAGATTGGCACGCGAAAAACAAAATCGAGTCGCGCCCCAAACTTGTGGTCGCGCACGACACGCGATTTTTCTCCAACGAATTCACCCAGTTGGCGGCGAAAGTCGCCGCGGAAAACGGATGTGACGCTTACGTTTTCGACGGCCCGCGCTCAACGCCGGAATTGTCTTTTGCGGTTCGTCACTTGAATGCGACTGCCGGAATTGTGATTACCGCCAGTCATAATCCGCCGCACGATAACGGCTACAAAGTTTATTTCGAAGACGGCGCGCAAGTGATCGAACCGCACGCCAACGGAATCATTGAGAAAGTAAACGCGATCACCAGCGAGAGTTACGAACCGCTCCCGAAAGATCGACAAGGAAAGGTCACGACGCTCGGCCACGATGTCGATGAAGCGTACATGAAACGGCTCGAAACGATCGTGGTCGATCGAAGCGTGCTGTGCGACGCGAAGTCGTTAAGAATTGTTTTCACCCCATTGCACGGGACTGGAGCGGTCACGCTTGGACCGATGTTGAAACAGCTCGGCTTCAATTTCGAAATCGTTCCGGAACAGGAAAAATTCGATCCGCGGTTCTCGACGGTGAAATCTCCCAACCCGGAAAATGCCGAAGCGCTCACGCTCGGAATCGCGCTCGCGCGGAAAACGAAAGCCGACGTTGTCATCGCGACTGATCCTGATTCCGACCGATTAGGCGTGGCCGTGCGCGACCCGAACGGCGAAATGAAATTAATCAGCGGTAACCAGATTGGTTCCTTGCTCGCCTACTATCGACTCAAAAAGTTTTTCGAGCTTGGGGTTCTCAACCAGGAAAACGCCTCGCGCGCGGTCGTGATCAAAACTTTCGTCACCACCGATTTGCAGAAAGTCATTGCAGAGCATTTCGGTGTTCGCTGCGTCGAAACATTGACCGGCTTCAAATATTTCGGCGCAAAGCTCGAGAAATACGAGCGCGCGTTGCCGGAAGAGATTCGCGAAAAATATCGGCGGATGTCGGAGGAAGAGACGCGAGCCGCGCGGTTGAAGTATTCTTCATTCTACGTTTTCGGCAGTGAAGAAAGTTACGGCTATAGCGGAGCGGATTTTGTTCGCGACAAAGATGGCAACGCCGGCGCGATCATGTTTTGCGAAATGGCCGCCTACGCGAAGTCCCGTGGCCGGACAGTCGATCAATTGCTCGATGAAGCTTTTGCCGGTCTTGGTTATTTCGAAGAGAAGAACGCCTCAATCTATTTCGAAGGCGCCGAAGGCGCGGACAAAATCGCGCGCCTCCTCGAGTCCTACGCGAACAAACCGCCAACAGAGATTGCCGGCTCGAAAGTGGTTGGCATCACCGATTTCGAAAAGCAAACCATCCGCGACGTGGAAGGCGACGTAATTCCGAAACAGAAGATGTCGATCTTCGAGTTAGAGGACAAAACTCGGATCGCGGTGCGCGGTTCCGGGACCGAGCCGAAGATCAAGTACTACATCTTCGCGCAGCGGCGGCCGGAGAAAGGAAAATTCACCGAAGAGGAGCTGGGCAAAATTAAACGGGAAGTAAGCGAGCGGCTTGAAAGAGTCTGGGCATTTATCGAAAAGGATGCGCAGGCGCGACTGAAATGATAAGCTGCTGTTCAGCGAGGGATTCGTTTAAAAACACAGCATGCGTCGCGAAATCAAACTAAGCGGAGGCGAAATCACACTCCTGAAAACGATGGGGCTCTCCGGCGCGCCGGTTTATGGCAAGCTCCTTATTGAGCGCATCGGCGAGATGGAGCAGGCCGAGTTTCTGGACGAAGTGAATGGACTTATTTCGCAAGGTTACGTTCTTTGCGACAAAGTGAATGTGCGAACGATCGAAGATGTCGAGCGCGCCGTGTTCCACGTGAACGCTTCTTACGCGCGCGATCTGCGCGATGCGCTCAATCCCAGCCGGCGGCGCGAGCGCGAGGGGCGTCGGCGCCGCCGCGGTTGAATTTGCGCGGTGATTAAAAAAGCGCTCAGGCTTTGGCCCTGGCTCGCCGCGGTCGCGAGCGGGTTGCTTGGCACGTTGTGTTTTCCGCCATTCAACCAGAGCTGGCTTTGCTGGATCGCGCTGACGCCGCTCATCGTGGCAATTTGGTTTTCGGGCGAGAATTCACGCCGGCGCTGGTTGCGAAACTTGTTGCTCGGCTACATCGCGGGAATTGTTTTTTTCACTTGCACGTTCAGCTGGCTCGGCGCGCTCGGCGATTTGTATCGAAGCTTTTTTCTGCACGGACTCTCGTTCCTATTGTCGATCTATCTCGGACTCCACTTTGCATTTTGGGCTTGGTTCATCGGATTAATTAGACCGCCGGCTTACATCGCTTCCTGGCGAAATTTGCTCGCGGCGTTCCTCGCTGCATCGGCGTGGGTCACGCACGAATGGACGCGCGGCTGGCTCTTCAGCGGATTCGGCTGGAACGGCCTCGGCGTGGCGCTCCACGCGCAGTGGCCGATGATTCAGATCGCCGAATTCACCGGGATAGTCGGATTGTCCTTTGCGATCGCGTTCGCGAACATCATCGCGGTCACGACGCCGCTGCGGCTTGTTGCGGAAGTAAAAACGAATCGGATGAATCCGCATTTCGATCTTATTCTGGTGATGATTGGCATACTTGCGTTGCCACTATTTGGTTGGCGCCGAGGGCAGAGTCCTTCGCCGGCAAAACCACTTCGCGTTGCCGCCGTCCAGGCAAGTGTTCCACAGCTGCAAAAATTCGATCCGCAATTTACCGGCGAAGTTTTCGAACGCTTCCGGCGATTGAGTGAAATTGCGCTGGCCGCAAAGCCGCCGCCAGATTTGTTGGTCTGGCCGGAAAGTTCGATGCCCGAGCCGGTGCGCGATCAGAACACCGAGAGCTATCGTTTCGTCAGCGATTTTTCAGCGGCGACGAAAACCGATTTGATGCTCGGCACGCTCGACGTCGAAGACGGCCATGATTACAACGCCGCGCTTCTCGCGTCGAATGGCGGTCAGCGGGTGCAGATTTATCGCAAGGTCCACCTCGTTCCATTTGGCGAATACATTCCGCTGCGACACTCGTTTCCGCTTTTCGCCGCCATCGCGAGCACGTGGGTGCCAGGCGATTTTGCCGCCGGCACCGAACACACCGTGTTTAGCCTGACGAACGGAGACGTTCGTGTCGCGCCGCTGATTTGTTTCGAAGATACCGTCGGCGATCTGGTGAGACGATTCGTCGTCAACGGCGCAAATCTCCTCGTCGATGTAACAAACGACGGCTGGTTTTTGCATTCGCCCGGATCTCGGCAACATCTCGCGAACGCGATCTTCCGCTGCGTCGAAAATCGGCGACCAATGATCCGCGCGGCGAACACGGGCGTGACTTGTTTTGTGAATGAATTCGGCCGGGTCACTCAGATTCTGCAGGATGATACCGGCAACACTTTTACCGAAGGCGTGCTCACCGGTGAAATCAGCGTCCCGCAAGAACCTGCCCTGAGCGACAGTCGAATGGGTCGACATCTGACCTTTTACACACGGCATGGCGAATGGTTTGCCGAAATCTGCGCGGCCGTGACAGCGGCTGCGATCGTTCTAATAGTGATTTTGCAACGCCGAAAGTTGTAGAGGCGCTCGCCACGGCGAGCGCTTATTTTTAGTTCGGCGTTTGAGACAAACGCCGCTACAACGCTTTCGAACCAGTTACCCGCATGCCCGTCGAACTTCCAATCGATCATCTCGCCGAACTCTGGCCGAAGGAACTTCGCGGCGTGCGCGTTGGCGCGCTGCTGCATCCGGCCTCGGTTTCCTCGAAGCTCGAACACGCGTCGCGAATTCTTGAGCGTCTGAACGAAGATTTATTTCAGATCCGCGCCTTCTTCGGTCCGCAGCACGGATTCCTCGGTCAAACCCAGGACAACATGATCGAATGGAAAAGTTACGAGCACCCGCGGCTGCACATTCCGGTTTACAGTTTGTATGGCGAGCATCGCGAACCGACTCCAGAAATGCTTGAAGATGTCGATGTTCTGCTGGTCGATCTTCAGGATGTCGGTTCGCGTTATTACACTTTCATTTGGACGCTCTATCTCTGCATGCGCGCGTGCGAGAAACGCGGTGCGCACGTTGTCGTTCTCGATCGGCCGAATCCGATCAACGGCGTGACGGTTGAAGGACCGCCGATCGAGAAAGGTTATGAATCGTTCGTCGGCATGCATCCGATTCCAGTCCGACATCGCAAAACGATCGGCGAACTCGCCACTCAATTTCGCGACGAAGCGCTTCCGAAATGTCGATTGTCGATCTTGCCGATGAAAAATTGGGAGCGCGCGATGTGGTTCGACCAAACCGGACTGCCATGGGTGATGCCGTCGCCGAACATGCCGACCCTCGACACCGCGACAGTTTATCCGGGCATGTGTCTCCTTGAAGGAACGAACATTTCCGAAGGTCGCGGCACCACGCGGCCGTTCCAGATTTTCGGCGCGCCTTTCATCGACGCCGAAAAGGTTTGTCACGAATTAAACGATCTGAAATTGCCGGGTGTGTTCTTTCGGGAAAATTATTTTCAGCCGACATTCAACAAATTCGCAGGTGAGGTCTGCGGCGGTGCGCAGATTCACGTGCTCGATCGAAATAGCTTTCGTTCATTTCAAACTGGCGTTGAAATCATCCGCTGTATCCGAAAGTTATGCCCGGAGGCATTCGCGTGGAAGCAACCACCTTACGAATACGAACTCGAGAAGCTGCCGATCCAGATTTTGCTGGGCGGACCGGCCGAAGATTTCTTTGGCGAGTAATCATCCTCGCCATCGCCACAGGTTCGATGTCGATCTTGCCGGGAGTGCGCGCCGACATTCCGTGGCCGGAAGTTGTGCAACGTCTCGCTTACGAAAATGAAAAACTGGCGCGACGGCCTGGCGGCCACGCCGGTGAATACTTCATTGTCTGCACACTTTACTACACGCCGAAGGAATCCGGTTTCACTTTCTCGCGCGGCTTCGACGCGACTCGGGTGACGAAGCCCGGATTGCACGGCCGAACTTATCCGCGCGATTTTTTGCGCTCGGTGAAAAAGGAAGGCTACGGTCGAATCGCCACGCCGGTGAACGGACGCAATTACATTCGCTACAACGACGGTGGCTCGTACAGTTTTGCCGGCCCGCCCAGTGGCGGCGGCGGCACGCTCATTCCAAAATTCTCCGCAGCTGCCAAATTATCAGGACCTCTCCGGCGCGGGTTGGTTCTCGAAACTCCCGCGCCGGAAGTGCAGCGCGTTTTCGGAAGCACGCGCTGGAAAATTGTCGATACCGGCGGCGGCCTCCGACGCTGGCAGATTGATTGTTATTACGGCGAAGACGAACCGCTCGGGCCAGGAAAATTCATGGCCCGTCCGCGGGGGACCACTTTTGAGTACGCTTACTCGATCGCGCGAGTGAGCAAATGAGTCCGTTCCCGATTCGGCTGACGTTTCACGGCGACCTGCCGTTCTTTCTGGGCTCGAAAGTTTCCACGGTCGAGCGCCAATTGTCCGAGAAAACATCGGTCAAAGACGTGATCGAAGCCTGCGGCGTCCCGCACACCGAAGTCGATTTGATTCTCGTCAACGGCGGGCCGGTGGATTTTGCCTTCGTTATTGGCGGCGAGTCGGCGATTGATGTTTATCCAGTCGAGTCAGGAAGAGTTACTTCTTTCGCAGAAAATCGGCTGCAAGTGCGCGATATCGCAAAGTTTGTTGCCGACGGGCATTTGGGGAAGCTTGTCCGGGATCTGCGCCTGCTTGGCGTCGACGTCGTCTACGATCCCGCGGCCGAGGATCGACAATTAGTGAGCATCTCGAGGGATGAAAACCGCGCCCTTCTCACCCGCGACCGGCGCTTGTTGATGCACGCGATTGTTCGGCACGGCTATTATCTCCGTTCGCAGGATCCGCTTGAACAAACCCTCGAAGTCCTGCGCCGATTCGATCTCGGCTCCGCTCGGGCTCCATTTACTCGTTGCCTCCGCTGCAACGCTCCGCTGAAGCCTGCTGACAAAGAGAGCGTGATCAATCAGCTCGAGCCGCTGACCAGGATATATTATGAGCAATTCCGGCGCTGCTGCGGTTGCGGGCAGGTTTACTGGTCGGGCTCGCACTTCGAAAAGCTGCAAAAGCGGATCGAAACCATTCGATCGCGTTTGACTGGCGATAAGACCGCGTAACGGCAGCCTTGTCACCGGCTGACGCCAACGGCAGACTCGCCGTTTTATGCAAAAGCTAACCTGCCGGCGCTACGCGATCGCGGCGCTAATCATCGCGCTCAGAGTGAGTGCGGACGCGCAAGGTCCGGCGCCGTCACCGCTGATATCATTACCTTCTCCGCCGCCGGCGAAAGTTCCAGCGGTCGCGCCGCAGCCAAGTCCTGCGCCGGCATTGACGAGGCAGGACTTCGAAACTTTTCTGGACGCGCTGATTCCGTCGCAACTGCAAAACCGAGACATCGCCGGCACCGTGGTCTCGGTTGTTAAAGACGGTCAGGTGCTTTTCGCAAAAGGTTATGGTTACGCTGATTTCACCGCCAAGAAACCGGTGCTGGCCGATCAAACATTGTTTCGCCCCGGCTCGATCTCGAAATTGTTTACTGCGACGGCGGTGATGCAATTGGTCGAGCAAGGCAAGCTCGATCTCGACCGCGACATAAACGAGTACCTGGATTTCGCGATTCCAAAAACTTATCCGGAGCCGGTCACGCTTCGACGATTGCTCACGCACACGGCGGGATTCGAGGAAACGCTGAAGAATTTATTCGTGGCACACGAGAGCGACATGAAGCCGCTCCGCACATATCTCGTCAGTCAAATGCCCCAGCGCATTTTCGCGCCGGGCAAAGTCGTCTCGTATTCCAATTACGGATTCACCGTCGCCGGATACATCGTCGAGCGTGTCAGCGGCGAGAAATTCGAGCATTACATCGACAATCACATTTTCAAGCCGCTGCGGATGACCAACTCGACATTCGATCAGCCGTTGCCTCCAGCGCTCGCCCCGCAGATATCGCAAGCTTATCTCACCGCCGCCAAGAAACCGCGCGATTTTGAATTCGTGCAAGCGTCGCCCGCCGGTGCACTCACCACCACGGCCGCGGACATGACGCGTTTCATGCTCGCGTTTCTACAAGACGGAACCGTTGACGGCGTGGCGATCCTGAAACCGGAAACGGTGCGGCAAATGCAAACCCGGCAGTTTGAGCTTCATCCAATGTTGAACGGATTGGGCGTCACCTTCATGGAATATTCGATGAACGGCCAACGCATCGTCGGTCACGGCGGCGACACCATTTATTTTCACAGCGACATGGTCCTCGTTCCGGAGGCGCACCTTGGCTATTTCATTTCCTACAACAGCGCCGGCAAAAGCATCGGTGGCGGACGCGGCGAAGTGATGCGCGCTTTTGCGAATCGTTATTTCCCAAGTCCGGGGGAACCGAAGGTCGATGTCGATGCGAACACGGCGAGAACGGACGGGCGCGCGGTCAGCGGCGTCTACGACGTAACGCGCCGTGGAGAAACAACGCTCCTAAGGTTATTGGCGTTGCTCGGTCAATTCAGCGTGAGCAGCGACCAGGATGGCGTTCTGACCATCGAAGGAATGAAAAATCAGCGCGGCGCGTTGAAGAAATGGCGCGAGATCGCTCCACTTGTTTACAGCGAGATCGATGGGCCGGACAAAATCGCATTCCGTCGCGACGCGTCCGGCTCCGTCCGCGAAATGCTCCCCTTCCCTGCGATCTACGAAGGCCAGCGCGTTCCGTGGTACGCGAACAAGCGTTTGATTAATCCGATCGTTGGTGGAAATCTGGCGCTCGCGCTTTTGACCGTGTTGCTCTGGCCGGTCGCGGTCGTTGTTCGCAAGCGATATCAGCGCCCCTTGTTCACTGCGAAAAGTGACCGCGTTTTGTATTTTCTCTCGCGCGTGATCTGCCTTTGCGAACTGATCTTTATTCTGGCGCCAGCGATTGCATTCAGCCGCGGAGTGGAACATATCGTAATCCTCGGCGACGCCATCGATCCCTGGTTGCGCGCTTTGCACATCTTTGGGTGGGCGTTGATGGCGGGGCTCGTTCTTTTAGTGATCGCTGCCATTCGCTTTGCCCGACTTCCGGGGCACGGGTTTTGGTTTCGGACTCATGCAATCCTGCTCGCGATCGGCGGGATCGCGTTTGGATTGTTTTGCTGGCAATATCATTTGCTGGATAACTCGGTGAAATTCTGACCAGAGCGCCAGTGTCATGAGCGCAATGCGCCGCGGAGTTCTAATTGCAATTGGCGTCGCCACGATTCGTGCAACGCTTCTCGCCTACGGACCGACCGGTCACGAAATCGTCGGCGGCATCGCGGACAAGCTAGTCGCAAACACACCGGCGCAGGAGAAGATTAACACGTTGATCGACGGCATTACGCTCGAGCGCGCATCAACCATCGCCGACGAAATCAAAGCCTGGGACAAGAACGGCGTCGACGATCCAAACACGTTCCCGCATTATCCGGAGCACCCGAAGATCGACAATCAACTGCGCGACTTTTGGCGGGCGAATCCGCCGACGCAGGATCCGATGTCGCCGACGCCATCACATCATTGGTTTCATTACACCGATGTGCCGGTTCTTAACGTCGAAAAATATTCCGATGGAAAAACTGGACGCACTCGATGGGACGTCGTCCACATGATTTCCTATTGCGTGGATGTTTTGCGTGGCGAAATCCCGGAAAATAATCCGCGCAAAATCACCAAGCCGATCGCGGTGATCTTGCTCGCGCATTATGTCGGCGATATTCATCAACCGCTTCACGTCGGCGCGGAGTATTTCAATCACGCAGGGGAAGCAGTCGATCCGGACAAAAATCAGCCGGGCGTGGAAGACGAAGGCGGGAACACGCTGATGTTGCGACTGATTCACGGCACGCGGGAGGAAATGGCGCATCGCGGATTAAAATTGCACGGCTTTTGGGATCACGACGCCGTGATGGCGAACCTGCCGCCGCTTTCGCCAACGCTCTCGAAAGAAGAACGTTACCAAAAAATCGAACAGGCCAAACGGAAGCTGATCGATCGTTTCGTGAAAGAACAACCCAAAAACTGGAAAGCTCCTGGAGGTGTCGCACTAAAAACTTACGGAGAAGTTTGGGCCGACGACATTCTGCCGCTCGCACGCGAAGCTCACGAGCGACTCCAATTCATCAATATCCACGAGACTCTCGATCAGGACCGCAAGGTCATGGCTGGCGACGCGCGTGAAAAAAATGCGCCCGACCACATCGGATATGCCGATTGGTCGGCAAAAATTGTTCGCGAGGAGTTGCACAAGGCGGGCTGGCGTCTCGCCGATCTTCTTCAACAAACGCTAACATCGACATCTACCGTCGCGGCAACGGCACCGATCGTTTTGGAGTCGACCCAATCAACACCGAACAAGGCGGAGCCGAGCACTGCACCAACAGCCGCGCTAATGGCAACCGCCACTGCGGCCTCGCAGTTCGGCAAATATCCGGCGAACTACAAAGAAATTGTCACCGCTTGGATGAAAGCGAACGCGCTCGATGCGTCACACATCGATTGGCAAGGCGATCCCAAACCTTCGGACATTCCCGCGGGAAACGGCCGGCATCTTTCCGGTTATCTCGTGATCTTCAACACGCCCGATCGAGCAGGCGTGAAAACGCGCAGCGTTTTGATTCGCGACGGCACGATTATCAACAACTCCGGTTTCTAGATTTCGACCAGGCTCGACATGACAAACGGTACAAGGAAAAACGCGCCCGAATTGCGGGCGCGTTTTTGAATTCCTGTAGCCGTCGCCCTCTGGGCGACGAGCTGCTTCGCAGAGCGAAGCGGCTACAATTTTTTAAGTCTCTGTCTTGGCCTTGTCGTGCTTGGCGCTGCATTCGGTTTTGAACTTGGCGAATTGCTCCTTCGTCAGGATACCTTCCGCTTCCTTCATGTACTTCGCCTCGGTCGCTTCCGAGCAGCCTGCTTTCATGTGCTCGGCCATCGCCGCGTCCATCTTCGTCTTTTGATCAGCCGTCAGATTGAGACTGGTGAGCGAAACCGTGCATGCCGGCTTGGATGCATTTCCGACTTTCTTGGTGCAGTCGCCGTGTTCTCCCGCGAACAGCGTGCCCGCTGCAAACATTCCCGCCACTACCAACGCAATGAATTTGGTCATATGTGGAACGTAAGACACTGATCCGCGCTACCTTGTTCAAAGATTTAACGATCTGAAACTCAACCTCCCTTTACACGTTCGGTAGAAAATTCGACCGGATCCTGCCGAAAATATCGCTCCAGCTCTGAGTACAGTCTCGGGTGTTGAGCGCGAAGCATCACTGGCCGCTCAAAGAATGCTTCGGTCGAGACCGCGAAGAATTCGGCAGCGTTGGTCGCGCCGTAAGTGTCGAGCAATGTCGGAATTCCTGTTTCTTCAGCCGCCCGCAACGACGCGAATTCAGTTCTCATAACTTCGCGCCAGGCAAGCTGCTGTTTGCGCGTCGCCAGCGCCGGTGTGCCGTCGGCCGCGAAATTTTCGTAGTCGAGCTGGTGCGCGAATTCGTGGAGGACAACATTCTTCCCGTCCGATGGATCAGCCGCGCCCCATTTCACCGCGTCCCACGCGAGCACCATTGATCCCATCGTGCGAGCAGTCTCGCCTAGGCGAAACATTTTTCCTTCCTCCCAGACCGGACCTTCAACATTGCGTTGATCGTCTGCCAGATAGGTCGATGGATAAACGAGAATGGTGAGCAGACGCGGGAAGTAATCGGTCTTGCGATGCAGCAACATGAGACACGCCTGCGCTGCGATCGTCACCCGGATCTCGTCCGTGATCTCCTGTCCGGCGCAGCCTTCGAAGTTTTTTTCCGCCAGAAGAACCTGAGCGTGATCGAGCAGCTCGGCCTGGTCATTCGCCGACAAGCGCGTGAAGAACGCGACATTCTTTTTGATCAGCTTGAGCCACTCGTTTGGAAACGGTCGCGCCTTCAACCGTTTCCGATGTCGATCTTTCAGGAAGCCGAGCATTGGCGAAAGTGTAAGCGGTCTGTAGCGGCGGTCTATGACCGTCGGACGAATTAATGCGGCGCTCATAGAGCGCCGCTACAGAAGAAATTCGATCTCGCGTTCCCGCACAATCGGGGTCAAAATCAAACAGGAGGAGCTCCTTATGAATACCCATTCAATCTCTCGGCGTAAATTTGCTCATCTGTTAGGCGTCGGCGCCGCGGCTGCGATTGTTCGGCCGCAGTTTACAATCGCTGCCGAGCAGCCAACGACATCCACCGGCATTGTCCGTTTGAGCGCGAACGAAAATCCGTACGGACCCTCATCACAGGCGCACGCTGCGATGAAGAATGCAGTCGATGTCTGCTGTCGTTATCCCGATGAAGCAAACGACGTCCTGATCGAGAAGATCGCGAAGATCAATGGCGTCAATCGCGAGCAAATCGCGATCGGCGATGGTTCGAGCGAGATTTTGAAACTGTGCGCCGAGACGTTCACCGGTCCGACCCAGGGCAAACTCATCGCGGCCGATCCGACATTTGAAGCGATCCTCGAATACTCGAAAGCGAACGGCGCCGCCGTCGTGAAAGTTCCGTTAACGAGCAGCTTTGCGCACGATCTCCCAAAGATGGGAGCGGCAGCGAATGGGAAGGGTTTGGTTTACGTTTGCAATCCGAACAATCCGACCGCCAGCATCACGCCAAAGAACGATCTGCGCGAGTTCATCACGAAAACTTCGCCCGGAACAATGATTCTGGTCGACGAAGCGTACTTTCATTACGCCGACGGTCCCGATTACGAGAGCGTGATCCCGCTGATCAAAGATCATCCCAACCTGATTATCGCGCGGACGTTCTCAAAGATTTACGGGATGGCGGGACTCCGCTGCGGTTATTGCGTCGCGCAACCGGAAACAATTAAGAGGATGCATCCGTTTCAAATGTGGGACAGCGTCAACATCATGGCGTTGGTCGCGGCGAGCGCGAGCTTGGACGATGTCGATCAAGTGAACAACGGCCGAAAGCTAACCAGCGAAGCGAAAAGCTTCACCACGTCCGAGCTCGACAAAATGGGCTACAAATTAATTCCGTCGCAGGCCAACTTCATCATGTTCGACTGCAAACGCCCGGTCGTGCCGATCATTAAAGCGATGAAAGAAAAAAACGTTCAGGTCGGCCGCTTATTCCCGGCGCTGCCGAACCACATGCGGCTGACCATCGGCAAAAAATCCGAAATGGAAGCGTTTGTCAGCGCGTTTCGGCAAGTGATGACCTGACGAAAGAAGTCTAGTTGCGCTTAGGGGCGTTGCTGGCTCGGCGGATTCGCCGGCGGTGTTTGCCACAGGTTGTAAGCCGCGAATGTTGCGAGCCCCAGGATGCCGATGATAAAGGCGATTAATGCCCAATTGTTGAAAGTCCCCACAATCGTGTTTTTTGTAATCTGTTTCTGAACGATCGGCTGCGGAAGTCGCAACTTATCAATAATTTCACGCGCGAAGTCTGGATTGGCCTCAAGCTGTTTCAAGTGAGCGGCCGCATTGTGAATGGCTTTTTCAGTGCCCGCTTGTGCCGAACGCATCGCGAGAATTACGAGAACCATCGCAGCGACAAAGCATGCCCAAGCAAAAAATAGCACCGGAAGCCACAACTTCGCGGGTGCAAGCGTCGAAACGAATGTCATTGAAAAAACGAAAGCACCAGCTGATAGCGAGATGAGAGTCCTATCGAGATTCGCCGCCGTTCGGCTTGCGCGATCGATGTTGCGTTCGATCGCGTCACGCAGTGTGTTTCGCGCTTCCTCGAATGAGTCGCCGCTGCTTCCAGAACTTCCTTCAGCTGCCATGATAAATGGGACAAGTAACTCGGCTATATGCCGTGCTCATCGGTAATCACATAAATTTTCTGCGCTTGAAAGCGCGCACGTCATCTGAGCCGAGACTGAACCATTCTCCGTGTTGTCGCTTCGCAGCAAATCGATTGTGCCAATACGCTTCAATTCCACTCGGGTCGTCCGTTTTAATGACGTGAACTGTCGAAGTTTTTTCCGGAAGCTGAATTGCGAGCTCTCGCTCCCGCCTACCGGCAGCGTTTGTCTTGCCGATTTTATAGAAACGCCCCGACTTTGTCAGATACACGAATCCAACGATCTCTTGTAAACGCGTCACTTCTTGAACTTCTTCCCGTTGCGCAGGGATCTGTCGCCAAAGCGCCGCGACATCATCGCGGCCGGGATTGACTTCGCAGTAGGCAATCACGCGAGCGATTCGTCGTGGCTTCGAGCCAAAACGGCGAAACGATTTTTCGGATGGAAAAGTCGGATCCTTTCTTGCCGCAATTAGTAGATCCCCTTGGACGGGAATGCGGCCGAGCTGGCGCGTTAACGAAACTAGTTTCTCGAGCAGGAAATCATCGTCGTACGCGCTGACCATTCGATTGGCCTGTAGTCCTGCTTCGCGAACCGCGTCGCCCCATTTTGTCCAAAACCTGCCATACCAAGCCGAATACCTGATTCCAGTCTCGGTCTCGAAACGTCGCCAACCGAGGGCTGCTCCATTATTCGCACGAGCAGTACGACGGATTTCATCAAGTATGTGCTGCTTATCCATTCACTAAATCGGCCAACAAAGATAAGGCTACGCGTGCCGAAAAAGTAACAGATTTCTCGACTACGCTCGAAATGACAAAGCGCCGTTTTTGGCATCGACCTTGACGGTTTGGCCCTCGCGGATTTTGCCTTCGAGGATGTCGATCGAGAGCGGGTCGAGAATTTCTTTTTGAATCGTGCGGCGAAGTGGGCGCGCGCCGTACACCGGATCGTAACCTTCGCGCGCGAGCAACGCTTTCGCCGAATCGGACAACTCGAGAGTGATCTTTTGTTGTTCGAGGCGCTTCGACAAACGGCGGAGCTGGATCTCAACGATCTTCTTCAAATCATCTTCGCTCAGCCGATCGAAGATGATGATTTCATCCACGCGGTTGAGAAATTCGGGGCGGAAATGCGCGCGCAACGCGTCCATCACCAACCGCGAGCGCGCTTCGCGTGATTCTTCTTCAGTGATGAATTGCGACCCGATGTTCGAGGTCATGATGATGACCGTGTTCTTGAAATCGACCGTTCTCCCCTGCCCGTCCGTGATCCGGCCGTCGTCGAGCACTTGCAGGAGCACGTTGAACACGTCCTGGTGCGCTTTTTCGATCTCGTCAAAGAGAATGACCGAATAAGGCCTGCGCCGGACCGCTTCGGAAAGTTGGCCACCTTCCTCGTAACCGACGTAACCCGGCGGCGCGCCGATCAATCGCGCGACGGTGTGTTTCTCCATGTACTCGCTCATGTCGATCCTGATCATGGCGTTTTCGTCGTCGAACAAAAATTCGGCAAGAGCGCGCGAGAGTTCGGTTTTGCCGACACCGGTCGGTCCGAGAAAAATAAACGAACCGAGCGGACGGTTCGGGTCCTGCAAACCGGCGCGGGCGCGGCGCACTGCATTCGAAACAGCTTTTATCGCTTCGTTCTGACCAACCACGCGCTGATGCAAATGTTCCTCGAGTTTGACCAGCTTCTCGCGCTCGCCTTCCTGCAATCGCGACACTGGAATGTGCGTCCAACTCGAAACGACTTCAGCAATGTCTTCCTCGGTCACTTCTTCGCGAAGGAGCGATTTCTTGGACTTTGCACTTTTCGCGGTCGCGTCGGCCAATTTTCTTTCCAATTCGGGAATGCGTCCATACTGGAGTTCACTAGCCTTCGCCAGTTCGCCGCGACGCGTTGCCCGTTCGAGCTCAGTCCGCAATCGATCGAGTTCTTCTTTCCATTTCCGCTGCTCGTCGATCAGCGCCTTTTCCTTTTGCCACTCTGCTTTCAACGCGCCGGATTTTTCTTTCAGCTCGGCCAATTCCTTTTCCAGTTTCTTCAAGCGCTCTTTGCTAGCGGGATCTTTTTCTTTCTTGAGCGCCTGCCGCTCCATTTCGTGCTGCATGATTTCGCGTTCGATCACGTCGATCTCGGTCGGCATCGAATCGAGCTCGATCTTCAAACGTGAGGCGGCTTCATCGACAAGGTCGATCGCTTTATCGGGAAGAAAGCGATCACTGATGTAGCGATGCGATAAAACCGCGGCGGCAACGATCGCTGCATCAGTGATCCGCACGCCGTGATGAACTTCGTAACGCTCTTTCAGTCCGCGCAGAATGGCGATCGTGTCTTCAACGCTTGGCTCGTTCACCATCACCGGCTGAAAGCGCCGTTCGAGCGCGGCGTCTTTCTCGATGTATTTGCGATACTCGTCGAGCGTGGTCGCGCCGATCGTGCGCAGCTCGCCGCGCGCCAGCATCGGCTTGAGCATGTTTGACGCATCAATCGACCCTTCGGCCGCCCCGGCGCCGACAATGGTGTGGAGCTCGTCGATGAACAAAATGACCTGACCTTGCGAATCGGTCACCTCTTTCAGAAACGCTTTCAGTCGATCTTCGAATTCGCCGCGGAACTTTGCGCCGGCGACCATCGCGCTAATGTCCATCGCGATGAGTCGCTTGTTCTTGAGCGATTCGGGGACGTCGCCAGAGATAATTCGGCGGGCGAGACCTTCCACGATCGCAGTCTTGCCAACACCGGGATCGCCGATGAGAACCGGATTATTTTTGGTCCGACGCGACAACACCTGCATGATCCGGCGGATCTCGTTGTCGCGGCCGATGACCGGATCAATCTTGCCGCGTCGCGCGAGTTCAGTTAAGTCGCGACCGTATTTCTCAAGCGTCTGATATTTCCCTTCCGGATTTTGATCGGTCACGCGCTGCGAACCGCGGACCTGTTGGAGCGCCTGCATCAACTTGTCGCGGGTGACGCCAAGATCTTTCAGGATCTTCGCGGCCGGAACATTCGCAGCACTGAGGGCGAGAAGATAATGTTCGGCGCTGGTGAACTCGTCTTTCAACTTCGACATCTCCTTCTCCGCGCCGTCGAGCACACTGCGGAGCTCGTTGGCCAGGCGAAGATCGACCGCCGCGCCGTGGACTTTCGGGCGGCGCTCCAGTTCGCTCGCTAATCGCTCGCGCAGTTGATTCGTCTGGACGCCGATTTTTTCCAGCAAGGGCTGAGTGATGCCGTCGCTTTGATCGAGCAGCACAGACAGGAAATGCTCGTTGGCGATTTCCTGATGATTGAATTGCGAAGCGACGTCCTGGGCCGCTTGCAGCGCTTCCTGCATCTTCTGGGTGAACTTGTCGATGCGCATCCTTCAAAATAACGAACGCCGGTCATCGAGCAATTGCGCGTGATACACTCGATTCTATCATCCAATCCGATTAGAAAGATCGACATGCCCTCAGAACAGCGATCGCTCTGGGAACAACTTGATTCGGACGTTGAGCCGTGGCGACGCGGTCGAATGGTGCTCGTGGTGTTTGCTTTGTGCAGCCTTCTTCTTCAAGGACAGATCGTCGTCGGTCACATTCTTGATGGAAATATTGAATGGGTCATCGCGTTCACTTCAGCCTGCGTGCTCTTTTGGTTGCTGTTCTATTTCATTTGGATCGGCGTTCATTGGATTCGCTGGCTCATCGGCGCGTTTGCCGGCTTCGTTGGGTTCTGGTCACTGATCTGGGGATGGCGCGACGGCGATCCGGGCCTGCTTGTGTTCGCGGCAGTAAATTTACTGATCGCCAGCTACTCTTGTCTTTCATCGTCCGTTTATTTCTTCGCAAAACGCCAACGCGAAATAAGAAGCTGGGTCCAGGCGCTCATGGTCGCGGTAGTTTTCCTTCTCCTCCTTGCGACGTTCGTCATCGGTAGCGTGGGCTTGCTTGTTTATCGTGCCCGCGAACAGGTTGACGCAACGGAGTTTGTTACGGAAGCGGATCAGCACATTTATACTGATCAGGATCGAGATTGGATGGTTGCACATCTTGCACCGGCCGACGTGGCCGCCAGTACTCCGGAAAGCCTGAATGCTTTTTTCGCCCAAAACGTCGCACGTTTGGGACCGGTGCTGCAGATTTCCGCGCCCGCCGGATCGGTGCGGATCATTTATCATTTTCCGGCACAATTTATTTCCCGCGCACAATTCGCCGCTGAAGGGAAAAGCAGCTACGGCCCGGTTCGCGTTCATTTTTGGATTGCCGATTACGGAAACGGTTGGCAAATCGACCGAACGTGGTGGGAACGCACTTACAGCGAAACAGCACCCTCCTATAAATAGCCACCGTGGCCAATTGCGGGTTCACGCCTGACCGCGTATCAGTGTTGGCCATGAGCGGCGAAATAAAACTCACAAGTCGCAACGCACTTCGTGTTTTGCGGCCCGGTCCGTTTCGCCGTTACATCATCGGCAGCGCGATTTCCGATACCGGAACGTGGATGCAGGTGTTCGCTCAGGGTTGGGTAATGGCTACGCTCACGTCGTCAGCGTTTATGCTCGGACTGGCCAATTTCTGCGCCGGAGTGCCAATGCTCGCGCTCATGATGGTGGGTGGTTCCGCGGCGGACATATTCGATAAACGAAAAATCCTGTTAATCACTCAATACGTTCAGATCGGTATCGCGATCTCGATCGGGCTTTTGATTTGGAGCGGCAAAGTTGCGATCTGGCAAATATTTGTTTTCGCCGCGATCCAGGGCATTTCCAATTCATTCGAAATGCCCACGCTGTCGGCGCTCGTTCCGGAACTGGTGAAACGCGAACAGTTTCAAGCGGCGATCTCGCTCGATCGTTCGGTGTTTCACGGCTCGCGCGTGGTCGGACCCGCGATCGGCGGCGTTTTGGTTTCAGCATGGGGATTGGCCTCCGCTTTTTTTGCCAACGCGCTTTCATTTGTCGCGCTGATCATTGCCATTCTCACGTTGCCGCCGCGCCGCAAGGGCACCGTTGAAGAGGAAGAAAAACGAACGACTGGAATGAAAGAAGGACTTCGCTTTGTGGCAAAGGATCCGCCGAGCCGCGCGATGATTATTCTTATCGCGACCCAATCCTTTTGCATTTTCCCGATCATCACCGTGATGATGCCGTTGTATGTACGGATGGTTCTCCGGCTTGGCCCGGACAGACTCGGCTTTCTGATGGGCGCGTCTGCCATCGGTGCGCTAGTCGGCTCGATCTTTTTGATCGGCTTACCGCGTGACAAGCGCATACCGCTAATGATGGGATGCGCCGCCGTTGTTGTCGTGGCGATGCTCGGCCTCTCCCGCGGCCCGAGCTTCCTAGTTGCTACCGGCCTGTTGATCTTGAATTCGTTAGGCCTGGCGACGAACTTCGGGCTTTGCAGCACGATTGTGCAGGAGCGCGCGCCGGATTATTTGCGCGGTCGCGTTTCGGGCGTGTTCATGTTGAGCTTTGTCGGGGTCATGCCTTTCGCCGGACTCGGCGTGACCAGTCTCTCGGATTTCATTGGAATGCGAACCGCGCTTGCGATCGCGGCGATTATTTATGGCACCATTACACTGTTCGTGCTGGCGCGAGTGCGAAAGCAATGTTGCGAACCAGCAGTAAGCGCAACCCCAGCGGCCGAAACGCCTCCGGTTGCCGCGGCCATTTAATGATCGCGTTCTCGACTTGCTGGAACTCAGGCCGTCACACCGACGGCGGCGAAATGTTACGCGAGATTGTCGATCTTGGATTTAACCGCGTTGAGCTCGGTCACGGCATTCGTATTTCTCTGATGCCTGGAATTCAAAAAATGTATGAGTCCGGCAAAGTGAAATTTACCAGCCTGCATAATTTTTGCCCGCTGCCGGTGGAAGTGATGGGCGCTTCGCCCGATTGCTATCAGTTCTCGTCCCCTTACGGAAACGAACGCGAACGCGCTGTGAAACAAACGTTCCAGACGATCGATTTTGCGGAGCGACTCGGGGCGCCGTTTATCGTGATGCATCTTGGAGAAGTTCCAATGAAGCCGGTGACGGATTCATTCATCAAACTTGCTCGCAACGGCGAACTCCTTTCCCGCAAGTATGTTCGCGAGAAGATTCGCGCGGTGGAAAAGCGCGAAGCGGCATCGGCCGCATATCTCGAGCGAGTGAAGGATTGCCTGCGCCGCATCGTTGCCTACGCGGTGACGAAGAAAGTAAAGCTCGGGATCGAAGGCCGCCGCGGTTATGAAGAGATTCCGAGCGAACGCGAACTGCCTGTGTTACTCGACGAACTCAACTCGCCGCAAGTCGGTTATTGGCACGACTTCGGTCACATCCAAATCAAAGAGAACCTCGCCTTTCTCGACCACGCCGAATGGCTCCGACAAATCGGACCGCGCACATTCGGCTGTCACGTTCAGGATTGTCTTTGGCCGGCCCAGGATCATCAGCCGCCGTTTAGTGGAGATGTCGATCTTGCAAAACTGGTGCCGCTCCTGCCGAAAGATTGCGTCTGGGTTTGGGAAATGAGTCCGCGCAAGACCGCCGAAGAAATTCAGCGCTCGGTCGAAACTTGGAAGCAACACTTCGGCGCATGAAAAAGATCCTCATCACGTTTGTTCAGCTCGGGGTCACGTTCGCATTGCTTTGGTACGTATTTCACGATGCGAATCAGCGCCAGCAAATGAAAGTCGCGCTGGCTGCCGCCGATTACCGATGGGTCGGCGCTGCGATTCTCGCGTATCTGGTCGTCGAAATTGCGGCCGCGGTGCGATGGCAGATTCTGCTCCGCGTCCAGAAGATCCGGCTCAACTTGCCCCGGCTCTCCGGTCTTTTTTTGATTGGCATGTTTTATAATCAATTCCTGCCCGGGGGCACCGGTGGCGATATTATTAAGAGCTACCTGCTGCTCAAAGAAACCGCGGAGCACAAGGCCGGCGCGTTGCTGGCCGTGGTTTTCGATCGGTTGATCGGACTGGTCGCGCTAGTGGCGATCACGGTGACACTGGTGAGTTTGCGGTTCGATTTGCTCTCGCGAACGTCGGAAACGAGAAATTTGCTCTGGCTCCTGCTCCTTGTGCTCGGGATTTCGATCTCGGCACTGATCGCGAGCTTCATTGTCAGCGGGTTCAATCTTTTTCATCTTTTGCCGCACAAATTTCCCGGGCGCGACAAGTTAATAGAAATCGCCGCGGCTTATCATCTTTACGCGCGGCACTGGGTCGCGACGTTCTTCGCCTTCGCGGCGTCGCTCGTGGCCCATCTTGCCACCTTCACTACTTTTCTTTGCGTAGCCTATGCCTTCCACGCCGGCGTAAAATTGATCGATTTTTTTGCGGTCCTGCCGGTGGAACGCACCCTGACTGCACTGCCGATTAGTTTCGCGGGCGTTGGTTTGCGCGAACAAATCTTGCAGGTCATGCTCCACAATCTTTGCGACGTTCCGATTGCGGTCGCGAAATTGATTGGGACAATGAGTTTTCTCGTGATTCTCATCTGCTGCGCGCCGGGCGGCATCGTTTATTTCTTCTACAAACCCAGCGGTCTCGCCAAACGCGTGAAGCTCCGTGAAATGCAACGCGAAGTGGCGACGGCAGAACATGAAATCCCGGAGCCGCAATAAGAATGTGGGAGGGACCTCAGCGTCCCGAAGGCGTTCTGGAAACAATCGGTCGCGGCGCAAAGGCCCCTCCCACATTTCACGGCCATTTGTCAGCGCGACTTTTGCCATGACGGTTGACGGCAAAGTCACAACTCGCGATTTCACGCCGGTCGATTTCACTTCGCGCGAAGACAAACAATTTCTGTTTCAACAGCGCGCTCTCGCCGATGCGGTAATCATCGGCCACAGCACACTGAAGCGCGACAACGTTAAACTTGGTATCTCCGAAGACCTGCGAGACGCGCGAATCAAACGCGGTCAAAAGCCAGCGCCCCTGCGCGTGATCATTTCCAACCAGGGCAAGATCGACAGTCAGCTAAAAATCTTTCAATCGGAGATCTCGCCGATCCTGATTTTCTCGACCAAACGAATGTCCCGAGAAGTCCGTGCCGCGTTGCTGGAGAAAAAAGTCACGCTCCATTTAAGCAAAGCAAAAGATGTCGATCTTCGCGAAACGCTTGGAATTTTACGACGCGACTACAACGTCCGCCGCGTCGCATGCGAAGGCGGACCGATTTTGTTTCGGTCAATGCTCGAGCTCGGATTGATCGACGAACTGAATCTCACGATCGCGCCCTATTTATTTGGCGGAGCCGACGCGCCGACGCTTACCGGATTGAGCAAAGAATTTCTTTCCGTGAGTGTGCATTGCGTCATGAAAAAAATGCGCGTTGTCGGAGACGAATGCTTTCTAACTTACCGAATCAAGTCGCGCCGCTGACACGATCAACTTTTCCCGCTCGCGGACGCGGCACGAGCTCGCCGCTACAATTCGGACAAATCGAATTCAGCGAAGCCGAGCAATCGCGGCAGAACGTGCATTCGTAAACGCAAATGAAGGCTTCGCTATCCGCCGGCAAGGCGCGCCCGCACTTTTCGCATTCTTTTTTCATTTCCAGCGCCATGCTTCCCTTTCCGGAGTTATATCATGCGACGCCTTACAGCGAAACTTTCTGTCCGATGAAACCCCTGCTGGTAAGATAACGAACCATGGACTCGCGCGGACTGCTCTGGTTCGGCGCAGTTTCTACTGTGCTGCGAGTCTCGATTTTTGCGCAGGCCGCGGTTGAAGGTCGTGTCGAATTGCCGAAATCGCATCCCGCGCCGCTGATGGCGAAACGCTACGAGATCGTTACCCACGGTGGCGTTCTTTCGACTGAGCCGCCGGTGGCTGTGGTTTATTTAGAGGGATCTTTTCCCAAACCGTCGTCACTTCCAACCAAACAGATTGCGCAAAAGAATCTCATGTTCGTTCCGTCATTGCTACCGGTGCAGGTCGCAACAAAGATCGAATTCCCGAATCTCGACGACACCTATCACAGCATTTTCTCCTACTCGCCGGCCAAACGATTTGATCTTGGCCGGTATCGTACGGAGGAACGTCCAATTCCGTCGGCGATTTTCGACAAGCCCGGACTGGTGACGTTGCGTTGCGACATTCATGAGCACATGCGTGCTCTCGTTCTTGTCTTGGATACTCCGCACTTTGTGATTTCCAATCCGGAAGGGCGATATCGATTGGGCGGGCTGCCGTCGGGTCATTATGTGCTCAAAGCCTGGGTCGACAGCAAAACCACCCGCGAACAGCCGCTCGACTTGAAAAACGGGCAAACGGCGCATGTCGATTTTCCATGAATACCTCGAGCAGATCGAACAAGAGCAAGGTCGCTGCGTTCCGGACAAAGCTGTCCGCGGCGATGATGCTGGTAATTGCAGCGATCACCGCTTTTGGATTTTACCTGGCCCAACGCAACGTGACGCGCGATGCCGAGCGCGGATTGCATCAAAAGTTTGGGACTGAACTTTCAGCGTTGGATAAACTTCTGGCGCTGCGCCAGGCCGCAGTCACAGAACGTTCTCGAACGCTGGCAGCCAATCCGCGCATTCACGCTGCGCTGGAAGACAACGCTCTCGATCTCTTGTATCCGAGTGCGAAGGATGAGTTGCGTGATTTAATGGAGAATCGGGAGCTGTCTGCAGATCAGATGGCAAAGATGCTTCACGCAAAATTCTATCGTTTCCTCGACAATCACGGCGCGGTCCTGCAGCCGCCGAATTCGCAAGACGTCGGTGCGCTCAGCGCGCAATCAGAAGCGCAACTGGCGTTCAAAAAACTGCCGGAAAATCAGCAACTCGGGTATATCGCGAATGATGATTCTCCGACCGAGACAATCGACGAAGTTACAGCAGTCCCGATTTTCTCCACCGAAACCGGAGAAGTGATTTCCGCGCTCGTTCTTGGATTCAAGCCGCTCGAGATCGTTCCTCAAGTTAGAGGCACCGGAATGAAGAGCGGCGTCTGGGCGAATGGTCGCTTGCACTTGCCATCGCTCGGAAAGTCCGACACGGAATCTCTCGCGCGTGAAATTGCGGATGTCTTTACCGACTTCAAAAAACCGAAGAATAGTCTGAGAGTCGCGGTGGATGGCGCGCCGCATTTGCTCTTTTACAAGCGACTGAATCCGGGCTCGGTGTATCCGCCAGCTTACGAAATTTGCATTTACCCGCTGGCAGCATCGATTGGGCAACTGCATCGATTGCGCTGGCAGATCGGCGGCGTCGGCGGATTGCTTCTCCTGGGGGGCTTTGTTGCCAGTCATTTCATTGCGGTTCGCTTTTCAAAACCGGTCGAACAGTTGGCGGTCGACTCGGAAAAGAATCGCGCACAACGGCGGGTTGCTGAAGCGGCGCTCGCATCAACCACCGAAAAGCTAGAAAGGTCGACTAGATATTCGGCCGACGCTTCTCACCAATTGAAGAGTCCGCTCACCGTTCTCCGCGCCGGGCTGGAAGCGCTCTTATCGCGCGAAGATTTCAATCCAGAAATTTACGAGGAACTGTCAACGCTCCTTCATCACACCCACCGATTGAGCGGCGTGATTGAGGATTTGTTACTTCTGTCGCGGATGGATGCGGGATATCTTCAGATTGATTCTGCCCCGGTCAATCTCAGCCAACTCGTCCAAGAGTGGCTCGACGATCTGGAAGCGCTTCCGGACTCGCCCGAAGTCAAAATCGAAAAGGAAATTCCAGTCGAGTTATACGTGGCGGGCGAAAGGCGATACACGTCGCTCATCGTTCAGAATTTGCTCGAAAACGCGCGCAAGTACAACCGAAGTGGCGGAT
This sequence comes from Chthoniobacterales bacterium, assembly GCA_035635435.1. Classification (GTDB taxonomy): domain Bacteria; phylum Verrucomicrobiota; class Verrucomicrobiia; order Chthoniobacterales; family UBA10450; genus AV40. Next base: position 4,127 of record DASQBB010000007.1, on the reverse strand, counting down.
GCATTCGAGTTCGAGCGAGATCGCGAGATGGAGAAGTGCAGCTGAAGATTGGCAACACTGGACAGCCGATTGCGAGCAATGCCCAGAGTCACATCTTCCAAAGGTTTCGTCGCGCCTCAACAGGCAGCGGTGTGGCCGGACACGGACTCGGATTAAACGTGGCGTGGGAGCTCGCCCGTTTGCATGGCGGCGATCTAAAGCTGGTCCACTCGGAAAACGACTGGACCGAGTTTGAGCTGCGTTTGCGCGCAGCGCAACCGGCCCAATCCGCCTGAAGCCAATGAAGACGGTGCCAGCGCTCGTTTTTTGCCTGTGGACGTGCAGCGCTGGCGCATTTGAAATCGAGGATTTCTTCGATCGCCTTGATCGCGCGCTGACGGTCGCTGGATTTCAGGACAACTTTCGCGCGCGTTTGAGCGGCACGCTTGATTCGGAAGCGTATCATTTCGATCAACCCGCGCCGGGTCTGATCAACAGTAAGATCGACAATCTCTTCAACCCGCGTCTGACGCTTTTCCTCGACGCACAATATCAATCACAAATTTATTTCTTCGCTCAATCGCGGCTTGATCGCGGATTCGATCCGGCGGCTCGCGGCGCCCAGTTGCGCTTGGATGAATACGCACTACGCATTACGCCGTGGAATGACGGACGGTTCAATTTACAGATTGGCAAATTCGCGACTGTGATTGGCAACTGGGTGCCGCGGCATTTGTCGTGGGAAAATCCTTTTGTCGACGCGCCACTCGTCTACCAAAACATCACGCCTATTAGCGACAAAGCCGCGCCCGTCTCCCCACTCGACTTTGTCCGACGGTTTGATCATTCAAAATACGAGTTTGATCCCGTGATCTGGGGGCCGAGCTATGCAAGCGGCATTTCCGCCTCCGGGCGGCTTGGCCAATTTGATTACGCTGCTGAAATGAAAAATTCAGCGCTCTCTTCTCGTCCAGAATCGTGGAGCGTTACTGAAATGGGTTTCGATCAGCCAACGTTCAACGCACGTGTTGGCTTTCGTCCGGATCAAGCGTGGAACTTCGGTGTATCTGCTGGCGAAGGCGCGTACTTTCGGCCGGAAGCGGAACGAACCTTACCGCGCGGACGCGACATCGATGATTACCGCGAGTTTGTTCTCGGACAAGATGTCAGCTTTGCTCTTCATCATCTCCAGTTGTGGGCGGAATTCTACGAAGCCCGTTTTGAAGTGCCGCGCGTCGGCGATGCGGATACGTTCGCGTACTATTTAGAGGCGAAATACAAATTCACGCCGCAATGGTTTGGCGCAGTTCGGTGGAACCAGCAAATCTTTAGCAAGATCGACAACGGAACAGGGGGAAGCATTCGGTGGAGCCAAAACCTGGCGAAGATTGATATCGCGGCGGGCTACCGTTTCACCTCACACACGCAGTTGAAGATGCAATACAGCTTTCAATCGGAGACCACAGGACCGGAAGACAACAATCATATCTTGGCCGCACAATTCACCGTTCGCTTCTAATCATGCACATCCTCGTTGTCGAAGATGATGTCCCATTGACGCGGCAAATCAGCGCCGCGCTTCTCCCGGCTGGACACGACCCAGTCGTAATCCACGATGGTGAAGCTGCTCTGCACGCCGCTGCCGAGACTTCATTCGACTTGATCGTGATCGACATCGGCTTGCCGCGAATGGATGGATTCGAACTGTTGCGGCGTCTGCGCTCACTTCATGTCAAGAGTCGCGTGTTAATGCTGACCGCGCGCGGCGAAATCAAAGACCGCGTGACCGGGTTGCAGCTTGGAGCCGACGATTACTTGGCGAAACCCTTCTCTATGTCCGAACTGGTTGCTCGAATCAGCGCTCTTGGACGACGTTATCCAGAAGAACCGGCAGTCACATTGCATGTAGGCGATTTGACTCTCGATTTGGTAGATCACGAAGTTTATCGCGACACGCGTCGGATCGAGCTGTCCGCGCGCGAATTGATGTTGTTGAAGGTGCTAATGCGCGAGCCGGGGCGCATCTTCAGTCGTACGGAATTGTGCCAACGCGTCTGGGAGCACCAACACGAGTACGACACCAAGCTCGTGGAAGTTTTCATCGGGCGCTTGCGCAAGAAAATCGGCAAACCTCCGCTCATTCGGACGGTTCGCCACGTCGGTTACACGATTAGCGACGCGAACACTTAATCCCGCCAACTGCCAAGGTAACAATCGCGTTACTTTTGCGATACGGCGTTGGCGGCGGTCGTTGACGATCCTTGGGCATGAAAACAATGGATCTCAACAATAAGCAAGTTAATAACGGCTCGTCGCCTTCGCGCGTGCTTGGACGGAGAGCATTTCTTGGTCGTATGGCGGCAGGGGCAGCTTTACTCGCTCCCGGTGCCGCGCTCATGGCCGCTGGAAGAGCCAAAGGCAAACCAAACCTTAACAAGGGCGACGCAGCTATGCTCAGGTTCGCCGCCGCAGCGGAAATTCTCGAAACCGATTTCTGGGTTCAGTACAATGAACTCGCCGGAATTCAGGACAGTGAGGAACCAAGCGGCACTGGAAATCAGCCTTACCACGACGCTGTGGCGCAACTCGATGCGGACATGGATCAGTACATCCACGACAACACCGAGGATGAGCGGACCCATTTCACTTTCCTAAACGCCTACCTCGTATCGAAGGGCGCGCAGCCGGTCAATCTGGAACAGTTTCGCACGTTACCGGGCAGCACCGCGACCGGTTCCAGCGGAGCGTTGCGGCTTACAAATTTAACCAAGCTCACTCTCGACACCAGTTGGTGGACCCGCTACCGCAGCCGCACGGAGAATCCGGACCTGAATCCCGGCTTCGTCTTTCCACAAGCGATCCCAGATTTATCGCACGGACAACACACGGCCATTCCGAGAACCAACGCTGACACAAGCGACCCGAACCTCCTTCAGGTGATCGCTAACACGGCAGGATTCCATTTTGCAACCATCGAACAAGGCGGCAACAGCCTCTACCCATCGATGGCGCAACGAGCGTCCAGCGTCGAGGTATTGCGAATCCTGATCAGCATCGGGCCGACCGAGACAATGCATTTCCAGACCTGGCAGGATAAGGCCGGAAACGCGCCGCAGGTTACTGCGTTTGATCCGGTGAACAACAACACGACGACGTTTCCAAATCTGAATGCTCCTCCGTTTGGCGGAGAGGATTTTCAGACCAACCTGATCATGCCGGAACCGTGCCCATTCATCAGCCCGAGTCTTCCGGTGTGCTCGATAATTCGTCCTACCGAGACCAATGGGATCGCAATGGGTGTGGTCAATTTTCTGACCAACATGGGACTCTTCGTCGGGCAATCAGCTGCGTTCTTTTCGCTGTTGAATCAGCTTGCCTCAGACGCGGACGCGGCTCAGCGAGACTAAAAGTTGTCCAGAGATAGCCGAAAAAGCAGATAGTATAGGAATCCGCAGGGCTCACGCGCCCTGCGGATTTGTTTTACACAAGACGCGACATCGACGATTGATGCGGGTTAAATTGGTTCCCCGGCATTCTACTCTTAAATGCACAAATCGAATTCAATCATCATGCGCGCGCCGAAGATGTCGATCTTCGAGACGGCCGCGAATTTGGAACTGTGGCCGAAAATTTTGCCGCATTATCGCTACATTCATTATTTGCAGCGTGGAACCAGCCGCAACGTTGTGGTGATGGCAGCGACGCGTTCCGGAATTCCGATTAAGTGGACTTCCGAAGAAATCATCGATCGCGATCGCGTCGAAATTCATTTTCATCATCTGAAAGCGTTTACCAAAGGCATGCACGTGGTCTGGACATTCGATGAAAGACCGGATGGTGTGCTGGTGACAATTCTGCACGATCTGAAATTTCGAGTGAAGATTCTGGCGCCGCTCGCCGACAAACTCATCGGCGACTTTTTCATCGGTAACGTTGCCAACAAGACTTTGCGTTGTATGAAGAGTTACCTGGAAGCGCGAACAAACAAAGTAATTGCATGAATCGAAGACGCGTTGTCATCACCGGTCTCGGCCCGATCACTTGCATCGGCAAAGGCGTCGAAGGTTTTTGGAACGGCATTCGCGCTGAAAAGACCGGAATTAGTCCGATCGACAATTTCGATGTGAGCGGGTTCGGCGTTCGCGTTG
>DASQBB010000006.1:0-9806 GCA_035635435.1 Chthoniobacterales bacterium | reverse complement strand
GTCGTCCGACTTCGCACCCCATCCCAATTTCGTGAGGATGATTAATGTCACGAGCGACAACCAGAACAAGCCGTAGGAAATGAACGCAGTCGTGGCGAAAGTATTCCCTTTCCGCCATTCCATGATTCCGGCGATCACTTGGGCGATTCCACCGTAACAAATCCCCATCGCCAGGATCATCGCGTTCAACTCGTAAAAGCCGGCATTGTGGAAGTTAAGCAAGACAGTCGTCATGCCGAAACCGAGAAGACCAAGCGGAGCAGGATTGCCAGTTGTGTCGTTCATGGCGTCAGTTTGTCGAAGCCAAGATCGACAATGCAATCACAAATCGGCTGGTAGCGGGCGACGCCGGCGGTTAGAAAATATCCGTGCTGAATTATATTTGGCTTGGGCTGGTGTTGCTCGCGGTCGCGATTGGCGGCTGGAATGATCGGCTCAAGGATGTAACCGGCGGCGCGCTCGATGGCGCCAAGACCGCGGTCACGATCGCGCTCGGATTGATCGGGATCATGGCGCTGTGGCTGGGCGTGATGCGTCTGGCCGAACGCGCCGGACTGGTGCAACGAATCGCGTACGGATTGCGGCCGTTGATGAAGCGATTGTTTCCCGAAGTTCCGCCGGACCATCCGGCGATGGGTTCGATGTTGATGAACATGGCGGCGAACATGCTCGGACTCGGTAACGCCGCGACGCCGCTGGGATTGCGCGCGATGCGCGATTTGGAATCGTTGAACCCGCGACCCGGCGTCGCTTCGAACGCGATGTGCACTTTTTTGGCGATCAACACCAGCTCGGTGCAATTGATTCCGGCGACGGCGATCGCGATTTTGGCGTCGGCCGGATCGGCGAGACCAACGGTAATTGTTGGCACTGCATTTTTTGCGACGCTTTGCGCGGCCACGGTCGCGGTGCTTTCGGCGAAATTTCTCGAGCGATTGTCGTTCTTCCGGCCGAGGCGCGAATCGATTGATGGTAAGGACGGCCCGCTGGGCCGTCCGCGGACGCCGCAGCGCGGCGTCCCTACCAGCGCAGATCAAAACGAAATCAGGCAGTCGAGCGATAAATTTGCCTTCGACGATGAATCGCTTGGCCAACCGCCGCTCTCGCGACCCGCGCCGTGGGGATTGATCGCGCTGGCGCTGCTCACCGTGTTTTTCGTGATGCTTTTCGTGCGCATGGTGATGCCGGATCTGTTCCGACTACCGATGCCGACTGACGCCACGTTGCAGAATCCTTTCGCGCGAATGGTCAACGCATTGTCGATCCTGGCGATTCCGTTCCTGCTTAGCTTCTTCCCGGTCTACGCGGCCGCGCGCGGGATCAAGGTTTACGACGAGTTCGTGGAAGGCGCGAAAGAAGCGTTCAACGTCATTTTGCGAATCATTCCCTTTCTGGTGACGATGCTAGTGGCGATTGGAATGTTCAAAGGCGCGGGCGGAATCGATTTGCTGACCAAATTGCTCAGTCCAATTCTGACGCCGTTACATTTTCCGACCGATCTGGTGCCGCTTGCTTTGATGCGACCGTTGAGCGGAAGCGCCACGCTCGCGCTTTTGACCGATGTGGTGCACCGGTTCGGTCCGGACAACATTATCAGTCTGATGGCGGCGACGATTTACGGAAGCACTGAGACGACCTTCTATGTCGCGGCTGTTTATTTTGGATCGGTCGGGATCAAACAGACGCGTCACGCGATTCCAGCGGGACTGCTGGCCGATCTGACCGGAGTCATTGCTTCGGTAATTATCTGTCGAGCCGTGTTGTAAAGGCTTCTACCGCCAGAGGACAATGCCAGTCCGGCTCTGACCGGCAGCTACAACAACGACAACTACTTAGATCGACACTTACACGGTCGAAATCATTTTTCCCTACCATTGAGCGCGCGAATTCTTTATCGTCCAATTTCTTCAAAATGATCCAGCGCGATTACTTGGTTATCGGGAGCGGTATCGGCGGCGCATGCGCGTGCGAAGGCGTTCGCAAGCACGACAAGCGCGGCTCAATCACGATTGTCGGCGCGGAGATCATGCCACCGTACAATCGCTGGATGCTTTCGAAGGATTTTCTGCGTGAAAAAACGCCGCCGTTGAAAAAACTCGCGCACTACGATCAGCGCTGGTTCCATTCGCACAAAGTCGAGACGCGTTTCGCCACCGTCGTAAAGCAATTCAACATCGAGCGACGTTTGGCCGTGCTCGGGAACGGCGAAAGCATTGAATTTAACAAAGCATGCCTGGCGATGGGGAGCCGGCCAGTGCGACCGGCAGTCGCGGGTGTGAATCTCGGGAACGTAATTTATCTGCGCACGGTGCGTGACGCGCTCGCGTTGCGAGAAATGGCGGACGTCGAAAAGACCGTCATGGTAATCGGCGGCGGCCTGCTCGCCTGCGAAGCCGCTGCGAGTCTGCGCATGATGAAATTGAAGGTCGGCATGATGCATCGCAATGCTTATCTCTTAAATCGCTATCTTGATTCCCAAACCGGGCCGTGGCTGACCGATTATTATGCGAAGCACGGCGTCACCATGCTGATTGGTGAAAGCTTGAACGGTTTCGAAGGCAAGACGGTTTTGCGAAACATCCAAACAAAAAGTGGCAACCGCGTTCCGGCCGGACTGGCGGTGGTTGCTTGCGGCGCCGAACCAAACCTTGATCTCGTGCGCAACACGCCGCTCTCAGGACCGCATGGTTCGCCGGTGACGGAATATCTCGAAACCGAGGAGAAAGGAATCTTTGCCGTCGGCGATCTCGCCTTCTATCCGGACCGGGTCATGGGCGGAGTGCGCCGGCAAACGCATTGGGAGAACGCGCGCGCACAGGGTCTGGTCGCCGGCGCGAATATGACCGGGAAAAAACGGATTCGTTACGAACAAATTCCCTATTTCTGGACCGAAATGTTCGATTTGCGGCTGCACTTTGTTGGAGATTTCAGCGTGCAGCCGACCCGGGTCGATCTGCGCGGCACCTACACGAAGAAAAAGTTTCTGGCGCGTTATTATCAAGGCGACAAACTGCGCGGGATTCTGCTTTGCAATCAAACCGAGCGCGAAGTGGAATCAGCCAAGAAAGAATTGCGGCACGCGCTTGGAAAATAGCGCGGCCGATCTTTCAATCGAATCCGGCGGGATCAACGCGCATGAGTCAATTTAGCCTTCGTCGCAATGTCATGCATTGTCCGCGCGTCAGGTAAAATCGAGCGCGCAAGTTGAGGGAAAAGAAATAATTGCGATTGACGCGCAGCGCCCCCGTGGGGCATGAACCGTGCTGATAAATGTGCTTTGATTCATGCTGGCGTTTGCTGCTTTTGGCGTTGCCCTTTCTTCTGTGTTACTTTGTGTCTGGTGGGCGTGCATGAACGAAAGCGATAGATAGAGGCGAGGCTGATGCTCGACCAAGACGACTTGAAGTGGATCGCGGCTACGTCCACTGAACTGAACTCGATCTTGCAACAGGTCGCACGCTATGCCGATCTCGCCCGCAGACATCGCGGCGAACATAATTACATCGATTTGCTCGGCGAACGCGTTGAGCTCGCTTCCAAGACGGCGCAGTCGCTGTTCGATCGCGTAACATCGAAAATTTTGGCTAGCGCGGCAAAGAAAACGGCCGCCGCCCGGAAAAGCGAAGCGGGTTTTACGGTTATGCCGCCGCCGGCCGAAACCGAGGACGAGCGGCGCCGTTCCATGCGGGCCTCACGGAAAGGCGGATCGAGTACCGATACAAGACAATCAACAGGATCCGGTGATAACGGTGTTCCAGCCGGCGTCAGAATTAAGAATGCGAATGGCGCCCGCGAATACATCCTCTTGATTGAAGACGAACCGGACGTGGCGGACCTGGCTTCGGAAATGTTGGCGGAAGAAGGCTATCGAGTTGTGATCGCGCACGACGGATTCGAGGCGCTCAAAATCTACGAAAAAATGGGCAAACAGATCGGGCTTGTGATCCTCGATTATTTTCTGCCGGTGATCGATGGCGACGCCGTGTTCGAGGAGCTGCGCTCGCTCAATCCAAAAGTGAATGTTGTTCTGAGCAGTGGCTTCGCCGAGCAAACCAAGGTCGCGTCGATGTTGGGGCAAGGTCTCCGCGGTTTCATTCCGAAACCCTACAGCCGCGACAAGTTACTCGAACAAGTCCGTTCCACTCTCGAGGCAGCGCGCCAGGCGACCCGCTAATCGAGCCGGTAGGGCCTTGAGCGACGGGCGATGAATCCCCCGGGTCGTGGCATCAATTTAGCTTCTCCATGATGCGACGCCCATGGCTCGCATTGATGCCTTTTTCAAATTGATGGCGGAGCAAAAGGCCTCCGACCTTCATCTCTCGACCAACAACTCGCCGATGCTGCGCATCAACGGCGACTTGGTCCGCGTCGATTTTCCGCCAATGAAGAACGACGACCTGAAGGCGATGGTTTACGAGATCGCGCCGGAAGGGAAGATCAAGCACTTCGAGGAAACGCTCGATGTCGACTTCGGCTACGAAGTGCCGGACGTGATGCGTTACCGCGTCAATTTCTTCCAGCAAAAGTACGGCATCTCGGCCGCGTTCCGCTCGATTCCTTCGCAAGTCTTGACGGTTGATGAACTGGGTCTGCCGCCGGTGTTAAAAAAATTTCCGATGTTGAAGAAAGGCCTTGTCCTGGTGACCGGCCCGACCGGCTCCGGTAAATCGACCACGCTTGCCGCGATGGTCGATCACTCCAATCTCCATCGTCACGATCACATCATCACGGTGGAAGACCCGATCGAATTCGTACATCGGAGTCAAAACTGTCTCGTTCAACATCGGGAAGTGGGCGTTCACACCCGCTCGTTCGCGAACGCTTTGCGTGGCGCGCTCCGCGAAGACCCGGACATCATTCTCGTCGGCGAAATGCGCGATTTGGAAACGATTGAGCTCGCGCTGACCGCGGCCGCAACCGGTCACCTGGTTTTCGGCACCTTGCACACCTCCAACGCGTCCAAGGCGGTCGATCGTATCATCGACGTCTTTCCGACTACGCAGCAAAATCAAATCCGCACCACCCTCGCCGAATCGCTCAAGGGCGTGATTGCGCAAAACCTGTTCAAGCGCATCGACAAACCAGGCCGCGTTGCGGCTCTCGAGATTTTGGTCGTCGACACCGCCATTGCGAACCTCGTGCGCGAAGGAAAAACGCACCAAATCCCGGGCATGATTCAGGTCGGCAAGAAAAAGGGCAATCAGCCGTTGGACGACGCGATCATGGAGCATTTACGGCACGCGCGCATTTCCCCAGAAGAAGCTTACGACAAGTGCATCGACAAGAAAAAGTTCCGGCAATTTTTGGCGGAACCGCCGCTCGACCAGACAGAGGAATAACATCGGCCCATGAGAGTTCCGGATTTGGACAGAGTTTTATCGGCGATGCTAAAAACCTACACCGGCATCTCCGATTTGAATTTTTCGGTCGGTCATCCACTCCAGGTCGAAGATTTCGGCGAGCTGAAACCGGTATATGTCGATCCACCGATTGAGTCGCTCACTCCTCACCAAACCGAGCAAATTGCGCTCACCCTCATGCAAGGCAATCGCCGTCTGATTTACGATTACCTCACCGGCGGCTCGTGCGACTGCAGTTATTCGCTCGGCGACGAAGCGCGGTTTCGCGTGAACATTTTCCGGCAGCAGGGTCACTTTTCGGTGGTGCTTCGCAAACTGCAAAGCGAAGTGCCCACGATTCAGTCATTGGGGCTGCCGGAAATCTTTTACGAGATCGCCAAGGAAAAAACCGGCCTCGTCCTGGTCACCGGTGCGACCGGCAGCGGCAAGACCACTACCCTGGCCGCCATTCTCAACGAGATCAACGAAACGCAACCGGTTCACGTCGTCACCCTGGAAGACCCGATCGAGTACGTGCATCCGAAGAGCAAAGCGACTTTCAATCAGCGCGAGCTCGGACACGACTTCAACAATTATCCCACTGGATTACGCGCCGCTCTCCGTCAGGCGCCGAAAGTCATTCTCGTTGGCGAAATGCGCGATCGCGCCACCGTCGAAATCGCGATGATGGCATCCGAAACCGGCCATTTGGTTTTAAGCACGCTGCACACCGTCGATGCCGGCCAATCGATCAATCGTATCCTCGGTTTGTTTTCGTTAGGCGAAGAACAACAGCTGCGAATTCGTTTGGCGGACTCACTTCGCTATATCGTCAGCCAGCGCCTCGCCCCAAAGGTTGGCGGCGGCCGCCAACTCCTGACCGAGATCATGGGTCACAACTTGCGGACACAAGAAGCGGTCGCCATCGGCGAAGGCGAGCACCGCAGTTTCTACGAAATCATCGAAGCAAGCTCGCCGTTTGGCTGGATGACATTCGACCAATCGATCCTGCGCTCTTACGAGCAAGATTTGATCACCGAAGAAACGGCCAGACTTTTTGCCTCGCGCAAAGGCCGAATCACTCGCGGCATCGATTTGATTCAAAAAGCGCGCGGCGTCGATAGCGATCTCGATTCCGGGTTGCGACTCGACCTTCCGGAGAACGCATTCCGTTAATGTTTATGTTTTCGGAACAAGAACACGAAACGACATTCTTCGATCTGGGCGACAACACCGCCCTGGTCTGTGTCGACCATCAGCAATATCAAAAGGTCATCGTGCCACAGTTGATCGACATGACCTACAAAGTGCATCTCGGTCTGTACGAAGAAGACGTCCTGCTCAAGCTCAAGACCTACAACTATGACGTGGTTATCGTTTACGAAAATTTCAAAGGCTCAACCCTGCAAACGAATCCGATCCTGGCAGAGTTGATCACACGTCCCGACACCCAGCGACGCCAGCATTTTGTGGTTCTAATCAGCCACCGGTTCGCGACCAACGACGCCACGAGCGCATTTGTGCATAGCGTCGATCAAGTCATCAACATCACCGATCTGGCGAATTTGAAACCGGTCCTTCGGCGCGGTGTCACCCAGCATCGCGAGCTTTACAACGCCTTCAACGAGATGCTCAAGAGCGTCCAATCGCTCTAAAAGCCGTCGCCAAGATCGACAATCACCTGGCCGGAAGCTCCTGGATGGCATTTTTCTGGCTTTAAGGCTGGCAGCGTGAACGCCAGATGGCTCATTCCTCTCTGCCTAACCGGTTTAACCGTCGGCGTTTCGGCCAAAGATGACGCTTCGATCGAGGGCGTCGTCCAGTTGCCGCCGCCGACCGCCGAGCGCGCCTTGAACCCGCGTTATGGAACAAACGTTGAAGCGCCGCTAACACCGAGCAATCCACCAGCAGCCGTCGTTTATCTCGAAGGCAACTTCGCCGCAAGCGCGAAACCGAAGTCGGGTGCCGTCGCGCAAATGGCGCAAAAAAATATGTTGTTCGCGCCGGATCTGATTGCCGTCCACATCGGCGGCGCGGTCGAATTTCCAAACCACGACGAAACTTACCACAACGTTTTTTCCTACTCGAAAGCGAAACGCTTCGATCTCGGCCGCTACCGGAAAGATGAAAAGCCGGGCACAGTCGTGTTCGACAAACCCGGCGTGGTCACGGTGCATTGCGAAATTCACGATCGCATGCGCGGGACGGTTTTGGTTTTAGAGACGCCTTACTTTCAAAAGACAGATTCTGCCGGGCACTATCGGCTCGATCATCTCCCCGTCGGACACTTTACGGTCAAGGCTTGGATCAACGAGGCGGACGTGCGTGAACGGGCCGTGGACTTGAAGAGCGGCGGGCGCGTGCAACTCGATTTCCCTTCGAAATAACGGCCGCGATCTCTGTTTAACTTTGAATGTCACCCATGCGCTAAGTTTTCGGGTCAAGCTATTGCTGGCGATGATGCTCATCGTCCTGGCGATAACGGGTGCGACGGTTTACATCTCCGAAAATAATCTTCGCGCGAATCAACAGCGGCTTCTCAACGCGCAATTTCAAAATCAACTGCGCTCGTTCCTTGCCGTCCAGGATCTCCGATCCAGCGCAGTCGCGGAAAAATGCCGCAAAGTCTCGCGCTCCGTCAGATTGCGCGCGGCATTGGAAGAAAAGGATGTAAATGATCTCTATCGAAACGCGGTGTCCGAGTTGCAGGACGTTTTTAGCCCCAACGAAACTGCTGCGAACAATAGCGAACAAACGGGCCACGCTTCGTTCTTTCGTTTTGTCGATCTCAATGGAGCCGTCTTACCGGCGGGCGATCAGCCGGCCGGCGATGTCGATCCTGACTTACTCGGGGAAGCTTTGGCTCCAATCAGCCTCGAGCCGCGCGATGTCGGCGAACAGCGCATCGCTTTTATCGCAATCAGTCGCGGAAATGATCCGGCCGCGTTGCGTCAGATTGTCCTGACGAAAGTTCGTGGCTGGGATAACAACGCTCTGGGCGCACTCGTTTTGGGTTTTCCAATCAAACAGGCGCGCAGTCTTGAAGGCCGCGGCGCGGAAATTAAGAGCGGCATCTGGTTAAACCGCCAATTTTACATCGCGGGTTTGAGCGCCGCCGACCGGCGTCTCGTCGCGCAACGAGTCCAAGCCGGCTTAAATCAGGACGCCGCCGGCAATTTTATTGTCGATCTTGAAAGCGGACCTCATCTCCTTTTTTACAAAGCGCTCAGCTCGCAGGTCGCGCCGGCCTATGACGTTTGCCTTTATCCCCTCGCCGCCTCGCTTGGAGAAGCGCGAACACTTCGCTGGAAGATCAGCGGTTTTGGCGCGGTCGTGTTAGTCGGCGGTTTTGGCGCGAGTTTATTTTTGGCCAAGAATCTTTCCAAGCCGGTCGATCAAATCGTCGCGACCTCGGCCGAGAACGTAACTCGCCGCCAACAAGCAGAGAAAGATTTGCACGAAGTAAATCGTGAGCTCGAAAAAGCGCTCGTCGAACTTAAGGCGACCCAGCAGCAAGTGATCCAGCAGGAACGCTTGAGCGCGCTCGGCCAGATGGCCGCCGGGATTGCGCACGATTTCAACAACACCCTGATGCCGATCCTCGGCTTCGCCGACGTCCTACTTCGCAACGAAGCGATGCTCGACGACAAAGCGGAAACGCGTCGTTGTCTCGAGATGCTGCGCACGTCCGCCCAAGACGCGTCGAGCGTGGTCAGTCGACTGCGCGAATTTTATCGACCGGCGGATTCGGATGAGGAATTTCCGATTGTCGATCTTGCCAAGCTAGTCCAGCAAGCAGTCGCGCTCACGGAACCGAAATGGCGCGGACTCACGCAAGCCCGTGGAATTCCGGTTTCGGTCGAAACGGAGTTCAAGGAGTATCCGATTCGTTGCCGGCGACGAATCTGCGCTTCGCGAAGTTTTAACCAACCTGCTCTTCAACGCCGTCGACGCGATGCCGCAAGGCGGCCGAGTGTCGCTCGAAACGTCGATTGAAAACGAACGGGCTGTTGTTCGCGTCGCCGACACCGGCACCGGCATGACTGAAATCGTCAGGCGTCGCTGTCTCGAGCCGTTTTTCTCCACCAAGGGCGAGCACGGCACCGGTCTCGGATTGTCGATGGTCTATGGAATTGTCGAACGCCACCGTGGCCAATTGGAAATCGAATCCGCCGTCGGCCAAGGCACCACTTTTATCATTCGGTTGCCGCTCGCGCAGAAAATGCCGGCTGCACAATCCAACGGCGAAGTTGTCGTTAAATCAGACTCCGCTCTCAACGTTCTGGTCGTTGATGACGAAGCCCGCAGTCGCGAAGTCTTGATGGCGTACTTGCTGACCGACAATCATTCCGTTGCGACTGCTTCAAGTGGACGGGAAGCGCTCGAGAAATTTCGACTTCGCCATTTCGACCTCGTGGTCATGGACCGCGCGATGCCGGAAATGAACGGCGAGCAGACTGCGCGCTT
>DASQBB010000005.1:0-19475 GCA_035635435.1 Chthoniobacterales bacterium | reverse complement strand
AGACATCGCCTCGGCATAATCGGGCTGTTTCTGCAGCACCGTTTCCATTTCCTCACGAGCCTCCGCAAACGCATTCATCGCCGCCTCGTTGTCCCCGAACACGCGAGCGGCCAAGCCTTCGCAAAAGCTCCGCGGGGTACGGACATTGGCGCCCCATGTTATTCCTTCCTGCAGCATCGAACCCAAAGCGCGTTTTGCATCGTTCGCATCACGAGCGCAGAGGGCGATGTTAAACCATCGATCGACGATTTTTACACCGTCGGCCGGGTCGTTAGCCAGCACTTCCTGAACCGCTACTTGCCCTGGTTGAACAGTTGCGTTCGAATCCAATTCAGCCAATCCCCTGGCGACCCGGGCAACGGCATCGTTAGGCGTGACCGCCAGAGCCCGATCGAATGTCGCCACGAGATTATTGTAACGGCGCAGCACCTGATAGGTACCGGCTACCTGGTGAAGGATAAAAACATTACGCGGATCAAGTTCGAGAGCTCGGTTCACATTGCGCAAGTGGTCCTGCCACCGGTCCTGCCGCCGGTCGATCCAGGCGAGGGTTGCGAAGACCAACGGTTCGTTAGGGAGCAGACGGCGAGCAATCGCCAGTTCGGAGCGAGCCCGGCCGTAATCGCGATAACAGTAATAGTACAACAACCCCGCTGCCAGATGCGGTTCGCCACGGTCTGGGCCAAGCCGAATTGCGGCCTCCACCGCTTCAGTTGCCCGGGCTAATCGCAGCGGAGTGTGGTCATAGCCATTGAAATATAGTCCTTGGTGCGCAAAGCCGAGGCGACAATAGGCCAGCAGAAATTTTGAATCTTGAGCTACGGCAAGCTCAAGTAGATGCACAGCTTGGTATCGAAGGTCTGCAGAACGCGCATCTAACGCGATACCGTCGAGAAGAATTCCCGCGCGAATATAGCGCTCATACGCCACGGGGTTATCGGTCGGTTTTTCCTCAATCGTCTCTTTTTCCGCTGTCGAGAGCCTCGCCCCAAGCTCGTCCGCGACAGCTTTGGCGATTTTGCTTTCAATCGCAAACACGTCGTCGAGCGCACCGTCATAGCTTTTTCGCCAAATGTGAGTGCCTGTCCTCGCATTTATCAGTTGTGCACGTACCCGGACGCGGTCGGCCGCACGTTGAACGCTGCCGTCGACAGCATAAGCAACTCCGAGAGCATCCGTAATCTCGCGAAGATTGCGTTTCACCCCTGGCCTGTATTGCATCACCGAGTTGCGGCTGATCACTTTCAGATCCGCGACCTTGGCCACGTCGTTCCGAATTTGATCTTGAACGCCCACGGCGCGGAACGCCTCCTCTGGATCGGCGCTCAGACTTTCGAAGGGCAAAACGGCAACGCTCCTTTCTGCAACTCCTCCAACGGGCGCTTTATTGCCAAGCCAAACCCCAAACCCAACTGCAATTACCGCAAACAGGACGCCCCCGGCTATGAAGGAGGCATTAACCGTGCGTTTCAGTAGAATTTCCCTCGCAGCTGCTTCCTCACTTACTTTGATCTGTCCCGGCATAATCGGCGTCTACAACGTCTCGGACACCTAGAGATTCGGATGATAATTGAGCCGTAACGAAAATCCAAGCTCATCGAATGATTCGCTCGCTCCCGCGAGTTCACCCTGACGGGCGTTGTCCATGTCGCTCGGCTCCCGCCTTCGCTTGGAGCGAAGCGCGAGCGAATGCTGTCACGCCGGAGTGAAACCAAGGCGGACTTCGATCTCTGAAATCCCCTGCGGTTCGCTCCAAGGCTGCGGCTTGGCAGGCAAAATCACGCTCGGATCTTCTCAGACTTAGCGATTTAACGAATTAATGATTATCTTCGGCGCGTGACTCGCCGTTCGTCGCAATTATTTGCCGCAGCTCAAGAGCGTATTCCCGGCGGCGTCAATTCTCCGGTGCGCGCATTCCGCAACGTTGGCGGTGAGCCTTTTTTCGTGGAACGCGCAGCCGGCGCAAGAGTTTGGGACGTGGATGGAAACGAATACATCGATTACGTCGGTAGTTGGGGCCCGGCGATTCTCGGGCACGCGCCGAAACTCGTGGTCGACGCGGTGCGGACTGCGGCTGCGCGCGGCTTGAGTTTCGGAATTCCAAATCCATTCGAAGTGGAATTGGCCGAGCTGATCTGTCAATGGATGCCGTCGATTGAGAAGGTGCGAATGGTCAACAGTGGGACCGAAGCGGCGATGTCGTGCATCCGATTGGCGCGTGGATTCACCGGGCGTGACAAAATTATCAAGTTTGACGGCTGCTATCATGGCCACGCCGATTCGCTCCTGGTAAAAGCCGGCAGCGGCGCACTGACTCACGGACGGCCCGACAGCGCGGGTGTTCCAAAATCGTTTGCCGAGCAAACCATTTCTTTGCCGTTCAACGATGTCGATCTTGTCCGGAAAACGTTTAACGAAAACAAAAACGAAATCGCTGCCGTCATCCTGGAACCTATTCCCGCCAACGCCGGACTTTATTTTCCGAAAGAAAAGTTTTTGTCGATCTTGCGTGACGAATGCACCAAGCACGGCGCGCTTCTGATTTTCGATGAAGTGATGACCGGATTCCGGGTTGCTCGCGGCGGCGCCCAGGAGATCTATGGGATCAAACCGGATCTGACCGTGCTCGGCAAAGTGATCGGCGGCGGTTTGCCGGTCGGCGCTTTCGGAGGCCGCGCTGAAATTATGAATCAGCTTTCGCCCGATGGTCCCGTTTATCAGGCAGGAACACTTTCGGGAAATCCGCTCGCGATGGCGGCTGGTCTCGCGCAACTAAGCGAGCTCGAGCGGATCGACGGTTGGGAATTGCTCGAAAAACTCGGCGCGCGCTTCGAACAGCTCACGCACGAGGCGATCGCCGACGCAAAGATCGACATCACATTTCACCGCATCGGGTCGATGTTCTGTTTGTTTTTTGCGAGTCCGCCGATTGTCGACCTTGCCGGTGCAAAGCGGAGCGATCTGAAAAAGTTCGCGAAGTTTTTCCACGCCTGTTTGGAACGCGGCGTTTATTTCGCACCATCTCAATTCGAGACCGGTTTTATTTCGACCGCACACACGCCGGATGACATCGAAGCCACGGTGAAAGTTGTTCGAGAAGCGCTTCGCTCTATATGACAGGTCTAACCAACTCGCGGATTCGCGCCGTTTCGAAATTCTTTTTCGAGGGCGATCGCAAGTTCTTCATCAAGGGAGCGACCTACGGCCCATTCAAACCGGACGAAAAAGGGAACACGTTCGGCCGTCCGGAGCAGGTAGATGTCGATCTTCGCATGATGCGCGAGATCGGTTTGAACGTGTTGCGGGTTTATCATCCGCCGCCGGAGTGGTTCCTGGAAAAATGTTTCGCTGTCGGGATCCGTGTTTTGATCACGCTGCCGTGGGAAAAGCACATCGAATTTCTGCGCGAGAAAAAAGTGCGCGATCAAATTGCGCGGACGGTCCGCGGCACCGTCAGGAGATATGTTGGTAATCCGGCCGTGCTCGGTTATTTGGTCGGCAACGAGATCGCGAGCACGATGGCGCGCTGGCTCGGCGTGCGACGTGTGACCGAGTTCGTTGAGCATCTCATTCGGATCGGACGCGCGGTGGACCCGGATGCTCTTTTTTCCTACGCGACTTTTCCGCCGACAGAATATTTACTCCCGCAGAATGTCGATTTTTTCTGTTTCAATGTTTATCTCCACAATCAGCGCGATTTCGAGCGCTACCTTTTGCGCCTGCAAAATCTGACGGGCGAGCGCCCGCTCATTCTGGGCGAATTCGGAATGGACACGATTCGCCATTCGCAGGACGAACAAGCCGAAATGCTCGGCTGGCACATCGAAAGCGTGGCCAAATGCGGACTAGCCGGGACGATTTTGTTTTCCTGGACGGACGAATGGTTTACCGGCGGCAACGAAGTTACAGATTGGGCGTTCGGCATTGTCACGCGCGAGCGCGAGCCAAAAAAATGTTTCTACGCGCTGCGCGACAAATTCGGTCAGGACAATTCGGCTCTGCCGCATCGCGCCTTGAGCGAGGTGCCGTTCGTTTCGGTAATTGTTTGTTCTTATAACGGCGCCCGGACGTTGGCCGACTGCCTCAATTCGTTAGCCAAACTCAATTACCCGAAATACGAAGTGATTTTGGTCGATGATGGTTCGACCGACAACACAGCGCAAGTTGCGGCAGAATTTCCGAACGTTCGTTACATTCATCAGAGTAATCTCGGCTTGAGTCACGCCCGTAACGCCGGCGCGGCCGCGGCCAAGGGCGACGTCTTCGCATACACCGACTCGGACTGCATGGCTGATCCGGATTGGCTTTATTATTTAGTGGGCACGCTGCTGAGCGGCGAATACGCCGGCGTAGGCGGACCGAACGTCAGTCCGCCGGCGCAAAACGCGGCTCAAGCCTGCGTGGCCGCAGCGCCTGGCGGACCGAGCCATGTTCTGCTTACCGACACGATCGCCGAGCACATTCCCGGTTGTAACATGGCGTTTTATCGCTGGGCCTTCGATCAAGTCGGCGGTTTTGATCCCGAGTATCACAAAGCGGGCGACGATGTCGATTTTTGCTGGCGCCTCCAGCAAGCGGGCTGCGTCATCTCTTTTAGTCCCACCGCTATTGTTTGGCATCATCGCCGCTTCACGCTCCGCGCCTTTTTGAAACAGCAGGAAGGTTACGGCGAAGCCGAATCGCTTCTTCGTTTCAAACACCTCATTTTCTTCGGCCCGACCGGGACCGCGAAATGGCGCGGTCAAATTTACGGCGCGCCGCGATTCAGTTGGTTCATCGATCGCCCCGTCATTTATCACGGCGTTTTCGGCGAAGGATTTTTCCAATCGATGTATGCCACGCCGCAATCGGATCTCGCCGCTTATCTGAGCAGCATCGAATGGTTCGCATTGACGCTTTTCCTTTTTGGCCTTGGAATTTTTCTGCCGACGCTGCGCATCGTGCCTTATCTGATGTTCGGCGGCACACTGACCGTCGCGCTTTCCTACATGGTCCGAGCGCACATCGAACCAAAATTCGACACCGTCCCCGCGCGCTTGCTCGTGATGTGTCTGGCTTTTCTCCAACCGCTCGTGCGCGGATTTTCGCGCTATTTCACCTGGCTCCATTTTAAAAGGACACCGAGCAGTGTCATCCGCGCGCACGAAATTTTGCCTGCCGCCGCAAAGTCGGGCCGCGGCTTGCAGCGCCGGGTTTTTTGGAGCGAGGATGGCCGGGATCGTCATCACTTGCTCGGCGCGATTTTTCAATTACTCGAAGAAGAAGGCTGGCGCTACTCGGTCGATACTGGTTGGAATGAGTGGGACATCCAAATCTATGGAAACTTTTGGTGGAGCATTGTTCTCCAAACCGTAACCGAGGATCACACCGGCGCGAAGCGATTGACGCGCGTGCGCCTGCGCAACCGGCTCGTTACCACCACCGTAATTTTTAGTCTTCTTGCTCTCAGCGTTGTCATTTACCGCCAGCTCCACGCTTCACATCTCGATCTTTGGTCGGTTATTCCATATTCGCTCTTTCTGGTTTTTCTGGCAACGCGCGCACGCGCGTTGAAGTCGCGAGTGGCGGAACTTGTCGATCTTGCCGCGCACCGCGCCGGTTTGCAGCGCATCAAAGGTCGCGTTGCTGTTGTTTCCGCAGTTTTGCCGGTCCAGGCAGTTGAAGCGATGCACACGGATCCGGTTTCGCGGACATGAAGGTCGTCCGGCTCGTTATTTTTTCCGTCGCACTCGTCGCCGAAATTCTCTTTGTCGCAGCGCTAAATTGTTTCGATGACTGGACGTTCGAGCGAATGCCGGTGCTTTTTGTCGCCGCGGCGTTTCTCAGCGGCGTAGCCTGTTTAGCCGCCGTTTCCAATTTCACGATCAACATCTCGTCGCGAAACCAAGCGATTTTATTTTGGGGCGTCGCGATAATCTTGCGATTGATCGTGCTGCCGCTCGTCCCAAGCGACGAGCTTTTCCGTTACCAATGGGAAGGCAAAATTCAGCAAGCTGGATTCAATCCCTACATCGTCGCCCCGGCTGATTCGAAACTGGATGGCCTGCGTCGTGATTTTCCTCAGGCCGCAAAAATTAATCATCCCGAACTGTGCGCCGTTGATCCTCCCGGCGCCGAGCTGCTCTTTAAATTTCTCAGCGGCATAACCGACCGGCCGCTGTTCTATAAAATCCTTTTTGCAATCGCCGACCTCTTGGTGGCGGCGTTGCTTTTGCGATTGATTGGCGGTGAGGATCGCTACCGCGGCGCGGCTTGGTACGCGTGGAATCCGCTTGTCGTCTACAGCTTCGCCGGCGCGGCCCATTTCGATAGCGTGATGATGCTCGCGATGGTCGGTGGAATTCTCGCTCTGGTTAGATCGACAACGACAAGTGAATCCGAAACGAAGTGGCTCTGGGCGGTTTTGGCTGCGCTCCTTTTTGGGATCGCGATCTCGCTCAACCTCGTAGCGGCATCGCTCCTTTTGCTTTGTGCGGTTGCATTGCGTTGGCGCGCGGTTGTTTTGGCTCTGACCGCGCTTATTCCCGCGCTCTTAAGTTTTCCGTTCGGCTTTCCGAAGGTCCCAATCTGGGAGTCGTTAGGCCAATTCACACAGCTCTCCCGGCTCAACGATCTCTTTTGGTGGGTGATCGAAGAAACGGTTTTGCCAAACCCACACCAGCGAGATTTTCATTACTATCCAATCATGATCGTCTGCGTGATTGGGGTTTCACTCTTGTTCGTTCGCGATTGGAAACGAGGAATGCTCTGGGCGCTTGGAATCGTCATCGTGCTTAGCCCCATTTTGCATCCGTGGTATTGCGTTTGGATTTTGCCACTCGCGGCCTGGCGCAGCGCCTACGCCTGGAACGTTCTCTCGATCACACTTTTCTCTTACTACTTGTTTTGGGATGAACGGCTCTTTGTTCTGCCGTGGCACGCCGAGCCGTGGATGCGCGGTCTCGTCATCGCGCCGGTCCTCGCTGCTTTAGTTATGCTTAGCGCGCAAAAGAGAGCGACGGTCGCAGCGACGTAACCGCCTCTTCAAAATCATTCGGTAGCGCTGCTTCGAAATTCTTCCATTCGCCGGTGCGCGGATGTTGAAAGCCCAATTTCCAGGCGTGGAGCATTTGGCGCGGGGAAGCCTTTGCATGCGCGCCGTAAACTTTATCGCCCAGAACTGGATGACCAAGATGATGAAGATGAACCCGCACCTGGTGTGTCCGACCGCTGTGCAACTTGCATTCGACCAAGCTCATCTCATCCGACGAACTCACGACGCGATATTCCGTCTTCGCCGCGCGACCGCGCTTGGACGCGACCGACATTCGTTGACGATGGACCGGGTGACGTCCGATTTTCTCTTCAATTGCGCCCGCGCTTTTCCGCAACTTTCCGGCGACAAGGGCGAAGTAAATCTTTTCTACCGTCCGCGCCTCAAATTGCGCCGACAATCCGCGGTGTGCCTCATCGGTTTTTGCGACGACGAGGCACCCGCTTGTGTCTTTATCAAGCCGATGCACGATTCCCGGCCTTTCTTTCCCGCCGATTCCGGAAAGCTTTGGAAAGTGATGCAGTAGGGCATTGACCAATGTGTGCTCACGGTGACCGGCGCCAGGATGAACAACCAACCCGGCTGGTTTGTTGATCACAATGAGATCATCGTCTTCGTAAAGAACATCGAGCGGAATCGCTTCCGGCTGATTGTCGATCTTTTCCGTGGGCGGCTCGTTTAATTCAACGCGGTCGCCGGTGCGCACGAGATCGCGAGGTCGGGCGGTGGCGCCATTGAGCGTGACGAATTCTTTGCGGATTAGTTGCTGAAGGCGAGATCGCGAAAACTTCGGAAGCTCGCGCGCGAGAAATTGGTCGAGCCGCAGGCGCGCCCGCTCTTTCGGCACGAGCAACTCGATAGTGGTCGGTTCTTCTGACATGCCGCGAGTTTCGCTCCCGCTCGACCGTAGCGTTGCTCGGCACATTGTCGATGTTACAATCGCGTCAATGGCGACCGAATCGACCGCGGCGACATTGCAAACTTGTCCGGCCTGCGGAGCTGCCATCGACACAAGCGGCGCCGAGCCGCTCGCTCGCGTGGA
Organism: Chthoniobacterales bacterium; assembly: GCA_035635435.1. Lineage (GTDB taxonomy): Bacteria > Verrucomicrobiota > Verrucomicrobiia > Chthoniobacterales > UBA10450 > AV40. The sequence continues at coordinate 11,400 of DASQBB010000005.1, read as the reverse complement.
GTGTCCGAGCTGCGGCGAAAAAGTGCGGGCCGAGCACATGTTCGACCACTTTGTGATCGTCGAAACGGTCGGCATCGGCGGAATGGGAACCGTCTACAAAGCGCGCGACACTTTGCTCGACCGTTTCGTAGCCTTGAAACTCTTGCGCAAGGACTTGGAAGGCGGCCTCGATGCGACCGCGCAATTGCAACAGGAAGCGCGCATGGCCGCATCGGTCAATCATCCTAACATCGTCCAGGTTTTTTCGTCTGGAACTGACCATGGCCAGTTTTATCTCGTGATGGAATTGGTCGAGCGCGGAAGTCTCGACGATTTCATCGAACAACACACTCGTTTGCCCGAGGAACAAGTGTTGGAGGCCGGCATTCAAACCGCCAAAGGCCTGCGAGCGGCATATGCCAGAGGCTTGATTCATCGCGATGTGAAACCGGCCAACATTCTTTTTGCCGACGAACACATGGCCAAGATTGGCGATTTCGGGTTGGCCGGGATCTCGGCCGAAGCCCGCGGAGAAGTTTGGGGCACACCTTATTACGTCGCGCCCGAGCGATTGAACAATCAGCCGGAAGATTTCCGGAGCGACATCTACAGTCTTGGGGCCACGCTTTTTCACGCGCTTGCGGGCAGGGCGCCGATCGAAGGCGAAACGAATTCGGCAACCGAATTGCGTACACTAAAGAATCAGCCGCTTCTGCTGTCGGTTGTCGCGCCCGAAGTTTCTGCGGACACCGCGCGGGTTTTGCAGCGAATGATCGCACCGGAATCGGCGCAGCGCTTTTCCTCTTACGACGAGCTTGTCGCCGAACTCGAGCGTGCCTACAAAAAATTGACCGGCCGCGACGTGATCGATGTCGCGACGGCAAAACGCAAAACCCGTCGGATCATCGCTGCCGCTGCCGCGGTTCTGCTGGTTATCGCGCTCGGAGTTGTCGTTTTTGTTCGCAACACTCAAAAGCAAATCGCGATATTTTCGACCGCAATTCCGATCCCCGAACTTGAGAAACAAGCAGCCGAAGCGCGGCACCAACTCGTTCTCAATCACTACAACGTTGCGGGATCGGCTTTCGCTCGCATCGCTACCGAAGCGCGAAACCGGCAGCCGCTTTACGATTGGTCGCGTTTGCAACAAGCACTCGCGGCCATGATCGGCCGTGAAGATGCACAGGCGCATCAGGCCTTTCAAGCGATTGAAAAAGCGGGCACGAAAGGGTTTGCCAGAGAAGATGTCGATCTTGCGAACTTCTTTGCCGCAACCTCGAAAACGCTTTTGGCGCCGGGTCCGGTTCAGTCCGGTCAACTTTCTGTCAAAGGCCCCAGCTCGCCTGAGCTGTTCGCGCTTTTTCCTTTTGCCTTGAAAGACATTGATCAGCTCGATGTCCAGGACGCCGCTCAACTGCTCGAGCAGTTTGTTAAGGCGCAACCGTCCGGAAAGTTCGCCTGGATCGCGGAACTGAAGGCGATCGCGCAAAAATATCTGGACGATTGCCGATTTTACCTCGCTTGGAAGACGAACCCGGCAGCAAAGGCCAGTTCGGACTTAAAAAAACAGTTAAAGACGCGGAGCGCGATTTCTGATGCGATCGTCGGAAAAGAAAAACAAGGTGCGCCTCCCACCGTAGCAGCATCATCGCAACCGCCGCGCCAGCTGACCCAAAAAGAATTGGAGGCAGCGGCTCAGAAAAAACCGCAATGGTTGGCCGCTTGGAAAAAGAAATTGATCGACGACCTTAATCGCAAACAGTTTTCCGGCGCAATTACGGACACCAGCGGCGCTGAATACACCGGAATATCCAGTGCCGATAATCAAACCGTTGGGTTGAAGCTTCCCTACGGCATCGCTCGCGTTCCCTGGAGCAAGCTCGCGCCGAAAACGCTGCTTTCTATTGCCACCTCATTCATTCAACCGAACGCGCCCGACGCGGCGGATCGACAATGGCTCTGTGCCGCTTACGCAAAGGCGACTGGTCAATTGGACGCGGCGCGGCAATTGGCTGAAGCCGCCGCGCAGGCGAAGCCGGAATACCGCGACCAAATTTCGCTGCTGGGACTGTAGCGGCGCTCTATGAGCGCCGCGTAATTCGTCCGACGATCGTAGACCGCCGCTACGGGAGCTTCCACCTGGTGCGTTTTGTGCTCGTTAAGATGCATGCGCCGCTGGATTTATTTGGGTTTCTCCCTGTTTGTGTGTGCAACCCAGGCCGGTCAATTACCGCTCACCGTCAACGAGATCGGGCTGATGCTGCGCTCGGGTTACTCGAGCAGCTCGGTCATGCAGGAATTGTCCAAACGACATTTCGCCGACACGGTCGATGAAACCAAAGAGAAAGCGCTCGTTAAAGCCGGCGCTTCCGCGGAATTGATCGAGGCGCTGGAGAGCGGAATCTATTCGCTTTCGCCCGAAAAAACCGCGGCCGTCCAAGAACAGTTGGCTATCGCGGAACAACGTCGCGCCGAGCAGGCGGAAGCATCTCGCAAATCGGACGCGGCTTATCAGGCGCGAGTCGTGCGCGAGCGTAGCGCAAAATCAGCCCCAACCGGACCCGATGTAAATTTCGGTGCGATTTCCGAATTTCTGAAAGGCGACCTTGTCCAAATGCATCGCGGCGATCCCGCGCGCGTGGATGATGCCGCCATGGCAAACAAGAAACTGATCGCATTTTATTTTTCAGCGCAATGGTGCGGGCCGTGTCGGAAGTTCACTCCTCAGCTGGTCGATTACTACAAGCGCGTCGCGCCCGAACATCCTGAATTCGAGATCGTCTTTTACAGCATGGATCGATCGCTCTACGCGATGGAAAAGTATATGCGGGAAGAAAACATGCCCTGGCCGGCAATTGACTTTTCGAAGCTTAAGGAGAAGGAAGTCTTGGCGAAAAATGCGGGCAACGGAATTCCATCGCTGGTGCTAGTTGATTCCACCGGTAAAGTGATCTCGAAAAGCCAGTCGGGCGACCAAAATTTCGGCCCACAAAAAGTCCTGGCCGATCTCGACGCCATTTTCGCCGGCAAAGCGCCGGCCCGAGTCGCCTCCGCGCAATAAACGCAGTTGCCGATAAGTCTCGAAGCTCGTCTATTTTGTCGAGCAATGGGAAGAGACTCTATCGCGGAGCGGATGGCGCGGCTCGGCGTGCGCGATGTCGATCTTGAGGAGACGTTCGCGCGATCGGGCGGGCCGGGCGGGCAAAATGTAAATAAAGTCGCGACGGCGGTGACGCTGCGACATCGACCGAGCGGAATCAGCGTGACGGCGCAGGATTCGCGTTCGCAGGCGATGAATCGCAAGCTCGCGCGCGAACGCTTACTCGACGCGATCGAACGCGCTCAGCAGAAACGACGTGCAGCCGAAATTGCCGAGCGAGAAAGCGCGCGCCGCCGCAAATCGCCGCGTCCAGCAGCGCTTAAACGAAGAATTCTCGAATCGAAACGCAAGCGCGGTGAACTGAAAAAACGGCGTGCCAAGATCGACATTTAGGTGCGTGTCATTTCGAGCGAAGCGAGAAATCTCACAATCGAAGCGCGCGTTACGCTGAATATCTTGTGTGATCAGTCGCCCGGTGTGGGATCCCTCGCTTGCGCTCGGGATGACAACGAATTTTCTTACATCTGCCGAAACGGTTTGGGGCGAAGTAATTATGTAACGATGATTCACACTATGAAAAAGCTTCTCATTCCTTTGTTTTCGCTCCTGATTGCTGCGTTCCTGAGTTCCTGCGCTCACGAGCCGACGACCCAGACGACCACAACAACGACCCGTGAGACGACGGTGCAGCAGCCGACGACTGCGACACAGACCACGACGACACGCTACTGATTGGAAGTTTCTTCCCGCGACGAGAAAAGGGCACGCGACCCGCGTGCCCTTACTTTTTTTCGGGCTTTTCCGGAGCCGGAGCTTCTTCGCTCTGGGCTTCTTCTTCTGCTGCCTGACTGACGACTGGCGCAATCGCTTGCAGTTTTTCGCCTTTGCGTAGGTCCATTAATTTTACACCCATTGTGTTGCGCCCGGTTTCGCGGATTTCTTTGACCCGCGTGCGGACCATCTGCCCTTTTGTCGTGATCAGCATGATCTCATCGGTGTCGCGCACGGTTAGAGCACCGACCACATCCCCAGTCTTGGTTCCGGTTTTCATCGTGATGATGCCTTTGCCCCCGCGCTTTTGTTTTCGGTAATCGCCGAACGGCGTCCGTTTGCCGATCCCGTTCTCACCGGCGACGAGCAACATCGCGTTTGGATCGACAATCGCGATCGCAATCACCCGATCTTTTTTGTCGGGCCGGATTCCCCAGACGCCAACCGTGTTCCGTCCCTGGTCGCGCAACTGTTCTTCGTGAAAGCGCAGACTCATTCCTTCTTTCGTGATCAGGACGGGCTCGTTGTTTCCGTTGGTGAGTTTGGCGTCGATCAAACGATCACCTTTTTCAATTTGGATGGCGATGATGCCGCCTTTTCGAACGTTTCGATAATCGGAGAGGTTCGATTTTTTGACGATGCCGGACTGGGTGGCGAAGACGATGTGAAGATTTTCGTCCCAGGTTTGATCGACCGCATTCGGGCCAACACCCGATTTCTTTGATTGAATTCGAATGGTCGCGGCGATTTTCTCGTCCGGCCGTAAGTCAAGAATGTTAGCGATGGAGCGGCCTTTAGCCGCGCGTCCCATTTCCGGAATCTCATAAACTTTTTCGACGTAGGCGCGGCCGGATTCAGTGAAGAACATCAGGTAGTCGTGCGTGGTCGCGGTGAAGAGATGTTCGATGAAATCGCCTTCTTCTTCCTCGGTCGCGCCTTCACGCGTGGTCATGCCAATTACGCCTTTGCCGCCGCGGCGTTGCGCCCGAAACGCGCTTACTGCGGTGCGTTTGATGAAGCCGCCGTGGGTAATGCTGATGATGCAGCCCTCATTGGCGATGAGGTCCTCCATGTTGATATCGCCTTCATCGACCACGAATTGAGTCAGGCGCTCTGAGCCGTGCTTGTCGCGCAACTCGCGCAGCTCTTTTTTGATGATCGTGAAAACGCGCTGCTCCTTGGCCAGAATATCCCGCAGGTCCTGAATCGTCTTGATCAACTCCTTGTATTCGTTGTCGATCTTGTCCCGCTCCAACCCGGTCAATTGATACAAACGAAGATCGAGAATCTGGTTGGCCTGGTGTTCGCTGAACGCGTAACGGCCTTCTGTTAAGCGCGCTGGATTGCGAATGAGAATGCCGATCTGTTCGACCTGCTTTTTGGTGAACTCGAACGCGAGCAGTTTGATTCGCGCTTCCTCGCGATTCGCTGATCCGCGGATGATTCGGATAAATTCATCCAAGTTCGCAAGCGCAATGAGATAACCTTCGAGGGTCTCGGCGCGTTCTTCCGCTTTGCGCAATTCGAAGCGCGTCCGGCGCAAAATAACTTCGCGCCGATGTTCGATATAAGCCGCGTTCGCATCCTTGAGCGAGAGCAATTTCGGCCGCCCGTGATCGATCGCCAGCATGATGACCGCGAACGAGCTTTCCATCGCGGTGTGCTTGTAAAGATTGTTAATGACGATCTTCGGATTCGCGTCGCGTTTCAGCTCGATCACTACGCGCGTGTTTTCGTCGGATTCATCGCGAACTGCCGTGATCTCGCTCAGAACTTTTTCGTTCACGAGATCGGCGATACGTTCGACCAGCGTAGCGCGATTCACATTGTAAGGAATCTCGGTAATGACGATCTGTTCCTTGCCGCCCTTGATTTCTTCGACCCCGGCTTTTCCGCGCACTTTCATGCTGCCGCGGCCGGTCTCAAGGTATTGGCGAACACCAGTCGTCCCCAAAATCGCGCAGCCAGTCGGGAAATCCGGCCCCTTCACGTGCTTCATCAACTCATCGAGTGTGATGTCGGGGTCGTCGATCTGCGCGCAGATGCCGTCGATCACTTCGACCAAATTGTGCGGCGGAATGTTCGTCGCCATTCCAACCGCGATGCCGGTGCCGCCGTTGACGAGAAGATTTGGAAATGCCGCCGGGAAAACAGTCGGCTCGGTCCGCGTCTCGTCGTAGTTCGGAACGAAGTCGACCGTGTCCTTGTCCATGTCGACCATGAGCGCGGCGCCCAGGTGCGTCATGCGCGCTTCGGTGTAACGCATGGCCGCGGGCGGGTCGCCTTCGACCGATCCGAAGTTGCCCTGACCGTCCACTAGCCGCTCACGCATTGCCCACGCCTGCGCCATGTGGACGAGGGTGGGGTAGATCACGGCTTCGCCGTGCGGGTGATAGTTACCGCTCGTATCACCGCAAATTTTCGCGCATTTCCGATGCTGCCGGCCCGGGAAGAGCGACAAATCGTGCATCGCGAAGAGAATTCTGCGCTGCGATGGCTTCAGTCCGTCGCGCGCGTCCGGCAGCGCCCGCGAAATGATGACCGACATCGAGTAATCGAGGAACGACCTCGACACTTCTTCTGCTACATTGATCGGCTCGACCTTTTCGTTCGCGTTATACACAGAGAAGTTGTGGATCTACCAAGATGTCGATCTTAGACGTCGAGGTTTCGCACGTTAAGCGCGTTGTCCTCGATAAACTGGCGCCGCGGCTCGACCACGTCGCCCATCAGAATCGTGAACATTTTGTCGGCATCGACCGCGTTATCGTCATTCAAATCCACCTTGAGCAGCTTGCGCTTCTCGGGATTCATCGTCGTCTCGAACAATTCTTTGGCGTTCATTTCGCCGAGACCTTTGAACCGTTTGATCTGCACACCGCGGCGTCCGATTTCCAAAATCTTTTCGAGAATCTCCGGGATTGAGAACAGCGGATGCGTCACGGCTTTTTCGCCTTCGCCCTCGATCAATTCAAAAATCGGACGATCGCTTGCCGCGTAGTGGTCGACTTTCAAACCTTTGCGCGCGAGCTCGGCGATGATTTTCTGGATCGCGGCAGATTCGTGAAGCTCGACTAGTTTGGCGCGACGACGCGGGCCGCCGTTCGTTTTCGCCACGGGTACCTGAATATCCCCAAGCGGCAACAGTTCCTGTTCGATCTGGGTGTCGAACAAATTGAGATCGAGGTTGGCTTCGTGAAATTTCCGGACCGCTTTCTCGTCGTGAAAATAGTGGACGGTCTCATCGTTCCCTTCGCGCACTTTTACGAGATACGTCGGGAGCTTGCCGGACTTGGAATTGCGTTCCTCCAGATAAGCCTCGAAATCCCCGCCGTGGCGCCGAACCACTTCGCTGAGCTTGGCCAACTTCTCCAGCGACTCGAGAATGTCTTTCAACTGCGCCGCGCTGATCTCTTTGCTATCAGCGAGATTCTTCAGCTTTACGTCTTCGGCCCCGAGTGAAATCAGGATCTTGTTCAGCTGCACGTCGTCATCCACGTACTCTTCGCGCTTCTTGCGCTTGATTTGATAGAGCGGCGGCTGAGCGATGTAAATTTTGCCGGCCCGCACCAGTTCGTTCATCTGCCGGAAGAAAAACGTCAACAACAGCGTTCGAATATGCGATCCATCGACGTCCGCGTCCGTCATGATGATGATCTTTCCATAGCGCAGCTTTGACATATCGAAGCGGCCTTCATCTTTGCCGTTTCCATCTTCTCTCGCTTTGCCGATCCCGGTGCCAATAGCCGTAATCATCGCCTGAATTTCGGTGTTCTTGAGGAATTGGTCTTCGCGCGCCTTCTCGACGTTGATCAGTTTTCCCCGGATCGGGAGGATTGCCTGTGTCATCCGGTCGCGCCCTTGTTTGGCGGAACCACCCGCTGAATCGCCCTCGACAATATAAAGCTCCGTCAATTCCGGATCGCGCTCAGAGCAGTCCGCCAATTTTCCCGGCAATCCGCCGCCAGTGAGCGCTCCTTTGCGAATCGTTTCACGCGCCTTGCGCGCGGCTTCGCGCGCGCGGGCGGCTGTCAGAATTTTTTCAAAAATCCTCCGCGCAATCGGCGGGTTCTTGTCGAAGAAGGTCATCAAACCTTCGTAAACGGCCGAGTTGACGATGCCGTCAATCTCGGTGTTCACGAGTTTCACTTTGGTCTGCGATTCGAACCGCGGATTTGGAAGTTTGATGCTGAGCACGCAGATCAGACCTTCGCGCACGTCATCGCCTGAGATCGATGGGTCCTTCTCTCTCAAAAGCTGATTCTGCTTCGCGTATTGATTGACCGCTTTGGTCAATGCGGTTCGGAATCCGGTGAGATGGGTGCCGCCGTCCGGGTTCGGAATCGAATTCGCGAACGGCAAAATCTGGTCGTTGTAAGTGTCGTTGTATTGTAAGACAACATCGACAAACACTTCCTCGCGCTGCCGCGAAATGACGATCGGCTTCGGGTGCAGCACTTGTCTGTTTTCGCCGAGCTGCTTTACGAACTCTTCGATGCCGTGCTTGTAGAGAAATGTTTCCTTTTTCGGAGCATCGCCGCGCTCATCGGTCAGATTGATTTCGAGCCCGGGATTTAGAAATGCGAGCTCGCGCAACCGTGTCGCCAATCGCTCGAATTTAAATTCCGTGGTGATCGTGAAGATCGTCGGATCAGGCAGAAACGTGATCAGGGTTCCGGTCGCCTTCTTGCCCTTGACCTCGCCGATGACTTCCAGCTTTTTAGTCGTTTTTCCCTGGGCAAAGGCCATGTGATAAACCTTGCCGTCGCGCGAAACTTCTACCTTGAACCATTCCGAGAGCGCGTTGGTGCACTTCGCTCCGACGCCGTGCAGACCGCCGGAATATTTGTAAGCGCCTTGCCCGAATTTTCCGCCCGCGTGCAAGTTGGTCAGCACCAGCTCGACCGCCGGCATTTTCCATTTCGGATGAATATCGACCGGAATACCGCGGCCATTGTCGCGAACCGAAACACTGCCATCGACGTGAACATCGACGTCGATCTTGTCGCAAAATCCGGCCAGATGTTCGTCGATCGAGTTGTCGAGAACTTCGAACACCAAGTGATGCAGACCGCGCTCGTCCGGATCGCCAATGTACATTCCCGGGCGTTTCCGGACCGCCTCCAAACCTTCGAGTTTGTCGATCTGCGCGGCGTCGTATTTTTGGAGTTTGTTGACGTTGCGGAGCTCGCGCTGACGATTTCTTTCGATGGAATTGTCGTCCTCTTGATCGGGCGCGACGGCGGCTCTGGCTGGCATCGAAAGAAGCTAGCGAAAGCGACTCAAAAAACAACTAATAATCTCGTGCCAGCAAGAGACTTATTTCCGCTACTGGTTGGAGGCTCGGGCGGGCCAAAGCCCACGATATTGTGGTCGGCGCTTTCGACTTATTCACAGACTTTTTTGCCCCCTTGACCAGTCTCTTTTACGCTTCGAAAATGGCGCTCGCAATGCGTCTCCAAACCCTCGCTGAAGCTCGTTGGATTTTGGCGATTTTATTTTTTCTGGCGCTTGTCAGCGGGTTCTTCAGCGCTTGGTTGTTGCTGCTTTTCTTGGTCCTAATTTTCTACACGCTTTTCTTTTTCCGCGACCCCGATCGAAACGTTCCAGCTGATCCGAGTGCGGTGGTCGCGGCTGCTGATGGCGTCGTGAAAGATATTTGTGAAGTCGAAGAGACCGACGTTTTAAAAACGAAAATGCTTCGCGTCGGCATCTTCTTATCGATCTTCGACGTGCATACCAATCGCGCGCCGATTGATGGCCGAATCATTTACCGCCAACACCGCGTAGGACTTTGTCTCGACGCGCGTAGTCCTGAATGCTCCGAGAAAAATGAAGCGATGACATGGGCGTTCGAAAATCCAAATCCGCGCGCGACGCTTGTCGTTAGACAGCTGACCGGCGCGATTGCCCGAAGGATCGTGGCCTGGGCGGACGTGGGTGACGAACTCAAGAAAGGCGACCGTTTTGGAATGATTCGCTTTGGCTCCCGGACAGAAGTATACTTGCCCCTCACGGCCAGCGTGCTGGTGAAAGTGGGCGAGCACGTGGCCGGTGGTTCGACAATTATCGCGCGCCTCCCCGATTCATGAACGAACAGCCATCGAAAATTTATCTCCTGCCAAATCTCATGACGGCGGGAAATTTGTTCTGCGGATTCACCGCCACCCTCAAGATTTTGGAAGGCGCGCTTTTGCAAAGCACGAACGCCGATGCCGCCAACAATCTCTTTCATGCTGCTATTTGGTTCATTCTGGGAGCTTTTGTTTTCGATTTTCTCGATGGGCGATTGGCCCGTCTCGGCGGACATGAAAGCTCGTTTGGTCGCGAGTTCGATTCGCTCGCCGACATCGTTTCATTCGGACTCGCGCCGGCACTCATGGTCTATCGCGTTGTGTTGAACCAGTTTCCAAATGCCTGCTGGATCATAGCTTTTATTTATCTCGCTTGCGGCGCGCTGCGGCTGGCACGTTTCAACACCGCCTCCGCAAATCACGAACGCGAAGCCAGCAGCAACGGCTCGAAGAATTTCACCGGTTTTCCTATTCCCGCTGCCGCCGGATTGATCGCGTCGATCACTTTATTTTTGCTCTGGCTGGCTGAAGGCGAACACAATCTTGGCAAATGGAGATTCGTTTTACCGCCGCTCCTTCTTTTCCTTTCCTTCATGATGTTCAGCCGATTCGAATATCCCAGTTTCAAGGCAATCAATTGGAAAACGACGAAATCGATTCCCCGATTCCTCTTCATCATCCTGATTGTGACTATCACGGTGCTTTATTATGAATGGATGCCGGCTGTCCTGTTTCTCGCTTATCTGCTTTACGGTTTTCTGCGGCCGTGGCTCTCGCGCGAATGGCGACGCGAGATCGAAGAAGAAATCGGCGAAGAAGGCTCCGAAGATCCGACCGAGCAACCTTCGTAAGATCGACAGCTACCGGTTCAATCGCGCTAAAATTTCCGGGTCGCGCACGTCCGCCCATTCACCGGTCAGCTCGAGCGCTTGCACTTTCTTTCCGGATTGGGCGAGCTCCCGAATCGCGTCGGTGAGTTCGTATTCGCCGCGCGGTGATGGCTTCAATTTTGCGGTGAAATCAAAAATACTTTGCCGAAAAGCGTAAAGACCGGCGTTGTACCACGGGCTTGTCGCTTCGCCCGGTTTTGATTTCTCGCGAAGATCGACAAGCTCCATTCGCTCGTTCAGAAAAACCGCGCCGCCTTTACTCACGTCTTCACCACGCGTCACGCTGATCAACGCTTCGACACTATCCGCAAGATCGACAATGCGTTTGTAATTCGTGGGATCGACCAAAATGTCGCCATAAGCGAGAACAAACGGAGAGTCGGCCACGAAATTTCGCGAAAGGTCGACAACGCGGCCGGTCCCATCTTGCGCTACCTGCGTCGCATATTGGATGTCGATCTTGTAGCGCGATCCGTCGCCAAAGAAATTTTGCACGGCCTCAGCCCGATAGCCGACGATAATTAGAAATCTCAGGACACCGGCATCGCGCAAACCTTCAACGATGTGTTGTAGAACCGGTTTGGCG
>DASQBB010000004.1:0-36761 GCA_035635435.1 Chthoniobacterales bacterium | reverse complement strand
GTCAGCCGCAGGCACGTCGGGATTGGGCGGATCGGCTAATTCTTCCAGCACCGGATTGGTTTCCATTTCCTGCTGAACGAGATTGCGCAGTTCGAGGAGCGGCGCCTGAAGAATGAGCAAACTTTGCTGGAGTTGCGGGGCAAGGACCTGCTGCAGAGAAAGATTCTGCGTTTGATGCATCCCAGGACCGGCCATACGTGGAGTTTACTGTCGGGCGAGCGACAGGCAAGCAGGTTACGGGCCGCACCCCCTCGTGACCGCGGCAATTTCGCACTCGAGAACAATTTCGGGAACACGACTTGCTACCCAATTGACCGGGTCGATCACTTCCCAATGAAACGAATTCTCCTCACGCTTTTACTGCCCGGCACGTTGCTCGTGATGTCATTTAGTGCCGCGCAAACACCGGATGCGAACCAGGAGCAGAAGCTTCTCGCGTTAATCAAAGACGTTCAGACCCAACAAGCGCAGCTCGCCGCGAATCAGGCGAAAATCGAAGAGAAACTTGTCGAGGTCGCCGAAACGGTTCGGACCGCGCGAATTTACACGAAACGGGAAAGATAATGCGCGCCGTACTTTTAATTACACTGTTGTTTGTGGCGGTCGCAAGCGCGCAATCACCGACGCCGATTGTTGTTCAAGCGGCCAATTCAACCGCCGCTGCAACATCGACATCGTCCAAAGCGGCCGCGTCGACGACTGATGTTCATTCGATTCCGGAAGCGATCAAACTTCTGGAACAGATCAAAGCCACGAATGAAGAAGTTTTGGCAAAACAAAAAGCTGCCTTGGAGCGGCTCGGCGAACTCCAGGACGCCGCCGATCAGCTTCGAATCTTCGCCAAGCGCGGCTAGGCTCGCGCCATCTATTTTTTCTTCGGCTCGATCTTTCGATAGAGCGTGGCCATGCTGATCCCGAGCATGTTGGCGGCTTTCTCGCGCGAGTCGTCACAATGTTGCAGGGTCGCTTCGATGTAGTTGCGCTCTTGCTGCTGGACAAAATCGTCCAGTGTTTGCCCCACCGGCATGCTCGCCAGCATTTGATCCGTTTTATCGCCTTTGGCGTGACTGACAATGTGCGGCGGCAAATCGGTCGGCAAAATTAAATCGTTCTCGCACAACGCACATGCCCGCTCGATTGCGTTCTCCAACTCGCGCACGTTGCCGGGATAATTGTAGTGACACAAAATATCGACCGCCTCGGCATCGATCTTCTTTGGATCGCCGCCCGTCGCGCTCGCTTGTTTTTGCAGAAAATGGTTCACGAGCAGCGGCACGTCTTCGAGTCGCTCACGCAAAGCCGGGATCTCGACCGGGATTACCGCCAACCGATAATATAAATCTTCGCGGAAAGTTCCGTCTTTCAGCTTGGGCTGAAGCGGCTCATTGGTCGCGCCGACCACGCGCACGTTCACCGGCGAGCTTTTGTTGTCTCCGACACGGCGAACCTCGCGTTCCTGCAAAACGCGCAGCAACTTCGTCTGCAACGCCGGCGCCATTGAATTCACTTCGTCCAAAAAGATCGTGCCGAGGTTCGCTTCTTCGAACAAACCGCGCTTGTCCACCACCGCTCCGGTAAAAGAACCCTTCTTGTGGCCGAATAATTCCGATTCAAGCAAATTTTCCGGCAACGCGCTGCAATTGATCGCCACGAAAGGATGATGCTGGCGATTGCTGTTGAAATGCAGACCGCGCGCAACCAACTCCTTACCCGTGCCGCTTTCGCCCATAATCAAAACGGTGCTGTCGGTGTCGGCGACTTTGTTGATCAAATTGTAAACGCTCTGCATCTTCCCGCTGGTGCCGATGATGTTTTCGAAGCGGTAACGGTTCTTCAACTCTTTGCGCAGATAAACGTTCTCGCGCAGCGCCGCCTGGTAATCGAGCGCCCGCTGCACCGTTAGCTGCAGCTCGTCGATCTTGAACGGCTTGGTCACGTAATCATACGCGCCCATCTTCATCGCTTCGACCGCGGTCTCGACCGTGCCGTAGGCAGTGATCAAAATCACCGCCGTTTGCCGATGATGTTCGCGCACATGCCGGAGCACATCGAACCCGGTCATCGTCTCCATTTTGATGTCGGCGACCACCACTTGCGGCGCGATGCTGTCCAGTTGCTCGACTGCTTTCGGCGCGGAATTGAACGGAAAAACCTGATGGCCCTTTTCCCGACAGAGAGTCACGATCACTTCCACCATTGCGGGTTCGTCATCGATAATTACGATTTTAGCCATGGTAAATCTCAGCGCGGAGAATATTTCAGTTTTGAGAAAAAGAAAGCGATTTTGAGAATTTGCTTGGTTTAGGCCGAAACCTGACCGCTGATCATCAACCAACTTACCGACCGATCGAAAGCAGGAATCTCCTCGAACACCGATGTCGATCTTGCGCACGGAACTGCGATCAAGTCAGCGAGACAACCGGATCGAATTTTGCCGAGTGCATCGTCCTGCCGTAACGCGTGCGCCGAATTCACCGTGACCGTCTTAAAAACTTCTTCCGGCGAAACATTCGGATATGTTTTTCGAAACTCCCGCATTTCAGCGAACAAGCTTAGATCCGTGTTGCTCGCCAGACTGTCAGTTCCGAGACAGATATTGAATCCAAGCTCGCCCAATTTGTCGTACTCAAACGGCGAATGCCCGAAATACGCGTGACTCCGTGGGCAATGAATCACTGAAAATTTCCTTTCCGATTTCGCCAGCAGATCAAACTCATTTTTTGTCAGCTCGTTCAAATGCACGAGCATCCACCTTTCTGTCATTCCGACCGGAGCGGAGGAATCTCTTACTATTTCCGAAAGCCGAGCGAGCGGCGTTTGCTCACCGCAGTCGTTCATGTCGCGCCCGATCTCCTTCAAAAACTCATGCAGCGGTCCGCTTCCATCGCGGAACATCGACATCTCCTCGCGGGATTCCGCCAAATGCGTCGTGAGCGAAACGTTTTCGCGCCGCGCGATTTCTTCGCAGCGTCGATAAAGATTTACCGACGCCGTAAACGGCGCGTGCGGCGCCAGCCCCCAATGCTCCGCCGATTTCAATTGCCCGACCGCAGCATCGACAATCTCATTCGCGCGACTCGGATCGCGCACGTCAATCAATTCGGCGAACCACCACGTCCGAATCGGCGCATGAATCTGCGCGACCAGTTCCGGAAAGGCAGTCAGATTCGCAATCGTTGTCGTTCCGAAGCGTTTTGCTTCAGCAAAACCCTCATTGATCGAGCGGACGTAATCTTCCGGAGAAAGCTTGGCCTTCTCGGCATTGATCGCGCGAATCCAATCGGTGAACGATTGTTGTCGCGGAATTTTGCCGCGGAGACAGGTGTAATCCAGATGGCAATGCGCGTTGATTAGCCCGGGCAACAACGCCTGCTCGCCAAGATCGACAATCTCTTCTCCCGCATGTCTCGCTGAGATTTCGGGAAAATTCGCAACATCCGTAATCCGATCACCCGAAACTGCCACCGCGCCGTTGTCGATCGGCGGCCCGTCCATCGTGACGACAATGCGCGCGCGAATGATCATTCGTCTGTCTCGCCTTTGACGACCTTGCGGCATTCGGCCACCAGCAAATTGCACGCTTCCTGACAAAGGAGCGGAATCGTCTTTTCGCCGCGCCCCGTTTGGTCATGCGTCGGATCAAATTTTTCCGGCGGCAACTTTGTCGATGGAACTGTGGCGTTTGCGCCGCGCTTCCACAAAATCGTCCGCAGACAGCCGCCGTCTGATTTACAGAAATTTCCAACGACATCGTCGACTTGTTCATCCGAAATTTTCGCCGCGATCCGGTACATCCCCGATTGCCGATCCAACGTTTCGCGCAGGGGCGCTGTGCTCAGGCGATCCTCCGTCCATGCCGCGAGCATCGCTAGTCTTCCCGGATAAAAATAATCCAGCGCCCGTCGCAGTTCGCCAAGATCGACAAGTTCCAGACGCCAGCGATGGCGCAAATTCGGCGCCGTCTTCAGCGGTCGATACTTTCCGGCATCGTCATACCGCGCGATCTCGCCGGCGTCGTCCGGTTTCCGAAAAATTTGCAAACCATGGGCCTTTTCGTCGTCGCGGTGACAAAGAACGAAGCTGGCCGAGCCTGTTCGTTGAATAAGAAGCTGACCGAAGCTAGTGCGGTCGCTCAGAACTGCGGCGAGCGCTTTTTTAAGTGGCATTGCGCCATCAGGCCAGACAATGCGCAATCAAGCCGGCCGCACGTTCGAGGAATTGCTTATCTTCATCTCCGAACGCGTTCAATTTGTCGCTCTCGGCGTCGAGCATTCCAACAACGTGCTTATGCTCGTCCTTCATCGGAACGATAATTTCCGACCGCGTGGTGTGAAAAGCCGGCAGATAGCGTTTATCTTTCGAAACATCGCCCACCACGATTGCTTTTCCCGATTCCAACACCGCACCGCACAATCCCTGCGTCGTCGGAAAACGCGGATACGCCGACGGCTCGTTTCCGGTGCCGGCGAGAATCACAAATTCGTCCTTCACAATTTTATAAATCGCAATGAACCGATAATCGCGCGCTGCCCGAATCATTTCCGTCACCTGCTTCAGGCTCTTCTTGGTGCAGCGGGTCGCGAGAACAAAACCGCCGATGTCTTGAAGTTTTTTCAGCGTATCAGCGTGCATAAATGGATGCAACGTCACGTTGCCAGGTCAGGAAAGATTGCGAGGCCGGACGCGCGCGCAACTTTTCTTGAGTCAATTCACTGAATCGTTTGCCCGGGCCGCTGCGGTCGCCTGCTCAACGATAATATCGGCCATGCGAGGATCAGTCCCGATCGAGCTGGCATAAAAGAGCGAGCGATTGTCGATCTTGTAAGGCCCGCGTCGAAAGACTTCGCTGCCTTTCGGCTTCGCGGAAGAGCCTTTATCAGCGATTCCGAGCAAAACCGGAATGTCTTCGTAGCTGTGCAGGCCATCGGAGATAAAAAACGGAACCACCACCACATTCGGAGTGCTGGTCAGCACGTTCCAATCGGAAACCAGCGGAAATTCTTCCATGTAAACATTGAGCACGTTCGCGTACCGCTCCAACGCCCGAATTTTTTCCGCTTCGCGTTTCGCCGCGACCGCGCTGTTCTCGTTCAAATCCGTCCCGTGCGCCACAATCAAGAGACTCGTCTCGTTTTCCGGTACGCCGGGGGCGATTTCACGCGCCCGCTGCACCAACAGCTCCGTCATCAGCGAATGACTCCCGACCGGCTCGCCATAATTCCAGACTTGTCCATTCGCGCGTTTCGTAATTTGTCCGTTCAACTCCAGCTCACGCGGAATCACCGTCTGCGTGAAATAACCTTCGCTGATGAAGTTCGGGACGACGTAAACGTTTTTGATCGTGTCTGGATCAAAAAGAAAGATCGCGTCGCGCAAGCTCGGTTCTTCTTTCCAAAATGCGCACTGCACATTACCGAAGATGTTTCGGCGCCGGATTTCGGCGGCATGCGCCAGCGTCGGCGCGCTCGAATCCGGATTCACCGTCGAGCCATGGCCAACGATCAACAATCCAGCGTCCCCGTTGCCGTTCACGTCTCCTAATTAACCACGAAGAACACGAAGGGCACGAAGCTTTCAATTGAATATCCTTCGTGATCTTCGTGACCTTCGTGGTAAAATTCTTGGATGCGTTTCCGCAGTTACAAGAACACCGACCTAACCGTGAGCGAGGTCGGCTTCGGTCTCTGGACTATTTCGACCGGCTGGTGGGGAAATTTTACCGAAGGCGAAGCGATCGCGCTGATGCACAAGGCATTCGATCTCGGAATCACTTTGTTCGATGCAGCCGATACTTACGGAAATGGACTAAGCGAGGAACTGATCGCCAAGGCGTTCCCGAAACAGCGCGACCAAATCACGATCGCGACCAAGGTCGGGTACGATTTCGTCCAGCACGGCGAAGCGCGCGGTCGCGGTCAGCGCGAGATCCCGCAGGATTTTTCGCCGGAAGCAATTGAGCGCGCGACGGATGCAGCGTTGACACGGTTAAAGACCGATCATGTCGATCTTCTCCAACTGCACAACATTCGGATGGAACAGGTTTACGACGACGCGCTTTGGAAAACGCTCGGGAAATTGAAATCGTCCGGGAAAGTTCGCTACTACGGCATCGCGCTCGGTCCGGCGATCGGCTGGCTTTACGAAGGAATGAATTGCATTCGCGAGCGCGACATCACCAGCCTCCAGCACATTTACAACATGCTCGAGCAACATCCCGGTCACGCGCTGCACCAGGCCGCAACTGAAGCGGCCAAAGACACAATGTTTCTAATTCGGGTGACGCATTCATCCGGAATGCTCGAAGGCAAATACACGGCCGACACAGTTTTTCCACCGACCGATCATCGCAGCCATCGCCCGCGCAGCTGGCTGCTGAACGGAATCAAGAAGATCGACAAGTTGCGTTTCCTCGAAAATTCCGAGCGCACCCTTGGACAGGCGGCATTGCTTTGGCTGCTGGCCGACGCTCGCGTCGCTTCGACCCTGCCGAATATTTACAACGAAGAACAACTCATCGAGTTCGCGAAAGCGCCAGAATGTCCGCCGTTGACTCCAGACGATCTCGCTAAGATCGACAATCTCCATTCCGAAAACTTCGGCGTCGAAGAAGAACCGCCGAAATTCAAAGGAACGATGGAGCTGTCGAAAGAAACGGCCGCGGCTTAGTCGGACGCGTCTTCTTCAACCGGCTGAGCGCGCCGAATTTGTTGGCTTGGTTCGCGCGCGCCCCGATTGCTCGTCTTCGAGCCTTTGTAAATTTCCTGGAAGATGTCGGCGATCATCGGGGCCGCGGTCGTGCCGCCGTGGACTTTGCTGCCGACGTCGCCTTCATAAACAGCGGCAAACGCATACTTCGCTTCATCCGCCGGTAAGAATCCGGCGAACCACGCGGCGGTGCGTTCTTTGTTTTTCGGGCCCCACTGCGCGGTCCCGGTTTTTCCGGCAACTTCGACACCGTCCAACTGTGCTTCGTGTCCCGTTCCGTTCGGGCCGTTGACGACTTCGATCATCCCTGCACGAACTTCCTCCATCGTTGCCTCGGAAACATCGAGCGCGCGCTTTTCGCGCAATTGGTAGGCAGTGACAATTTCGTGATCGAGTGATTGCACCTGGCGCACGAGCCGCGCTTGGTAAAACCTACCGCCGTTCGCGACGATGGCCATGGCTTGCGCCATTTGCAGCGGCGTCACCTGTGTATCGCCCTGACCAATCGACAAGTTCGCGATGTCGCCGTTGAGCAATTTGCGACCGTGAGTCGCTTTCATGTATTCGTCGTTCGGAATGCGCCCCTCCGCTTCGCCGCGCAACGGAATGCCGCACTTCGCGCCGAAACCGAGCTTGAGCGCCCACTCGATGATCGGCTCCGCGCCGGTCTTGATCCCGACCTGATAAAACCAGGTGTCGCACGATTCCGTCAGCGCCTGAATAAAATTGAGCGCGCCACGATCGCCTTTTTTCCAATTGTGAAAAGTGAGATTGCCAATCTGGATTCCCGGTACGCATTGATAGACATCGTCCGCATGAACCGCGCCGGTCTCGAGCGCGGCGATGCCAACCGCGACTTTGAAAGTTGACCCCGGCGGATACGCCGAACGAAACGCACGCGCCAGAAGTGGAATGTCCGGATCGTCTTGTAACTGCTTGAATTTCTCGGCCGAAATGGACGGAACAAAAAGATTCGGATCGTAAGTCGGCCAGGAGGCCATCGCCAGAATGTCGCCGTCGGTTGGATCGACAATCACGATGGCGCCGCGTTTTGCTTTCGACTCCAACGCTTTCTCGGCGAGCTGCTGCAGCCGCAAATCCAAAGTCGTAACGATATTATTTCCGGGCACCGCCGATTTGATCACCTTCTCGGAAGTTTTGCGGCCGTCTTTGTCGAAAGTGAGCTTGTACTCGCCATGCTTGCCGGTGAGCAGTTCATTGAAGGTTTGCTCCAGCCCGTCGCGACCTTCTGTTTCCGGCCAAAGCGTTTCGTGATTGTCGATGATGCCGTCCAGATTGCGGCCGGTCTTGCCGGTGTAACCGATGATTTGTCCCGCGACTTTTCCGTTCGGATAAGTCCGCACATAAATCGGACGCACCACCAGAAAATCCTTCGATCGATCTTTGACCGCTTCGTATTCCGACTTGCTCAGGTTCTGCGCGATCTCCAGCGGCAGAATTCCACGGTTGTGGTAATGCCGAAGAATGACCTCGTCCGAAATTTTGATCGAGCGACCGGTTAACTTTGCCGCTTTGTCGATCTTTTCCCGGGCAAAGCCGACCGCCTTCGCATCGGTAAAATCGAGCGGTGTTGGAAAACTGACAGCCAGGTTGTAACTGACTTTGTTTTGGGCGAGCGGAAGCCCGGTGCGATCCGTGATTTGCCCGCGCGGCGCCGGAACATCGAGAATGTAAGTGCGCGCGAGCTTCTGGGTTTCAAATGTTGGAATGATCGTTTCTTCTTCCGGCGGCGCGCTCGGAACCGGCGTTGGCGATTGGGCCCGGATCGTGGTCGACAGAGCAAGGATCGACAACGTGATCCACAGATTGCGCGGGTTTTCGCCGATTGAATTAAAAGTCATTTGAAAGAATCTGCGTTAATCTGCGAAATCTGCGGACAATTCAATGTCTTTGCAGAAAGCGATGCACTTCCTCGGCCAGTTTTGGTCCGATCCCTTCGGTGGCCGCGATTTGCTCGACGCTCGCTTTTCGCAAGCGATTGACCGAACCGAATTTTCGCAGGAGCAAATTTTTTCGGTTCTGACTCACGCCCGGACAATCGTCGAGAATACTTTCGTCGATCCGTTTTTTGAGCAAAAGCTGATGATACGCGTTTGCGAAGCGATGGGCTTCGTCGCGGATTCGCTGAAGGAGATGCAGCGCGCCTGAATCTGCCGGCAATTGCAACGGCATTGCGCGACCTGGCCGGTAAATCTCCTCGTGCTCTTTCGCCAAACCGATGATTGGCAAATCGTGCAGCCCCAATCGCTGTAATTCCCGGCAAGCGGATGAAAGCTGTCCTTTGCCGCCATCGACAATGATTAGGTCCGGCAGGCGAACGGCCACAAACTCGCGCTCGTTTTTATCGGCTGCGCGATCCAGTGCGTCTGCCGGATTTTCTTGTGAAAAATCGGCGAGGTCCGGATTTTTGTCGCGCGCTTCGAGCAAAACCCGTGAGTATCGCCGCCTGACTACTTCAGCCATGCTGGCGAAATCGTCCTGGCCCTCGACCGTTCGGACGCGATATCGGCGGTAGCAATCTTTGTCCGGCACGCCGTCCCGGAAACAGACCATCGAAGCCACCACATGTGTCGTGGAAATATTGGAGATGTCGAAACACTCCATCACGCGCGGTAGTCGCGGAAGCTGCAAAGCGTCGCCGAGCGCCTGCACATCGGCCAGCGGATCAATCGCGTTCGGTAACGTCCCGCGCGTGAAACGCCGCACCTGCCTGGTTGTTTGGCGCACATCGTCAATCATGTTGCGAAGCTCGGCCGCTTTCTCGAATTCCATTTTGTCGGCCGCCTTGCGCATCTGTTCATCCAGCGCGTCGATCATCTCGCGTGAATGCCCTTCCAGAAATTCGCAGGCTTGAGCGGCACGTTCTCGATATTGCTCAGCTGTAATTTCGCTCAAGCGCACCGGCACCTGGTAAGTCGAAGATTTCAACTCCCGTTCGCTCGGCGCCCCGCGGCCAAACGTCAGCACGCCAAATTTCTTTCGCATCAAATTCAAAGTTTGCCGTAACGCGCCGGCGTCCGCGTACGGCCCGAAGTAGCGCGCGGTGTCATTTTTCTTGAAACGGGTCAGCCGAAAACGCGGCCATTCTTCCGACATGTCGATCTTCACCAGCAAAAATCGTTTATCGTCGCGAAAGGAAATATTGTAGCGCGGCCGGTATTCCTTGATCAGCTTGCCTTCGAGCAAGACTGACTCGGCTTCGCTGCGGACGACGTGCGTTTCAAAATCCCACGTCGCCCCGAGCATCGCACGCGTTTTCAAATCGGCCTGTGCCAGCTTGGACGGCAAAAAATACGAGCTGACTCGTTTGCGCAGGTCGCGCGCTTTGCCGACGTAAATCACGCGATTGAACCGGTCTCGCATCAGGTACACACCCGGCTTGTGCGGCACTTCGTGCACCTTCTTTTGGAGATCAGGTTTTTCTTTAGCGATCGCAGGCATTCGGTCTTGCTCTTACTCTTGCTCTTGCTCGTGAGATCGACAAATCCCGAGGCGCTTTGCCTTATTTGGTGACCCTCACCTGCCGCTTCGCGGCTTCCCTCGGGATCGCGACCGGGTGGAGCGCTGAGAGGATTGAGGTGAGGGCCTCTCCAATCCTAGGCTGCCCGCCGCCGCGGCAGGGCGGACTGCACCATCATCAGCTCGCTCACGTTTTCTGGCGTAAGCAATCCGACCAATCGTTTCATGCTGTCGAGCACCGGCACAGCCGGACAATTGCATTCCTGCATGATCCGAAACGCTTCTTCAAATCGCGTCCCGGTCGTCACCGTCGGAATATCGCGCCGCATCACGTCGCCCACGCGAATCGTCGGATCATTTTTGCGCAACGCCGCGATCAGATCGTGTCGCGTCAGAATGCCTGCGACGTTTCCGGCTTCATCGAGCACGGGAAAATCGTGCTGCGAGGTCGCCAGCAACGCATCGACGGCTTCCTCCAGCGTCGCGCTCTCCGGAAGCGAACGAAATTCCCGCACCATCGCGCTCGAAACTGGAAACCGCCGCGAAACATCGCGCATTTGCGCCAGCGCCGCTTCCTGCGACGCGCCGATGTAAACGAAAAGCGCGATGAAAAGGAGAAATGGATTCGAAAACAGACCAAGGAATCCAAACACAAATGCGCAACCCTGGCCGATGCTGGCGGCGATTTGGGTCGCGCGCGCATAACTTAAACGGGTCGCGAGGAGAGCGCGCAGAACACGGCCGCCGTCCATCGGAAAAGCCGGGAGCAAATTAAAAAGCAGGAGGACAACATTTATCGTTAACAAAACATCATTCAGACTGCTCGCTGCGGTTGGCGGATAAACGAATGAGCCGCCAGTGATAAAAAGACAGAAGGCAATGATCAGGTTCACCGCCGGGCCCGCAGCCGCGATGATTAGTTCCTGCACCGGTTCTTCCGGCATCCGTTCCAAACGCGCCACTCCGCCGATCGGCAGCAACGTGATGTCGGGCGTGTTAATGCCGAACGCCTTCGCGGCAAAGGCGTGACCAAATTCATGCAACACGACACAGGCAAACAGAAGCAGGATCACCAAAACGCCTGCGACCGCGGCCGCGGATCCGCCTTGCGCGTAATAGCCGAATGCCAGCCAGCCGATCAGCAGGAGAAAGGTGATATGAATACGCAATTGGATGCCGGCAATGCGAACAATGGGAAGTGACCAGCTCATGATTGAATCTCGCTCCGTACTAAATCGCACGCCAGCGATGTTGAAGACGCCCCGATGACAATTCAGACTGAAGCAGAATGGAAGTTGTCGATGTTGCGATTGTCGGCGGCGGACCGGCTGGTTCGACATGCGCGGCGTTTTGCGCGGCGGCTGGGCTGCGAACGTTAGTTCTGGAGCGCGAAAAATTTCCGCGCGAGAAGGTCTGCGGCGATTGCCTCAATCCCGCGTGCTGGCCGGTGCTGGAGAAACTCGAGCTCGCCGAACAAGTTCGGAATCGGCCGTATGGTGTGGTCAACGCGGTGGAATTCATCGCCATCGGCGGCCAGAAATTGCGGGTCGATCTTCCGCGCGACGAGAACGGCATGATCAGCGTCAAGCGCAGCCTTTTCGATCATCTTCTTCTTAACCGCGCCCGCACGCTCGGCGCTGAAATTCGTGAAGAAGCAACCGTGATCGCGCTCGACCGAACCGCCGCCAAAGACTGGAAGATCGACAGCGTCCGGGAAACTTTCGCTGCGCGCGTTGTCGTCGGCGCTGATGGCCGCAATTCGACCGTCGCGCGACTGCGCAATCTGCTGCCGCGTCCGGAGCGCGAGCGGGTTGCATTGCAAGCGCACATTCCGCTCCCGCGCGGTTTTGGAAATCGAATCGTGCTCCAATTTTTACCCGAAGGCTATTCCGGCCAGTCGCCGGTGAATGATTCCGAGCTGAATCTCTGTCTGGTTGGAACACCGCCCACAATTTCGTCGCTCCGAAACTGGGCCGAGCGCGAGTTTAATCTCACCGCTGTGCAGCAGTGGCGCACGATCACTCCGCTGACGCGCGCGCCTGTTCCAGTCGCGCACGAAAATTTGTTCTTCATCGGCGATGCGGCGCGGGTGGTCGAGCCGTTTACCGGCGAAGGAATTTATTACGCGTTACGCTCAGGCGAGTTGGCGGCCAACGCGATTGCAAAAATCATTCGCGGAGAAGATCGAGAATCTGCAAGACGTGAATTCATTCGCGCTCATCGCGCGATGTATCGCGGGCGATTGTGGATCAATCGAATCGCCCGGGCGGCGGTCTTATCGCCGCGGTTCGCGTCGCAATTGGTAGGACCTAAATTCATTAGCGCGCCGGTTCTGCGATCGCTGACCCGACAAATCGTCAGACTTGTTGGCGCGCGGCCTTGACCGTATTCGACATCAACATCGCAATCGTCATCGGTCCGACGCCACCCGGGACTGGCGTTATCGCACCCGCCTTTGGCGCAACGCTTTTGAAATCTACATCGCCGACGAGCCGATAGCCGCGCTCATTGGTTTTGTCGTCTATGCGGTTGATTCCGACATCAATCACCACCGCGCCTTCGCGAACATGGTCGGCTTTTACGAAATGCGCGCGTCCGATCGCCGCGATCAAAATGTCGGCGGAGCGCGTTACCGCTTCGAGATTTTTTGTGCGCGAGTGCGCAACCGTCACGGTCGCGTCGCCGCCTTTTGCTTTTTGCATCAGCAACAAGGCGACCGGTTTTCCAACGATCATGCTGCGTCCAAGAACGACGACATGGGCGCCGCCGATGTCGATCTTGCTTTCGATCAGGAGGCGTTGAACCCCAAGCGGCGTGCACGGAACAAAGCCGGTTGGGTCGCCGATCGCGAGCTTGGCCACATTGAGCGGATGAAAACCATCCACATCTTTACGCGGATCGAGCGCCCGCACGATCGCCGCTTCGTCGATCTGCTTTGGCGGCGGCGATTGAACCAGAATACCGTGCACTTTGGGATCGCGATTTAATTCTTCGACACGCGAGAGCAATTCGCTTTGGCTCGTTGAAGCCGGCAGCTCGAGCTTGACCGAGTGCAAGCCAAGCTCGCGACTCATTTTGTCTTTTGAGCGCACATAAGTTCGCGATGCGGGATTATCGCCGACAAGGACAACCGCAATTCCCGGCGTGATGCCTTTGGATTTTAGCTCTGCAATTTCGCGGCGAAGATCGACATACACTTTTTCGGCGATCGCGCGGCCGTCGATCAAATTTCCCATTTGCACCAACTTAAATGAGTCAGCGCCGCTCAACCAGCGACATCATCGCGTTCTGCAGCCGCAACCGCTCGCTTTCGAATTCCTCAGGCGTAGATGTCGATCTTACCTGTTGCGGCTGGCCGATGATTACACGCACTTTCGAAAAAGGCCGCGGAATGATGAATCGGTCCCAGCTTTTTACCCGCCAACAACTCGAGTATTCCATGTTGACCGGCACAACTGGAGCTCCGGTTTTCTGCGCGAGAAAAATAATGCCCGGTCCGAGTTCGTAAACCGGACCGCGTGGGCCATCGGGCGTGATCAGGACATCGTGGCCGGAACTAAGAACGTTGCTCAACTCCAGAAGCGCGGCGGCACCCATGCGCGAACTCGATCCGCGAACCACATCAAACCCAAAACGCTCGGTGACATCGGCGATTAAATCTCCATCGCGGCTCGCGCTGATCAAACCGGCGCCCGGTCGATGCGGGAAAAATTTCTTGAGGACAAACGAAATTAGCAGGAGGCGATTGTGCCAGAGCGCCGCAATGTAATTTCCTTTCACCGGCTTTCCGACAAAGCCTGCGCGGTCATCGATTTCGTAACGGAGCGTGCGCGCCCAGATTTGGAGCAAGCGAAATCCAAACGCGACCAGCCATCGCGCGCGCCAGCCTTCGATCTTCAAGGTTTCTTGCGCGCGCCGCGGCGCGAGTTTTGATCGGCCCAGCGATAAGCGCGCGAGCTGGGCAAGCCGATTTGATCGAGAATCCGCCACACGACCGTGTCCACAACATCGACAACTGATGTTGGGCGGCTGTAGAAAGACGGAATTGCGGGCAGCACGATCGCGCCCGCTTCCAGCAGGGTGACGATGTTACGCGCGTGAATCAGGTTCCAGGGCGTCTCCCGCGGAACAACGATGAATTTGCGGCGCTCTTTCAAAAAAACATCGGCCGCGCGCAAAAGCGCGGTGTCGCTCGAGCCGGACGCGATCCTTCCGATCGTCGCCATCGAGCAGGGTACGATCACCATTGCATCAAATCGAGCAGAGCCGCTGACGAACGGAACGTTCATGTCGTTGTCGCCGTGTTGCACAACTGCTTTTGGAATTTTGAAAGCGCCGAGCTCCTGTTTCGCAACTTGTTTCGCATGGCCGCTCAAGACCAGATGGACCTCGTGCGCGGCGGGATCGATTTGCTCAAGCAATCGTTGCAAATAAATCGACCCGCTGGCGCCGGTGGCGGCAATGACAAGTTTCATCGGCGAAGAGTTTGAATTTAACCAGTTAAGGGGGCAATAAGATACACGATGGTCAAGAAACTGTTACACACCCGCTACCGGGTGAACGATCTGGAAAAGACGGTAGCGTTTTACAAAGACGTGCTCGGGCTTCAAGAAACGCGACGGCATACTTCCGGCCGTGGATCGCAACTGGTTTTTCTGAAGGCGCCCGAGAGTGAAGAGGAAATCGAGCTCTGCAAATTCGACGAGAGCGGCCCGGTGATCGTTGGCCCGGACCTGACCCATCTCGCTTTTGAAGTGGACGATCTGGAAACATTCGCGCGCGGAGCGGCAGCGAAAGGTTATCTGCTCTCTGATGGCCCACACAAAACGTCCGGCGGCAGCGTCATCGCCTTCATCGATGCGCCGGAAGGCTACGAAATCGAACTGATCCAGCGCGGCGAGGATTTGTAACGTCGCCGCTTGCGCGTGTTGAATCTTTATCGCTAATTTGCCGCCCATGAAGCGCTGGTATCGTGTCGGGTTTGCCTGTTGCGCTGTCGCCCTTGCTGCCCTGTGCCTTGCGGCCGAGCCGACAACGGCCCCGCCGGGAAACGAAAATCCAAACGAGGTTCGGCCCACCGGCGTGCCGCACAGGCAGCATTCGAAAGCAAAATCGGGCGCGACTGCGAATTCCGGTTCCGACGCAAATTCGAGCGCAACTCCGCGACCGCGGCGGACGCATCGCGCGACGGCGAAGCATCGCGATGAGGAGGAGCCGATTCCGACCCAGACGGTGCCGGGCTCTATTCCGAAGATCGGCGCGAGTTCCGTCATCGTGATCGACGTTCATAGCGGCCAAGTGCTTTACGAAAAAAATCCGGATCAGATTCGAGCGCCGGCGAGCACGACGAAGTTGCTCACGGGATTGATCGTAGCCGAGAGCGGTAATTTGGAGCGGCCGGTGACGGTCGCTCAAGTCGATACCTTTGCGGAACCGGTGAAACTAAACATTAAGCCGGGAGAAATTTATCAACGGATCGATCTGCTGCGTGCGTTGCTTGTAAAAAGTCCGAATGACGTAGCGCGTTGTCTGGCGCGCGATAATGCCGGCAGCGTCGAAGCGTTCGCCGAACGAATGAACCAGCGCACGTTTGCGCTCGGCGCCAGGAACTCGCATTTCGTGAACCCAAATGGATTGCCGGATGCACGGCAATATTCGACGGCACGCGACTTATCGACGATCGCGCGGGTGGCGTATGCGAATCCGACGATTCGTTCGATCGTCTGCCTGCCGCAGCTTGCTTTCCGTTATGCCAACGGACGCACGCGTGAACTGGAAAACACCAACAAACTCTTGAAGCGATTACCCTACTGCAACGGGATGAAGACTGGTTACACCGAAGCCGCCGGGAAATGTTTGATCGCGAGCGGTTCTCGGCCGGGCAGAGACATCATCGTGGTTGTGCTCGGCGACAGTCACAATGGAGTTTGGCGCGACGCAGGCGCTCTCCTCGCCTGGGCCCTTTTTAATCCATCGGCCGGATGAGCGACATCCGAGCGCTGGCAAGCGGGATAAAGCGAACTGCGAAAAAGAAACTACGCTAAAGCCCTGCTTTCAGCTTACGGCGTGCGCGATGACGCCCAGTAGCGAAGCAGCGGACTCGGCATCAAAGCTGGATTCTGATCAACCGTCGCGGGCGCATCGGCCGGAACGTCTTCTGGACCTTCGGCCGGGGGCGCGGGCTCTTCGCCCGGTGTGCCGGGCTCGGTCGCGTTGCTCGCGTACTTCGCCATTAAACGCTGCTCGAGTGTTTGATTGGAACCGGTCGTTTGCGACGTGGTCGAACAAGCTGGCAGGAACGCAAGACTGAGCAGACAGAAAGCAATTTCGATTTTCATTGGACTCGGAAAGTTATTACTGGCGACGCTTTTATAATTACTATAATTAGATCGCGAATAGCAAGAACTTTTTTGCCTCACAAAAACCGGCCTAAGATGGGCCGAAGCTTCTCCGCCGTGGCCACTGGCCAAAGTTTCCGTTCCGTCACCAGGGCATTGTCCAGAGAACGATGCTCCGGCCAGTCCGGCTCGGCCGGGATGCGCGGAATGACTTCGACCAAGACTCTTTTAGCAGCGTCGGCATTCGCAGTCAGATGGCCGAACACCGTCTGCGCCGACACCGGCTCCTCTTCCACTTTCCAGCAGTCGTAATCCGTGATCATCGCCATCGTGGCCAACGCGATCTCGGCTTCGCGAGCCAACTTCGCTTCGGGCAAATTGGTCATCCCAATCACATCAAAGCCATGGCGCCGATTTAACTCAGACTCTGCCCGCGTCGAAAATGCGGGTCCGTCCATGTTCACATACGTGCCGCCGTTATGGACCGTGACTCGAACCTTTTTCGCGGACTCGGCGAGGAGATTGCGCAATTGGAGACTGATCGGTTCGGCAAAAGAAACGTGCGCAACAATGCCTTCGCCGAAAAACGTGTGGCCAGCGCGCAAACTCGTCCGGTCGTAAAATTGCGACGGGAGCAAAATATCGCGCGGTTTGTATTTCTCCTGCAAACTACCGACCGCAGTGACGGCAATGATCCAGCGGACATTGAGCGATCGCAGTGCGTAAATGTTGGCGCGATGATTCAGCTCGTGCGGGAGAATTCGGTGACCGCGGCCATGTCGCGGCAAAAAGTAAACCTGCCGTCCGCTGACGTTGCCGCCGATCAGGGCATCAGATGGCGAACCAAACGGCGTTTCAATCTTTTGCTCGGTGGCATCGCGGAGCTGCTCGATCCGATATAAACCACTTCCGCCGATGATGCCGATCGCCGGAGTCTTGTCTTTCATTTGCGCCGCGATTAAATCTGAAAGATTAACGGATTGGAAAGCGTATAATCCAAGATGAAACAAATCCGCGGCCTGCTCACAATCCTCGCGTCGTTCGCTGTTTTATTTTTGTGTTCTTGCGAATCGCAGGTGGCAACCGGAGGCGCTGGTGCCACGGCCCGATTTGCCCAAGCGCCAACCGATCGTCCAGGTCTTGGAACAAAGTGGGGAGAAACTCGGCCGTCGCGCGTTGGTTTGGCGAGTTTCCGTCGTGCGGATTCGGGGCATCCGCTGGCGACCGCTGCCATTTATTACAATGATGCAGCTGGCATTCGCGCCATGGCCGGCGCGGTTGCCTGGCAGCGTCGCTGGTCACCGTTGCCCGCGCCCACGGAAAGTTTGATCTCAGTCGGACTCAAAGGTCAGAGCGGGCGCTTTCTTCCCGGCGTGATCGTGGGCGATCGTTGGTTTGTTGTCGGTGAGGAGGGCCGTCGTTACTCAATCATCGTCCGCAACAGAACTAATCTGCGCCTTGAAGTTGTTCTGTCGGTCGACGGCCTCGATGTCCTCGACGGGCGCAAAGCATCGCTTCGCAAACCCGGTTACGTGATGGCGCCGCGGTCGCAGCTCGTAGTGGAAGGGTTTCGACAAAGTACCGAAGCGGTCGCCGCATTTCGTTTTAGTCCAGTCCGCGAATCGTACGCCGCCGAGAAATATCACAACACACAAAACGTCGGCGTCATCGGCGTAGCCGTCTTCAATGAACTCGGGACGAACCCCTGGACTGATCAAGAAGTGCGCAAACGGTTGAACGCAAATCCATTTCCCGGACGGTTCGCCACACCGCCATAAGATCGGCATCGTAGTAAAGCCGTAGCGCGGCGCGCGCGCGTGTGTATTATTTCGCCCGCCGATGCCCAAGTTTTTCATAAAAACGTACGGCTGCCAGATGAACGAACGCGACTCGGAGCAAGTCGCGCATTCGCTCATCGCCCGCGGCTACGAACGAGCGGAGAACGAACTGGAAGCGGACGTGGTCCTGCTGAATACCTGCAGTGTTCGTGATATGGCCGACCAAAAGGCGCTCGGCAAAATGGGAATGCTCGGCCGCATCGCCCACGAGCGCCCGCATGTTGTTTTTGGTTTTCTCGGCTGCATGGCCCAAGCGCGTGGGGCTTCGTTGCTGAAAAATTTGCCGCATGTCGATCTTGTGGTCGGCACACAAAAGTTTCACCGCGTCGCGGACTATGTAGACGACGCATTGGAAAGAAAATGCACCCGCGCAATGGACGATCCTCGGTTTTCAATCGTCGACATCGAGGAGGAACTCGGATCGCAATCGACGATTAGCAATCAAGAACTGGCGCCGAAGCAGGCGACCGCGTTCGTCTCGATCATGCAGGGATGCAACATGCACTGCACGTTTTGCATCGTCCCCCAGACACGCGGCGCTGAGCGCAGCCGGACAATTGAAGAAATTGTCGGCGAAGTCCGGGATCTCGTTTCGCGACGTGTGAAAGAAGTGACGTTGCTCGGTCAAATCGTAAACCTCTACGGCCGCCACGAATTTCCGAAGGTCGACAACAAGAGTCCGTTTGTGCAGTTGCTTGAAGCGGTCCACGCAATCGACGGCCTGGAGCGCCTTCGCTACACTTCGCCGCACCCGATCGGGTTCCTCGAAGATTTGATCGATGCCTACCGGCGTTTGCCGAAGCTGGTCGATCACCTTCATCTGCCAGTGCAATCGGGATCGAACAAAATCCTGAAAGCAATGCACCGCACTTACACCGCCGAGAAATATCTCGATCTTATCGGGCGCGTTCGCGAGGCGAGGAAGGACATCGCCATCACCACCGACGTCATTGTCGGATTTCCGGGTGAGACGGAAGATGATTTCCGGCAGACGCGCGCGCTGGTCGAAACAATCCAATTCGACAACGCATTTGTGTTTCGATATTCGCCCCGTCGCGATACGCCGGCGGCTGAAATGGCGGACCAAATCGACGAAAGTATCAAAGCGCAGCGCAATCACGATTTGCTCGAGGTTGTAGATGAATCGGCGCGCCGCATTAACGAACGCCTGGTCGGTCGAACTTTGGAAGTGCTTTGCGAGGGGCCGAGCAAAACCAATTCGTTGCGACTGATGGGGCGCACCCGCACAAATAAGATCGCGGTCTTTGAAGGCTCCGATGAACTTGCCGGCGCGCTTATCGATGTTCGGATCGAGCGCGCGACGGGATTTAGTCTTTACGGAACACCAGTCCGAGTCGATAAGCCCCTCGCGACGATCGCCGCATGATTTACGATTTATCATTACAAACAGGCGGTTTTATTGCCGGGATCGTTTTAATCCTCCTTAGCCTGCCGGGATTGGTGAAACCGGGGCCCGTCCAAGATTGGCTGAAACGTTTTCCGCGCTCGAGCGTCGCTGGCGTGGTGCTTCTGACTTTGACGTTGGTCTGGTCGTTCTGGTTGCTGGCCACAATGGAGATGGGCGAGTTCTCCAGCTTTCGCCGTCCGCTGATGATCGTGCTCCCGATTGGTTACGTGCTTGTGCTGCGATTCGTCGAAGAATTTCTCGCGGTTCGCGCGCTCGGTGTTCTTTGCTTGCTTACGGCCGAACCACTTTTAGAGGCCGCATTCTTCCGTTACGAAACCAGCCGCCTGCTCGTCACGGTGCTCGCCTACTTGCTGATCATCGCCGGTCTTTTTTGGGTGACGATGCCGTACCTGCTGCGCGACCAGATCAATTGGAGCGCGCACAGCAACACGCGCTGGCGCACGGTGCACGGTATCGGGGCAGCTTACGGTCTAACGATTCTGGCCTGCGCTTTTACCCAATACTGATTTCGCAAATTGGATCGGGCCTCGATGTCGATCTTGTCCGCGCGGCGCTCGATCAGGAACTGATGCGCATAGGCATCAGCACATAAAGAAACGGCGTCTGGATTTTCAAAACGCCAGGGCTCATTTCATCGATGAGGTCGAGAAAAACTTCGTCCTCAGTGAGATTACGCAACGGCGCCATTAGAAATTCCGGATTGAAAGCGATCGAAAAATCGCGGCCTTTGTATTGCACCGGCAACGATTCTTTGGCTTCGCCGACTTCCGGAGTGTTGGCGGTAATGTCGATATTGTTCTTAGCGAAGCTGAGTTTGATCGAATTCGATTTCTCGCTCGCCAAAAGCGACACGCGGCGAAGCGAATTGAGAAACGTCTCGCGCTCGAGGGTCACGCGTTCCTTGGCTTCCCCTGGAATAACCTGTTTGTAATTTGGATAATTCCCTTCAATTAACTTCGAGACCAGCAGCGTCTTGCTTAAATCGAAAGCGATCTGGCCACTGGCCACGCTCACTTTGACGTCACCATCGTCGGTCAGTAATCGCTGCAATTCGGTGACGGCCTTGGTCGGAACAATGATGTCCGCTTCCTGGCTGCGCGGAATTTCTAATTCGAGATCGACCATGGCTAGCCGACGCCCATCAGTGGCCACGAGTGTGAGTTTGTTCTCCTTCAGGCTAAACAGAAGGCCGTTCAGGACATAGCGCGTTTCATCGGTCGAGATCGCGTAGGAAGTTCTGCGCAAACCGTCGCGCAAGTCTTTCTGCCGCATCGTGACCACCTTGGCGTCCTCGAATTTCGGAAGGGGCGGAAATTCCTCTTCCGGCAAGCCAAGGATTTTGAAGAAACTTTGTCCGCTCCGAATGGAGGCGGCGTTTTTTCCATCGACATCGATCTGGATTTCACTCGAAGGAAGCTCGCGCACGATATTGAAAAGCCGGCGCGCCGGAAGCGTGGTCGCTCCTTCTTTTTCCACTTCCGCTTCAAAACTTCCGCGAACACCAACGTCCAAGTCTGTCGTCGTGAGATGAACCGCGCCGTCGCTTGCTTGCAGCAGGACGTTGGAAAGAATCGGCAGCGTTGTCCGCGTGCTGACGACGTTTTGGACCTGTTGCAAACCTTCCAACAGCTTTTCTTTGGTAGCGCTAAACTTCATGACGACGATTCTGCTAAGATGTTAGGCGTGCGGACTTATTCGGCAACCGCAAAGTCTTGTGGGCTAAAATCGATGGGTACACTCAGCGTTGCAACGCGCTGTCGATAAACGAAATCGTCTGCCGAATGTTGTCCTGCTCTTTCATCCGCTTTTTCACCGTCTTGCACGCGTGCAGGACGGTGCCGTGATCGCGCCCGCCAAAGGCGTCCCCGATTTCATTGAGCGACGATTTGGTCAACTCGCGCGCAAGGTACATGGCCACTTGCCGAGGGAACGCGATGCTCGCCGGCCGCCGTTTACTCGTCATGTCCGCCAGCCGGATATCGAAATGCTCGGCCACCCGCCGCTGAATTTGCTCGATCGTGATCGAACTGCGCGCCTCCTCTTGCAAAATGTCCTTCAGCAAATGTTCGATCACTTCGCCGGTGAGTTGTTTGCCGCTGAGCGACGCGAACGAGGCGACGCGCATCAGCGCGCCTTCCAATCGCCGCACGTTGCTTCGGATTCGATGCGCTAAAAATTCGAAGGTTTCATCCGGCAGCTTGATCTGCATTCCGCGCGCTTTTTTTCGCAAGATTGCAAGGCGCGTCTCGATCGCCGGCGGCTGCAGCTCCGCAGTCAGGCCCCATTCAAAACGTGAGACCAATCGGTGTTCGAGATTAGCGATCTCCGAAGCCGGCCGGTCGCACGAGAGGACGATCTGCTTGTGACCGTCGAACAGGGTATTGAACGTGTGAAAAAATTCCTCCTGCGAACGTTCCTTGCCGCCCAAAAATTGAATGTCGTCAATGCAAAGCAGATCGGCCTGGCGGTAACGCTTGCGGAATTTGACCAGGTTGTTGTGTTGAATCGCGTCGATGAATTCGTTGATGAAAAGCTCGCTCGAAAGATAAATCACCTTCATGCTGTTTTTCTTTTTCGCGAGCACGTACTGCCCGATCGCCTGCATCAGGTGCGTTTTGCCAAGACCCACGCCGCCGTAAATAAAAAGCGGATTGTAAGTGCGCGCCGGCGCCTGCGCCACGGCCAGACTGGCGGCGTGTGCAATTTCGTTGTTCGGTCCGACCACGAACGATTCGAATGTGTTTCGCGGATTGAGACCGAGGGCACTGCTGCTCGCCGATTTTGGTTCGCGGCCCGAGTCAGTTTGTTTCGAGAAACCGATTGCTTCGCTGATCTCAACCGGCGATTCGGAGGAGATGAATTTGATTTCGCGCGGCTCGCCGAACGCGCTCACGATGGCCGCCTGCAACGCTGCCATGTGATTACTCTCGATCCAGTATTGGTAGATGTTGTTCGGCACTCGAAAACTCAGCGTTTTATCCGTCGCGCTTAGTAATTCGACGGCCGAGAACCAGCGCTTAAAAGTGTCCGCGCTCACTTGAGGTTTTAGAGCGGCTGACAATTTCTGCCAAAGCTGGGTACATTTCTCGTCCATAGGGACTTGTTAACAGTGTTACACAATCGCCATAATGGCGGCTGCAGGAGGAATCCGGTGCTTCTGAGGAAGGCGGCGCTTCACCAACGCCGCAGACATCTGAAGCGGTAAAAAACGTGCAAAAACGCAAAAGCGACCAAAATACGAGGGCGAATGCCCGCTCAGTTTCCGAGCAAACCGGCATAGCGAACGAGGATCGACATCTCCTTTGTGTTCTCGATTTGGCAGGGTTAAGGCGTTGCTCATTATTAGGAATTAATTTTTCTCAAACATGTTCACATCTTATTCACACGCCCCTCCATTTCCTCCCTGCCGCTGGCTTGAGATTAGAAATCGTGTCCAACTGCGACAAGGAAAAATCTGAACTTTATTTTTCTTTTTCGGTCAAAAAAATCTTGACTGAAAACCAAAACCAGCGTGTCCCAAGCAGCGAAAATTTCTCGATGTGCACGACCCACGACCGCCTTCGCTGGCGGCGGCATTTCCTTTGCTTCACCACGCTGGTAATGTCTTCTTGCGCCTTCGATTCAACATGCCGCGCGTTCTAACTGCATTTGTTTTTCTGATTTTCGCCGCTTCAACGGCGCGCGGCGCCGAAGAATTGCTGCCGCCGTTCGGATTCCGCTGGAACGACCCGATGTCGCGGGTCGAGGCGGTGCTCAAGGGCGCGAAGGCGACGATTGTTTCGCGCGAGAAAAAAGAGAATCGCCAAATCTGGACAGTGGAAGGCCTCGTTCATCCCGGATTGAAGAGGACGCTCTTTACTTTTAAAAGCGGCGCGCTCTTCGGCGTCGAATTGCAATACGAATATCCGGAGTGGTCGATCGAGCGTTACAACGAACGGATGGGCGAAATCCGTCGTTACTTCGACGCCAAGTACGGAACTGGAAAATTAGTGTCGCGCACCCGCGACACAGACTCCGACGTCATTCAAACATTGGTCGGTTATCAGTGGACCATCGGCGCGACCATGCTCGAGCTTTTCTATTTTTCCGCGCAACACGACGCCCTCGTCTTCCGCACCATCTCGGTCGATTACAAAGCGCTCTAATTGTAGCGGCGGTCTATGACCGTCGCATTATTTACAACGTTGTTTCGCTCACGAGCGATTGTCGATGTTTCGCGCCGCGTTGCGTTTCCTTTTGCAACCGCTTGAGCTTGCTCGACAAACTTGTTTTGGCCGCCGAGCTCATCCGGTCGATAAAGAGAATCCCGTTGAGATGATCGACCTCGTGTTGAATGGCGCGCGCCAGGAATCCAGTCGTTTCAATTTCAATCGGCTGGCCCTCTAAATTCTGCGCCCGCACCATGATCGATTTTGACCGCTCAATTTCGCCGGTGATTTCGGGAAAGCTCAAACACCCTTCCGTTCCGGTTTCGGTTTCGCCGGTCAGGTCAAGCTGGGGATTGATCAACACCAGCGGCATCGCGGTTTGCGGATCGGTATTCTCGCCATTCACCTTCATCGTAGTCGGTCGATCTTCGACCTGCGAAACATCGAGCACCGCGAGTTGAAGCGATTCACCGACCTGGGGCGCCGCTAAACCGACGCCGCTCGCGTCGTGCATTGTCTCGATCATGTTCTGCGCCAATTCGCGAATACGATTGTCGATCTTCGCGATCCGTTTTCCTTTCGCCCGCAGAATCGGGTCGCCGTATTGCAAGATCGACAACCTCATGGTTCGCCGCGCGTAAACGCCGGCAGGTTCTTCACCCCTGCCAGCTTCAACGCGTCCATGACTTTCACAATCGTGCCGAAGGACGCTTTCTTGTCGGCCTGCAAGGCGAGTGTGCCCCTGCGCGTGTCAGATAAATTTCTCACCGCGCTCTCCAGTTCTTCCACCGCAATCGTTCGCCCGTCGAGTTTGATCTCGTCGTTCCGATCGACACTGACGATCGCATGTTCGAGCTCGGCCGGCGCGTTGGTTGCGGTTTTGGATTCGGGCAAATTAATCTGCACTTCCGGCTGGTCTTTTCTAAACGTGGTCGAGACCACGAAGAAAATCAGGAGAATCGTCAGAATATCGACCAGCGAGACGATGATGATGGAAGGCGCGCGGCGTTTGCGGGCTGCAAATTTCATACAGCGGATCGGAATGAGGTAGCGACCTTCTGAAATCTGATCGCCCTCACCCTAACCCTCTCCCCCAAGGAGAGGGAATCCCTTCTCCCCGTTTGGGGAGAAGGTGAGGATGAGGGGCTTCGGTGCATGAATTGCCAGCGCTTCAAACAATCGGTTCGTGTCACGCCATTGGCGCGATCTCCGGCGTCGCGGGCTCCGCCGGCGTCACCGTCTGCGCCGGGATTTGCGGCGTCTTGCCTCGCGCACCGGCGAGCCGGCCGTAGTAACACTTTGAAAGCAGCTCCGTCACCAGCGATTCCATCTCTACCGAGAGGACCTCTACTTTTTTCGAAAAATAAACGAAGCCGACCAAACTCGGGACGGCAATTCCCAACCCGAACACGGTGCAGTTGAGCGCTTCGGAAATTCCCCGGGCGATCTGTTTTGGATCGGCCGAGCTAGCGCTCACGCCAAGGCTGGCGAACACGTGCACCAAACCTGAGACGGTCCCGATCAGCCCGATCAACGGCGCAATGCCGATGATCACTTCCAGCACGACCAGCCCTTTTTCCAGCCGCACCATTTCGTGACGCGCGCGTGTTTGCACGGTCTCGACGTTCTCTGAGCGCGGCCAGCGCAAATGTGCCAGCGCGACGCGCACGATCCGCGCAAGCGAGGACGCATCATGTTGCACGATGCGAAACAGCCGTTCCGGATTTGCGCCCGGAGCGAGGCGTTCCATTTCGCTCTCGATCGTGAGCGGCAACACATTTTTTTCCCGTAACGCCAGCGTCCGCAAAATAATCACGGTGAGCGAAACGATTGAGCACGCCAGCAACGGCCACATAAAAATGCCGCCCTTGGCAAAAAATCCGCCGATGGTTTGGAAGACGTTGAGCATCGTGGTGATCTAAATAAGAATCATCGGTTACTGAACGTAGTAAATGCAATTTCAGCCTCCAACCCTTCCGGCGGCAGCGCGCTCGCTGCGTCCTCCGGAATCGGCGGCAGTTTCGCATCAAGAATCGATTGCAAACACACGTTTGCAAAAGCTTCATTCGCATCGTTACTGGTCACTTTCAGATTCTTTACGCGCCCGCTGCGGTCAATTGCAAACGTAACGCGAGCGGTCCCTAGGCTCACGAGGTCGGCTTTTTGTTCCATGTAGGCGTACCAGTGCGAGCCAATCGCGTCGATATAGATTTTTTGGTAACGGCCAAGCGGCGTGCCGACCGCATTCACGGCCGAGGTACCTCGATTTGTGATCGCCCCCGCCAGACGTGTCTTCTCTTTATATTGTTGGTACGAAGATTTTGGAACTTGCGGTGTGCTCGCGACACTGGGACGCGGCGTTGGTTTTGAAGTTAACATCGCAAATTCTTCCGACTTCGAAATTGGCGTGGGCTGCGCGCTCGGTTGGGGCGTGGTCGATTGCTCCGGCGCCGTACTCGGCTGGGGTTGGGCGCCTTCGTTCGGAATCGACTGCCGGTGCGAATCCAGATCCAGGTTCGGTCGATCGACTCCTTGCTGCGACGGCACTGGCAAACCGCCGGTCGGCGGAATTTCGCTCGCCGCGATTGAGTTGGCATTCGATTGAAATGTTTTCTCTTTTGGTTGCTCGGTCTGCTTCGATTCGTCGTTCGGAATAAACATTGGATTCTTGACCGGCGCCGGTGAGGCCAGGTCCATAAACGTGAGCTCGACCGGTTTGTCTTCTTCGATCGCCGAAAATGGCGAATAGAGCAGCCCGCCAAAAACCGCGAGCGAATAGCCAATGAGCAGATGAATGCAGAGCGCGGCCAGGAGCGCCCAAAGAATTTTCTGTGCTTCCTTCTTTCGTTCGGCCGCATCGTCCGCCGAGTGGCCAATGATAAACTCTGCCGTCGTGGTCATGAATTCAGAACCAAAAACAT
Organism: Chthoniobacterales bacterium; assembly: GCA_035635435.1. Lineage (GTDB taxonomy): Bacteria > Verrucomicrobiota > Verrucomicrobiia > Chthoniobacterales > UBA10450 > AV40. Next base: position 9,902 of record DASQBB010000004.1, on the reverse strand, counting down.
TATCGCACGCGCAAACCTTTGTCATGGAGGGACGACCTCAGTGTCGTCCCAGACTTCTTCGGACGGGACAGAGCCCGTCCCTCCAACGTCTTGTTCATGCGCGCATGATGAAACAAATATTGCTGTGCGTAACCGCCATGGTCGCCGAAGTACTTCTGTGTGAACGCCTCCAGCCGCCTGGCGTTCAATCTTCGCGCCCGCGGAAAATACTTCTCGCGCAGGACCCGTTCGATCCAGACGTCGATTGGGAACGCGCGTAGCCGCTCGTAGGCAAAGAGCATCACACAATTAGCAACCTTCGCGCCCACGCCCGGCAGCTCGCACAACCGCGCGCGAAGATCGACATCGGTGAGCGCGGCCAACTTCTCAAGATCGACATCTCCGCTTGCGACCAATCGCGCCGTTGCCAGTAAGTTTTTCGCGCGATAACCGAGCGCACACATGCGCAGTTCTTTCTCCGAGCTTTGCCTAATTCGCTGAGGCGATGGAAATACATGCACCACGTAATTATCAATCTGCCGTGTCTGCCCAAACCGCTCACGCAGCCCTCTCGAGATTTGCCTGATGTGCGCGACTTGCTTCATCGACGAACAGATGAAAGTCGCCAGGCATTCCCATTTTGGTTGCCGAATGATTCTCAAACCGCGGCAAAATTTTCTCGCCGCGTTCAATGCCACGTCGTCAGGAAACGAAGCGCAGATTTCGGTCAGCGGATGATCGAGCGCGAAATAATTGCAGATCAGTTTTTCATCTTCCCAACTCACAACCAAAGAGTCTCCGCGCTGTTCGATGTAGACCGGCCGATCTCCGATCGTTCCGACAAATCCGGCGCCAGCTTTCTCCCAATGAAACACCTGGCCGGAGTCGAGCGTCATCGCCAGATCGAAGTCCGCCGCGGGAATTTTAACGGGCTGCACGCAGGAAATGTTGCGCTGCGCCAAAATTCTGTCACCTAAGATCGACATCATGGACGGCAGGCTCGCGATCGACACAATTGTTCTTCTCGCCTATTTCGTCGGCATCGTCGCGTTAGGGCTTTGGGCCGGACGACGAAATCGAAACCTGGACGAATTCTCCCTTGGTTCGCGCTCCATTCCGTGGTGGGCGGTGCTCGCATCCATCGTCGCCGCTGAAACGAGCGCTGCCACTTTTCTCGGCACGCCGGCCGAAGGTTTCAAAACAAGAGGTTATTTTTACGGTCAACTGGCGATCGGCACCGTTCTCGCCCGCGTCATCATCGCGTACACGTTTATCAAGCCCTACTACGACTATCGCGTCCAAAGCGTCTACGAATTTCTGACCATTCGCTTCGGAACAAAAACTAAAAACCTGGCGAGCGGCATTTTTCTTTTTACTCGGGTGCTCGGCATTGGTGTTCGCCTCTACCTCGGCGGCGCGATCATGGTCGTGATTTGGCGTTATCTCTTCCCGTCGTTGCCGGTGAATCTCAATACCTACGTTTGGGGAATTATCTTCGTCACCGTCATCACCACGATTTACACAGCGGTTGGTGGAATCAAAGCAGTCGTCTGGACAGACCTGATCCAGGCTGTGTTGATGTTTAGCTCGGTGATCTTCGCGATTTTTCTGCTATTCCGAAGTATCCCCGGCGGACTTGAGACTGTGAAGTCGAACCTCGGGGGACTCGGCAACGTTAAACTTTTTCAAACCGGCTGGGATTCACATTTGCCATTCGGCCGAGCTTTGAAAGCGATGTTGGAAGAACCGTACACGATTTTCGCGGCGTTCATCGGCTCAACTTTGTTAACGATGGCGACACATGGAACCGATCAAGACATGGTGCAGCGAATGTTAACCGCGCCGGATCACAGAAAATCTCGCCTCTCGCTGATTCTTAGCGGCATTATGGACCTGCCAATTGCCGGAGCGTTTCTAACCGTTGGAATTCTTTTATCAGTTTACTATTCGGTCGTTCCCGGTGCGACGCTGCCCGCCGCCGATAATGAGATCTTCGGCGATTACATCGTCCATCAAATGCCGGTTGTCTTTCGCGGACTCATCATCGCCGGAATTTTTGCGACTATGATGGGCTCGACTTCGGCCGCTTTGAACGCGCTCGCCACTAGTTTTACGAAAGATTTTTATCTTCCCTACATTCGGCCGGACGCCACCGATCGTCAGGCGATTCGCGCGGCGCGCATTGCCACCGCCGTATTCGGCATTCTCATGATCCTTGTCGCAACAATGGCCGCGAACGCCGTACTCCACGATGCGAAGCTGACGATCATTCCAATCGCCATCGGAATCCTCGGCTACACCTACGGCGCGCTGGTCGGAGTCTTTCTCCTCGGGATGCTAACGCGGCGTCGCGGCTCCGACGGCGCTAATGTTGTCGCCATGATAGTCGGGATTATGTCCGTGCTTGTGTTGTGCAAGGTCACCATGCCGGCCTTTGATATTCTTGCGCTGCTGCACGGAAAACTCGTGGGTGCGCAATGGAGCTTCGGATGGTTCATGCCCGATTGGTGGCCGCAGATTTCCTGGCCATGGTTTGTTTTTGTCGGCTGCGCCGTCACCCTTTCGATCGCCGTTCTCTTTCGAACTCCAGCAAGCCAAATAGCTGCAGCTGAAGCGCACGTTTCCCGGACTCCAGTTTAATCCTGTTTTTTCTTGTCACCCGCCAGCGAGTTAATGCGAAAATGAAAACCCAGCATTGACCTACGCGCGAAACGCGACCCTTCTTCATACAATCAATTAGGAAATCTTATGGCCCACGTCGTCACCGATAAATGCAACGGATGCAAGTTCACCGACTGTGTCGAGGTGTGCCCGGTCACCTGTTTTTACGAACTGGACAACCAGCTCGTGATCCATCCTGAAGAATGCATCGATTGCACCGCGTGTGTGGAGGTATGTCCGGTGCACGCAATTTACGCCGAACCAGATCTTCCTTCCGAATTCGCGAAGGACATCGAATTCAACGCCACTCAAGCCCACCAAATCAAGGATGCCGCCGGAGAACCGATCACAAAGAAGAAGGATGCGTTACCTGGCGCCTTGGAGCGAAAAAAAGCACTGGGTTATTAAATGATTACGCCTTTTTCTCCGACGCGACTTTGATCGCGAGCTCGCGGAGCTGCCGCGGATCGACATCGGCTGGCGACTGGGTCATTAAATCCATTCCGCGATTATTCTTTGGGAACGCCATCACGTCGCGGATCGATTCCGCGCCGCAGATCACCATCACCAAACGATCGAGTCCAAGCGCGATCCCCCCGTGCGGCGGCGCACCGAGTCGCAGCGCGCGCAGCAAATGTCCAAACATTGATTGCTGATCTTCCGCCGAAACGCCGAGCGCTTGGAACATTTTCGCCTGCAACTGCGGCTCATGGATTCGCATGCTGCCGCCGCCGATTTCCACACCGTTGAGGACAACGTCATAAGCTTCGGCGCGGATCTCAGGGAATTTTGTCGAATCAGCAAGCAGCGCGACGTCATCTGCCTTTGGTCTCGTGAACGGGTGATGCATCGCGTTCCATTTGCTTTCTTCCGCGCTCCAGAGCAGCAGCGGAAAATCGTAGACCCACAAAAAGTCCCAGATTTCCTTCTCCGGAACCAGCTTCTGAAACTCCGAAACCCGCAACCGGATTCGTCCGAGCACTTCGCAGGCGACGTCCCATTTGTCGGCCGCGAATAGAATCAAATCGCCTTCCTCGATTCTTAATTTCGATTTCAACGCCGCCTTCTCAGCATCACTAAAAAATTTCACGATCGGCGATTTCCATTCGCCGCCCTCGACTTTTATAAACGCGAGCCCTTTTGCGCCGAAAGTCTTGGCAATCTCAGTCAGCTCGTCGCTCTGACCGATCGTGAGCGAGGCAAAATTTTTCGCGTTGATCGCCTTCACCACGCCGCCCGCGTCGAGCGCGCCGCGGAAAACTTTGAAACTGCTTCCGCGAAAGTCGTCGCTAAGATCGACAAGCTCCATTCCAAATCTTCGGTCGGGCTTATCGCTTCCAAATCGGCCGACCGCTTCGCGATAAGTCATGCGGTCGAACGGCGTTTTGATATCGATGTTGCGGCTCGCTTTGAAAATCGCGGCCAACATTCCTTCGGTCAGCGCGAAAATGTCGTCCGGCGTCACGAAGGAGGCTTCGATGTCGATTTGGGTAAACTCCGGTTGTCGATCCGCGCGCAGATCCTCGTCGCGAAAACATTTCGCGATCTGAAAATATTTTTCGACCCCAGCAACCTGAAGCAGCTGTTTGTATTGCTGCGGCGCCTGCGGAAGCGCGTAAAATTTTCCCGGCATCAGCCGGCTCGGGACCAAGAAATCACGCGCCCCTTCCGGCGTGCTCTTCGACAAGATCGGCGTTTCGATTTCGAGGTAGCCCTGCGAATCGAGAAAATCGCGGGTGGCCTTGGCGGCGCGATGGCGGAAGCGCAGATTGCGCGAAAGCTCGGGACGGCGCAGATCGTAGTAGCGATACGTCAGTCGGAGATCTTCATTGTGGATCTCGGCGTCGATCGGGAACGGCAAATCGTCCGCGCGATTGAGAATTTTCAGCTGACTCGGAATCAATTCGATGTCGCCGGTCGCGAGTTTTGGATTTTCTGTGCCGGGCACGCGCGGGGCGACTTTGCCCGAAACCTGAATCACGTCCTCACTTCGCAAGGTGTGCGCTTCTTTCGCCAGCGCCGCGTTCTCTTCCGGACGAAACACAACCTGGGTGAGACCTTCGCGATCGCGCAGGTCGATAAAAATGACGCCGCCATGATCGCGCGAGACGTGAACCCATCCGGCAAGGGTGGCGTTCTTGCCGATGTCGGCTTTACGAAGTGAATTGCAGTTGTGCGTGCGATACATGGTCAGACCGAGCCGGACACGGTGAAGAATTTTGCGACGTTGTCCAGCAGCGCGTCGCCGGCGATTAATGATTCCTCGCGGGTGGCGAGATTTTTCACTTTCACCTGCGGCCATTCGTCGCCGTAAAGAAGGGTGATCCGCGCGCCGTTGTTTTCGGCAGCCTGAAATTGTTTCGCCACCTTGTCGGCTCTGAGCGGGTAATCGACGCGATAACCGCGATCGCGCAGCTCCTGAATGTGTTCGAGCGCATCGGCACGCCGCTGCTCCTTGGCCATAACAACATAGATGTCGATCTTGTTTTGCTCTTTGACGGCCGCTTCCAATTTCTCGCGCGCCACGGCACGATCACGTAGCAATTCACCGAGCACCACGTCGCCCATGGCGAAACCGAGCGCGGGCATCGACACCGCGCCGTCGCTGAGTTGCCCGATCAAATTGTCGTAGCGTCCGCCACCGGCAATCGCTCGTAGTTTTCCAGCGCGATCGAAGACTTCGAAAACGGTGCCGGTGTAATAAGCCAGGCCGCGCACAATCCGAACATCGACGTCGACGAACCCGGCAAGTCCCCGCGCCCCGAGACCGTCCACGAGTCGATCGAGTTTTCCGCTGCGGCCGCCTTTGTCGAAGATCGAAAAGACGGAGTCGGCGAGCTTGCCAAGTTTTTCCTCCGTTTTCTCGCGCGGCTCGCGACCGGATTTGTCGATGATCTGCAAGACTTCTTCCCAGCGCTCAGTCGGAAGCTTCTGTTGTTGCAAAAAATCGGTCCAGAACTCGCGGTCGCTGATTCGAACGACGAAATCTTTTTCAGTCAATCTGAACCCGCGCAGGATGTCGATGCAAAGCGCGATGAGTTCGATGTCCGCCGCGAAGTCGCTTTCGCCCATGATGTCGCAGTTGAGTTGGTAATGCTCGCGCAACCGGCCGCGCTGTTGTTTTTCGTAACGAAAGAATTGGCCGATCGAAAACCATTTGAGCGGTTTTTTGTAAGCGCGTTCGTGCGCCGCGACTACGCGCGCCAATGTGGGCGTCAGCTCAGGCCGCATCGACACTTCCCGCTCGCCCTTGTCGGTGAAATTGAAAAGTTGATCGACAATTTCGGCGCCACTCTTTTTGCGGTAGAGATCAGTCGGCTCAAGGACGGGGCCGTCCCATTCGACGAAACCGTAACGGCGAGAAATTTCGCGCCAGCGCGCAAAGATGCAATTCCGCGCCGCACAGTCGTCGGGCAGGAAATCGCGAAATCCAGGAAGCGCTTGCATGATTTCAAAAACCGATCGGGCAACTGGGCACGAGCCACATGTGCGGTCGAATAAATCGCCGCTGTCTGAAGTCAAACTTCTTCACAACAAAGAGCATTGGTTAACCAAAGCAAAGGACAACTATGAAAGAAACTACATTAGCGAAAATATTGGCCGTGGCTTGCGGCTTGGGCCTCATAACAGCCGTGGCTCAAACCTCAACGACGGTCACGACAAAAGATGCTGCGACCGGGACCGCCGTAACCGAGACGAGTACGACGACCAGCACCGGAACAATCAGCACTTACACGCCGGGAACGGATTACATCACGTTCCGCAGCAGCACGGACACGGCTCCAGTGCGGTACTATTACACCAAGGAAACGACTGTCCTTGATCCGGAAGGTCGTGTCGTGACTTGGTCGGCTGTCCGCCCGGATCTGCCCGCCACCGTTTATTATGTGCGGGAAGGCGATCGCATGCTTGTACGGAAAATCGTGCTGAGCCAGCCAACCGTGATCGAGAAGAAAGAAACAACCACCACGACTACGACCGAAAGGCCGTAAATGTAGCCACCGTCCTGTGGACGGTTCGACGGCGCACAGCGCCGTGGCTACAGTGAAGATTCAAAGCGCTCGCGAAGAAATTCGCGGGCGCTTTTTGTTTCAATGCGGGAGCCGCGGCGAGTCCCAGCCGAACTGGCAGATTCGGGACACTCAGGTCCCTCCCACATTTCAATCCTCGTAACCGCGAGGAAATTTTTGGTGCCATTTCCACGCGCTCTCGATAATGGGATCGAGCGATTGGAATTGAGGTTTCCACCTGAGCTCGCGTTTGATCTTCTCCGACGACGCGATTAACCGCGGCGGGTCGCCTAGCCGGCGAGGCTTTTCCACGATGTCGATCTTGCGTCCGGTAATTTTGCGGCAGGAATCGATCACTTCGCGGACGCTCGCGCCGCCGCCGGTGCCGAGATTGTAGAAGTCACTCTTGCCTGAGTTGAGCGCGAGGATGTGCGCGCGGGCAAGATCGACAATGTGGATGTAATCGCGAACACACGTGCCGTCCGGGGTCTCATAGTCGGTCCCAAAAATTTCAACGTTCGGTTTTTCGCCGAGCGCAACTTTGAGCACACTCGGGATCAAGTGCGTTTCGACGCGATGGTCTTCACCAAATTTCGTCGAAGCGCCGGCGGCGTTGAAATACCGAAGAGAAACGAATTTCAGTCCGTGGATTTCCCCGTACCACCGCAGAATTTTTTCGAAGGCCAATTTAGATTCGCCATAAGGATTGATTGGTCGGGCCGGCATCGTTTCATCAATCGGGACGCGCTCCGGCGGACCGAAGATTGCGCAGGTCGATGAGAAAACGATCTTGCCTACGCCAACATTCACCATTGCATCGAGCAGATTGAGACCGTTGGCGATGTTGTTGCGAAAATATTTGGACGGATTCTGCATCGATTCGCCAACGAGCGCGTTGGCCGCGAAATGCATGACCGCATCCGGTCGCTGCTTCGCCAATGTTTTCTCGATCGATTGTCGATCTACCAAATCGCCTTCGACAAATTCGGCCCGCGGATCGAGCGCGCGACGATGGCCTTCGCTCAGATTATCGAAAATCGTGACGCCGTGGCCTTCGTCGAGCAGCAGCTCGGCGCAAACGCTCCCGATGTAACCGGCGCCACCGACAACGAGAATTTTCATTCTCGGGAAAATCGGCGGGCTGCGCCGTTAATCAATCCAAAGTGCGGCTCGAGGAGGTTCGACCGGAAGCTTGCTTCGTAGTAGCGGCCACGCCTGAAGCGCGAGCGACGTTCTTTTTTTGGAGCGCGGAGACCATCCGTCGAGCGGTCTGATGTTTCACACGTGGGCCCAGCACTTTGAGGCTCTGCTCTTCGGAACCCCATTGCAGAATGTCGATGTCGACATTGCGCACGCCCCAGCGTTTCATCTCCAGCTTGGTCGGCTTGTAAAGATCGATCGTGCTGGTGCCGATCAGCGCCGTCCCGTAATCGTCGATAATGAATTCCTCTCTGGTACTGACGATTTTGAATCGCGTCCCGAGAGGGAAGCGCGACCAATCGGAGGCGGCGCTCATGACGTGATGGCCGGACAAATAAGCACCGAGTGCATTTCGACGTCCGCCTTTTTCGACCCGCGTATAAGCGGTCGTGCGGACATTGGACATGCGTCCGAGGTGTGCGTTCGCGGCCTCGACAGCGGCCAACGGTTTCTGCACAGCAGATTGCTCTGCGCAACCGACGAGGACACAACCAACAGCAAGAACTATTGTAAGGTTAAGGCTTTTCAACACTGGCAAGATCGCGGCCTCCCATACCATCGAAGTTCCGCCGGGCAAGTAATTATTTGCCAAAAGGAAATACCTGCCGCGGGGTTGCACCCCTGATTTAGCAGCAGACTGCGGGCCAGTTTAACCGCGCGTTTGCCCAGCAAACTCGGTCGTGCAATGCGGACAGCGCGTCGCCTTAATCGGAATCGTCATGGCGCAAGCCGGACATTCCTTGGAGACAGGCTCTTTTGAGTCTCGCTTTAGTCTATTGATCGCGCGCACGAGCAGGAAAACGGCGCCCGCCACGATCAGGAAATTGATCGCGAGAGTAATGAAGTTGCCGTAATTCAACGTAATCGCGCCGGCCTTGGCCGCGTCTGCCGGCGTGTGGAAATTCATGCTGCCATCTTTGGCGGCGCGCAGAATGATAAACTTGTTCGAGAAATCGAGCCCGCCCGTAAGCAAACTCAGCGGCGGCATGATGATGTCTTTCACAAGCGAATTGATGATCCCAGAAAAAGCCGCACCAATGATCACGCCGACGGCCAGATCGATCGCATTTCCTTTGACCGCGAATTCCCTGAACTCTTTCCAAATTTTTCTCATACAACAATGTTTACGAGCTTTTTCGGAATAACCACGACCTTGAGAATTTGCTTACCAGCAGTGAGCTCTTGAATTTTCGGGAGTGCAAGAGCGGCCTTCTTGATTTCTTCTTCGCTCGCCTGGATCGAGATCGTCATTCGGTCTCGCACTTTCCCATTCACCTGAATCACGATTTCGACTTCGTTTTCGATCAACAATCTTTCATCGTAAGCCGGCCAGGTTTGGTCCGTTATTTGGCCGGGCGACTTCAACTTTTCCCAGAGCTCTGAGCTCAAATGCGGGGCGAATGGATTCAGGAGAACCAAAAAAGTTCGCATCGCCGAAAGCGGTATCGATTCCGCGGTGGTGAATGCGTTGACAAAAATCATCATCTGCGAGATGGCGGTGTTGAACGAGAGCGACTCGATGTCGTCGGTTACTTTCTTGATCGTCGCATGCAGGATCTTCTGCTGCGCCTTGGTAAGATCGACATCTCGCACCGCGGGCGATAATTCCCATTGGCCTGCCTGGTTCTCCACCATGATCAACCGCCAGACGCGGGCAAGAAACCGAGCGATACCTTCGACCCCGCGCATGCTCCAGGGTTTCGTTTGCTCGAGCGGCCCCATGAACATTTCGTAACAACGAAACGCGTCCGCGCCGTATTGCTCGATCACGTCGTCCGGATTGACGATGTTCCCGCGCGACTTCGACATTTTCTGATTGTCTTCGCCGAGAATGATTCCCTGGTTAACGAGTCGCTGGAACGGCTCCGGTTTCGAAACGTAGCCCAGATCGAAGAGCACTTTGTGCCAGAAGCGCGCGTAAAGCAGATGCAAAACGGCGTGCTCCGTTCCGCCAACGTAAAGATCGACGCCGCCAGGCTTGGGACCGCCCATCCAATATTTCTCCGGCTTCTCGCCAACGAGCCGTTTGTCATTCTGCGGATCGCAAAATCT
>DASQBB010000003.1:0-15779 GCA_035635435.1 Chthoniobacterales bacterium | reverse complement strand
CGGGCAGGGGATTACATTTCGCTGGAAGATTTTTGTGGAAGAATCGGAACGCGCATCGCCAATCGCAAAATGCTGGAAAGCTTGGTTAAGGCCGGCGCATTTGATTTTGTTGGGCGCGACCGCGCGGAACTTTTTGCCTGCATCGACGAATCGCTTTCCTGCGCCGCGGCCGCGCTGCGCGATCGCACCGTCGGCCAAGTTTCGTTGTTCGATGAGGAGACTCACGCGGCGACAACGCGAAAGCGCGTCGTCACGCCGTGGAGCGATCACGAAAAACTCTCCTACGAAAAAGAGCTCCTTGGGTTTTATGTGAGCGGACATCCGCTCGACGCATATGCCGATCTTTTCGCGGCGAAAAATTACCAGCCGATCAGTTCATTAGGCGATCTGGACGATCGCTCACAGTTCAGAATCGGGGGCGCGATCGCGCAGGTGGAAAAGAAATTCACGCGGAGAGAGGGCAAGCCGTTCGCGATCATGTGGATCGAAGACCGGACTGGCGCGCTTGAGGTTGTGGTTTGGAACGACGTTTACGTTGTCGTTTCTGAAATTCTTGTTCCCGGTCGAGTTGTTGAAGTTCGGGGAACCATCGATACCCGTGGCGATTCGTTGCGCGCGACCGCACAAAAAATTAAAGTGCCAGGCGCGAACAAACCAAACGGCGCTTCGAACGGCAACGAAACATCGACATCCACTGAAAGTGCGCCGGCGGTGCAGCTGCAATTTTCGCCGGCAACGACGACGGACGAATTGCGCGAAGTGCGCGAACTTCTGGCCAGCTCACCTGGCCAACGTCGGGTCCAACTTCTTTTCGATCGACCGAGTGGCGAACCGTTGCGGGTCGAGGCCGGCGCAGAATTGCGCGTTGAGCTGACCCGCGATTTGGAGCAGAAACTAATGCGCTGGTTGGTCACAACCAAATCCGAGCGGCGCACCGTCCCACTGGATACTGCGGCCTAACGACGCCGCCCGCGTTTGCGCGATGGGGAAGGTTGCGGCCGCGGACGCACGCCTACATTGAGGGCTTCGCCTTGTGATGTGGCGCCGGTGCAGAAATGAAATTCCTTTGGTGACTGATTAGCGATTGACGCCGAGGCAGCTCCTTTTTCTTTCAACGCCACTTTCCAATTGTTACCAAACAAATCGCCTTGGAACTCGAGCTGTTCGATTGTTGGCGCAAGCGTGACATCGACCGGCACGATCTCGATTCGGCGAACGCAATCCCGAACATTCGTGCTCGTATCGAAAATCGGAGTCGCACTCGAAATTCTCACGACGACATCCTTGCTGTTGCGAAAATCAACCTCGCCCTTCAACGAAAGATCGACATCTTTGGTCGCGGCATTCAGGAACTCGATCGTTCCGTGGTCGCCGCTAAAAGTCAGTCGTCCGCTTGCGCGGGTCAGATCGAGCGGCGCGTTTTGCAAGACTCCGTTGAGCAACTGCACTTCGCCGGTGATGCCCGGATGCTCGAGGTTCTGACTGAGAGAGATCGTCCCGCTCAAGATTCCTTCATTAAACATTGCCGGATGCAGAAATTGGGGAGCGCTGGCGAGGACGAGCGCGGGGAAATGAATCGTCGCCTCGAGCGGCGACGCCAGGAATGTTTTCCAGTCCTGGCCGATTTTTAATGAAAATTTCGCCGCCAAATCGACCGGACTCGATCCGGGTAGAGTGAAGACGACCTTCGTGTCCCACGAACCCGAAGAGATTTTAGTGTCAAGCTGGACTGGTATGGCCGCTCCGTTCGAGACGCCGCGACCAAGCAGAAAATATTCGGATGCGTCGCCGATTTTTGCTTCGATGCTGCCGGAGTAGTCGCTCTCGTGCGAGATGTCGATCGTGCCTTGCGCGCGGATGAAATCTTTTTTGCGCGCAAGTTCGAACTCCTCGAATTCGAGCGCGTCCGCCTTCAGATTTATTTTCGCCGTCAACCGGTCGATCTGTCTCCTGAATAAGGACAACGAGTTTCCGTTGGCGGTCAGAAATCCGCCGAGTTTGCGCTCGCGCGCGTTGAGCGTTCCTTCAATCGCGATCGCGCCGGCAAAATCGTGTGGGCCGGCGCCGAAAAGTTCAGCGAATTGCCCGAGATCAGTGATCTTTCCGAGAATTTGTCCGCGGAAATCGGGATTGAGCCAGTCGGCCGATTTGGAAGGGATTGCGCCTTCCCCGCTCATGCTCAATTCGTTTTTGCGCTGTTTGATGTAGAGCTGTTGGAGTTGGATCTGCCGATTGTAAAAAATCGCGCCGAGCATAATCACGTCGGCGGCGCGATTGTGCCAGCTCAGGCCGTTCAGTTCGGTCCAAACGGAGGCTGTTCCGAGCATTGGATCGCGCGGGTCGCCACGAAAGGTGAAATTGCAGGCCCGAAGCGAACCGCCGAGTCGATCGGTGAATCCAAGCGCTTCCGACGTTTGCGCGAGCGAAATGCCGCTGGCGGTACCGGCAACATTCCAAATCGAATGCTGCCCCGGCCATTCGTTGGAAATGCTCGCGCGAATTTTGCCGCCAAGGACGTCGAGATCGAATTGGAGATCGGCACGTTCTTTATCGAGCCGCGACAAGTCGATGATGATGGATTGAAGATCGAGGCCGCGCGCGAGATTCATCCCGCCGACGGTGAGACGATCTTCCTGCCATTTGGTCGCGCCACGCAATTGCGAAAAGGTTTGTCGCAGTAACGGCGATGTAATCGTGAATTCGCCGGCGGAGAAGTGCCCCGCTTCGATTTGATTTCCGGAAATCGATGCATTGCGCAGCAGGACGACGGTCGGACCGTTTTCGACTCTCAAATCGAGATGGCCAATATCGAAATTAGTCGGGAGCAGCGATTGCAACGCTGTCCAATTAAAACGGGCCGGCCGGGCGCTTTCCGAATAATCGCGCCGGATTTCAGCGCGCGCCGTTTTGATCGACAATGTCCGAACGCCGTCGCCGCGTCCGGTCAGGATTTTTGCAAGACTCGGATGAAGAATCGTCTGTTCGGCGTTGAGCTCGATTTGAGTTGCAGCGCCCGGCTTACTGGTGACCCGGATGCTCGCGATTGAAACCGGTCGCAGAAGGGGTGCGGAGATTTTGCCGAGCTCGATTTTCAACTGCTGACGATGCGCCTGCCAGTGCAACCAGAGGCGCAGCCAGTTGGAGACAACGACGGGGGCGAAGACGATCGTGCCCAGCGCCACCATCAAAGTGACGAGCGAGATCAGCAACAGACGATTTTTGGGCATCCGCGCCCACTGCTTTAATGGCAAATCCGCCGCTCGCAAAGCAGCTTCGCAAATTATCCTACTGGTTAGTGACCGGCGATTCGATCCGGGGCGCGTTGGTGAAGACAAGCTTCAGGGCCTGGCGCGCGTGGATTCGTTTGGTCAATTGACGCTGCAATTCCTTTTCCGCTTCCGCCGGCAAATCGATTTCCATGGCCTGACGCCGCGCCATTTCCGGAAGTTGCGCCAGTTCATTCTGGAGATCGGCGCCGGTAATTCGGTTCCAAAGACCATTTTCGAGGGTGAGCACGTCCACATTTTTTTCTTCGATCCCGACAATTTCGGCGTGCGGAAGTTGGATCAAGATTTCGTCGGGGCGCACATCAACCGCCACATCCTGGCGCAAATCGAAGCCCGCTTTGACTAGAAACGTTCCGCTCAGCTTGATCCGCTTGGAGCTGCCGGCCCAGCTATGCAGAAATTCGCGTTTCACCTTCAACTGACGCTCGAGAATCGCGAGCTCGGCGGTGGGCGTCGCTTCATCGACCACCGTCCGATTGTTGATCGTGATCCGCGGTTGCAAATGGGCGATGTCGATGAACGCGGAACGCAAATCTTTTCCGAGACGTTCCAGGTCTTCCCTTCCCTGACCGATGGTTCGGGCGGGCCATGTTTCTAAACGCCAAAAAATAAAAGCGGCCGCTCCTGCCAGAATCAACACGACGAATGTCAATGCGACTGGCCAGGAGAACCGCCCTGATGTTTCTGCCTTCAACATTGGATGTTGGATATTCGACGTTCGGCGTTGGGCGTTCTCTTCAATTCAACCCAAAAAAGTACCGCCCCCCACGCCCGATGGGCGTGAAGGGCGGCTGTTCCCCCCAGAACAATCTTACAAAATCTGTGGCAGCTACTAGCCGAGCTTAAAGGATGCCGCAACAAAAATTTCTATAAATATACAGGCTCTCTTAGGCGCCCTGGTTAGACGAAGTAAAGATGTCGATCTTAATGGTCGCTCGCTTCCCGTTTCCAGCCCGAAGAATCACCGAAAACTTGCGGAGTCTGACGATGCGCGTTCTAGTTTTACATGCGCAATTCGCGTCCGGAAAAACCGCGCAGTCTGGCCGGGTCTCTCCTGGTCGCGCACCCGAATATGCTCGATCCAAACTTTCGGCGGGCGGTCCTTTTTATTTCCGCGCATGATCCGGATGACGGCGCGATTGGAGTTATTATCAATCGGCCACTCGACAAAAGCGTGTCGGATTTGGTGACCGAGACACCACCGCAGAATCTGGCGGATGTTCCGGTCTTTTTCGGCGGCCCGGTTGGGAATAATCAGTTGATGCTGGCGGCATTCGAATGGCACAAGGGCGAAGGCCTGAAATTAAATCAACATTCGCTGAACGAGGACGAATCTGTCGCAGGCGTGGCAGATGGCCTGCCTTCGATTTTCGCGTTCCTCGGTTACGCCGGCTGGAGCGCCGGACAACTCGAGGCCGAGATGAAACAAAAAGCGTGGATCGTCCAAAAGCCCAGCCGCGCGGCTCTAAAATCGGAGAAGCTCTCGCGGCTTTGGTTCGACATCATGAACCGGCTCGGTCCATGGTACCGGATGCTTGCCGCTGCGCCGGACGATCCGTCACTCAATTGAGTGACCAGCGAAATATGGCGAGTGGCAAGTTTCAGATGTTTTATCTTGTCACTTGTCACTCGTCACTTATCACTTGCTGAGTGATCATCGGCGTTCCGAAGGAAATCAAAGAACAGGAGCAACGCGTCGGGCTGTTGCCCTCGGCGGCGGAGCTGTTGACGAAACGCAGCCACACCGTGCTGGTGGAAAAGAACGCTGGTGTCGGCTCCGGTTATCCGGACGAAGAATATAAGAAGGCCGGCGCGGAGATTGTCGATAGCGCGAAAGATGTTTTCGCCCACGCTGACATGATCGTGAAAGTGAAGGAGCCGCTTCCAGCGGAATTTCCGCTTTTGCGCAAAGGACAGATCTTTTTCACGTATCTTCACCTCGCCGCGAGCAAAGAATTAACCGAAGCGTTGCTGAAATCGCGCGTAACCGGGATCGCGTACGAGACAATCCAGGTGAACAACCGTCTGCCGTTGCTCGAGCCGATGAGTGAAGTCGCCGGGCGGATGTCGGTGGTGATGGGCGCGAATTATCTGGCGAAGCACAACGGCGGCAGCGGAGTGTTGTTAGGCGGAGTGCCCGGCGTGCGGCCGGGTCGCGTAGTTGTGGTCGGCGGCGGCACATCCGGCGTGAACGCCTTGCGCATGGCCAAAGGCCTTGGCGCTGATGTGAGCATTCTCGATATCGATGTCGAGCGCTTGCGATTTCTCGACCTCGCGATGGATAACCTGCACACCGTTTATTCCAGCCAAGCCAATTTAAATGAATTGATGCCGGAATGCGATTTACTCATCGGCGCGGTCCTGTTGCCGGGAGCGAAAGCGCCGAAACTGATTACGCGGGAAATGTTGCGAAAAATGAAACGCGGCAGCGTGCTAGTGGACATCGCCATTGATCAAGGTGGCTGCGCCGAAACTTCAAGGCCGACAACGCATTTGCAGCCGACGTATGTCGAAGAAGGCGTCACCCACTATTGCGTGGCGAACATGCCGGCGGCTTACGCGCGCACGGCGACGCAGGCGTTGACCAATGTCACGTATCGCTATGTTGAGTTGCTCGCCGATCTCGGATTGGACGAGGCGTGTAAAAAACAGCCCGCGCTGATTGGCGGGATCAACACCCGAGATGGCAAGCTGACTTGTCGGGCGGTAGCCGAGGCGCACGGACTGAATTACGAGCCGCCGTTGTAAATTGGACAGCCGAATTGCCTTCTTGCTGCGAAACATCATTTGACGGAGCTTTTCCAACTATGAAGAAATATATTTGCATCCTGGCAGGCGCCGCGCTTCTGGCGGCTTGTGAACAGAAAACTGAAACCGCGGCCCCGGCGGCAAGCGCTTCTCCCGAAGCGGCCACCAGTCCAACGCCCCAATCGACAACGCCGGCAGGGAGCTTCGCAAATCCTTCGGGAACGCCTTAAATAAGTAACAACCAAACACGTCCAACACCGACATGAACAAATACATCTGCCTCTTAATGGGTGCCGCGCTTTTGGCGGCTTGTGAGCAAAAAGAGACGACCGTAAACAATCCGCCTGCGGAGAAAACGGAGAAAAAGGAAACGAACACGACAATCATCAATCCGTCACCCGCCACCAAGACCGAAACGAAGACGAACATCAACATCAATACGTCTCCTTCTCCGTAAACGGCGACCCGATTATTTGCGAAGTCTTTCGTTCGCCACGGCGAACGAAAGACTTTTGCTGTACCGGCAAGTTGTCATTCCGAGCCCTTCGACTTCGCTCAGGGCAGGCTCGGTCGAGGAATGGAGCGAGCGGGGCGAGCGACATGGACCGTTGGGCCGCGAGGGTAGCGGCGAGAGAGTCGGGGGACGAACGAGTTCAATCTCTATTCCTGAAGGGGAAATATCTAGAGATGTCTCGACTTCGCTCGACATGACAGAACCGGTATGCCGGCAAAACGCTTCGCATTTCCAAAAAGCCGTCGCCTGACGCGGCCGGCGGAGTTCGAGCACGTCAAAAAAAACGGCCACGTGCATCGCGGTCGCCTGCTCGTGATTAGCATCGTTCCAACAAACGATGCCGATCCTTTTCGGGTAGGTTTTGTCACTTCGCGCGCACTCGGCTCCGCGGTTGTGCGCAACCACGTGCGTCGTCGCCTGCGCGAAATCGTTCGCAAACATCAACGCGAGATCGCTGACGGCGTATGGATCGTGACGATCGCGCGAGCGAGCGCCGGCCGCGCTAGCTATGAGCAGTTGGAAGCTGAGTGGTTGCGTCTGGCCAAGCGCGCTTCTATTCTAGCGACTCCATGCTGAAAATTTTACGCGCTCTTATTCGCTTTTATCAGCTTACGATTTCGCCACTGCTCTCAATGCTGGGTGGACCAGGCTCCGGTTGTCGATTTGAGCCGACCTGCTCGCACTATTTTTTAGAGGCGGTCGAAACACACGGCATTATTTCAGGAGGCTGGCTCGGTTTAAAACGTTTGGCCCGCTGTCATCCGTGGGGTGGTTCCGGCCACGATCCGGTCCCGAAACAGATTTGCGCTCGAAGAGTTGCCAAGTCGCTGGTCTGTGAATAACGGGCGCCATCAATTTTATGGATCGAACCGCGTGGATCGTCGTTATACTTTGTGTCATCGGTTTGCTGACGTGGACATGGTGGACGAGCAAAAATGCACCGCCGCGTCCTGCGCCGCCCGCGTTGTCCCCAACACCGTTGCCGCTTGCAACCGCTAGCGCATCGGCGGCTCCTCTAACCCCATCTTCGCCGACTGCAGTCGCGGCTGCGACCCCGGCAGTTGAAGCGACTCCGGCGTTCGCGGAAAAATCCGAAACTTTACGAAATGACGACGTCGAACTTCGCCTAACGAATCGCGGCGGCGGCATTCGCGAAGCCGCTTTGCTCAATCACATCACGCAGGGAGACCAGCGCGTGGTCATAAATTCGAAAGATCAGTTGCCGATCGGGGCGCTGGTTGAGCAACCGGCGAATCCTCGGCTGGACGAGTTCGCGTTGAGTCGAGAGCCAGATGGCAGTGTGAAATGTGAGCGGAACGCCGACAACGTCACCGTTCGAAAGAAATTTTTCTTTCCGCCGAGCAAGGAAAAGAAAGACAACTTTCTGGCCGAGATGGATGTCGATCTTGTGAACGGCGGCGCCCAACCCTATTCGAATCCGGGTTATTTCGTCGCGCTCGGTTCAGCGGCGCCAACTCACCCGAAAGATTATTCGTATTACACCCGTCTCGTTTGGTGTATCGACGGCAAGGCGAAGGGAGTGGATGTTGGTTGGTTTGGCGAGAGCGGCGGGTATTTCGGGGTTGGTCAACGCGCCGCGCGGCCTTTTTATCAACAGGACTTCGCCAATGCCGACTGGGCCGCGGTGAGTAATCAATTTTTTACCACGCTCATTGCGCCGCTGACCGCGAAAGCCAACGGTGTTTGGGGCCGGCGTTTCGATATCTCGCTGGAACAAAAAACAGCCGGACTTGCCGGCGCGTTACGCATGCCGGGTTTTCAATTGCCGCCCGGCCAAACTTACAGTGCGCGCTTCGAAATTTGGGCAGGACCGAAACTTTATCATCGCCTCGCCCGGCTCGATCACAACGAAGCCGAGATCATGGATTTCGGAATGTTCAAGATTGTGAGCCAGTTCCTGCTCAACTTCCTCAATTGGCTCCACGGTTTCATCGGTTCTTACGGATGGTCGATTCTCGCGCTCACCGCCATTATTAAGATCGTGCTTTGGCCGCTCCAAGACAAAGCCAACCGCTCGATGCGACGGATGTCGCTCCTCAATCCAAAAATTCAGGAGCTGCGCGACAAATACAAAGACGACCCGACGCGGATGAACCAGGAAGTGATGAAGCTCTACAAGGATTATGGGATCAATCCCGTCGGCGGCTGTCTACCGATGATGATTCAGATCCCGATTTTCTTCGGGCTTTTCAAAATGCTCGGCCAGGCCGTCGAACTGCGAAACGCGCAATTTTTGTGGGTGCACGATTTATCACAACCGGACACCATCGCCTATTTGCCGGTGATCGGCTGGCCCATCAACATCATCCCGCTTTGCATGGCCGCGAGCCAGATCTGGCTGATGGCGATGACACCGAAGACCGGCGACGCTACCCAGCGGCGCGTGATGATGTTCACGCCGCTGATCTTTCTGTTTATCTGCTACAATTTTGCCGCGGCTCTGGCATTGTATTACACCACGCAAAACCTTTTCAGCATCGTGCAATTTTATTACAATAAACGCCAGCCGCTGCCGACGCTGGAAAAGCGCCTGCCCGCCGGAAAACGAAAATGATGACGCCGAAAGAATTACTCGACACCATCCTTGGTTATCTCGGCTTTGTCGCTGAAATCGAAGAGTCGCAGAACGAAGCGGGCAATCTGGTCCTGCAAATTTACACCGAAGAAAGCCGCCGTTTGATCGGACGCGACGGCGAAACGCTCGAAGCGTTGCAATTTTTGCTCAACCGCCTCTTGCAGACGAAGGACAAGGACGCGCCGAAAGTTGTGGTCGATTGCGAAATGTATCGCTCCATGCGCGAAGACCGGATCGTGCAGCGGGTTCGCGAACTCGCCGAGCGTGTGCGCGCGACCGGGCGATCGCTTCAGCTCGAACCGATGAACTCTTACGAGCGCCGCATCGTCCACAACGCTTTCAAGGACGATCCCGACATCGCAACCTGGAGTCCGTCCGATTCCGCGCGAATCAAGCAGATCACGTTACTGAAGCGGCAGGCAAAGAAAGAAACCGCACAGAACGCGTCGTCCTGAGCGCGAGCGGCAGAAAAGAAAAAATCAGCGCGCTGATTCCGGAAAGAAAAAGAACAACCGAAAGAATCGCCAGTCGCACCGATGGACTCTATCTGAATTCTTGCAATTAAAGTATCTGAAATACCTTCAGGTACAACTAGGGACACTTATTTTCGTCCGCCTCGTTGTGATGCTCGCAACCGTGCCAAACCGCTGTTTGTGGATCAAAGACGTAACAGAAAGTCGTCCAGTGAGAACAATGAAAAACGTCGTCGTAATCGATCCGACCGTGAACAAAAGCAACAATGTCTCCATGCTTGATGCCGTTAAAGTCTGTATCGCTCAGGGCCTCCGGGTCATAAGCGCGAAACAATACTATCGAAGTTCGCTCGCCGTTTGGTGAGATTAGGATGCGGTCGGGATTGCCTTCGAACATCGCTTCGTTCTCTTCGGCTTCAAAATTTGGCGTTGTGTCCTTGGGGGCAACCTCGAGAAAAAAATGAACCGAGGCATTATAAGCTGGTGTCTTACCGCTATTCTTGAATCGTACCGCAACTTTGAGCGGAGTGCCTACGACTGGAACACCAGAAACATCCCATGTTGTAACCCACGCTCTCTGGTCAAGCCGAGCGTTTTCATGGCCAAATACCAAGGCGTCCTTCGCTGCATTTGCGCTGTCCGTCGAAGCGTCGGTGGATTTCTTCATTTGTTCTAATTGACCGCTGTAAATCCAAGCTTGAACAACGATCACCACGATTACGCCCAAGCTGAAGATGCTGGGGACAATCAACTGAAGAAGAACTTCCCAGCGCTTAACAAAATCGCGAAAACGTTCGGCTTTACTTTTCAAAGGCATTGCTATCGCTGATCGTCATAGCTGCGCCGAGGCAAGCTGTAACGTTAAGGTTCTAGCGGGCCTAACGAGATTACAAGCTTTGAAGCGCGCGATCGAGGACTTCGAGAAGAAAGTCGGCGTCTTGTTCGTTGATGCACATCGGCGGCGAGAACCGGATCGTTTGACCCCAAAGTCCGCCTTTGCCGAGAAGGAGGCCCATTTCTTTGCAAGTCTCCATGACTTGAGCGCATTCTTCCTTGGCCGGCTCCTTTGATTGTCGATCTTTCACCAGCTCGATCCCGAGAAGTAATCCCTTGCCACGAACGTCGCCGATAATGTTGTGTTTCTCTTTTAGTTTGTTGAGACCGGCAAGGATTCGATTGCCAATCTTGAGCGAATTCGCTTGAAGTTTTTCGCGATCGATCACGTCGAGCACAGCGCTGCCTTGCGCGCAAACAACCGGATTGCCGCCGAAAGTGTTGAAGTGCGTTCGCTGCGCGAGCGCGGCGGCAATCTTCGGGGTGGTGACAACCGCGCCGAGCGGACAACCGTTGCCGATTCCTTTCGCCATGGTCACGATGTCGGGAATCACGCCCTGGGTTTCGAATCCCCAATAATGCGATCCGGTGCGACCGAATCCGGCCTGCACTTCATCGGCAATGCAAACGCCGCCCGCGGCGCGCACATGTTCGTAAGCGTGTTCCAAATAGTTGTCGGGAAAAACGACGCAGCCGCCCACGCCTTGAATCGATTCGGCGATGAACGCAGCGACTTGCCCCGGCGTGGCGAAGTCGATCAGGTTCTTCACATCAGCCGCGTATTTCTTTCCAGCATCGACATCGTCGCGTCCCCATAACCCGCGGTAGGGATCGGGCGTGATCGCGTGATGAACGCCGAAACTGTGCGGCACATTAAATTTCCAGCCGCGGTTGCCGGTCGTTCCCATGGTCAGCGTGCTGCCGCCGTGATACGCGTTGCGCAAGGAAATGACTTCGTAGTTGCCGGTGTAAGCGCGCGCCATCAACAGCGCGAGGTCGTTCGCTTCCGAGCCGGAGTTCGTGAAGTAACAAACCTTCAGCTCGCCCGGCATCTTGGAGGCGAGCTTCTGCGCGTACTCAGCAATGTTCGGATGAAGATAAATGGTGGTCGAATGCTGGAGCGTTTCGTTTTGCTTTCGCACAACATCGACAACGCCGGGATGACAATGCCCGACGCTCACGGTCACGATTCCGCCGAGCGCGTCGAGATATCGGCGGCCATGCTCGTCCCAGAGGTATTGCATTTTACCTTCCACAAACATGATCGGCTTTTTGTAGTAGAGAAAAATTCCCGGATTCAGGAATTGCTTGCGCAGTCGCAAGACTTCTTCGGCCGAAGGCCCGTCATATTTTTTCGGCTTGTGATCAAATGGCGGAAGCTCGGGAAGTTTCATGCTCGATCCTATTGTGCGCCAGAAGCCACTATCATGTAAACGATTAGGGCCGCTGAGACGATCGTGATGGCAATAGCAACAAACCAAACCAAGCCGCGATCCGTTTTCACAAGACCGGTTTCAATCTGACGATTGACCGCGTCATAACGCCACGCCGCCAGCAAAGTGAGGAGCGCACCGAAGCTAACCAAGCCAATGCCAATCGGTGACGCTCGGTTGAGGATGCGTTTCGTTGCGCCGTCATTCAGCCACGGTCCGAGACGAGCGAGTACGAAACCAAGACTGATCAACGCGATGTTCGTTCGTACCCAGGCCAGAAACGTCCGTTCATTTGCCAAATGCTCTTGCGCGCGATGTTCGGCTGGAATTTCACGATGTTGTCGCCGCTCAGCCATTTTTTATAACGCCGCTCCTGCGGTGGATGTCGATCTTTTGGTAAGGGTGCGCAGCGCGAGATAAACGACAAACGCAATCGCGAACCCGACGAACCAGGCGTAATCATAAAGCCGGACGAAAAATGGCGGAACGCTGGCGGGATCAACAAGCTTCACTGTGACAAGAAATCCGGGAAGATTCGGCAACACTGCGACGATGAGCGCGAAGATGGCGACCAAACTGAAGCCGTTCGTGTAACGGTATTCGCTATCGGTCCGATAAAGTCCGGCAAGATGCAGTTGCCGGCGCCGTAAGACATAATAATCGGCGATCATGATTCCGCCGATCGGACCGAGCAACGCACTGTATCCGACGAGCCAGGTGAAAATGTAGCCGGACGGATCGGCCACCAGTTTCCACGGCATCATGATTATGCCAACGACCCCGGTGATCAGCCCGCCGGTTCGAAATGAAATCTTGTGCGGCGCGACGTGCGAAAAATCATTGGCCGGGCTAACCACGTTCGCCGCGATGTTGGTCGCGAGGGTGGCGATGCAGAGCGCGAGCATCGCGACGACGAGCACGATTGGATTCGTGAAATGGGTCAGCACATCGACCGGGTCCCAAATTGTTTGGCCGTAAATGATCATCGTTGCTGAAGTAACGGCGACGCCGATGAACGAATAAAGCGCCATCGTCAGCGGCAAACCAAGCGCTTGTCCGACAATTTGATCGCGCTGCGAACAGGCGTAACGCGAGAAATCCGGAATGTTGAGCGACAGCGTCGCCCAAAATCCGATCATTCCGGTAAGCGCGGGCACGAAGAAGGAAAAGAATTGACCGGCTTTCGGCTGACCGGATGCAAACGCTGATGGCTGCGCGAGGATCGGTCCGAAGCCGCCGGCATTTCGATAGGCCCACCAGAGCAACATCAAACCAAGCGCGATCAACAGCGGCGCTTTGATGTTCAACAGCCAGCGGATGCAATCGATCCCTTTGTAGACCACGAGCATGTTGATGGCCCAAAAAAACATGAAGCAGAGAAACTGGACGAACGTGATGCCGAGAACATTCTGCGCTGTGGCGGCAGGCGTCCCGCCTGCAATTGACGGCCAAAAAACTCCCATAATCTTGTAAATCGCGTTACCGCCGATCCAAGTTTGAATTCCAAACCAACCGCAGGCGACGAACGCGCGCATGAGCGCGGGAATGTTCGCGCCGCGCGTGCCGAATGAAGCACGACAAAAAACAGGGAAGGGGATCCCATAACGCGTGCCGGCGTGCGCGTTCAGAATCATCGGGATCACGACGATCAGGTTGCCGAGAAAAATCGTGAAGATCGCCTGCGACCAATTCATGCCGCCGCCAATGAGCGATGACGCCAGCATGTAAGTCGGAATGCAGGCCGACATCGAAATCCAAAGCGCGGCGAAACTGCCCACCCGCCATTTTCGGCGATCGCCCGGGACCGGCGCGAGATCGGCGTTGTAAAGATGGTTGTGTTCGAGCTCGATCGTAAGATCGACATCCGGCGCAAGTGAAGCCGATGCGCTGCTCATAGTGCGAGTTCAGCTGCCCGATGATTACAAAAACTTGACCGTTTTAAACGGTCAAGTTTGCAAGACCTGGCGAGCAGATCGTGCGTGCATGATCGCCCGGGGATAGTTGTGCTCATTTAGAAATGCGACGGCTCGCGTTTCAGAAATTGGCCACGGCCGAATTCGCCGACGAATTTTCCATCTCGCGCGGCGACTTTGCCGCGAACGGTGACAACATGCGGCCGACCCTGAATTTCAAAACCTTCGAACGAATTGTAGTCAAGATTCATTTGGTGCGTCTTCGCCGAAATTTTCCCGCGATAATTCGGATCGTAAACGACAAGATCGGCGTCGCTCCCGACCTGGATCGCACCTTTGCGGGGAAATAAGCCGAAAAGTTTCGCGGCTTGTGCGCTCGCGGTATCGACGAACCGCTGGATGTCGATCTTGTTTCCTTTGACCCCGTGCGTGAAATACAAATTGATTCGGTCTTCGAGCGATGGAATCCCGTTCGGGATTTTGGTGAAGTCGTCTTTGCCCATTTGCTTCTGGGTGAAATCGAACGGCGCATGATCGGCTGCCAAAGTTGAAACCGATCCGTCGGCCAGAGCTTTCCACATGATTTCCTGATTCTTTTTGTCGCGGAGTGGGGGAGACATCACGTTTTTGGCGCCTTCAAAGTTCGGCTCGGCGCTGGTGCGATCGAGAAGCAAATATTGAATCAGCGTTTCGACCCAGACATTCACTCCGCGCCCTTTGCCGCGGATCGCTTCAGCGAGCGATTCTTCGCAACTCGTATGCACGGTGTAAACGTGGGCGCCGGTCATTTCGGCGAACGTCATCAGATGATGGACGCCTTCCGCTTCAACGACTGGTGGCCGGCTCCAGTAATGAAATTCCGGCCCTGTTTTTCTTTCGGCCAACAATTTTTTCTGGAGCTCGAGAACAAGATCGGCGTTCTCGCAGTGCGCGGTAACGATGACGCCAAGTTTTTTTGCAAGCGTCAGCGCCGCGTAAAGTTCTTCGTCGGTAATTCCGAACGCGCCTTTGTAAGCCAGAAAAATTTTGAAGCTGCTCAACCCGCGCTTCACGATTTCTTTGAAGTCGCGCTCCGCTTCGGGATCAAATCGCGTGACGCCCATGTGAAAGGTGAAATCGCATGCGCTCTTGCCCTGGGCTTTGCCGAGCCAAAGCTCGAACGCGTCCAGCGGCTTCTCGGTTCGCGCCGGACAAATCATTTCGATAAACGTGGTCGTCCCGCCCACCAACGCCGCGCGACTCGCGGTTTCATGCGTGTCTTTCGCGAACGTGCCCATGAAGGGCAGATAAATGTGCACGTGCGGATCGATGAATCCCGGGAAAACATATTTGCCTTTCGCATCGACCACTTCGTCGGCCTTCACCTTGTCGATGTTGCGCTCGATCCGTGTGATCGTTTCGTCTTCGCAGAAGATGTCCGCGGTATAGCGCTCGTCGGTGGTGATTATTTCACCATTCTTAATTAAGAGACTCATGAAGACTGCCCGCGAAACACGCGAATGACGCTAATGACAGAGATTTCTAATCAGGAAAAAAGGAGAATAGGAAAAGAAGTTCTGAAATGGTCGGAGCTTCCTGCGTTCCTGCTTTCCTAATTCATCTTCCAAATTTCGCGTCAATTCGCGTGATTAGCGGGCTAATTATTTTTTCCACACGTCGCCGACGCCGTCGCCGAACCAACGGGTGGAAACGACTTTCTGCTGAGTGTAAAACTGGACGCCTTCTTTGCCCTGAATGTGGAGATCGCCGTAGAACGATTCGTCCCAACCGGTGAACGGAAACATCGCCATCGTCGCCGGCACGCCGATGTTGATTCCGACCATTCCCGCTTTGACGCGACTCTTGAATTCGCGGGCGGCCTTGCCGGAGTTAGTGAAAATCGCGGCGCCGTTTCCGTAAGCGGATTTGTTCGCCATCGCGATTGCTTGATCGACATCGTCTGCGCGCATCACATTCAAGACCGGTCCGAAAACTTCTTCGC
>DASQBB010000002.1:0-6604 GCA_035635435.1 Chthoniobacterales bacterium | reverse complement strand
GACCCAGATCGGCCAGTTCCATTTCCGCTTCATGTCGATCTTGTCCGCCATTAGGACGGACTCGTCCCGTGGCGAGCGGAAGCCATTCCCAGGATCCAGCGATAGAGCGCAAACGCGATGATCACAAAAGCCGAGCCGCCGATGACGATCCCGGCCGTTTCGTAGGCCGGTCCAACCACGGAGAGCGGCGCATCCTTCCCGGAGAATACCACGATTGCCGATATGACGACGCCGATAATGCCCTCGCCCACGATCAAGCCTGACGCGAGCAACACCCCAAGTTGTTTTGTTGCCTCCGGTTTTGGCGTGCGATCGGCGCGTCTGTCGAAAAACCACCCGACGACCGCGCCGACCACAATCATCAGCGTGCTTTGGGTGGGCAGATAAATTCCCAAACCGACCGCCAACGGCGGAACATGCATGTGTTTCGTCGTGCGACGCAGGATCTCGTCGAGCAGAATAATTCCAACGCCGATCATGCCGCCGATTCGGATCAGGCTCCAATCGATGTCGCCAGAGATCACGCCTTTGCCGAGTGACGAGATCAAGCCGGCTTGCGGCGCCGGCAATGGATGTGGACGAAGTTCAGCGCCCGGTGCGCCAACAAAACCGTAGGCCTGGTTGACCAGATCGAGCACTGGCGGAATCACAAACGCGCCCGCGATAACACCGATGATCAAAGCAACCTGCTGCTTCCAAGGTGTGGCATCGACCAATTGACCGGTCTTGAGGTCTTGTAAATTGTTGTTCGCGATCGCCGCCACATTGAAGACCACCGCCGTTGTGAACAGCGCGAACGCAATCAGCGCTTTGCCCGCGTCCGGACCGACGTACGGCTTTACGCCCATCACCAGAAGCAACGCGGCGCCGATCACGACCAAAATTCCAATGCCGGAGAGCGGACTGTTCGAGGAACCAATCAGCCCGGCCATGTAACCGCACACCGCGGAAACGAAAAAGCTCATCAACACGATGTAAGTCACGCCGCCAATGATGAGCGTCGGCAAATGCGCGCCGAGACCGCTCGAGGTCCCGAAATAGCCGAGCAACCAGCCGATCGGCAGCATGCAGACCAACGTTACGACGCCGACAATGCCGATCGGGATGTCGCGTTCAGTAATTGGCAGCGTGTCGGCCTTGCCTGCTTTACGCGCGCGCGATGCAGCCATCGCGCTGGTGAGGCCGCGCGCGACTGGCTTTACCAATTTGAGCAATGTCCAAATGGCGGAAACGCCGATCGCGCCCGCGCCGACAAAACGAACTTTCGTGCTCCATGTTCTGGTCGCGAGCGTCGCGACCGCCGTCGTCATGTCGCCGGCCATTCCCGAAAAATGCGGCACGCCCCAGCCCCAGCCAATCAGCGCACCGATGAGCATTGCGATACCAACTGAGAGACCGACCAAGTGTCCAATGCCCAGAAGCGCAAATGACAGAAAGAAGTCGTAACCGGTCACGGCGCCGCGCTTGCCGATTCGAAAAGTCTGCGCCACATCCGACGCGAAGAGTTGCGTCGCAACGATAACCGCAAATACCGCTGACACGATCGATCCCCACAAAACCGCGAGCAAACCCGCGCGGCCGTGCTCGATATCGGAAGCGTGCTTTCCTTCATCCCCACTGCCGACTTTTAAAACTTCAGCGCAGGCAACGCCTTCCGGATACGGCAAATCTGATTGTGTCACCAACGCGCGACGCAGCGGAATGGAATACATCACGCCGAGAATTCCACCGAGCGCGCAAATCCAAAACGACGTCCAGAAAGGAAAATCGGTCCAATAACCGATCATGATTAAACCGGGCAGCACGAAAATGATCGACGAGAGCGTGCCGGCCGCCGAAGCAACGGTTTGCACGATGTTGTTTTCCTGAACTGTCGCGTCACGAAAATAACGCAAGATCGCCATCGAAATCACTGCCGCCGGAATCGATGTCGAAAATGTCAGACCGGCCTTGAGCCCGAAGTAAACATTGGCCGCGGTGAACACCAACGTGATGATGATTCCAATGATCAGACCGCGGATGGTAAGTTCAGCGCGATTATTCATGCGGATGTCGATCTTCGAAGAGCGGAGGATAGAGTGGAGTCGCTAAACGGGTCAAGGCTCAGCCTCATTTGCTGGGCGACGGATATGGATGGTTGCTACCTCTGAAGATCAATTCCTGTCCTTTTTTGTTTGAAACGAAAATACTATGTCCATCAACAGCGATGATATGTTCTTTCAGCCATGGAAGGCTGATTGGCTCTGTCATATTCGGCGGCGCAATGAAGCGGTCCGAGAAAAAAACGTCACCGTTTTCAAAATAAACGGTAGCTGCAAAGGCATTACTTTCGACGGTCGAAACGTTGATCCATACGCTGCTAAGCTCGCGTCCCTTGAGCAAAAAAGCCGTTGATGGAACTGTCGACGGCCTTGTTGAAGTTGTATCGGCTCTGTCTTTGCAGCTTGCGATTTGCAGCAAAAAGAAGGCGAAGGCCGCAGCGTACAAAACTCGCGTATCAATTCTGGACATAGCTCAGTAAGTTTCTACTGGCGAGCGTTTGCCGTCTTCGACGCTGCGTTGTTTGGCGCGTTCTTCGCCGAGAGTCGCGACCCGAAGTTCCCAAATTTCTTTGTCGATCTTGTGAAACGCGGCTTCGGAGAATTCGTGTGGCGGCTGCATCCGCTTTTTGAATTTCGCGACGCTCGCGAGCGCGCGATCCGTCTGATCGCGCGGCAATGTTTCCAGAATCTTGCGCACGTTTTCGATCTCGGGAATGCGATGGCAGATCATTACCAAGTCATTTCCAGCATCGATCGCCAGGCGAATCGTGTCCTGCAAACCGTAGCCATTCAGGATCGCGCCCATGTCGAGATCGTCGGTCATGACCAAGCCATCGAATCCAAATTCGTCGCGGAGCAGATCGGTAATAATTCGTCGCGATAGACTGGCCGGCGTTTTTTCCGCTTCGAGCGACGGATACCAGCCGTGGCAAATCATCATGCTGTCCACTCGAGCGATGAACTGTTTGAAGACTGCTAGCTCATTCTGATTCAGCTCTTCGCGAGTGCGATCGATCTTCGGCAATTCGAAATGCGCATCCGATTTCGCGCAGGTGTAACCCGGGAAATGTTTACCGCAGCTTGCGATCCCCTGCTTTCGCATCGCGTCGTTGAACGCGCCGGCGTTTCGCACGACTTGCTCCACCGTTTTCCCATAACAGCGGCCGCGCAATGAATTGTCGGCGTTGTCATCAAACGAAATGTCGAGCACCGGACACAGATCGAGGTTGAACCCAAAAACGCGGAGCAAACGTCCGCTGATATCGCCGTGGCGCCGGATAAGATCGACATCGTCCTTGTCGCGCAACTGCTGCGCGTTCGGCGGTTCGCTTCCGATCAAGCGCAAGCGCGACACGCGGCCGCCTTCCTGATCGATGGTTATGATCGGTTCGATTTTGCTCAAATCGCGCAAGTCATCGATCAACTTTCGCAATTGCGGCGCGCTTTCGATGTTGCGCCCGAACAGAATGAATCCGCCCGGCTGCACGCGCCGGAACATTTCCGCGCTCGCGGCGTCGAGCTCTTTGCCGGGAACGCCGCAGAGGATCAGCTGGCCAAGTGAATCATTCTTCATGTTCGTTATCAACGCTGAGCGAAGGTGGATCGAGCAGTCCCTTGCTCGATGTTATTTTTGGCGGCGGAGCCGCATTTATTTGGCATCGTCCGCGGAGCGGCCGATCCACCTTTAAGTTGACCGAGCGAACTCTCGTTCATAGGTTCGCAACTTAGATGTCGATCTTGGCAGCGCGACAAAAAAAGCAGTTCGGATGAAAAAAATCGGCATCTACGGCGGCACGTTCGATCCGATTCATCACGCCCATCTAATTCTCGGCCGGCAAACGTGCGAACAACTCGGGCTCGATCGCTTGATCTTTGTGCCGGCGGCGGTTTCGCCGTTCAAGAGTCCGGCCTTTGCCAGCGGCGAACAACGATTGTCGATGTTGCGCGCGGCGATTGCAGGCCAGCAGGATTTCGCCGCGGACGACTGCGAACTGAAACGGCCACCGCCTTCTTACAGCATCGACACGGTGCTGGAAATTCGCGAGCGCGATCCAAAGGCGGAATTATTCTGGCTGATTGGCGCGGACAATGTGAGCGGGTTAAACAAATGGCATCGGATCGATGAATTGAAAAAGCTGGTTCAATTCGTCGTGCTTGATCGCGGTCGCGCCGGAAAAACCGCGCATCAATATCCGGTTGTGCAACGCAACATCGACATTTCCGCGACCGAGATTCGAAAGCGAGTTGCGTCCGGCCGTTCCATCCGTTATCTCGTACCGAAGGCCGTGGAAGAAATCATCCGCCGCGAAAATCTTTACCGGGAGTCTGGGACCTGACCGCGAAACAGTTAGCCACGACCTGCGCCGAGCTTGCCTCGAACAAAAAGGCTGAAGACATTGTCGTTCTCGATCTCGCCGGAATTTCGAGCTTCACAGATTTCTTTGTCATTTGTTCGGCCACGTCCGAACCGCAGCTCAAGGCGATCGCTAACGAGATTGAGACGAAATTAAAGGAGGATCACAAGATTCGAGCCGCTGCAGTTGACGGCTTTCCGGCGAGCCAATGGGTCGTGCTCGATTATCTCGAAGTCGTGATCCACATCTTCCATCGCGACAAACGCGCGTTTTACAGCTTGGAAGATCTGTGGGGCGACGCGCCCCGCGTCGCGTGGGAAACGGCAGCGGCAGCTCGCTGATTTCTCAGGCGCTCGCTAATTATTTCGCGGACGGCGAGGGCGACGGAATGGCGCTCGCGCCAGGAGCCTCCGGCGGCTTAACTTCCATGAGCTCGACCTCAAAGATCAAAGTCGAACCGGCCGGTATTTGTGCACCGGGCGAACGGTCGCCATAGGCCAGGTTGGCTGGAACGAAAAGTTGGAACTTGGAACCGGTCTTCATCAACTGGAGCGCTTCGGTCCAACCTTTGATCACACCGCCGACCGGAAAGGTCGCAGGCTGGCCCCGCTTGTAGGAACTGTCGAATTCGGTGCCATCCAGCAACGTGCCACGGTAATTTACGGTGACACTGTCGGCCGCCTTTGGCTGCGCGCCGCTGCCCTCTTTCAGGACTTTGTACTGCAAACCGCTCGCCGTCGTCTTCACGCCTTCCTTGCTTTTGTTCTCGGCCAGAAATTTCTCGCCTTCAGCCGTGTTCTTTTTGGCGACATCCGCTTTTTTTTGTTGCATATCTTTTTCGAAGGCCATCATTGCTTCTCTGACTTCCTGTTCGCTCAAGAGCGGTTTCCTGCCCGCGACCCCGTCCTTCAGCCCAGCCATGAATGCGTCCTGGTTCAGCTCAATACTCTGGCGCTGGAGATTAAGACCAATGTTGAGCCCGAAGCTGTAACTAGCTTTGTCTTTTAGATCCTTTAGTTGCGGCGGTTTTTCTTCCGCGAAAATGGGTGTGGCGATAAAACAAAAAAGCGTGGCGACTGCAATAAGTTTCATAAAATGAGATTGCGAATGTGATTGCGCTTTAATCTGGAAGAGCGCAGAAAGTTGCAACGCTAGTGGAGAAACTGCGCTCGTCAACTCAACATCACATCAGTCGCATTCTTGGGTCCTGCCTGCTTCTGGTTGGTCTCGCTAAAGCGGATGGGGCAACCGAACCGCTTCGTATTTCCGATGCCGACGCGCTTCGAATCGGGAAAAGGATTTGGCAAAACGAAAGTAACGGGACCGTGGCCGGTCTTACCGCCTGGAACGCCGGAGAAAATTTCGCGTCACTTGGAATCGGTCATTTCATTTGGTATCCAGAAGGAGTGCGCGGTCCGTTCGAAGAGAGCTTCCCAAAATTCCTCACCTTCGCGGGTGAACATCACGCTGCGATTCCGGCGTGGCTCAACCAGTCGTCATCTTGTCCCTGGAGTTCGCGTGCCGAATTTTCAAGCGCGCAAAATTCAACCCAGATGCGCGAGCTCCGGCAGTTTTTGTCGCGGACGATCGATGTTCAGGCCCAATTCATGGTCGCGCGTTTGCAACAATCTCTCGCCAAAATGCTCGATGAAGCCGGTCCCGGCGAACGCACCAATATCGAGCGGCAGTTTGAGCGCGTTGCCAGCACGCCGCACGGCTGTTACGCGCTGGTTGATTACGTGAATTTCAAGGGCGAAGGCGTTTTGCACACTGAGCGTTATCAAGGCGAAGGCTGGGGATTACTCCAAGTGCTCCAACAAATGCACGGCACCGAGAATGGCGCGAGTGCGGCCCGCGAATTTTCGAATTCTGCTGCGGCAATGTTGCGTCGCCGCATCCAGAATTCGCCACCGCAACGACACGAGTCGCGCTGGTTGTCAGGCTGGCTCAAGCGCGTCCATAGTTACGCCGAAAATTCATGAAACGAATTTGCCTGACAACAATTGTCGTATTGACGGCAGTGGCCCTCGCCGGGTTGGCCAGAGGGCAGTTGTTCCAGCCAAAGATGAAGAAACCGGCCGAGCTGCTTCAAAAACAGGCTCCGTTGAAAGTGAACCAGCCATTGCTCGCTCAAGCCACCCCGGACAAAACCCGCATCGTCGTTTCCATTCCCAAACAGCGCGCTTACTTGATGATCGGTGACCAAAT
>DASQBB010000001.1:0-9015 GCA_035635435.1 Chthoniobacterales bacterium | reverse complement strand
CACTCCGTGCGCGCCACTTTCGGCGGGCAAAGGACTGCCCGCCCTATCTCTTAACGTTTGGAGAACTGGAAACGCTTCCGCGCGCCGGGTTGTCCGGATTTTTTTCGCTCTTTCATGCGCGGATCGCGACGGAGTAAGCCCTCGGATTTGAGTGGGCCTCGCAAATTTGCGTCGACTTGAAGAAGCGCTCGCGCGATCGCGAGCTGTGCCGCGCCGGCCTGGCCCATAATGCCGCCGCCGCTCGCGCGAACGAACACATCGTAAGTGTTAACCGCCTTGGCATTCTGCAGAGGTTGCAATACCACATTTTGTAACGGCACAGTCGGGAAATAATCTTCGAAAGTGCGGCCGTTGATATCGATTTTTCCGCTGCCCTGCATCATGCGAACGCGTGCGACTGATGTTTTGCGGCGACCTGTGGCGATGAATTCGTCAGCTTGTGGCATAGATTTGGACCTCTAAAGTTTGACAGCTTCGGGCTGTTGCGCGGTGTGCGGATGCGAATCGCCACGATACACTTTCAGCTTCCGATAAACACTCCGACCGAGCCGATTGTGCGGAATCATTCCGCGGACTGCGCGCTCGATCAGTAATTCAGGATGACGCGCCCGACGCGCGCGCGCGTTTTCAGATTTGTGCCCGCCGACGAAACCAGAAAAGCTCATGAAACTTTTTTGCTCTTCTTTTTTTCCCGACAAACGGACCTTCTCGGCGTTGATGACTACGACGAAGTCGCCGGTATCGACATGCGGCGTGAAAATCGTCTTCTCTTTGCCGCGTAAAAGTTTCGCCGCCTTGACCGCGACGCTGCCGAGCACCTGATCTTTGGCGTCGATCAGCCACCATTTGCGGTCGACTTCATTTGCTTTAGCGGAAAACGTCTTCATCGGCGTTTGAAAAAGGGCACGGAAGCTACCGGTCACGGGGGTCACTGTCAACCGGCGGAATCCGGCGCCCTGGTGGTATCAAAGGTGCTTTCTAGAAATTATAATGCGCCTCAGTTTTCTAGCCGCCGCCACTCTCCTTTTTCCCCTCTATTTCACTCAAGCCAAAGAAAACGCTTCGGGCTCCGAGCCGGAACAAGTTTCCGCCGCCGCTGTCATCCGCGAGATCAATCTCGCCCGCGAAAATCCCAGTCTCTACGCCACTCTCGTGGCCGAATCGCGCCCATTTCACATGATCGAGCACGGCCGCGCGGTCGATGAAGCGGTCCGGTTCCTGAAAAAAGCGCGGCCACTACCGCTGTTAACTTTATCAAACGGAATGTGTCGTGCTGCCGCCGATCATTGCGCGGAACAAGTCGAAGGTCAGCTTGGACATGACGGCAATGGTCGAAGCAGTCCCGGCGACCGCATTAACCGCTACGGTGCTTGGAGCATCACTTGGGGTGAAAATATTTCCTATGGCCAAAGGACTGCGCGCGGGATCGTTTTAACGCTCATTATCGATGACGGCGTTCGGTCGCGGGGCCATCGCAAAAATATTTTCAATCCGAAGTTTAATTACGCCGGCGCTGCCTTTGGTCCGCACGCGCGATATCGCACCGTCTGCAGCATCGATTTCGCGGGCGGTTATGCCGAGCGGGCCGAGCCGTTGGTAGCGCGGAACCCGTAACGCAATCCAACCGTGGCGGTGGCCAAGAAAAAGGCCACTGGTCATTTCGCGCACGACGGCTTAATTCGTTGTCGCGATGTCGACTCCTGCCGCACAGAAAACCGCGATTAGTCCACGGCGCGAGGAAGATTTTCCGGAATGGTATCAGCAGGTCGTGCGTGCGGCTGAGCTGGCGGAGTCAAGTGACGTGCGCGGTTGCATGGTCATTCGCCCATGGGGTTTCGGCATTTGGGAGAACATGCAGCGGCAGCTCGATCGAATGCTTCGCGCGACCGGGCATCGCAACGCCTACTTTCCACTTTTCATTCCGCTAAGTTACTTCGCGAGAGAAGCCGAGCACGTCGAAGGCTTCGCTAAAGAATGTGCAGTCGTGACGCACACCCGTCTCGAAGTCGACGCCGATGGAAAAATGAAACCGGCGAGCCCGCTGAACGAGCCGCTAGTTGTTCGGCCGACTTCGGAGACGATCATCGGCGCGAGCTACGCGAAATGGGTGCAATCGTATCGTGATCTCCCCATTTTGATCAATCAGTGGGCCAACGTCGTTCGGTGGGAAATGCGCCCGCGCTTGTTTCTACGGACGACTGAATTTCTCTGGCAGGAGGGTCACACCGTTCACGAAACCGAAACGGAAGCGCGGGCGGAAACTAAACAGATGCTCGACGTCTACGAAAAGTTCGTGCGCGATCATCTTGCGATTCCAGTTTTCAGCGGCGAAAAATCTGAGAGCGAACGGTTTCCCGGTGCGGTCCAGACTCTGGCAATCGAAGCGATGGTGCAGGATCGAAAAGCGATCCAGGCCGGGACATCCCATTTTTTAGGACAAAACTTTTCGCGCGCCAGCGGGATCCAATTTCAGAATCGCGAAGGCAAACAGGAATTCGGTTGGACGACCAGCTGGGGGATGACCACGCGGATGGTCGGCACGATGGTGATGGCGCACGGCGATGACGACGGGGTTATTTTGCCGCCGCGCGTCGCCCCGACGCAAATCATGATCCTCCCGATCACGCCGAAGGAAGATACTCGCGCACGGGTCTTGGAAGCGTGCGACGCTCTCGCGCTGCAGTTGCGAGGAAAGCATTTTGCTGATTGTCCTGTGGAAGTTGAAGTGGATCGCCGCGATCTCGGCGGCGGCGTCAAGAATTGGGAGTGGATCAAGAAAGGCGTGCCGATTCGGGTTGAAATCGGTCCGCGCGATCTGGAAAGAGATTCAGTGGAGGTTTCGCGGCGCGATCAGCCAATTAAAGCCAAGGAATCGATGTCGATCCAGGAGTTCGCTGCGGGCGCCCCGGAAATTCTGATGTCGATCCAGCAAAATCTTTACGATCGCGCGAAAAAGTTTCAGGAGGCAAACACGCGCGTGATCGAATCGAAAAAGGAGTTCTACGATTTCTTCACCGCCAAAAACGCCAGCAAGCCCGAGATCCATGGGGGCTTCGCACTCGCTCACTGGAATGGTTCGCGCGCAGTGGAAGAGAAAATCAAAAACGATCTCAAGGTGACGATTCGCGTTATTCCTTTTGGCGACGGTGAAGCCGGCCGCTGCATTTTCACGGGAGAACCGAGCCGGCAGCGCGTGGTCTGGGCGAAGGCGTATTAAGCTCGAACTTATTGACGCATAGCGACGCTGTCGTTTATTTCCGCTCTTGATGGAATTAAAGCTCTACAGCCGCGAATGGTGTTCCTGGTGCATCGACGCGAAGGAATATTTGGAAGCGCGCGGCTATAAGTTCATTGAGATCGACGTCGGCGAGGATCGACAAGCTTACGAAGAAATGAAAGAGCTTTCCGAGCAAACGTATGTGCCGACATTTGTGGCCGGCGAACATGTGATCGCCAATTTCGATACCGATGCGTTGGAAAAATTCCTGAGCGAGCATCAAATCCACCCGTAATGCTCTTTAAGCTTTTTATCCTACTCGGCGTAGGAGTTCTGGCTGTCGCTCTGCGCAGTTTTCAAAGTTCGTTTTCCCAAAAGGCCGGGGCCATCGCCATCCTCATCGTTTCCTACCTGCTGGTCTATTTTGTCAGCGACAGCCATGTCCTCGGAGCAATCGCCGCGGCGCTGTGGTTCTTTTTGCCGTGGGTGGAGATTCTTACTCGCATCCGCACCTTGCGCTTGCCGAAAGAAAAACAGCTTCGTCCGAAGTCGCCGCCGTCGAGCGACACGTTCCCGACGCTCAACGAGATCACGCGCGAAATCGAGAACGAAGGATTCGTCCACGTCAACGACGCCGGCTGGGATTGGGAAGATTACCGGCAATTCTTTCGACTTTTTTACAAAGCTGAAGATCGGGCGCAGGCCACGATCTGTCTGAACGAACAGCACGATCTCTCGTTTTATTATTTGCGAATCTCGTCGCGCGCCCGGAGCGGGATCATTTGGACGACCTGGAATTATCCGCTCTCCTACGGCTTGAAATTGACGCCGCAATTCCGGATCAATCGACAGCGGCCCGACCAATCGTTTTGGCAACTTTATCAAAGCCACCGCGCGTTCTTGCGAAAAAACAACGTCCAAATCGACGCGATCGATTCGCTCGATGAAGAACAGATCGAGAAAGAAATGGAGCGCGATTTACGCGAGCAGATTGCGCACAACATCCTCAAGGGTGTGCTCAAGCCAACGCCCGAAGGCGACGTGAAATATTCCTGGCGCGGAATGATTTATCTCTGGTGCCAGTTCCTGCTCGATCTGGTGCGGCTGTAATTCTTCCTCTACCGCTTCCTCTTAATCTTAATTAGAAGACTAAGACTGAGAGGAAGAGGAAGATTTTCAAACCTTCATGATCTCAGTTTCTTTGTGCTTGAGATGGTCGTCGATTGATTTGACGAAACGGTCGGTCAGCTTCTGAATCGCGTCTTCCAGGTCGCTCATTTCGTCTTCGCTAATCCCGCTGCCGGTCTTGAGTTTTTTTGCTTCGTCGAGAGCCGTGCGCCGATTGCTCCGGACGCGCACGCGGGCTTCCTCCGCCATTTTTCCTAACGACTTCGCCAGTTCCTTTCGACGCTCTTCGGACAGTTCCGGAATCGGGAGTCGGATAATCTTTCCGTCGACCGCTGGCGTAATGCCGATCTTCGATTCTTTGAGCGCGCGCTCGATATCCTGGACGGTGCCGGCGTCGAACGGCTGCAGAACGAGCAGACGCGATTCCGGTGTAGTGATGAGCGCGAGCTGTTTCAGTTTCATGGTCGAGCCATAGGCCTGCACGTCGATGTTCTCGACCAGCGCGGGCGAGGCTTTGCCAGTGCGCACACCGGAAAATTCGTGCACCAGATAATCGACGCTTTTTTCCATCGACATCTCGGCTTCGAGAAGAATGTCGTCTCTGCTCATGCGCGTTTATTTTTACTTCGACTCCGCTTCGTCGCAAACGAGCGTGCCCACTTTTCGGCCAAGCACGGCGTCGCGCAAAATGCCCGGTTTATACATGTCGAACACGACGATTGGAATTTTGTTGTCCATGCAAAGGCTGAAGGCGGTTGAATCCATCACCTGCAATCGTTTCGTCAGCGCTTCGGTAAATGTGATCCGATCGAAACGTTTTGCCTTCGGGTCGGTGTTCGGATCGCGATCGTAAACGCCATCAACCTTGGTCGCTTTCAGAATCACATCGGCGCCGATCTCGCTCGCGCGCAATGCCGCCGTGGTGTCGGTCGAAAAATAAGGGTTGCCGGTGCCGGCGGCGAAAATGACGACGCGCCCGAGTTCGAGATGCCGAATGGCGCGACCGAGAATGAACGGCTCAGCCACGTTTTTCATTTCAATGGCAGTTTGCACCCGCGCTTCGACTCCGATTTTGGTGAGCGTGCTCCGCAACGCGAGAGCGTTGATCACGGTTGCCAGCATCCCCATATAATCCGCCGTCGTTCGATCCATCCCGCGCACCGCCGCCGAGGAACCGCGCCAAATATTCCCGCCGCCGATCACGATAGAAATTTGCACGCCGAGACCGTGCACATCCTTGATTCGATCGGCGATCTCGCGCACGACTGACGGCGAAATGTTTTCGCGCGAACCTTTTTCTTGAAGCGCCTCACCGCTCAACTTGAGCACGACACGTTTGTAAGCGGGCGCCTCGGTCTTCATCGCAGCGGGAATGAAACAGGAGCACGCGGCGTTTTGAAAGCAAAATGCTTATTTAAGCTTTCCTTCGAGCAATCGAGCGTGGCCGCGAATGAAATCTTGGCCGTTCATCGGCCATTTTCCCTCCAGCAGGACTTTATAGAGCGACAGTGACTTCTCGCCAGCCGCGACGATCAATCCGCGATTGTCCGCGCACAAGACTTCTCCAGGTCTTCCGTCTTGATCGACAATTTCCGCGGCAAGAATTTTTAACTTGAGCTCGCGTCCACTTTTCTCGCTTACGAGAGCAAA
This sequence comes from Chthoniobacterales bacterium, assembly GCA_035635435.1. GTDB lineage: Bacteria > Verrucomicrobiota > Verrucomicrobiia > Chthoniobacterales > UBA10450 > AV40. The sequence continues at coordinate 3,020 of DASQBB010000001.1, read as the reverse complement.
CGCGCCCGGCCATGGAGTGTAAGCGCGGATCTGTCGTTCAATGAGTTCTGCGGACTTCCTCCAGTCGATGCGACCGTCATCGCGATCTAATTTCGGGGCCGAAGTCGCCAGTGCTTTGTCTTGCGGAATCCGCGGAGCATTTCCGCCGGCGAGTAGACGCAAAGATTCAAGCAACGTCTCCGGCGCGATTTCCGCGAGTCGATCGTGCAATGTCGCGCCCGTCTCGGACGGCGAGATGTCGATCTTGCGTTGAAGCAAAATGTCGCCGGTATCGAGACCTTCATCCATGTACATCACAGTCATGCCGGTCTCCCGATCGCCGGCCGCGATCGCGGCTTGAATCGGGGCGGCGCCGCGCCAGCGGGGCAAGAGCGACGCATGCAAATTCAAACAGGCGATCTTTGGAATCTCGAGAATCGCGCGCGGCAAGATTTGTCCATAAGCCACGACGACGATTATGTCCGGCGCGAGCGCGCGAATTTGCTCGATCGCTTCGCGATCTTTAATTCGCGCCGGTTGCAGGATCGACATCTTGCTTCCGGCGAGAGCGGCCTTGATTGGCGGCGCGGTGATTTTTTGAGCGCGGCCAACCGGTTTGTCGGGCTGGGTGACAATCCCGACTAATTCGTGCTCGGATTTTTGCAGCGCACGCAGCGTCGGCACGCCGATTTCGCCCGTGCCGATGAATACGATCCGCATTTGCGGTTTATCGAAGCGATCGAAGAGGGACGCTCCTGCGATTTCGGCCGGCGACCGCCTCGGCCATCATTTTTTCGCCGGCGCTGACTTCGCGTTGTCCGATCGACGACCCACACTCGGTGCAGAGATAATCGAAAATCTCGCGATCAGGCAGAACTAACAGCAGCTTCTCGCGGACGGGCGTCGTCGCCCGGCATTTTTCGCAATAAAGGGTCGAGGCGGTGAAATTTTCAAATTGCTGCTGACTCATGTTTGACGCCGTTTACGCTCGCTAAAATATCGAATAATACTTTGGCGGGCGGCTGCATGGCGTCAATCACGGCGATGCAATCTTTGGGATAATGCGTTAGCACCGGCTTCGATTCCGTCTCGTAAATATCGAGCCGTTTTTGAATAACCTCTTCGTTCGCGTCATCGAGTCGATTGTCTTTTAACGCGCGCTTTTTCAACCGTCCGAATAACGTTTCGCGGTTGGGACAGGCGAGGTGGAATAATTTCTCAACCTCGATCAGTTCTCGCATGATTTTGGCCTGATTCACATTTCGGGGAATGCCGTCGAGGACGAGAATGTCGATGTCGGGCTTGAACTTGTGCGCGTCGACTGCGGCCTCGATCGCTTCTTTCCAAAGCTCGACCGTGATGTCGTCGGGTACGAGCTGACCTTTGCCCGAATATTCGAGAAACGCTTTTCCGACCTTTGTGCGTGTATCGATCGAACGAAACACGTCACCGCACGGGCAATGATAGAAGCGCGGAATCGTTCCGAGCGTTTTGCCCTGAGTCCCTTTCCCGCTGCCGGGCGCGCCGAACAGGATGAAGGTGCGGTATTTCATGAAGGCGACTCGTTATACCGCACTCCGGGCGAATCGGGAAGGGAAACGATTACTTCGCCGCGACCGGATCGATGTTGACCCGGCGTCCGCCGCGATCGAAGCGGACGTTGCCGTCGACCAGCGCGAAAATAGTGTAATCGCGGCCGAGGCCAACGTTTTTGCCTGGCAAAAACTTCGTGCCGCGCTGACGAACGATGATATTGCCGGCCACGACCAACTCGCTGCCGAATCTTTTTACACCGAGCCGTTTGCTGACGCTGTCACGGCCATTCTTAACGCTGCCTTGTCCTTTTTTATGTGCCATGACTTAGGATTTTTTTGATTTTGAGCCGCCGGTGATGCTTTTGATTTTCACCCGGGTGAGTTTGCGGCGATGACCAACCGTCCGGTGATAACCTTTGCGCCGTTTGTATTTGAACGCGATGACCTTTTTGTCCTTACGCTGCTCAACGACTTCGGCCGTGACTTTCGCGCCGGAAATCAGCGGATCGCCATGGGTAATGTGCTCGCCGTCGGCGAACATTAACACTTCGCCGAACGTCGCCGTCTTGCCCGCATCGACATCCAGAAGATCGACATCGACCGTGTCGCCTTCGGCGACGCGATACTGCCGTCCGCCAGTCTTGATGATTGCGTAGGTCATAACGTCTTTTCCGGGGAGAAAAAGCCGCGCAAATTCACACAGAAGTGGGGTTCTGACAAGCAGAAAGGTAGGACGAGTTAGGTCAATCTACCTTGCCCGAAATCAGCAGCACTATCTCGCCTTTGGGCGGATGTGCTTCGTAATGCGAGAGCAATTCGGCGGCCGTGCCGCGGCGAAATTCCTCGAACTTCTTGGTCAGCTCGCGCGCGACACAAAGTTGTCGATCTTGCATGGTGTCGCCGCAAGCCTTGAGCGTTTTTGTCAGCCGGTAAGGCGATTCGAAATAGATCGATGTTTCCTCGCGCGCGGCTGCTGCGCGCAGCTCGCGTTCGCGTTGGCCGCTTTTGACGGGGAGAAATCCACTGAAGAAAAATGTCTCCGTTGAGAATCCGGAGCCGACCAGCGCGGTCGAAATTGAAGATGGTCCCGGAATAATTGTGAAAGGCAATTCGCGTTTGATGCATTCGCGAATCAATCGCGCGCCGGGATCGGAAAGGCCCGGCGTTCCCGCATCGGTGATGAGCGCGATCTTTTCGCCGGCCGCGAGTCGTTCCACCAGCTGCGCGGTGCGCATCGCTTCGTTGTGCTCGTGATAACTGATCAGCGGTTTGTGGATCTGGTAATGCTTCAATAAAATCCCGGAGTGTCGCGTGTCCTCGGCCGCGATAAGATCGACATCTTTCAGAATTTCCAGCGCTCGGAGCGTGATGTCGCTCAGATTTCCGATTGGCGTAGCGACGACGTAAAGCATTTGGTGAATTTGATAAAACCAACCCGTCTAACCAGAAACGAACGTTATACAGAAGGGATTATTTATGAGAATACGCATTTGGATGTTGGCGCTG